>NZ_JBIAUR010000002.1:0-915641 GCF_042893105.1 Streptomyces sp. NPDC001663 | reverse complement strand
TCTTTAGGGGGTCGGTGGCGCTGGGGGCCCCCCCCGATCGCGGGGTGGGGGCGCCGGGTGTGCCCGGGGGGCTCGCGGGGGTATGACGTTGGGGGGGGGGGGGGGGGGGGCGGGGGTGGGGGGCCCGCCCCACCACCAAAAGGGGTGAACGCTCGTAACTTTCCCGTGCAGGTCGCGTTCGATCGCGCTAAGAGATCAAGCAGTTACGTTCCGTCAGGCGGCGGCCAGCTCCCGCCGCGCCGCCCTGCGTTCGGCGGCGACCTGGGGGTCGAGCGCCGGTACGGCGGCCAGGAGCTGCTTCGTGTACGGGTCCTGGGGGTTGTCGTACACCTCGTCGGCGGGCCCGGACTCGACGATCCGGCCGCGGCGCATCACCGCGACCCGGTCGCTGACCTGGCGCACGACGGCGAGGTCGTGCGCGACGAAGACGAGCGCCAGCCCGAGTTCGCGCTGCAACTCGCCGAGCAGGGCGACCACTTGGGCCTGGGTCGTCACGTCGAGTGCGGAGACGGGCTCGTCGCAGACGATGACGCGGGGGTCGGCCGCGAGCGCCCGCGCGATGCCCACGCGCTGGCGCTGGCCGCCGCTGAACTCGTGCGGGTAGCGGTCGTAGTGCACCCCTTCGAGCCCCACGCGCTCCAGGAGTTCCGTCACGCGCCCCCTGATGCGCTTCTCGTCCCGCTCGCCACGCGCGCGGAGCGGGTCGGCGATCGACTCGCCCACGCTGCGGCGGGGGTTGAGGGAGGAGACGGGGTCCTGGAAGACCATCTGCACTGCGGGATTCACGCCCACGCGCGCGTGCCCGTCGTGACGGACCTCCCCCGCCGTCGGCTCCAGCAGCCCGACCAGCATGCGCCCCAGGGTCGTCTTGCCGCTGCCGCTCTCGCCGACGATGCCGAGGGTCTCGCCCCGGTGGATGGTCAGCGACACGTCGTCCACGGCCGCGAACGCCCGCTTGCCGCGGCCGAATTCGCGACGCAGGCCCTTGGCCTCCAGGACGACGTCCCCGGAAGCACCCGAGGAGACGCCGTGGGCGTCCTCCGTCACGTCGCCCGGGGTGACAGCCTCGCCGCCCTCCTCCGCAGCGCCCGCCGAGGCGGCCCCGCCATCACCCGCCGCGGCGGCAACGGCGTCTCCCGCCGCGACCTCCGAAAGGACCGCCGGTGTCGCCCGCCGGGCGTCCACCCGCGGGACCGCCGCCAGCAGCGCGCGCGTGTAGTCCTCGGCCGGCGCCCCCAGCACGTCTGCCACCGGCCCGTGTTCCACCACGCGCCCGTGCCGCATGACGAGCACCTCGTCGACGCTCTCGGCGGCGACGCCCACGTCGTGCGTGACGAGCAGCAGCCCCATGCCGGTCTCCTCGCGCAGCGTGTGCAGCAGGTCGAGGATCTGGGCCTGGACGGTCACGTCGAGCGCGGTGGTCGGTTCGTCGGCGATCAGCAGCCGGGGCTCGCAGGCGAGCGCCATGGCGATGAGCGCGCGCTGGCGCATACCGCCGCTGAACTCGTGCGGACGGGACCGGGACCGCCGCTGTGCGTCCGGAATTCCCACCCGGTCGAGGACCTCCACGGCACGCGCGCGTGCGGCTCGCCGCGACACGCGCGTGTGCACGCGGTACACCTCGGCGATCTGGTCCCCGATCGCGTAGTACGGGTCGAGTGACGACAGCGGGTCCTGGAAGACCATCGCGGCCTTTGAGCCCCGCAGCCGCAGCAGTTCGCCGTCGGGCGCCTCCTGTACGTCGACGCCGGCGACCTCGATCGAGCCGCCGACCCGCGCGCCCGTGCCGCGGTGCAGCCCCAGCAGGGCCGAGGCGACCGTGGACTTGCCGGAGCCGGACTCGCCGACCAGGGCGAGGGCGGCGCCCTGCTCCAAGGCGAAGGAGAGGCCGTCGACGGCCTTGAGGTCGCCGAACTCGACGGACAGATCCGTGACTTGGACGAGACTCACGTCAGTACCACCCGTCGGTCGGCCACCGCGTACAGCACGTCGGCGACGGCGTTGGCGAGGACCACGAAGAAGCCGATGACCAGGACCATGCCGACGACGACGGGCAGGTCGACCACGTTGACCGCGTGGACGAGCTCCTGGCCGATGCCGGGAAGGCCGAACAGCGTCTCGGTGAGGACGGCACCGCCGATCGCCGAGCCGACGTTGTTGGCGTTCAGCGCGATGACGGGCGCGAACGCGCCCCGGAGCGCGTGCCGCCCCACGATCGCCCGCTCGGCGACGCCGTACGCCCGGAACGTGCGGATGTGGTCCTCGGCCAGCGTCTCCAGCATGGATGCCCTGGTCAGCCGGGCGAACGCCGCGGCCTCGATGAGGGCGAGCGAGAGCCAGGGAAGGAGCAGGTTCCACGCCCACTGCTCCGGGTCGTCGGTGAAGTTCACGTACTGCGGGAAGGGCAGCAGTTGCAGCTCACCGCAGACGACAATCATCAGGACCAGGCCGATGACGAACACCGGGGTGGCCCAGCCCGCAAGCGTGAGCGCGGTCAGCACCCGCTCGGTGAACCGGCCGCGCCGCCACGCGGAGAGCACGCCGGTGCCGACGCCGAGGATCAGCCACAGCACCATCGCGCCGAGTACGAGCGAGAGACTCACCGGAAGCTTCGTCAGGATGATGGCCAGGACCTGCTGGTCGGTCTGGTAGGAGAGCCCGAGGCAGGGGGCCGAGCAGTGCTCCACCGAGGTGCCCGTGGAGTAGTCCTGACCGATGATCAGGCCCTCCAGGAAGTGCCAGTAGCGCACGTACAGCGGGTCGTCGAGCTTCAGCTGCTGAGCTACCTGGTGCACCTGCTCCGGGGAGCAGCGCGGGCCGCAGGTGATCTGGGCGACGTTGCCGGGGGTGGCGTAGAAGACGACGTAGACGATCACCGAGATGGCAAGCAGTGTCACTACGGCGCCGACGGCGCGGCGCAGGATGAAGCCTCCGAAGCCGCTCATGCGGATTCCTCCTTGCCTGCCTTGGCCTCGCGCTTGCGGCCCGTGCCGACGCGCAGGCGCGAGGCCGCGCGCGGGTCGAGGGCGGTGCGGACCCCGTCGCCGAGGACGGTCAGGGCGAGGACGGTGACGAACAGGGCGCCGGCGGGCAGCAGCAGGTACTGCGGGGCCGCCTGGTACCAGACGTCGGCGGAGGTCAGCATCTGTCCCCAGGACGGCGTGGGCGGTTTCACGCCGACGCCGAGGAACGAGAGGGCGGCCTCGATCGAGATGTTCACCGGCATGAGGATCGCGGCGTACGTGATGACCGGCGCGGCGAGGCCGGGCAGCAGCTCCCTGCGGGCGATGCGCCAGGTCCCCCAGCCACTGAGCCGGGCGGCGGAGACGTAGTCGAGCCCCTTCAGGGTGAGCGTCTGGGCTCGCACGATCTTGGCGATGTTTCCCCAGGCGATGAACCCGATGACGAGGGTGACCAGGATGGGCCGGGAGAAGCTCGCCGGGACGATCGCGAGCAGCGCCAACGACATGATCATCAAGGGCATGGCGACGAAGATGTCGGTGATCCTGCTCAACAGTTGATCAACCCATCCACTGCCGAGCGCGGAGGCGACACCCATCACGACACCGAGGACGACCTGGATCACCGTCGCCGCCAGCGCAACTCCCAGCGAAACCCGCGCCCCGTACACCAGCCGAGCGAACAGATCCCGCCCGGTCTGCGGCTCGACGCCCAGCCAGTGGTCCCCGCTGATCCCCCCGAACGACCCGATCGGCACGCCCCCGCGCGCGGAGTCGACGAGCGACGGGTGGTACGTGGTCGGGTCCTGGCCCTCCAGGGCCGTGAGCAGGGGCGCGGCGAGCGCGACCAGGACCAGCAGCGCGACGACGGCCGCCGCGACGAGGGCGGCGCGCTGCGTACGCAGCCGCCGCCAGAACTGACGAGCCCCCGAGGCGCCGGGGACGGGCTCCACGCCCGTCCCGGCGGCCTCGGCGGCGACAAGTGCCTCGCTCACGGCGCTACTTGACCGCGACCTGCGAGATGTCCAGGACACCGGTCCAGTCGCTGATCACGACGTTCTTGATGTCCTTGCCGACCAGGCGCTTGTAGACGGGGTGGAACAGCGGCACGGTCAGGGCCTGCTCGCCGATCTTCTTGTCCAGTGCACCCCACCTCTTGGCGGCAGCGTCAAGATCGGTCAACTTGTTGATCGCGTCAATCTCAGCATTGACCGACTTGTCGTTCAACAGGCCGTTGTTGAAGTTCGAGCCGTCCTTCACGATCTGCCGGCCGTCGAAGATCGGGGCGAGGAAGGGACCACCGGAGGGCCAGTCGGCACCCCAGTGGGCGAGGAAGAACCCGGGCTCGGTCTTCACGTTGTGGATCTTGTCCCGGTAGTCGTTGTCCTCCAGGCCCTGCAGCTTGACCGTGATACCGGCCTTCTTGAGCGCGTCCTGGATCGCGGTCGCGATCTCCGGGCTGGTCTCGAAGTCCTTGGCGTTGGAGTGGGTCAGGGTGACGGTGAGCCCGTCCTTGTAACCGGCCTGGGCCAGCAGCTCCTTGGCCTTGGCGGCGTTGCCGGTCTTGCCCGCCGGGAAGAGGTCGTACGGCGTGTAGCCGAAGGACTTCTGGTTCGGCAGGTAGGTGGTGGCCGCCTCGGCGAGCGCGGATCCGCCGGCCGCGTTGATCACGGACGACCGGTCGATGGCGTACGAGATCGCCTGCCGCACCTTGATGTTGTTGAACGGCTTGACCGTCGGGTTGAACGCTATGTAGTTCGTGTAGCCGAAGTGTCCGGTGCCGACACGAGAAGCAAGTTCCTTGTCACCGCTCACCTTGGCGAGCTCGGCCGGACCCAGGTTGGTGTCCGTCGTGACGGCGGCCGCGTCCGCACCCTGGGACGCGGACAGCCGCTGGTTGATCACGGACGAGTCGAGCCCCGACCGGACGTCCACCTTGTCCGGGTAGGCCTTGCGCTCGGCGTCGGTCGCCGTCGACCAGTACTTGTTGCGCTCGAGCACCAGGTGCTCACCGTCGTTCTCGTTCTTGACGACCTTGTACGGGCCGGACGAGATCGGGTGCTCCTCGTACTTCGTACCCGTGTCCTTGGCCTTCGGGACGGGCGTGAACTGCGTCTGCGTGGCCAGGTACGGGAACTCGCCCTCGGGCTTGTTGAGGTGGAAGACGATGGTCCGCGCGTCCGGCGTCTCGATCGCCGACAGGCCCTTCTTGTCCTTGTAGGGCCCCTGGTAGTCGGCCGCGCCGACCAGCCAGTCCCGCAAGTAGGGCGCGCCGCCGGACAGTTCGGGCGCGAAGGAGCGCTCGATGCCGTACTTGATGTCGGCGGACGTGATCGCCGTGCCGTCCTCGTACTTGAGGCCCTTCTTCAGGGTGTACGTCCATACGGTCGCGTCCTTGTTGGGCCGCCCGGTGTCGGTGGCGAGGTCCGGGACGACCTTGGCACCGGCCGCGCCGTCCTCGCGGTTGCGGGTGGTGAGCGTACGGAAGACCAGGGACGGGACGTTTCCGCCGCCGGAGGTGTACAGGCGCGCGGGGTCGAAGTCGCTCTGGGCCTCGGAGTTCAGCACCGCGAGGGTGCCGCCCTTGTGGGGCGTGGAGTCGCCACCGGAGCTCTTGGCATCGTTGTCCTTCGGCCCGCAGGCGGCGGCGCCCGCTGCCAGAACCAGGCCTACGGATGCCGCGGCCACGCGGCGCGCTCTGACGGACGATTGACGCATCGGAATGACGACCTCTCGAATGATGAGACAGATTGACGAGGAGTGAGACGAAAGTGAACAGACGTCTGCCCGGGCGTCAGGTCGTCGAAAACCGTGACCGGGTCACGGAAGAGGAAAAAGATCGCGACGCGAACGCCTGAGGGCGAGCGTCAGCGACAGTGGATGTCGGCCACGCAGAGCGGGGTCACGCCGATGAGCGCCAGCTCGATGGCGGCGCGGTCGGAGGCGTGGGGGGTCGACATGCCCAGAAATATGTATGAACTTTCTGCGCATGTCAACGTGACATATGAGGCGCCTGTCAACTCCCGGGATACGGCCAGGGGTTGGGCAGACAGTGGATCCCGTTGTGGTCGAGGAACTTGGTCTGCTGCTGCATGACCGGCGCGAGCTGGCCGTTCCTGGTGCAGTTGACATGGCTGTAGCCGAGCCGGTGGCCGACCTCGTGGTTGATCAACATCTGCCGGTAGGCGTGAATTTGATCACCGTACGTCTTCGATCCCTGTGCCCATCTGTACGCATTGATCATGACGCGCTCGGTGGAGGCCGAGTCGCACGAGACGTTGTCCTCGGTGGTGTCGAGCCCGGACTTGGCGCACCACTTCGCCGTGGTTCCCGGGCTGGCGAGCGTGATCACGAAGTCGGGCTTGCCGGAGTAGATGCGCTCGAAGGTACGGGCGCCGTTGTGCGCCCAGCTCCGCTTGTCGTTGAGCGTCTTCTGCACGGCCTGGGCGAAGAGTTCGCCGTCGAGGCCGAGCCCCTGCTCCACGTCCACGCGGTAGGTGTACTTCTGCCCCGAGCCCGGCGCCTTGTCGATCCCGGGAACGGCGTCGAACTTCCCCGACCCCTCGAGCGTGGCGCTGAGCGGGTACTTCTCGCCCATCGCCTGCGCATACGTCAGCGTCGCCACACTCGGCGACGAGGACGGCGCCCCCGCGGCCGAGTCCCGGGCGTCGCGCGCCTGATCGGTGGCCGACTGCGTTCCCACGGACGTGTCGTTGCGCCCGTGCGTGACCTGGCCGGCGACGACGACCGCCAGCACGGTGGTGACGGCGGCGGCCGCGATCCCGGTGAACGTCCGCCCCTTGGCGCCCTTGGCCTGCGCGGGCACACCGGTCGGCGGGCCGTCGTCGGCGTCGGCCTCGGAGGGGACGCCGACACCGGTGCCGGGGTCCCAGTCGGTGACGGAGCCGTACGGGTCCGAAGCGTGCGCGGAGACGCCGTTACGGGGCGTGAAGACGTCGTCGTCCGCCTCGAAGGCGTCGAGGTAGTCCTGCCGCGGCCCACCGGGCGGCGCCTGCCGCTGTCGCGGTATGGCCACACCGGGCCGCGCGGCCCCGGCACGGCCCTGCCCCCTCAACTCGCCCCAACCACCGCCGCTTTCACGCTGCTCGGGGTGACCACCACGGGCTCGGGGGGTCCCGTGCGCGGGGGTGCCGTCGGGCAGACGGGGCGTGCCGTGAGCAGGCGTGCCATCGGGAAAACGCGGCACCCCGCGAGCCGGCGTACCGTCGGCAAACCTCGGGACACCCTGAGCCGGCGTGCCGTCAGGAAGTCTCGGCACCCCCCGCGCAGGTGTCCCCTGCGCCATTCCGGGCGCCCCGGAACCCGTCGCGGCCCCAGAACCCCGAGCCCCTCGTCCAACCCCTGTGTCCCCAGCGTCGCCCTTCGCGGCAGCGGTGCCGCGGCGGCTGTGGCGTCCCACGTCGGCGCTCAGCTCCCCGCACTCTCGGCGGCGGTCTCGCCGTCGCCGACGACCGCACCACCGCCGTCGACAGCCGACTCCCGGGACGGGGTGGCGTCGCTCAACTGCCCGGCCTCCGCGAGGAGTTCGAGGAAGGACCGGGCCACCGTCTCCGGGTACTCCATCATCGCCACGTGCCCCGCCTCCGGCAGGGTGAGCAGACGGGAGTCACGGAAGGTGCGGGCCGCCTTCTGGGCCATGCGGAAGCCGACGAGCTGGTCCCGGCCGCCGTAGACGAGCAGGGTCGGGGCGAGGACGCGCTCGGCCTGGCGCCACAGGCCATGCTGCCCGCCCAGCGTGTACGCGTTGACGATCCCGCGCGCGGAACGCGTCATCGCGTCCCAGAGGTACGGCAGTTGCATCCGCCGTTCCATCTCCTCCACCGCGTTGCGGAATCCTTCCGGCGAGACCCGCCCGGGGTCGCCGTAACAGAGCGCCATGACCCCGCGGACCCGCTCCTCCGCGGTCCACTCCTTGGTGAACCGGGTGAAGAGCCCGGCCACTCCGGGCACCGCCAGCAGCGCCGTCGGCACGGCGGTCCGCTGGACCCGGATCTCCGGCAGCGCGGGCGAGACCAGCGTCAGCGTCCGTACGAGATCGGGCCGCAGCGCCGCGACGCGCGTGGTGACCGCGCCGCCGAGCGAGTTGCCGAAGAGGTGCACGGGACCGCGCCCGGCCGCGTCGAGAAAACGGATCACCGCGCGCGCGTGCCCGGTGACCGAGTAGTCGCCGTCGTCCGGCGGCGGGGAGTCGCCGAAGCCCGGCAGGTCGACGGCCTCGCCGTCGACCACGCCCTCCAGCTGCTCCATCAGCGCCGACCAGTTCTGCGAGGAACCGCCGAGCCCATGGACGTACAGCGCGGGTGGCAGGCCTTCGCGCGCCGGCGGTCTCGACCGCACCGTCAGCGTGATTCCCGGCAGCCCGACCGACCTGAGCCGCTCGCCCTCCGCGACCCTGACGGGCGCCACCTTCGGGAGCACATTGGTCGCCGGCACGGACGGCAGCTCGGTCGAAGACATGCGGCAATGTTACGAGACGATCACGCAGTGGCTCATGTGTTCGCCGTCACAGATGGCACGCACATGGCATGGCGTCCGGATCGGGTGTCTCCTAGGCTCGTGAAGAGGGCACCCGCTGTGGCCCCTGCTTCTTTCAGGGACATTCGTAGGAAGGGAGCCCACCATGGCCATTGATCCCAGCGATCCCGGGACGTTCGAGGACGACGAGACCGGCAAGGACCGGGAGATCGACGTCGAGGCCCCCGAGAACGACGCCGCGGAGCAGTACACGGACCTCGCACCGGACCGCGACGACCCTCTCGAGGACGTGGACCCGGCCCGTGCGAACGAGGCCGACATCGTCGAACAGCACAGGGTCGTCTCCATCGACGAGGACGACTACCGCTGACGCCCGCTGAGCTGGAACAAGACATCTTGCTGCGCGCTCCGCCCCGGTTTGAAACCTTCTGCGCGGCTTTCGTGGCTGTCCGGTCCGTGAAATTCTGCGCTCGCACCGCGCACACCAGGGTTACCGAAAAGTACGATGGCGGCGCGGCGCACACCGCATGTGGACGATATTGGGAGGCGGCGTGACAGCCATCGAGCAGACAGAGGCGGCACGCCCGCGGGGCACACGCCTGCCGCGCCGTGCCCGACGGAACCAGCTGCTGGGCGCCGCACAGGAAGTCTTCGTGGCGCAGGGTTACCACTCGGCCGCGATGGACGACATCGCCGAGCGCGCCGGTGTCAGCAAGCCGGTGCTCTACCAGCACTTCCCGGGCAAGCTCGACCTCTACCTGGCACTGCTGGACCAGCACTGCGAGTCACTGATCGGGGCGGTGCGCGGCGCGCTCGCGTCGACGACCGACAACAAGCAGCGCGTACGGGCGACCATGGACGCCTACTTCGCGTACGTCGAGGACGACGGCGGCGCCTTCCGTCTGGTCTTCGAGTCGGACCTGACGAACGAGCCCGCGGTGCGCGAGCGCGTCGACAAGGTCACGAACGAGTGCGCGGAGGCGATCTGCGAGGTCATCGCCGAGGACACGGGCCTCTCGCGCGCGGAGTCGATGCTGCTGGCCTCCGGTCTCGGCGGGCTCGCCCAGGTCGTGGCCCGCTCCTGGCTGCACAGCGACCGAAGCGTCCCGCGCGACCAGGCGGTGCAGCTGCTGACCTCGCTGGCCTGGCGCGGCATCGCGGGCTTCCCGCTGCACGGCACCGACCAGCACCACTGACCCGCACACGCGCGTGGGGGGCCGTTTGTTCCCGTCCGCTGTTCGCTCCTGGCGTGCAGGCGTGGAGCGTGCAGGTCCCCTCACCGGGCTAATGTGTGCTGGGTACGGCGCGTAAAGGTCGCGCACTTCACTGACCGTCGGAGGGACATAGCCGTGGAGGTCAAGATCGGCGTGCAGCACGCGCCCCGCGAGATCGTTCTGGAGAGCGGTCAGAGTGCCGAGGAGGTCGAGCGGATCGTGGCCGAGGCACTGGCCGGGAAGTCGCAGCTGCTGACCCTCGTGGACGAGCACGGCCGCAAGGTCCTCGTGCCGGCCGAGCGCCTCGCCTACGTGGAGCTCGGCGAGCCGGCCCCGCGCAAGGTGGGCTTCGGCGCGCTGTAGTCGGACAGCAGCAGAGGGGCCCGGCGACTGCGCAGTCGCCGGGCCCCTCTCGCATTTGTCGGCAAGATTTTTTCTCCACATATGGAGCACAAGTCACGCACAGAGGAGGATTGCATTCCGCAGGTCACGGGTATGACGGGCTACGACCGTGACGCGCAGTGTGGCCGTGTGGGAGGGACCCCATGATGTTGTTCGAAGCTCTCGGCTCCGCTCTGCTCGGTCTGGTACTCGCGTGGGCCGCCCACCACCGGCTGTCCCATCGTCTGCCCGCCCGTTCCCTGGTGCTGGCGACGGGTGTCGCCGGGGCCCTGTTCGGCGCCTTCGTCATGCACAGCGCGCTGGACCCCGGCAACTTCCTGGTGATCCTCCTCGGCGGCGCCATCGTCTCCGCCGCCTCGCTGTCCCTGCTGCTGCGCCCCGCGGGAAGACTCCGCCGGCGGTCGGCGCCGGCGTAACTCGGCACAGGGCGAACAGGGTGAGCAGGACGATCAGGAGGGTGAGGGCCAGGGTTAGGCGGCGAGACCCAGCGCGGCCATCCGCTTAGTGTGCGCCTCGGTGATCCGCGAGAACATCCGGCCGACCTCGGCGAGGTCGAAGCCGTCCGCGACGCCGCCGACGAGCATCGTCGACAGCGCGTCGCGGTCCGCGACCACCCGCTGGGACTGCGACAGGGCCTCGCCCATCAGACGCCGCGCCCACAGCGCGAGCCGGCCGCCCACGCGCGGGTCGGCGTCGATCGCCGCGCGCACCTTCTCGACGGCGAAGCCCGCGTGCCCGGTGTCGTCCAGCACGGCGAGCACGAGTTCACGCGAGTCCGAGTCGAGCCGCGCGGCGACCTCGCGGTAGAAATCGCTGGCGATCGAGTCGCCGACGTACGCCTTGACGAGCCCCTCCAGCCAGTCCGAGGGCGCCGTCTGCTTGTGGAAGCCGTCGAGCGCCGCGACGAACGGCTCCATCGCGCGCGTGGGCTCCTCGCCGATCTCGGTGAGGCGGTCGCGCAGCTTCTCGTAGTGGTGGAACTCCGCCGACGCCATCTTCGCCAGCTCCGCCTTGTCCGTCAGGGTCGGCGCCAGCTTGGCGTCCTCCGCGAGCCGCTCGAACGCCGCGAGCTCGCCGTACGCCAGCGCACCGAGGAGGTCGACGACCGCGGCCCGGTACTGGGGGTCTGCGGAGGCCTTCGCCCAGTCCTGGGCGGCGACTCCGGTGTGCTCGTCAGGTGCGTCAGAGGTGTTGTCAGGCGTCGTCATGAAGCGCACAATAGTCCGCTTGCCGAGCCGTGGAAGTCCCTGGTCAATCAGTGTGATGACGGCTACGTGACCAAATCGGCCATCGCGTGTGCGTGATTCCGGGGTATGGTGGTAATGCGCCTGCCGACTACTCGACGGGCCGCACGTATGAGGATGCCCGGTCGGTGGCCCGATCGGCTCCGACCCGACAGCCCTCCATATCCATACGGCACATTGCGTATGGCGCCCGGAGGGACCCCCTCAGCGGTACGAGCGCTAGAGCGTCGGCAGTGGTCCCGTGCGTTACGGCAAGCCCGTAAGGCAGCCGACGTCCCCGGCACGGTCCGTCAAAGACCCCCGCGCTCGCCTCGCACCGCGCACACAGAAGAGGCAGCACCCTGACTACGACGTTCAGAGATCTCGGAATCCTTCCCGAGACCGCCGAGGCCCTGGAGGCCGTCGGCATCACCACCCCCTTCCCCATCCAGGAGATGACCCTCCCCGTCGCCCTTTCCGGCACGGACGTCATCGGCCAGGCCAAGACCGGCACCGGCAAGACGCTGGGCTTCGGCCTCCCGCTCCTCGAGCGCGTCACCGTCCCCGCGGACGTGGAGGCGGGCCGCGCGAAGCCCGAGGAGCTCACCGACACTCCGCAGGCGCTCGTCGTCGTCCCCACGCGCGAGCTGTGCACGCAGGTCACCAACGACCTGCTGACCGCGGGCAAGGTGCGCAACGTGCGCGTCCTCGCCATCTACGGCGGCCGGGCCTACGAGCCCCAGGTCGAGGCCCTCAAGCAGGGCGTCGACGTGGTCGTGGGCACCCCGGGCCGGCTCCTGGACCTCGCGGGCCAGAAGAAGCTCAACCTCAAGCACGTCAAGGCCCTTGTCCTCGACGAGGCCGACGAGATGCTCGACCTGGGCTTCCTGCCCGATGTCGAGAAGATCATCAACCTGCTGCCGGCCCGCCGTCAGACCATGCTGTTCTCGGCGACCATGCCGGGCGCGGTCATCGGTCTCGCGCGCCGCTACATGTCGCAGCCCACGCACATCCGCGCCACCGCGCCGGACGACGCGGGCGCGACCGTCGCGAACACGGCCCAGTTCGTCTACCGCGCGCACAACATGGACAAGCCCGAGATGGTCGCGCGCATACTGCAAGCCGAGGGCCGCGGTCTGGTCATGGTCTTCTGCCGTACGAAGCGCACCGCGGCCGACCTCGCCGACCAGCTCAAGCAGCGCGGCTTCGCGGCCGGCGCGGTCCACGGCGACCTCGGCCAGGGCGCCCGCGAGCAGGCGCTGCGCGCGTTCCGCAACGGCAAGGTGGACGTCCTCGTCTGCACCGACGTCGCCGCCCGCGGCATCGACGTCGAGGGCGTGACGCACGTCATCAACTACCAGTCTCCCGAAGAGGAGAAGACGTACCTGCACCGCATCGGCCGCACCGGCCGCGCGGGCGCCAAGGGCATCGCGATCACGCTCGTCGACTGGGACGACATCCCGCGCTGGCAGCTGATCAACAAGGCGCTGGAGCTGTCGTTCAACGACCCGCCGGAGACGTACTCCACCTCCCCGCACCTCTTCGAGGAGCTGAACATCCCCGCGGGCACCAAGGGTGTCCTGCCGCGTGCCGAGCGCACGCGTGCGGGCCTCGACGCGGAGGAGCTCGAGGACCTGGGCGAGACCGGCGGCCGCGGTGGACGCGGTCACGGTGGCCGGGGCGGCGAGCGGGGCGGCCGGGGCGAGCCCCGAACCGCCGACCGCGAGCACTCGGCCCGTACGCCGCGTCGCCGTCGCCGTACCCGCGGTGGAACGGACCTGGACGCGACGGCCACCCCGGAAGCCGCGACGGAGGTCTCGTCGACCGAGGAGACGTCTGGCCCGCGCACCCCGCGCCGCCGTCGCCGCACCCGCGGCGGTGCGGCAGGCGAGCCGGTGGCCGCCGCGGCAGCGGTGTCCGAGTCCGCGGAAGCCGCCGTCACGACGGCGGAGGGCCCCGCCCTGGACGCCCCCGAGGCCCCGGCGAAGCCGCGCCGCCGCCGGACCCGCAAGTCCGCGGAGACGACGGTGACTTCGGCCGAGGCGACGACAGCAGAGACGGTCGTCCAGGAGGCTCAGGCAGTCGTCGAAGCCCCGGCGATCGTGGAGCCCGAGGCTCCCGCCAAGCCCCGCCGCCGTACCCGTAAGGCCGCCGAGACCGCGGTCGACACGGCCGAGGGCACCACCGAGACCGCTCCGGAGCCGACGGAGGCCGCACCGCGCCGCCGTACCCGGAAGGCCACGGCTGCGGCCGAGGCCGCGGTGGACACGGCGGAGGCCGCCGAGGCCAAGCCGCGCACCCGTACCCGCAAGGCGACGGCCGCCGCCGAGACCGCGGTGGACACCGCCGAAGCCACGGAGGCCAAGCCCCGCCGTACGCGCAAGGCCGCCGCCGCGGCCGAGATCCCGGCGCAGGCCGCCGAGGAGCCCGAGGCCAAGCCCCGCACCCGCGCCCGCAAGGCGACGGCTGCCGCCGAGGCCGCGGTGGACACCGCCGAGGGCACGGAGGCGAAGCCGCGCACCCGTACCCGTAAGACGGCCGCCGCTTCGGAAACCACCGAGGCCGCGCCCCGTAGGCGTACGCGCAAGGTCGCCGAGTCCGTCGACGCCGCTGTGGCGCCGGAGGCCGCCGAGGCCAAGCCGCGCACCCGTACCCGCAAGGCGACGGCCGCCGCCGAAGCCGCGGTGGACACCGCCGAGGGCACGGAAGCCAAGCCGCGCCGCACCCGCAAGACGGCCGCCGCCGCCTCGGAAACCACCGAGGAGGCCAAGCCCCGCCGCACACGGAAGGCAGCGACCGCCGCCGTCGACACGGCCGAGGCCACGGAGGCCAAGCCGCGCCGTACGCGCAAGACGGCCGCCGTCGCCGAGATCCCGGCGCAGGCCGCCGACGAGCCGGAGGCCAAGCCCCGCACCCGCGCCCGCAAGGTCACGGCACCCGCCGAGACCAGCGCCGACGCGGCCGAGACAAAGCCCAGGGCACGTCGCACGCGGAAGGCCACGGCCACCGCGGAGCCCGCGGAGAGCTGACCGCTCACTCACCCGACGGCCCGGCCCACCTCACGTGGGCCGGGCCGTCGGCGTTTCCGACACCCAGCACCGGGCCACTCCACGCACCCCGCATCACCGGAACCCGGCCGTCGGCCTTCCGACACCGGAACCCGCCCAACCAGCCCACCCCACCCGCCCCACCTCACATGAGCCCGGGCCATCGCCCTTCCGGCACCGGAACACCCGGCAATCCCCGCACCCCGCGCCCCGCTTCACCTGAGCCGGCCACCGGCCCTCCAACACCGCAACACCCGTCCGCCCCGCGCCCCCCACTCACCCACGCCACCAGAGCCCGGCTACCCCCTCACCCACCCACCCGCCACCTCACCTCACCTCACCTGAGCCGGCCACCGACCCTCCAACACCGCAACACCCGTCCGCCCCACGTCCCCCACTCACCCACGCCACCAGACCCCGACCGCCCGCCTTCCAACACCGGAACACCCGGCAATCCCCGCACCCGGCACCCCGCGCCCGCCTCACCCGAGCCCAGCCATCCGCCTTCCAGCACCGCAACACCCAGCCGCACCCGCACCCCCTGCACCCCTGCACCCCCTCCCCAGAACCCAGCCACCGCCCCTCCCACACCACAACCCCCCGCCACCCCTCGCGCCCCACCCCGTCCCCCTCCTCGACCGCCCCCACACTCCCGCCAGATAACCTCACCCCATGAGCCGTCCCCCGAGCTTCACCCCGCCCCCCGGCGCCCGCGCGTACGCCCTGCGGACTGCGCGTGGAGAGTTCGCCGTCGTCGACGCGCCCGTGGCGGACGGTGTCGCCCCGCGGGGTACCGCGCTGCTGCTGCCCGGGTTCACCGGCAGCAAGGAGGACTTCAATCCGCTGCACGTGTCGCTCGCGGCGCGCGGCTACCGGACCGTGGCGGTGGACGGGCGGGGACAGTTCGAGTCCGACGGGCCGGAGAACGACGAATCGGCCTACGCGCAGGACGAGTTGGCGCGGGACGTGCTCGCGCAGGCCGAGGCGATCGGCACCCCCGTGCACCTCGTCGGGCACTCCCTCGGCGGGCAGATCGCGCGGGCCGCGGTCCTGCTCGACCACGCCCCCTTCCGCTCCCTCACCCTCATGGCCTCCGGCCCCGCCCAGATCTCCAGCTCCCAGCAGCAGCGCGTCAAGCTGCTCCGGGACGCGCTCGCCGTGATGAGCATGCCCGAGGTGTGGGACGCGATCCAGGCCATGGAGCCGCCGGAGGAGACCGACACAGGGGAACTGGACGAGGGGCTCGACGACCGGGAGGACCTGCGCCGCCGCTGGCTGGGCAACAAGCCCGCGCAACTCATCGCCACCGGCCGCCAGTTGTGCGTCGAGCCGGACCGCGTGGCGGAACTCGCCGCCGTACCGATGCCGTTCCACGTCCTGTCGGGTTCCCGCGACGACACGTGGCCGGTGACACTGCTCGACGACATGGCTCTACGGCTGCAGGCCCACCGCACGGTCGTCCAGGGCGCCGAGCACTCCCCCAATACCGACAAGCCCCTCGAAACGGCCCGCGCCTTCGCCGGCTTCTGGGACGGGACACAGGCCCGCAGGCCGCAATAGCGCTCCAGTTCGGCCTAGTACTGCGTCTGCAGGTGCTCCCAGAAGCCGTCCCGCAACGCCCGCCGCAGGTCCGCCTGCCCCCGCAGGGAGTACTGCAGCAGGCCCTCCGCCTCCACCAGCAGGTCCTGGTCCACCGAACCCGGCAGATACGGGTGGCCGGGCAGCAGTTCCCCCAGGGAGTCTCGGCCCCGCGCCGCCAGCCACTTCGCCGCGATCTGCGCGCCGACGAAGCGGACGTCCTCGCGGGTCGGCCGGGAGGCGCCGGCCTCGTAGGCGGGAGCGGTGCGCCGGGACACGTACGGCTTGAAGAAGTCGAGGTCGAAGGTGCGCTGGCTGTCGACCTCCCAGAGCAGCGGCTCCGCCTGGTTGCGCCCCTCGGGGGCCTCGATGCCCCACAGGTGGACGCGCGCCCCGTACCCCTGCGCCGCTTCGACCGCCGACACCAGGTCCTCGTCGCCGCCCAGCAGTGCCGCGTCGCTGATCGCCCGGTGCCGGGCGAGGGACTCCAGATCCGTCCTGATCAGTGAGTCGACGCCCTTCTGCTGGTTGTTGGCGTTCAGGTTGCCCAACCGGACCTTCACGTCCGGCAGTTCGGCGATGGACTGCTGCTCGGCGGTGTGGATGCGGCGTCTGGCGCCGTCGTACCAGTAGACGCGGAGCAGCCGGCTGTCCGCGAAGATCGTGCGGGCCTTGTCGATGAGCGCCTCGATCAGCCCCTCGGCGTCCAGGTCGAAGGCGCGTCGGTCCTCCGTCCCGGCCACCAGCCGCCCCGCGGCCGCATACAGATATCCCGCGTCGACGAAGATCGCATGCGTCGAGGGCGTCTTCGCCACCTCGGCGAGCATGCGCTGCAGCAGCTCGTTCGTGCGGTCGATGCGGGCACTGAGGGCCGCGAGGTCGTCGTTCATCGCCTCCATTGTCCCGGCGGTCACGCTGCGAACACAACCGGTCCCGGTCAGTCTCCCGGCGGGCCCATCCGAACTTCTTACCACTCAGTAATTAGCCGTTCGAAAAATTTCCTTAGCGTAGGGAATGTTTGTAACACGCAGCCCGTTGACTACTACATACACAGCGAGACGAAGGGAGAGGCCGTGCGCTTCGAAATCATGCGACTCGACGAGGTCAACGGCACGACCGTGGACAGCAAGGTCGTGGACGCCGCCTCCGTCAACCGGATCGTTCAGCAGGCCGCCGCCATCGGGCAGCGCCTCTGGATCAGGCCGGCCGAGGAGTCGGCCGCGTAACAGACGCGGATCACCACAGACGCGGATCACCGCCAAAGCTTCAGAGCCCCCGTACGGCATCGACGCCGTACGGGGGCTCTGCGCTTGGGGGATCAGCTCGCCCGGACCACCTGCGTGATGCCGTTGATGATCTGCTGCACGGCGATCGCGGAGAGCATCATGCCCGCGAGCCTCGTCACCAGGACCACACCGCCGTCCTTGATGACCCGGATGATCAGCAGCGAGTACCGCATCACGAGCCAGAGCACCACATGGATGGCGAGGATCGCCGCCCACACCGACACCTGGGTGGCGACGCTGTCGGCCTTCTGCACGGCGAGGATGACGGACACGATGGCACCCGGGCCGGCCAGCAGCGGCATGCCCAGCGGTACGAGGGCGACGTTGACGTCCTTGGTCTGCTTCGGCTCGTCCGTCTTGCCGGTGAGCAGGTCGAGGGCGATCAGCAGGAGCAGCAGTCCGCCCGCGATCATCAGGGCGGGCACGGAAACATGCAGGTAGTCGAGGATCTGGTGCCCCAGGAGCCCGAACACGGTGATCACACCGCCCGCCACACAGACGGCCTGGAAGGCCATCCGCTTCTGCACCTTGCCGGGGCGTCCGGCGGTCAGGGCGAGGAAGATCGGGGTGATCCCGGGGGGATCCATGATGACGAAGAGGGTCAGGAAGAGGGAGCCGAAGACGGCGACGTCGAACATGACTGAGGAGGCCTTGCAGGAAGAGGTGCGAATACGACGGTGAGGTGCGGGCGGACCTCAGGCCCCGCCGGTCCCCGGCACCGGGAACGCACCCGTCGCCCGCCGCGTGATCTCGCCGTACACCTCGGGATCCGTCGTGTACTCGCCGAGCAGGACGGTCTTCCGGCTGCCGTGGTAGTCGCTGGACCCGGTGGTCAGCAGCCCCAGCTCCTTGGCCAGGCCCCGCAGCCGGGCGCGGGTCTCCAGGTCGTGGTCCATGTGGTCGACCTCGATGCCGTCCAGCCCGGCGGCGGCCATCTCGGCGATCGCGGACTCCGGGACCGTACGGCCGCGCTTGCTGGCACCCGGGTGGGCGAAGACCGTGACCCCGCCCGCGGCCTTGACCAGCCGGATCGCCTCGAAGGGGTCCGTCTCGTGCTTCTCGACGAAGGCCCGGCCGCCGTCGGCGAGCCAGTCCGCGGTGAACGCGTCGCTCACGGTGGGCACGACGCCCAGCTCGACCAGCGCGGAGGCGACATGCGGACGTCCGACGGAACCGTCACCGGCGATCCGCTTCACCTGCTCCCAGGTGACCGGCACCCCCAGCTCGTTCAGCTTGGCGATCATGCCGTGGGCGCGGGGCACCCGGTCGTCCCGCACCAGCTCGCGCTCGGCGAGCAGCGCCGGCTCCTCGGGGTCGAAGAGGTAGGCCAGCATGTGCATCGAGATGCCGTCGATACGGCAGGACAGCTCGGCGCCGGTGACGAGCGTGAGCCCCTCGGGCAGCGCGGCGATCGCCTCGGCATGCCCGCGGGTGGTGTCGTGATCGGTCAGCGCGACGACGTCCAGCCCGGCAGCGGCGGCATTGCGCACCAGCTCGGCCGGGGTGTCCGTACCGTCGGAAGCGGTGGAGTGGGTGTGCAGATCGATGCGCACGACGCGGACTCCAGGCGGTGACGGGACGGAAGAGGACACCCAAGGATAGCGGGAATCCAGTGGTGCCCTGTCACACCCGAAACTGTGATGTGCCCCCTACAGCGAACGCTCAGGGTTCCAACAGCCTGGGCGACAGCGCCCCGCAGGGGACCAGCTCCACTTCCGCGCCCGCATCCCGCAGGTCCGTCAGCACCAGCTCGTCGTACATCAACAGCCCCGACTGCTCGGGCCACACCACGGCCCACAGCCACAGCCCGCGCGCCTCGCCCGCGAAGACCGCGCGGTCGTCGGGGGAGCCGGTGACATGCCAGAGCGGAGTGGGGCGGCCGCCGGCCAGCACCTTGGCCTGGGGCGGCTTCTCTACGTTCATGTACGGCCCCGGGTCCGGACCGTCGATGCCCGCGTACCGCGCGCCGAGCCCGACGCCGAGTTCCTCGGCGACGAGGATCAGCTCTCCTATACCGCCGAGCGGCCCCGGCCCCGAGCAGGCCACGGCGGTCGCGCGACCGCCGTGGCGGTCGTCACCGGCGCAGGCCACGCCCGTGTGCAGCCAGCCGACCGGCAGCGGCCACGGCATCCACACCGGTACCTGCGTGCGGTGCACCACGACGCCGAGGGCCTCGACGCTGGGCGGGATCACGGGCTGCACCGGATGCACGGTGCCGTGCACATCGCACTGCCACGAATCGGCGAAGAGTCCGGGAGCCCTGACCCGGCCACCACACTTCGGGCAACTGGGTTCGCCCCTCATAGGGCCCCACGGTCCTACCCCGGCTCCCCCACGTCAAGGACGATCACCCGTCCGGACGGAACCCTTCACCGGAACCCTCACCAGGCATAACTAGATGCATCTTGCATTAATTAGCCACCCTAACTTACTATGTGCATACACCAACTATCTACGTCGGGATGGGAGCACACGATGGGAGCAAGTCAGGACCCCTTCGACGCGGGGGCGGGCAGCATCCTGCGGCAGCCGAAGGCCGTGTGGGCGACGGCCGGCGCGTCCGTCGTCGCCTTCATGGGCATCGGACTCGTCGACCCGATCCTGCCGTCCATCGCCAAGGGCCTCGACGCCACGGCCGGCCAGGTCTCCCTCCTCTTCACCTCGTACTTCCTGATCACGGCCGTGGCGATGCTGGTCACCGGCTTCGTCTCCAGCCGCATCGGCGGCCGCAAGACGCTGCTGCTCGGTCTCGCGTTCGTGGTGGTCTTCGCGGGCCTCGCGGGCACGTCGAACTCCGTCGCCGAACTCGTCGGCTTCCGCGCCGGCTGGGGCCTGGGCAACGCGCTCTTCGTCTCCACGGCCCTCGCGGTCATCGTCGGCGCGGCGGCGGGCGGCAGCGCGGCCGCGATCCTGCTCTACGAGTCCGCACTCGGCCTGGGCATGGCCTGCGGCCCGCTCCTGGGCGCACTGCTCGGCAACCAGAGCTGGCGTTACCCGTTCTTCGGCACCGCGTTCCTCATGGCGGTCGGCTTCCTGTGCATCACGGCATTCCTGAAGGAACAGCCGAAGCCGGCGCGAAAGACCTCGCTGCTCGACCCCCTCAAGGCCCTCGGCCACGGCGGCCTCGCCTCCGCCGCCGTCTCGGCGTTCTTCTACAACTACACGTTCTTCACCGTGCTGGCCTTCACCCCGTTCGTGCTGAACATGACCCCGTACAAGTCGGGCGCCGTGTTCTTCGCCTGGGGTGTGCTGCTCGCCGTCTTCTCGGTGATCGTGGCGCCGCGCATGCAGGCGCGGTTCGGCTCGCTGAAGGTGCTCGGCGGCTCGCTGGTACTGCTCGCCGCCGACGTGCTCGTCCTCGGCTACGGCGACCACACGACCGCCGTCGTCTGCACGATCCTGTCCGGCGCCTTCATCGGCGTGAACAACACCGTGTACACGGAGCTGGCCCTCGGCGTCTCGGACGCGCCCCGCCCGGTGGCGAGTGCGGGCTACAACTTCGTGCGCTGGTTCGCCGCGGCCGCGGCTCCCTACTTCGCGCCGAAGATCGAGGAGTGGACCGACATCCACATCCCGTTCGTGGTCGCGGCGGTCACCGCGGTGCTGGGTGCGGTCGTGGTCCTCGTACGACGGAACGCGCTCACGCACGAGGCCGAGGAGCTGGAGCCGCAGCACGCGACCGAGGACGGCGTCACCGTCTTTGCCAACTGACGCTTTCCGGCCACCGGTTGGTGAGCTTCCTCACTCGCCGGTCAGTCCAGCGGGACGGATCTCCGGGACGGGTCCCGGAGATCCGTCCCGTTCGTCAGCCAGCGCTCCTGGAGGGCCTGGGCGCCGTGCACACGCTTCCAGGCGGCCTCGTTCGGGGTCATCGGCAGCAAGGGCAGGAAACGCACCGGGTCGAGGGGCTCGTCGAGTTCGAGGTCCTCGACCAGTCCGCCCGGCTCGGCGACCAGGACCGAGCTGAAGGGCGCGCCGGGCCACAGGGGTTCACCGATGTCGAGCGAGGCGCCAGGGGCCACGATCACGCCCTCGACCTGCGGGGACGCGGCGAGTACGGCGAGCGGGCGGAGCGCCTTGTCGGTGTCGGCGAGGCCGCCTCGTACCGAGAGGACCAGCTCGGCGCGGGGGCCCTGGACCGGGTCGGCGAGCACCGCGGTGGGGTCGCTCATCGGCTGCGCGGACATGCCGAGCGTGGCGTAGCGGACGATGTCGTCCTGGCGGAAACGGAGCACCTCGATACGGTCCGTGCCCAGGAACGTGACCGCCGCGCGCGCGTCCGGTTCGCCCAGCGCGGTGCGCAACCGGGCCTCGACCAGAGCAAGAACATCAACCATGCGGCGAGCATAGAACTCGTCAGTACCGGGCAAAGCGGCGGCTTGACACTTTGGGCTGCTGATAGTCTGACCCGGTCGTTCGGGCAGCACGCAGAAGCGTCGCGATCGAGTCCCGACGCGAGTGAGACTCCCTTACGGGAATGGATCGTCCCTTACGAGGGACCGGCCGGAGGAGGTGGGGCTGTCATGGATCGAAGTCACCCGTGCAGTACCACTCGCTCTTCCCGCCGCTGATACAGCTGATCCGGCTCTGGCTGACCGCCGCCTTTCACGCTCACGTCTTCACGCGGAAGAGCACTTCGTTTCGTTTTGCCTGATCTGTCTGATCTGAATCAGTAGCGAAGCTCGCCACCGCGATGGTGCGGTGCTCCCCGCTTTGCGGACGTGCCAAACACCTTTCCTGCCTCAAGGGCGGGGATCCCCTTGTCAGGACGTCCCCATTCCGGGTAGTTCCACCCGTCGTCGGCGCCCTCTTCGCTGCCCGTCACGAAGGAGCCAGCCATGTCGATGATCCGTGACCTCCGCGCCGCGGTCCGCCCGTCCCGCATCTCCCTGCGCAAGGACACCGGCGTGTACGACACGACTCGCGATCCCTCGACGCCTTCGGCCGTCGTCGACTGCGCCGTCTACCGCGACGGCAGCCGCGTCGACACCGGCAAGCCGCTGACCCCGCACGAGGCGATGCGCCTGGTGCGCCGCGACGGCGGCTTCGTGTGGATCGGGCTGCACGAGCCGACCGAGGCCGAATTCGCCGGTATCGCGGGCGAGTTCGGGCTACACCCGCTGGCCGTGGAGGACGCGGTCCAAGCCCACCAGCGGCCCAAGCTGGAGCGGTACGACGACTCCCTGTTCACCGTCTTCAAGACCGTCCACTACGTCGAGCACGACGAACTCACCGCCAGCAGCGAGGTCGTCGAGACCGGTGAGGTCATGTGCTTCACCGGACGGGACTTCTTCATCACCGTCCGGCACGGCGGGCAGGGCTCGCTGCGGGCGCTCAGGCACCGGCTGCAGGACGACCCCGAGCTGCTCGCCAAGGGCCCCTCGGCGGTGCTGCACGCGATCGCCGACCACGTGGTCGACGGCTATCTCGCGGTCGCCGACGCCATGCAGGACGACATCGACGAGGTGGAGACAGAGGTCTTCTCGCCCGGCCGGGGCGGTGTCTCGCGCGGTGTGGACTCGGCGCGGATCTACCAACTCAAGCGCGAGGTCCTGGAGTTCAAGCGCGCGGTCTCGCCGCTCCTGCGCCCCATGCAGCTGCTGAGCGAGCGGCCGATGCGGCTGATCGACCCGGACATCCAGAAGTACTTCCGGGACGTCGCCGACCACCTCGCCCGGGTCCAGGAGCAGGTCGTCGGCTTCGACGAACTGCTCAACTCGATCCTCCAGGCCAACCTCGCGCAGGCGTCCGTCGCACAGAACGAGGACATGCGGAAGATCACCGCCTGGGCCGCGATCATCGCCGTACCGACGATGGTGTGCGGGGTGTACGGCATGAACTTCAAGTACATGCCGGAGCTGCACTGGAAGTACGGATACCCGGTGATCATGGGCATCACGGTCTGCCTCTGCCTCGGCATCCACCGCACGCTGAAGCGAAACGGCTGGCTGTGAGGGCCCCGGGCGCCGCGCGACGCCTCGATAGGCTGGGCGCATGACAAGCGAGCTGCTCGAGCAGGCCCTCGTCGAGGAGGCCACTAAGAAGTCCGGCCTCGTCTGGGTCAAGGGCCCCGGCGTCCCGGCGCGTGCGCTGTGGCACGTGTGGCACGAGGGTGCCGCGTGCGTCGTCGGCGACGGGCCGGGCGAGCAGCCGCTGCCGGGGCTGGCCGACGGGGCCGGCGCCGAGGTCACGGTCCGCAGCAAGGACAAGGGCGGCCGGCTGGTGACCTGGCCGGCGAAGGTCGTGGAGCTCGCGCCCGGGTCCGAGGAATGGACGGCGACGGTGGCCGAACTGAAGGGCAAGCGCCTCAACGCCCCCGACGGCGAGGCCATGACGGAGCGCTGGTCGCGCGAGTGCCGGGTGCTGCGCCTGGAGCCCGCGGGAACCACCGAGCCGCTGCCCGAGGGTTCGCTCGCCGAGGCGCCGCTGCCCTCGCCGGCGACGACGCGTCAGCCGATCCCCGCGGGCCTTCCGCGACTGCTGCTCAAGAAGAAGAAGAAGCGCCGCCGCTGAGGTCTCACGACGTCGGCAGCTGCTTCCCGTAGTCGACCGTCTCGTTCTGCTTCGGCTTCGTCAGCGCGAAGTCCTTGCCCCAGGACGAGAAGGAGAGGGTTCCGGCGCCGCCCGCGCGGACCAGCAGGAGCGGGTAGGGCCTGCCCTCGAGGGAGACGTCCAGGGTGCCGCCGGAGCCCTCGTCGCCGGTGATCCGGATGGTGGGGGTACCAGCCTGCTCGTGGTGGCCGTCCGTCCCGAGCGAACCGTGCAGCGTCAACAGCCCGTCGAGGAGGACGTCCATGTCCGTGAAGCCGACGAACTTCTTGTACGAGGGGTCTCCCTGCGGGACCTTCACGTACTTGCCGTCGAGCTTGCCCGCGGCCGAGGCGTCCTTGTCGCCGTCCGCGTGGTTCCAGAACGCCGAGTCGGCCTTCAGATACAGCTGCTCACCGATCCGCAGCAGCCCGAAGGCCCCGCCCTTGGCGGTGACCGTGCCGGTGGCGCCGTCGGACTTCAGGCGCATGTCGAGTTTGTACGTGCGCCCATTGGTGACCACGTTTCCTGAGAGACGTACGGAGTCGGCGGACTCGGCGGCCGCCCGGGTCTTCGACTGGATCTGGCCGGCCGGCAGCTTGCCGACCCCGTTGGTGCCCGCGTCCGGATCCTCGCTGCAGCCCGAGAGCAACCCCGTCCCCGTCACCACCAGCGTGCACATCGCGCTCACCAGCGCGGTCCGGCGGGTTCGGCCCAGAGGGATCGCGGTCACAGGCGGGGCTGCCTTTCTGTGGAGGGACGTGGGCGCTGACGCCGCCGGCCAGGCGGGAAGGCGACGACGGCGCCCCTGCGCGTACGGCAGCGTACCGGGGTCGCGTCGGCCCGGCGGAGCCAGTCCGTCCGGACCCGCCACCAGCGCGGATCCGATCGGCACGGGCTAGCCTGAAGCCCACCCGAGCGGGCAATTCGGAATACAGGCACAGCAAAGACACGAGCAGCGAAAAGCACTACGAAACACCCCGTACGGAAAAGGAGGCGCAGCCATGGGAGCGGGCGCCCCCCGGATCTTCGTCTCGCACCTCGCCGGTGTCGCCGCCTTCGACCCCAACGGCGACCAGGTGGGCCGCGTGCGCGACCTGGTCGTCATGCTGCGCGTCGGGCGACGGCCCCCGCGCGTGCTCGGGCTGGTCGTCGAACTGTCCACCCGGCGCCGGATCTTCCTGCCCATGACCCGGGTGACCGGCATCGAGTCCGGCCAGGTCATCATCACCGGTGTGCTCAACGTCCGCCGCTTCGAGCAACGCCCCACCGAGCGGCTGGTCTTCGGGGAACTCCTCGACCGGCGCGTCACCCTCGTCGAGACCGGCGAGGAGGTCACCGTCCTCGACGTGTCGGTGCAGCAGCTGCCGGCCCGCCGGGACTGGGAGGTCGGCCGGGTCTTCGTACGCAAGGGGAAGGGCGGGGCCTTCAGGCGGGCCAAGGGCGAGACGCTGACGGTGGAGTGGTCCGCGGTCACCGGCTTCTCCCTGGAGGAGCACGGACAGGGCGCCGAGAGCCTCCTCGCCACCTTCGAGCAGCTGCGCCCCGCCGACCTCGCGAACGTCCTGCACCACCTCTCCGCCAAGCGTCGCGCCGAGGTCGCCGCGGCCCTCGACGACGACCGCCTGGCCGACGTGCTCGAAGAGCTGCCGGAGGACGACCAGATCGAGATCCTCGGCAAGTTGAAGGAGGAGCGTGCCGCCGACGTCCTGGAGGCCATGGACCCGGACGACGCGGCCGACCTGCTCGCCGAGCTCCCCGAGGAGGACAAGGAGCGGCTGCTGACGCTGATGCAGCCGGACGAGGCGGCCGACGTGCGCCGGCTCATGGCGTACGAGGAGAAGACCGCCGGCGGTCTCATGACCACCGAGCCGATCGTCCTGCGCCCGGACGCCACCGTCGCCGACGCCCTCGCGCGCGTGCGCAACCGCGACCTCTCCCCCGCCCTCGCCGCCCAGGTCTACGTCTGCCGCCCGCCCGACGAGACCCCGACCGGCAAGTACCTCGGCACGGTCCACTTCCAGCGGCTGCTGCGCGAGCCGCCGTACACGCTGGTCAGCGCGGTCGTCGACGACGACCTGCAGACGCTGGACCCCGACGCCCAGCTGCCCGTCGTCGCCGGGTTCTTCGCGACGTACGACATGGTCGCTGCGCCCGTCGTCGACGAGGCCGGGGCGCTGCTCGGCGCGGTGACCGTGGACGACGTACTGGACCACATGCTGCCCGAGGACTGGCGGGAGACCGAGTTCCACCTCGAGGAGGACGAGGGGGCGACCGCCCATGGCTCCTGAGCGCGAGACCAGCCGCGAGCGCACCCCGGCGGGGGCGACGGCCGCCACGCGCACGCGTGCCCGTCTGGACCAGCCGCGCCCGCCGCGCAGGCGGCTGCTGCCCGAGTGGGACCCGGAGGCCTTCGGACGGCTCTCGGAGCGCATCGCGCGGTTCCTGGGCACCGGACGGTTCATCGTCTGGATGACGGTCGTCATCATCGCCTGGGTGCTGTGGAACGTCTTCGCCCCGCACGACCTGCGCTTCGACAACTACCCGTTCATCTTCCTGACCCTGATGCTGTCGCTCCAGGCCTCCTACGCGGCCCCGCTGATCCTGCTCGCGCAGAACAGGCAGGACGACCGCGACCGGGTCAACCTCGAGCAGGACCGCAAGCAGAACGAGCGGTCCATCGCCGACACCGAGTATCTGACCCGCGAGATCGCCGCCCTGCGCATCGGCCTCGGCGAGGTCGCCACCCGCGACTGGATCCGCTCCGAGCTGCAGGACGTGGTCAAGGAGCTGGAGGAGCGGCAGAACGGCCACCACCAGCACGTCGTATTCCGGGCAGAACGGTCCCGCGGACGTGACGTAGAAGACCGCTGACAGGCATCCCGGGGGGCCTGTGCGGCGCCGTACCATCGTCCTTATGGCTAGCGAAGACGCGGTGCGCGAGGCACTGGCGACGGTGAACGACCCCGAGATCAACCGACCCATCACCGAGCTCGGGATGGTCAAGTCGGTCGACATCGCAGCGGACGGAGCGGTCGCGGTCACCGTGTACCTGACGGTCTCCGGCTGCCCGATGAGGGAGACGATCACGCAGCGCGTGACCGATGCGGTCTCCCGGGTCGAGGGCGTCACCCGCGTCGACGTGACGCTGGACGTCATGAGCGACGAGCAGCGCAAGGAGCTGGCGACCGCGCTGCGCGGCGGCACGGCCGAGCGCGAGGTCCCCTTCGCCAAGCCCGGCTCGCTCACGCGCGTGTACGCGGTCGCGTCCGGCAAGGGCGGCGTCGGCAAGTCGTCGGTGACGGTGAACCTGGCAGCGGCGATGGCGGCCGACGGCCTGAAGGTCGGTGTCGTCGACGCCGACATCTACGGCCACAGCGTGCCGCGCATGCTCGGTGCGGACGGCCGTCCGACCCAGGTCGAGAACATGATCATGCCGCCGTCGGCGAACGGCGTGAAGGTGATCTCCATCGGCATGTTCACGCCGGGCAACGCCCCGGTCGTGTGGCGCGGCCCGATGCTCCACCGCGCGCTGCAGCAGTTCCTGGCGGACGTGTACTGGGGCGACCTGGACGTCCTGCTGATGGACCTCCCGCCCGGCACCGGCGACATCGCCATCTCCGTCGCCCAGCTGGTCCCGAACGCCGAGATCCTGGTCGTGACGACGCCCCAGCAGGCGGCCGCGGAGGTCGCCGAGCGGGCCGGCTCCATCGCCGTACAGACCCACCAGAAGATCGTCGGCGTGGTCGAGAACATGTCCGGCCTGCCCTGCCCGCACTGCGGCGAGATGGTCGACGTGTTCGGCACGGGCGGCGGCCAGTCGGTGGCGGACGGCCTGACCCGTACGACGGGTGCGACGGTCCCGGTCCTCGGCTCCATCCCGATCGACGTCCGCCTGCGCGAAGGCGGCGACGACGGCAAGCCGGTCGTCCTGTCCGACCCGGACTCCCCGGCGGGCGCGGCCCTGCGCGGCATCGCGGGCAAGCTCGGCGGACGCCAGCGGGGTCTGTCGGGCCTGTCGCTTGGGATCACGCCGAAGAACAAGTTCTAGGCTCGTACGGCTTTCCAGGCTTCGTACGATCGAGGGGGCGCCGTCCGGAAGAGACGGCGCCCCCTTTGTCGTAACCCCGACTAGGCGTAGGCCGAGATGTCCTTGATCACGGCGAAGCCCAGGCCGTATGCGCTCATCCCTCTCCCGTACGCCCCCACGTGCACCCCTTCCTGCGTGGAGCCCGCGAGGACCCAGCCGAACTCGGACTCGCGGTAGTGGAACGACGTCGGGACGCCGTCCACCGGCAGGGAGAGCGTCGACCAGGCCGGGCCGGACAGGTCGTCGGCCAGGGCCCACGCCGTCTCCGTCTGCTGCTCCAGCCAGTCGTCGCGCAGGGAGTGGTCCATCTGACCGGGCCAGGTGAAGGACAGCAGCCCCACACCCGCGAGCCAGGCCGCCGAGGACACCGAGGTGGCCTCCAGGAGCCCCGTGCCGTCGGCGCTGCGCCGTACGGGGTTGGCCGCGACCGTGACCACGACCGCGAACTTCTCCTTGGGCTCGCCGGTCGCACCGACCGCGTACTCGTTCTTCACGGAGGGCTCGTCGCCGAACCCGATCGAACCGTGTTCGACGGCTCCGTCGGCCGCCGTCCCGACCTGCATCAGCCGGCGCGGCCCCGTGAAGGCCTCGTCGAGGCCGTACCACGGGAAGGGCGCCTGCAGGTAGCCGTCGGCCGTGCGCCGGGCGGAGGGGTCCTGTGGTCCGCCCTCCGCGGCCGGCGCCTGCGCGACTGCCTGACTCGTCGTCTCCATGTGCCCGGACGCCTCCTCGCTCTCGTCGGATCGGAGCGGCCCGCCCCCCTTCGGGCGTACTCGTCCGGTCCGCACAACAACTCGGCAGCATAGCCACACCTGTGAGGGCAGCCGGGAAACCCACCGGCGCGTGGGGCGCGCCGGGAGGCGGGTTCAGGCCGTGCGGAGGCGCCGTGGAGTATGAAGTGCGTCACGTACGGCGCAGGTGAGCAGCGGGGCGTACGGCTCAGGTGGCGTCCGCGTCGAAGGGCGGACGGTCGTCCTCCTCGGGCTTCTTCGTCATGTCGACGCGGCCGCCGGAGGAGCCGGACGAAGAGGAAGAAGAGCTCGGCGAGTCGGTTTCGCGGCTGTGGACCGCGTCCGTCACCTCGGCCATCTCCTTCTTCAGGTCGAAGCCGTTGCGGATCTCCTTGAGCCCCAGTTCGTCGTTGTCCAGCTGCTTGCGGATGAACGTCTTGGGGTTGAGGTCCTCGAACTCGAAGTCCTTGAACTCCGGGCCGAGCTCCGACCGGATGTCCTGCTTGGCGCTCTCCGAGAACTCCCGGATCTTGCGCACGGTCCGCATGACGTCCTGGATGACCTTCGGGAGCTTGTCCGGACCGAAGACGAGCACGGCGAGGACAACGAGCGTGACAAGCTCGAGCGGTCCTATGTCATTGAACACCTGAAGCTCCTTGCGATGTCCTCGGTCCTCGGCCCTCGGTGGTCTGTGCGGGTCTTCCGTGGTCCGGGCCGGATCCACGGTACCCGGCGATCCCGTGCAACCGGTACTGTCCCGAGGCCTCCGAGTGGGGCCGCGTGTGCGGTTTTGGGGGTTGTTTGCCTTGTGGGGCGGGGGTTGGGGGGTGCACCTGTGAGGTTCGTGTCAATCGGTTCGATCAGTTGCCGTCGGCGGAACCGAGCACCAGGGAGATCTTCTTCTCCTTGCCGTCGCGCTTCACGGTCAGCTCCAGACGGTCGCCCGGGCGGTGGGCGCGGGTCTTGACGATCAGTTCCTCGCCGGAGTGGATGCGCTGGCCGTCGACCTCGGTGATGATGTCGCCCGCCTTGATGCCGGCCTTGTCTCCGGGGCCGCCCGCGGAGACGGCGGGGCCGCCGCCGGTGGCCTTCGCGCCGACGCGGGCGCCGTCGCCGGTGTAGTCCATGTCGAGGGTGACGCCGATGACGGGGTGGGTGGCCTTGCCGGTGTTGATGAGCTCCTCTGCGACGCGCTTGGCCTGGTTGACGGGTATGGCGAAGCCGAGGCCGATCGAACCCGCCTGACCGCCGCCGGAGTCCGAGCCGTCGTCGGCGGAGCGTATGGCGGAGTTGATGCCGATGACGCGGGCCTTGGAGTCGAGGAGGGGTCCGCCGGAGTTGCCCGGATTGATCGGCGCGTCGGTCTGCAGCGCATCCACATACGACACGTCGCTCCCGTCGGAACTGTCGCCGCCGGCGGTGATGGGCCGTTCCTTGGCGCTGATGATGCCGGAGGTGACGGTGCCCTCGAGGTCGAAGGGGGCGCCGATGGCGACGACGGGGTCGCCGACCTGGACGTTGTCGGAGTTGCCGAGCGCCATGGGCTTGAGGCCGGTCACGCCGCTCACCTTCACGACGGCGAGGTCGTACCCGCTGTCCCGCCCGACGACGGTCGCCTTGGCGGTGTCCCCGCTGTTGAAGGTGACGGATATCGTCCCGCCGGTCCCGGCGGGCTCGACGACGTGGTTGTTGGTGAGGATGTGTCCGCGGTCGTCGAGCACGAACCCGGTGCCGGTGCCGGACTCGTCGGCCCCGGTGACATGCAGGGTCACCACGCTGGGCAAGGCTCGTGCGGCGATCCCGGCCACACTGTCCGGAGCCCTCCCGACGGGCTCCTTCCCGGCCTGCGGCAGCTCTACGGCCCCCACACCACCGTTGCGCTCGAGATAGGCCCCGAGGGCCCCACCGACACCACCGGACACAAGCGCCAGCGCTACGGCTCCGCCGACGAGGGCCCTGCGGACCCGCCTACGTCGCGTGTCCTTGTCGGCGATGGCCGCCCCGTTCTGCTGGAGGGGGGCGGGGGCCCAGGGGTCGTAGTTCTGCCAGGGGGTGGAGGGGGGTGGGGGGTCGCTGACGGGAACGGGGCCTGCATGGCCGGGGGCGAGGGGCGCGGGGGCCGGTATCGGGGTGGGGGTGGCGTGGGACGGTGCGGGGGCCGACGGCGCCGGGGCAGTAGGCGCGGGGGACGGCACGGCAGGCGACGGTGCCGGGGCCGGCGGGTCATGGGGCGCGGGTCCCACCGGCTCGCCGGAGACGTGCGGCGCGGAGGGCATGCCGTGTGCCGCGGGTGGCGTCGGCGCCGCCGTGCCCTGCGCGGGTGTGGCCGCGGGGTGCTGCACCGGCGGAGCGGGTGCCCAGGGGCCGGGTTCACCGTAGGGCGGGGTGCTGTACGGGTCGGGGTCGTGGAGGGGCTTGAGGCGGGTGGTGGTGGGCGTGGGAGACAGGTCTGCCGGTCCAACGGCGGGCACAGCCGGCCGTTCCAGCTCGAAGTCGCCCTCGTGGCGGGACTGTTCCGGAACCCCCGTCCCTGACGCCCGCTCAGCAGCACCGACCTCGGCGGCACCTCCCGGAGCCCCTGCCCCGGATGCGACCCGCTCCGAGGCATCAGCGGGCTCCGAACCCGCCACGTCCTGCGGATGCCTCAACTCGTAGTCGCCGTCGGGAGAAACCGCCTCGCCGCCACCGACCGCGGCAGGCGGCACCAGCTCGAAGTCGCCGTCGCCACCACGAACCCTGTCCGCTCCGTCGTCCCCCGATGCCGTCTCCGCAGACTCCGTCGAGGCGGGATCCGTGTCCGCAGGGCCCTGCGGACGTGGACGGCTCCACCACTTCGGCTTCGTGGGCTTCCCCTCGTTCATGCTCTCCCCACAGCTGACCACGGCACGACTCGTCGGCGGCGGCCCCAGTTTGTCGACTCCGCGCCCGGCTCCCTGCCGTGGGCGCGGTTCACCCTGGATTCAACCAGGTTCGCGCGCCGTCGCGCAGAGGCCGGTCAGGGGGTGGTGCGAGAGGGGGAGGAGGGAGCGGAAGTGGTGTCGGGGATCGGGGCGGCCAGAAGGCCGGGGGACGAGACCTCGGGGGTCGAGGACCACGAGGTCAGGGTCAGCGGCGGGGTCGCCGTGAGCGGACGTATCAGCGGGGACATCACGGCGGCACCGGCCACCACAGGGGTGGTCAGCGTGTCCACGGCCTGCTCCACCTGTCCGGCGGTGACAGGGCTCGGCACGCCCGGCAGCAGCGGCGCGGACACCTCGGTCGGGGCCACCGGGGTGTCGCCGAGCGACTGGCGGCCCTGCGCGAGCAGCGGGCCGGTGCCACGGCGCCGCTGGGCGTCGGGGGCCGTCGCGGCGCTCGTCCCCTGCGTACGCATCGGGGTCACATTGCTGCCGGCCCCCGAACCGCCACGCGCATCCGCGGTGTCGGTGGGTGTGCCGGTCGTGACGCCGCCCAGCGCGATCGCGGCGAGCGACACCGCCCCGGCGGCGACGAACGCGAACCGCATCCCGCGCGAGGCCGACCGCTCGGCCTCATGGCGGCTGACGTCGTGTATGCGGAAGCCACGGCCGGAGTCGGGGAGGACGGAAGCCGGGGCGTGCGGTGCCGAGGGGACGTAGTCGAACTCGAAGCGGTCACCGCGCTTCAGCCCGAACACTCCGGTGGTGCCGAACTTCCCGGAGGCCGAGCCGGGGAGTCTTCCCCCTCCGAACGGCGAGCCGTCGTCCGGATCGTCACCTCCCCCCGGAAGCCCCTGGAGTCGGGCCAGGAAGCTCTCGGAGGGCGGCGGCGGGGCCGCCTCCGCGAAGACGTTCTTCAGCTGTCGCTGTGCGTCGGCCTCCGCCTTGCACTTGGCGCAGGTGGCCAGGTGGGCGAGGACCCGATCGCGCGACTCATGACCCAGCTCTCCGTCCACCAGGGCGGAGAGTCGGTCTCCCAGGTGCTGCTCTGCCAGACGCCTCTCGGCGGGGCTGGGTCGTGATCCACTCACGCGGTCGCGCCCCCTCCCCCCAGAGCGGGCACCCGTGGCACCAGGGAACGGCGCTCGGTCGTCCGGGTCTGGGGCGCACGGTGCGCGAGGGCCTTGCGCAGCTGCGAGCGGCCGCGGTGGATGCGCGAGCGGACCGTGCCGAGCTTGACGCCGAGGGTTGCGGCGATCTCCTCGTACGACAGTCCTTCGATGTCGCACAGGACGACCGCGGCGCGGAACTCGGGCGCGAGGGTGTCGAGGGCCTGCTGGACGTCCGCGTCGAAGTGCGCGTCGTTGAAGACCTGCTGCGGGGACGGCTCACGGCTGGGCAGCCGCTCGGCCGCGTCCTCGCCCAGGGCGTCGAAGCGGATGCGCTGCTTGCGGCGGACCATGTCCAGGAAGAGGTTGGTGGTGATGCGGTGCAGCCAGCCCTCGAAGGTGCCCGGCGTGTAGGTGGACAGGGAGCGGAAGACGCGGACGAAGACCTCCTGGGTGAGGTCCTCGGCGTCGTGCTGGTTACCGGTCAGGCGGTACGCCAGCCGGTAGACGCGGCCGCTGTGGGTGCTGACGATCTCCTCCCAGGTGGGCGGAGTCCACGCCTGCCCGTCCGCGTCGGTGGAGAAAGTCGCGGTCTGGGCCTGGTCGGCGGCGTGGCTGTGGTCAGCTGCGGTGTCGTTCACGGATTTCGGCCTGCCCGCCGATCCGAGAAAGCGCCGCAGCACTCCTCCCCGATCCACAGGCGCAGCCGCACCTCCCCTGTCAGCTCTGGTGGTGTCCAGTGGAGCCCCTACCATAGCCACCTCGCCCGTTAGCTCCGGATAAGCGGTTTTACGAGAATTTGATCTGGGCTGATACCCCTCTGGCCGCTGCGTCTGCAGTTGCTCGGGCCCCTGCCCCTCTTCGTGATCCAACTGTGTCCCCCCGTGCCGTCACCTACCCCTCTAAACGCCCGGTCCCATCTGCGGGTTCCCGGCCCCAACGGATACAGTCACGCCCAGGCAACCACGGGGACAGGAGAGGGCCATTACCGGCAACCGGCAGACGAGCTGGGCGTTCGCCGACGCCTACGTCGCCGAGGACGAAGTCCTGCGCTGGGCCCGCGACCGGGCCCGTGAGGCGGGGCTGCGCTCGGTGTCGCCCGGCACGGGCGCGGCGCTGCGGTTGCTGGCGGCCTCGGTGGACGCGAAGGCGGTGGCGGAGATCGGTACCGGCACCGGCGTCTCCGGCATCCATCTGCTGCACGGCATGCGCCCGGACGGTGTGCTGACCACGGTGGACCCCGAGCCCGAGCACCAGCAGTTCGCCCGCCAGGCCTTCCGTGCCTCCGGCTTCGCCAGCAACCGCGCCCGTTTCATCCCGGGCCGCGCCCTGGACGTCCTGCCCCGGCTCGCGGACGCCGGCTACGACCTCGTCTTCTGCGACGGCGACCGGCAGGAGGTCATGGACTACCTCGCTGAATCGTTGCGCCTGCTCCGTCCGGGCGGCCTGGTGGTCTTCGAGGGCGTCTTCGCCAACGGCCGCACGGTCGACTCGGGCCCGCAGCCGACGGAGGTCCTGCGGCTGCGGGAGCTGCTGCGCGCGGTGCGCGAGAGCCAGGATCTGGTGCCGTCGCTGCTGCCGGTGGGCGACGGGCTGCTGTGCGCCGTCAAACGGTGACCCCGCCGGGACGGAATGCGTGAAGCGCATACGCATCCCCGGGAAAACAGCAACCCCGGCACCACTTGGATGCCGGGGCAGCTGAAAGGGTATGGTCGCGTTCCGCGTCAGCCGACGACCTTCTTGAGGGCGTCGCCGAGCGCGTCGGCCTCGTCAGGGGTCAGCTCGACGACGAGCCGACCGCCGCCTTCGAGCGGAACGCGCATGACGATGCCCCGCCCCTCCTTGGTCACCTCGAGCGGGCCATCGCCCGTCCGCGGCTTCATGGCCGCCATGCTCGTTCCCCTTCCTGAAACCAGCTCATCGTCAAAGCCGACGGCCCTGGGAGGGCACACGCGTCTAGCGTGGGACACGCGACACCGGCATCGAACACATTGCTTCCAAGCCATTATCCCGCATCTCAGGACCCGATGACCAACATCAGTCGGCATCGCTTGGGCAACGCGCGCGAGCAAAACCACTCAATTCGGCGATGTGACTGCGATACTGCGCCGCCGCACGGACTTCCGCCGACCGGAAACCGTCCAGAATTCTTTGACGCAGGTCACACGTCCACTCCGGTCTCTCTCCGCCATGCTGTCCTACGGACAGGGGCGTACCGGCCGGTACGCCTGAACCGCGACAGCCGAGGGGACACACCATGGCCGACACCGTGCTCTACGAGGTGAGCGACGGGCTCGCGACGATCACGCTGAACCGCCCGGAGGCGATGAACGCGCTGAACGTCGCGGCCAAGGTCGCTCTGCGGGACGCGGTCCGGTCGGCGGCCGGTGACGACGCCGTACGGGCCGTGCTGCTGACCGCCGCGGGCGACCGGGCGTTCTGTGTGGGGCAGGACCTCAAGGAGCACATCGGGCTGCTGGTGCAGGACCGGGAGACGGGGTCGCGGCAGACGATGAGCACGGTGAAGGAGCACTACAACCCCATCGTGCGGGCGCTGGTGGAGATGCCGAAGCCGGTGGTGGCCGGGGTGAACGGGGTTGCGGCGGGGGCCGGCTTCGGGTTTGCGCTCGCGGCGGACTACCGGGTGGTGGCGGACACGGCCGCCTTCAACACGTCGTTCGCGGGTGTCGCGCTGACCGCCGACTCCGGTATCTCGTGGACGCTGCCGCGGGTCGTCGGGCCGGGGCGCGCCGCCGATCTGCTGCTCTTCCCGCGGAGCATCAAGGCGCAGGAGGCGTACGAGCTGGGGATCGCGAACCGGCTCGTGCCGGCCGCCGAGCTGCGTGCCGAGGCCGAGAAGGTGGCGAGGGCGCTGGCCGAGGGGCCGACGGTGGCGTACGGGGCGATCAAGGAGGCGGTGGCGTACGGGTTGTCGCACTCACTGGCCGAGACGCTGGACAAGGAGGACGAGCTGCAGACGCGTGCCGGGTCCTCCGAGGACCATGCGATCGCGGTGCAGGCCTTCGTGAACAAGGAGAAGCCGAAGTACCTGGGTCGCTGACCCGCACCGGCACCGTCACGAGAGGCGTGCGACGCACGCCTCCAAGTGGTCGTCCACCAAGCCGCATGCCTGCATCAGGGCGTACGCCGTTGTCGGGCCGACGAAGCGCAGGCCCCGTTTCTTGAGGGTCTTGGACAGGGCCGTCGACTCCGGGGTGACCGCCGGGACGTCCCCGAGAGTCTTCGGGGCCGGGCCCGGTTTCGGTGCGTGGGACCAGATCAGCTCGTCCAGCTCGCCCGGGGCCCAGTCGGCCAGCACGCGCGCGTTGGCGAGGGTGGCGTCGATCTTGGCTCGGTTGCGGATGATGCCCGCGTCGGCGAGGAGGCGGTCCCGGTCCGCTTCGGTGAAGGCGGCGACCTTCTCGATCCTGAAGTCGGCGAAGGCGGCGCGGAAGCCGGGGCGGCGGCGCAGGATCGTGATCCAGGAGAGGCCGGACTGGAAGGCCTCGAGGCTGAGGCGTTCGTAGAGGGCGTCGTCGCCGTGGACCGGGCGGCCCCACTCCTCGTCGTGGTACGCCACGTAGTCCTCGGTGGACAGGGCCCAGGGGCAGCGCAGGGCGCCGTCCGGGCCGGCAAGGGCGGCTGAGTCGGTCACTGCTGGTCCTCCGGGCCGTGGGCCGGCTTCTCCATGGAGATGTGGGGAGCGTGGTGGCCGTGGACGGCGGCCTGGGCGCCCGCCAGGGCGGACTCCAGGTCGGAGATACGGGCGTCGCGCTCCTCGAGCTCGGCGGCGAGGCGGTTGAGCGCGTCGTCGACGTCCGCCATGCGGTAGCCGCGGGCGGCGAGCGGGAAGCGGAGGCTGTCGACGTCCGCGCGGTCCACCGGGCGGTCCGGCGGCAGCGGGTCCTGCAGCCGCTCGGGGGCCACCTCGGGCAACGGGCCCTCGCCCTCTCCGCCGCCCACCACGGCCAGTGTCACGGCGGCGACCACGACGGCGAGGGCGACGACCAGGAACAAGAACATAACCATCGCTGTGGTCCCCACGCTCGATGCTCGGAAGCTGGATGAAGCTGAATGTGTCAGGGTCCGATCGTGCCATGCGAGTCTGACAGTTAGGGTCGCAGGCGGCCGAAAGGCCAGGACACCCAGGACGTACTAGGAGAGGTCACAGCGGATGCTCAGGCTGGGCAGGCGCTCGTTCGAGGCGCACGAGCCGGTGATCATGGCGATCGTGAACCGGACCCCTGACTCCTTCTACGACCAAGGGGCGACCTTCCGCGACGAGCCCGCCCTCGCGCGCGTGGAGCAGGCGGTGTCGGAGGGCGCTGCCATCATCGACATCGGCGGGGTGAAGGCGGGGCCGGGCGAAGAGGTGTCGGCCGAGGAGGAGGCGCGCCGGACGGTCGGGTTCGTCACGGAGGTGCGGCGGCGCTTCCCGGACGTCGTCATCAGCGTGGACACCTGGCGGTCCGAGGTCGGGGAGGCCGTGTGCGAGGCCGGGGCCGATCTGCTGAACGACGCGTGGGGCGGGGTGGACCCGCGGCTGGCGGAGGTCGCGGCGCGTTACGGGGTCGGGCTGGTGTGCACGCACGCGGGTGGCGCCGAGCCGCGGACGCGTCCGCATCGGGTGACGTACGACGATGTCGTGGCCGACATTCTGAGGGTGACGCTCGGTCTGGCCGAGCGGGCCGTGGCGCTCGGGGTGCCCCGGGAGTCCGTGCTGATCGATCCCGGGCACGACTTCGGGAAGAACACCCGGCACAGTCTGGAGGCGACGCGGCGGCTCGGGGAGATGGTCGAGACGGGGTGGCCCGTGCTCGTCTCCCTGTCCAACAAGGACTTCGTGGGCGAGACGCTGGACAAGCCGGTGAAGGAGCGGGTGATCGGGACGCTGGCGACCACCGCAGTGTCGGCCTGGCTCGGGGCGCAGGTCTACCGCGTGCACGAGGTCGCGGAGACCCGGCAGGTGCTGGACATGGTCGCGTCCATCGCGGGGCACCGGCCCCCGGCGGTCGCCCGCCGAGGGCTCGCGTAGCGCCTCGCTACCGGGCGGCCTCCTTGGAGACCAGGGCGACCGCCTCGTCCACGTCGTCCGTGACGTGGAACAGGAGGAGGTCCTTCTCCGAGGCCTTGCCCTGGGCGATGAGGGTGTTCTTGAGCCAGTCGACCAGACCGCCCCAGTACTCCCTGCCGAACAGGACGATGGGGAAGCGGGTCACCTTCTGGGTCTGGACCAGGGTGAGGGCCTCGAAGAGTTCGTCGAGGGTGCCGAGGCCGCCGGGCAGGACCACGAAACCCTGCGCGTACTTGACGAACATCATCTTGCGGACGAAGAAGTAGCGGAAGTTCAGGCCGATGTCGACGTAGGGGTTGAGGCCCTGTTCGAAGGGCAGCTCGATGCCCAGGCCGACGGAGAGGCCCTTCGCCTCCAGGGCGCCCTTGTTGGCCGCCTCCATGGCACCGGGCCCGCCGCCCGTGATCACCGCCCAGCCCGCCTCCACCAGGCCGCGGCCGAGCCGTACCCCCGCCTCGTACTCAGGCGAGTCCGCCTTGGTGCGCGCCGAGCCGAACACGCTGATCGCGGGCGGGAGTTCGGCGAGGGTGCCGAAGCCCTCGATGAATTCCGACTGGATGCGCAGGACCCGCCAGGGGTCCGTGTGCACCCAGTCCGACGGGCCGCCGGCGTCCAGCAGGCGCTGGTCCGTCGTGCTCGCCGTCACCTGGTTCCGCCGCCGGAGGACCGGTCCCAGGCGCTGCTCCTCCGGTGGCTGCTTCTTGCCCTCGGGGTTCCCGGTAGCCATGTGCGCTCCCTCCGCTTGCGGGGTGTTTCCACCTCAGCGTAGATCTACGCGGGTTACGGACGAGGGACCTCAGCGTGTCAGCCAGTTGCGCAGGCGCTCCTCACCCGCAAGGATCCTGACCGTTTCGACCCTTTCGTCCCGCTTGTGCGCCAAGTGTGGGTTCCCCGGGCCGTAGTTGACCGCCGGGATGCCGAGGGAGGAGAAGCGGCTCACGTCCGTCCAGCCGTACTTCGGCTGCGGGGTGCCGCCCACCGCCTCGATGAAGGCCGCCGCGGCAGGGTGGGAGAGGCCCGGCAGCGCGCCGCCGCTGTGGTCGTCGACCACGAACTCCTCCACCCCGCAGTCCGCGAAGACCTCCCTGACGTGGGCGATCGCCTCCTCCTCCGTGCGGTCGGGCGCATAGCGGAAGTTGACGGTCACCACGCACTCGTCGGGGATGACGTTGCCGGCCACCCCGCCCGAGATGCCCACCGCGTTCAGGCCCTCGCGGTACTCCAGGCCGTCGATCACCGGGTAGCGCGGTTCGTACGAGGCGAGGCGCGCGAGGATCGGGGCGGCCGCGTGGATCGCGTTGGCGCCCATCCAGCTGCGCGCCGAGTGGGCCCGCTCCCCCTTGGTCTTCAGCAGCACCCGCAGCGTGCCCTGGCAGCCGCCCTCCACCTCGCCGTCGGACGGCTCCAGCAGCACCGCGAAGTCGCCCTCCAGCCACTCGGGGTGTGCCTCGGCCACGTGCTTGAGGCCGTTGAGCTCGGCGGCCACCTCTTCGTTGTCGTAGAAGACGAAGGTCAGGTCGCGGTTGGGGGCCGGGACCGTGGCCGCGATGCGCAGCTGTACCGCCACGCCCGCCTTCATGTCGCAGGTGCCGCAGCCCCACAGGACGCCGTCCTCGTCCAGCCTCGACGGGAGGTTCCCCGCGATCGGGACGGTGTCGATGTGCCCGGCCAGGATGACCCGCTCCGGCCGGCCGAGGTCCGTGCGGGCGATCACGTTGTTGCCGTACCGCTCGACCGTCAGATGCGGCAGGGCGCGCAGGGCGCCCTCGATCGCGTCGGCGAGGGGCTTCTCGGTGCCGCTCTCCGAAGGGAAGTCGACGAGCTGCGCGGTGAGCCGGGCGGCGTCCAGAGCGAGGTCAAGCGGGGTGTCGGCCATGCCGTCGACCCTAACCCGCCAAGCCCTCGGCCCACTGTCCACACCCACCCCGGGCACCACAGCGCCCTCCGCTACCTTGTACGGCGTGCCAGAGCCGTCACCCACCCTCAAGCGTCGTGGCCGCCTCTTCCGTGCCGGGGCGGCCTTCTTCGTCCTGCTCGCCCTCGCGGGCTACCTCGTGGTGCAGTACGTCACCGGAGGCACCGGCAAACCGGGCTGCAAGGTCGTCTCGGGCAAGGCCGACCAGGAGGCGTACGAGTTCACGCCCGAGCAGGCCGTGAACGCGGCCACGATCGCCGCCGTCGGGACCGGGCGCGGCATGCCCGAGCGGGCGGTGGCCATCGCGCTGGCGACCTCGATCCAGGAGTCCGGGCTGCGCAACATCAGGCACGGCGACCGCGACTCGCTCGGCCTGTTCCAGCAGCGGCCCTCGCAGGGCTGGGGCACGAAGAAGCAGATCCTGGATCCGACGTACGCGGCGGGCATCTTCTACGAGCACCTGACCAAGGTGAAGGGCTACACGAAGCTGCCCCTCACCGTCGCCGCGCAGCGCGTGCAGCGCAGCGGCTTCCCGGAGGCGTACGCCAAGCACGAGCCGGACGCGGTCCTGCTGGCCGCCGCCCTCACCGGGAACTCGCCGGCCACGCTGACCTGCCAGGGCCGCGTCGACGCCACCACGACGCAGGCGGCGGGCCCGGACGCCGTACGGGCCGCGCTCGTACGGGACTTCGGGCGGGACGCGCTGCAGCCGGCCGGCGCCGAGGTGAGCGCCGGGTCGAAGCCGACGCCGTCCCCGACCGTGAGCACGCAGGCGGGCTCGCGCACCGTCACGCTCCCCGTCCCCGTCGGCAAGGGCGTCGCCAAGGGCCGCAGCGTCCGGCAGCGCGGCTGGCAGCTCGCGCACTGGGCCGTGGCCAACTCCTCGGCCCTGCACATCGAACGCGTCTCCTACGGCGGCCGGGAGTGGACCGCCGGGAACACCGACAGCCAGTGGCGCACGACCGGCGCGCAGGGGACCTCCGGGGCGGAGAAGGACGCGGACGCCGTCCGAATTGTCACTGGGCAGTAGTGCGGGCGGTAACCCGTGCGGGTTACACCGGTCCCGCACGGTCCACAACGGGGGCAGGTTTTCGCGGCGTCACCCCAACATCCGTCAAAACCCTTGGCACCAAAGGGCTGTAAGGATTCCGCAGACTTTCAGAACGGGCACTCTTTGCCCGTTTTTATCCGCAGCCGATAATGCGACGCATTGCCAACTCTTTACGTTTGGGCGCCGCAACCTTCGCAGCCTTCGAGCGGTAGTTACTGCGTCCGAGCCCGGACGACCAAGCATTCAGTCGAAGGAGCATCATGTCTCTCCCCCTGACCCGTCGGATCGCCCGTGCCGCGCTGCTCGTCGCAGCGGGAGCGGCTGCCGGGGTCGGTGCGGCCGGCTCCGCGAGCGCGGCCCCCGAACTGCCCGCCACTCCGAACGTCGGTGGCGTGACCGCCCTGGACGGGGCGAGCGTCGGCAACACCGTCGACGGTGCGGCGCAGAACGTCACCGGGCTCGCGGGCGACGCCGGCAGCAAGGCGGTCAAGAAGGCGGTTCCGACCGCGGGCAAGACCGGTGGCAAGGTCGCGAAGAAGGCCGGTCCGACGGCGCAGCGGGCCGCCGGGGAAGCGGCGGGCACCGTCGGGACCCTCGTCGGCGCCACCACGAAGTCGGCGACCAAGGGCGGTCTGGCGACGGACTCTCTGACCAAGGGCGCCGCCCTGCCGCCGGCCGCGACCCTGCCGGTCAAGACGGGCCTGCCGATCACCGGCTGAGCACCCTGAACGAGTAAGGGCCCGGGACAACGCGTCCCGGGCCCTCTTTTCGCGTGTACGGCGGCTACAGGCGCGCCACGGCCGCCCGCACCCGCTCGTCCGTCGCCGTCAGTGCGACCCGTACGAACTTCTCGCCCGCGGGGCCGTAGAAATCGCCCGGCGCGACCAGGATGCCGAGCTCGGCGAGGTGGGCCACCGTGTCCCAGCAGGACTCGTCGAGCGTCGCCCACAGGTAGAGGCTGGCCTCGCTGTGCTCGATGCGGAAGCCGTGGCCGAGGAGCGCCTCGCGCAGGGCCCTGCGGCGGGCCGCGTACCGTTCCCGCTGCTCGCGGACGTGGGTGTCGTCGCCCAGGGCCGCCACCACGGCCGCCTGGGTGGGCGCCGACGTCATCATGCCGCCGTGCTTGCGGATCTCCAGCAGGGGGCCGAGGACGGCCGGGTCGCCGGCCAGGAAGGCCGCGCGGTAGCCCGCCAGGTTCGAGCGCTTCGACAACGAGTGGACGGAGACGATGCCGTCGTACGAGCCGCCGTTGACGTCCGGGTGCAGGACCGAGACCGGGTCCGCCTCCCAGCCCAGCTCCAGGTAGCACTCGTCGGAGAAGACGAGGACGCCGTGCTCGCGTGCCCAGGCGACGATCCGCGTGAGCTCCTCCTTGCCCAGCACCTTGCCGGTCGGGTTCGACGGCGAGTTGAGCCAGAGAAGCTTCAGGTTCGTCGGGTCCAGCTGCGTGGGGTCGTCGTAGGCCTCGTAGTCCGCGCGGGCCAGGCGGGCGCCGACCTCGTACGTCGGGTAGGCCAGGCGCGGGTACGCGACCTTGTCGCCGGGGCCGAGGCCCAGCTGGGTGGGGAGCCAGGCGACCAGTTCCTTGGAGCCGACGATCGGCAGGACGTGCCGGTGGGTGACCTCGCGGGCGCCGAGCCGGCGCTCGACCCAGCCGGTGATCGCGTCGCGCAGTGCCGGGGTGCCCCAGACCGTCGGGTAGCCCGGGGAGTCCGCCGCGTCGATCAGGGCCTTCTGGATCAGGTCGGGGACCGGGTCGACCGGGGTGCCGACGGAGAGGTCGACGATGCCGTCCGGGTGCGCGGCGGCCGTTTTCTTGTACGGCTCCAGCTTGTCCCAGGGGAAGGTGGGCAGGCGGTCGGAGACTGCGGACACGGGACTGTCGCTCACTTTCAGGTCGTACGGCAAACGCCTCGGTCCCGTACGGCGATCATGGTGATCCGGCCGTACGGGACCGAGGCGGCACGCTGTGCGGGCCGCTTGCGTGATTACTCGGCCTGCGGCGGCAGCGCGGCGATGAAGGGGTGGTCCCGCTCGATGAGGCCCAGCTTGCTGGCGCCGCCGGGGGAGCCGAGCTCGTCGAAGAACTCGACGTTCGCCTTGTAGTAGTCCTTCCACTCCTCCGGAGTGTCGTCCTCGTAGAAGATCGCCTCGACCGGGCATACCGGCTCACAGGCACCACAGTCGACGCATTCGTCCGGGTGGATGTACAAGGACCGCTGGCCCTCGTAGATGCAGTCGACCGGGCACTCTTCGATGCACGCCTTGTCCTTGACGTCGACACAAGGCTGCGCGATGACGTAGGTCACGCTGTCGTTCCTCCTCGATTGGGCGCCGGCGGGCCTCCTCAGGCTCCGCCGCCTGGCGCGCGGGAGCGCGGCGTCGTCGATGCCCGCCCCTAGTATCTCCGTTCTTGGGCATGATCCGAACAGGAGGGGTGAACTGACCTGTGGAAATCTCGGCCGGCGGACGTCTCGAGGTTCGTATCACCGCTGCTGACGTGGGGAAACGAGTCTCCGTACGGCGCTTGATCGAAGGTGGAGTCCCGGAAGAGAAGTTCACCGACACGGTGGGTGTTCTCACATCATGGGACGACGGTGTGCTGCTGATCACACGGAAGGGCGGCGAGAGCGTCCGAATTCCGGAATCGGCGCTGGTCGCGGGGAAGGTCGTGCCCTCCGCACCGGCCCGCCGCAGGGGTCCCGCCGCCTCGTACGAGGAGCTCGCGCACGTCACCTCGCGCGCGTGGCGGCCGGTGGAGAGCGAGCGGCTGGGCGAGTGGGAGCTGCGGGCGGCCTCCGGGTTCACGCGGCGGGCCAACTCCGTGCTGCCGCTCGGCGACCCCGGCCTGCCGCTCGACGAGGCGCTGGACGTCGTACGGCACTGGTACGGCGAGCGTGGGCTGCCCGCGTACGTCCAGACCGCGACCGGCGCCGAGGGCACGCAGGAGCTGCTGTGCGCGGAGCTGGAGCGGCGCGGGTGGGTGCGTGAGGTGACCGCCGAGCTGTGGATCGGGCCGCTGGCTCCGGTCGCCGACCGGGCGGAGGGCGCGGATGTCGTGCTGTCCCGGGAGGCGGACGAGGCGTGGCTTTCGCGGTACCAGCGCAAGGGGGTGAGCGAGGTGGCGCTGAAGGTGCTGGGGAGCGGGCCCTCGGTGTGGTTCGCGACGGTTCCCGGGGAGCAGGCGCCTGCGGCGATCGGGCGGTGTGTCGTGGACGGGCGGTGGGCCTCCTTCGCCGCGGTCGAGGTGGACCCGGAGCTGCGGCGGCAGGGCCTTGCCACCACCGTGATGGCGGCGCTGGCCCGGCGGGCGCTGGACGAGGGTGCCTCGGCGGCCTGGCTCCAGGTCGAGGACGACAACGCGGGGGCGCGGGCGCTGTATGCCGGGATGGGTTTCGCCGCGCACCACGCGTACCACCACTACCGGGAACCGGCGGCTCCCGGCAGCGGCCAGTAGTACCGATCGCCGTGAGAGGGCACGAGCCTGCTATGCGTCCCCCGTATCCCCCATCGCCCGAGCGGTCCGCCGAGCTGCGGCGGCGGTTCGCCGAGGAGGCGCGGTCCGAGCGGCCCGACCTGTCCATGCTGTGCCTGCTGGTGGGCGCGGAGGCGGACGGGGGGCTGGACGAGGCGGGCATGGACGCCGCGCAGATGGAGCTGGACCGGCTGGCGGGGCAGCTGCCGTTCCGGCCGGGCGGCCCGATGGCCTGGGCGACGGCGCTGCACCACCTGCTCGGCGTGCGGGACGGGTTCCGCGGCTCCCCCGCCGACTACCAGCGCCTGGAGTCGTCGCTGCTGCACGAGGTGCTGCGGCGGCGGCGCGGGCTGCCGATCCTGCTGTCGGTGGTGTGGATGGAGGTCGCGCGGCGGGCGGGGGCGCCGGTGTACGGGGTCGCGCTGCCCGGGCATTTCGTGGTCGGGTTCGGTCCCCAGGAGCGGCAGGTGCTCGTTGATCCGTTCGACGGAGGGCGGGTGCTCAACGGGGGCGACGCGGAGCTGCTGGTGGCGGGGGCGACCGGGGCGCCGCTGGATCCGTCGATGCTGACGCCGGCGGATCCGCTGGACGTGGTCCTGCGCATCCTCAACAACATCCGCGCGTGGGCCGCCGCCCGGCCCGAGCGCTCCGATGTGGGGTTGTGGGCGGTGGAGTTGTCACTGCTGCTGCCTTCGCATCCGGCGCGGCTGCGTTACGAGAGGGCTCAACTGTTGGTGCAGCGGGGGGAATTCCTCAGCGGGGCGGCAGAGCTCGAGGCGTACGCCGATGTGGTGGCGGCGGTGGACGAACCCGCGGCACAGCGGGTACGACGACAGGCGCAGTCGGCAAGGGCAATGCTCAACTAGGCACGCCTGCGCATTTCAGAGCCAGCCCTTTTCTCTGGCAATCCGCACCGCTTCGGCCCTGTTTCGTACCGCCAGTTTCTGGATCGCCGTCGAGAGGTAATTGCGGACCGTGCCCTGGGACAGGTGCAGGGTCTTTGCCAATTCCGCGTTCGTCGAGCCGTCGGCCGCCGCGCGCAGGACCTCGCGTTCGCGGTCGGTGAGGGGGTTGGCGCCTTCGGCCAGTGCCGCTGCCGCCAGGGTCGGGTCGATGACCCGCTCCCCCGCGAGCACCTTGCGTACCGCCTCCGCCAGTTGAGCAGCCGGCGCGTCCTTGACCAGGAAGGCGGCGGCGCCCGCCTCCATGGCGCTGCGGAGGTAGCCGGGGCGGCCGAAGGTGGTGAGGACGACCAGCTTCACCGCCGGGTGGGCCTTGTGGACCCGGGCCGCCGCCTCGATTCCGGTGCAGCCCGGCATCTCGATGTCGAGCAGGGCCACGTCCACGTCGTGCTCGCGCACGGCCGCCAACACCTCGTCGCCGCGCGCCACTTGGGCGACGACCTCGATGTCGTCCTCGAGGCCGAGGAGCGCGGCCAGCGCCTCGCGGACCATCGACTGGTCCTCGGCGAGCAGCACCTTGATCGTAGGGCTCATGCCCCGGATCCTACGGCCGGTGAGGTACCGGCGGGCACACGGGCGACCAGGCGGAAACCGTGCTTGGTACGGCTCGCCTCGAGGGTGCCGCCCGCCTTCTCCAGGCGTTCGGTGAGGCCGGTCAGGCCGTTGCCGGGACCCTTGCCGGAGCCGCCCGAGCCGTTGTCCTCGACGGAGAGTTCGAGCACCTGGCCGTCGAGGGTCTGCCGCTTGAGCACCTCCACCGTGCAGCGCCCGGCGCCGCTGTGCCGTACGACGTTGGTGACCGCCTCGCGCAGCGCCCAGGCGAGCGCCGACTCGCTCTCCTCGGGGACGTGGGCGAGGTCCGGTTCGTCGGGTACGTCGGCGGTGACGCCGGCCGCCGTCAACGCGACCTGGGCGCCCGCCAGTTCGGCGGACAGGCGCGGGCGGCGGTAGCCGGTGACGGCCTCGCGGACGTCGACCAGGGCCTGGCGGCTGACCTGTTCGATGTCGGCGACCTGCTGGGCCGCCTTGTCGGGGTGGTCGGGGAGCATCCGGCCCGCCAGCTCGCTCTTCAGCGTGATCAGGGAGAGGGAGTGGCCGAGGAGGTCGTGCAGGTCCCTGGCCAGGCGCAGGCGCTCCTCGTTCGCGGCCAGTTGGGCGACCGTCGCCCGGGCCTTGCGCAACTCGACGGTCGTGCGCACCAGTTGCTTCACGCCCGTCATCGAGAAGCCGAGCAGCAGCACCAGGAGGAACAGGCTCCAGGCGGTCTCCTCCCCGGCGCGGATTCCCACGAGGATCAACGCGACCGTGTTCAGCGGGATCGCCCAGTACGCGATCCGCAGCGGGAGAGTCACGCCGCAGACGACGGAGACGTACACGAAAAGACCGAGCCAGGGGGCGCCGAGCGTCAGGGGCAGGATGATGGCGAGCGCGGTGAGACCGGCGACCAGGACCACCACGATCCGGCCGGCGAACGGCCTTCCCATGTTGCGGAAGACCACCGCCAGGTAGGTCCCGACGAAGAAGAGGAGTCCCGCCCAGCCGGCCGCGGTGGCGGCGGCCGTGTGGTGGCCCGAGACCAGGTCGTTCAGCGGGGAGCTGAGGAAGACCAGCCAGGGCAGGATCCACACCAGCTTGCGCCAGGCCTCGGCGCGGTTGCGGGGCGGCTCCCCGATGCGGATCAGACGCTGCACGCGGGCCTCTTCGGGCGCGGGGTCTTCCCTCATGATGCTCACGCCTTCAGCGTGTCCTTCCGGTACAGCCAGGCCGCGCCGCCCGCGAACAGGACGAAGAAGACGGCGAGGATGGCGATGTCCTGGGCGTGCGGGGCCTGGCTCTGTTCGATCGCCCGCCCGAGGGCAGCGTACGCGTGCGTGGGCAGCCACTTCGCGATGTCCTGGAGCCACTGCGGGAAGCTGGTGGACGGGAACCACAGGCCGCCGAGGATGGACAGGCCGAAGTAGACGATCATCGTGAGCGGGCGGACCGCGTCTCCGGAGGCGAGGTAGCCGATGGCGACGCCGAGCGCGGCGAAGACCAGGCTGCCGGCCCAGATCGCACCGGTGAGCGCGAGCCACTGCCAGGCATCCAGCCGTACGCCCTTCACGGCGGCGGCGACCAGGAAGACGACCACGATGGACGGCAGGCTCACCACGGCTGCGCTGGCGGTCTTGGCGAGGACATAGCCGCGCCCGGGCAGCGTGGTCAGCCGCAGCTGCCGTACCCAGCCGTTCTCCCGCTCCTTGGCGATGCGCTCGCTGTTGCCCATCAGTACGGCGGTCAGGGCGCCGAAGGAGGCCATGGAGACCATGACGTACGCCGCGACGGTCAGACCGGTGCCGTCGACCTTGCCGTTGGTCCCGCCCTGGCTGGAGGCGAGCAGGAAGATGACCGAGGGATAGATCACCGAGAAGAAGAGGAACTTGCGGTTGCGCAGGGCGCGCGCGAGCTCCAGCTTGATCAGGCTGTTCATGGCTGCTTGGCCTCCTCGGCCTCGGTGATGGCGACGAAGGCCTGCTCGAGCCCGAGCCCGGCGACTTCGAGGTTGCGGGGGTAGATGCCGAGGCCGTAGAGGGCGTGGACGGTCGCGTCGGCGTCGGAGGACTGGATGCGGATGGTCTGGCCGCTGATGTCGATGGACGTCAGGAAGGGGAGCGCCCGCAGCGGGGCCTCGTCGATGGCGCCCTCCAGGTCGAAGGAGACGCGCCGCGCGCCCGCCTTCGCCTTGATCTCGGCCGCCGTACCGTCCGCGAGGAGCCGGCCCCGGTGCAGCACCAGCACCCGGTCGGCGATCGCGTCCGCCTCCTCCAGGTAGTGGGTGGCGAACAGCACCGTCCGTCCCTGGTCGGCCTGTTCGCGCATGGTGGCCCAGAAGGCCTGGCGGGCGGAGACGTCCATGCCGGTGGTCGGCTCGTCCAGGACGATCAGGTCGCTGTCGCCCGCGGTCGCGAGGGCGAAGCGGACGCGCTGGGCCTGGCCGCCGGAGAGCTTGTTGACCTTGCGGTCGGCGATCTGCGAGATGCCGGCGCGGGCGAGGACGTCGCTCGCCTTGTACGGCTTGGGGTGCAGATCGCAGGCGAGCTTCACCAGCTCGGCGACCGTCACCTCGTCCATCAGCCCGCCGCTCTGCAGCATGGCGCCGACCCGCCCGGCGACGATGGCCTCGCGCGGGCCGGTGCCGAAGACGCGGACCGTGCCGCTGTCGGCGTGCTTCAGGCCGAGCAGCAGGTCGAGGGTGGTCGACTTGCCCGCCCCGTTGGGCCCCAGGAGTGCCACCGTCTCCCCCGGGTGCAGCGCGAGCGTCAGGCCGTCCACGGCCCGTACGCTCCCGTAGGTCTTGCTCACCTGGTCGAATCCGACCACCGGTGTGGTGGCCGTCGCCGCTGTCGTCGTCATGTGATCCATCGTGGCCGCGGGGGCCGCATGGCCGGCAGTGTCGGCGGTCCGGAGTACCGGATGACAGATGTCATGTCGTGCGGCGCGGGGCGTCCGGATCCGGCAGTCGAAGTCGACCGGCTCGGCCGCCCTCGGATCAACTACCAGGGCATCAAGGGCTACGTGGCCCTGTACTGCATCACGCGTCCCTGACCGCGTGAAGCCCGTGAAGGCCCGTCCTCCTGGACGGGCCTTCACACGTTCGCGCGGTCACGCCGGCGCGGCGGCGGTGCCGCCCGGGGGTCAGCTCGGGTTGGTGTCGATGACTCCGGTGCGCTCCGCCGTCGTCTTGCCCAGCAGAGCCCTGCGCAGCGCGGAGGCGACGTCCTGGGGGGTGACGGCCGTCTTCTGCCCGGTGCCCCGGGTGATCAGCACACCGTCGAAGGTGGTGCCGTACGCCTCCTTGAGCGCCTTGAGGTCGTAGGTGTCCACGAGCTTGCCGTTGACGGCCTTGAAGCCGATGATCTTCGGCAGTGACACGGGACCGAACGGGATGCTGTGGGCTGCGTCGGTCTGCACGGTGACGAGGCCGGACATCGCGGGCTTCGCGAAGGCCTTCATCTCGCGGTCGACCTCGGCGTTGGTGATCGTCGGCTGCTCGTTCGTCGTCGCGACCGTCACCGGGGAGGTCGAACCGGCCTCCACCTGGTTGCGGTACGCCTCGATGACCGCCTCGGTCGACCTGGCGACGTCGATGCCCTTGCCCGCCTTGCCGTAGACGGCGACGGCCTTGCCGGACTTGAACTGGATCGTGCCCTCGGTCATCGAGCCGGAGCCGCCGGCCGTGTCCTTCAGGGCAGCGGTCAGCTTCTCCGTGTCGACGGGCATGTCCGGTTCGACGACACGGTGGTTGCCGAAGAGGGAGCCGATGACGGAGACCGGGTTGTAGTCGCTGTGCGCGGCCGCGGCGACCGTGGCCTGCTCGTCGAACTGCAGCCCCGCCTGGTCCGGCTTGAGCGTGACGGTCTTGCCGCCGACGGACAGCTTCAGCGGCTTGTTCACATTGCCGCCGAAGGCCTCGTCGAGCTTCTTCACGGCGTCGTCGCGGGTGCCGCCGCCGATGTCGACGCCGAGCACGGTGGTGCCCTTGGGCACGTCGGAGTGGTTCATCAGCAGCCCGGCGCCGTAGGCACCGACGCCGATGACGAACAGGCCGCCGCCGAGCAGCACCAGCTTGTTGCGGCCCTTCTTTTTCTTCTTGGGCGCGGAGGAGGACGGCACGTTCTGCGCGACCGGCTCCGGCAGCTTCGGCGGCGTGTGCGGCAGCGGGCCGTCGCTGTGGGTGCCGGGGCCGAACGGCGAGCCGGCGCCCGGGGGCACGACCGGGATGCCGCTGGTGACGGTGTGCCCGGAGACGTTGTCCGGCGCCGGGTAGCCGCCCGTGCCCGGCTCGGGGGCCGGCTTCTGCGGGGTGAGGATCGCGGTGTCGTCGCTGAGACCGCCGCCGGGGCCGAGGCCGGCGCCGTGCGGGCCGCCCATGCCGGAGGGGCCGCCGGGTCCGGCGGGTCCGCCGCCGAGGGGCGGTGCCAGCGGGCCGTCTCCGGTGACCGGGCCGCCGGTCGGGCCCGCGGGGCCCTGGGCGCCGCCCTGACCGCCACGGCCGTTCGGCCCGTTGAAGCCGCTCGCGCCGCCGTAACCGCCTTGGCCGTTCTGCCCGTTCTGACCGTTCTGTGCGCCGCGCTCGCCCTCCGAGAAGTACGGCAGCTCGTCACGGCGCGCTTCGCCGCCGGGACGCGAACCGCCGCCGAGCGGGCCCGCGGCCAGCGCCTCGGTGACGTCGAAGGAACCGGTGCCGCCGCCATGGCCGGGGGCCACCGGGCCGCCGGTCGCGCCGGGGAGCCCCGCGCCGTTCGTCCCGCCGGACCGGGGGCCACCGGGCACGCTCATGGAGCCGACCACGCCACCGGGACGGCCGGTGCCCGGACGCGCACCAGTGGGAGCACCCGCGCCGGAACCGGCGGGACGCGCACCGCCGGGCGTCCCGGCGCCGCCGGTGGGCGCGCCCGCGCCCGAACCGCCGGGCAGACCGGCCCCGTTGGTGGTGCCGCCGCCCTGACCGCCCTTGGCCGGGCCCGACTTGCGGGGCGCGAACCAGTCGCTGGTCTTCTCCTCGGCCGACGGGGTCGGCTCGGCGGGAGGCTCGACGGTGCTCATGGCCTGGGTCGCGCCCGGTGCCGGAAGCTCGGTCTCGCCGGTCTCCTCGGGACTCTCGGTGTCCGCGACGGGCGTACGCACGACGACCGGCGGAATGGGTCGCGACCCGGGGATGTTGATCCGGATCCGCGTGGTCAGCGTGGTCTCGGTCTTTCGGTCCTCGGGCTGCGCGGCCGAACGGCCCGCATCCGTACCGGCGTCGGAAGCCATGGGGGTCCCGTACGGCGGCGTGCCCGACGGGTATGCGGCTTGGCCGCGCCCGTTGGGCCCGGAGGACGGAGTGTCAGTTTCACGACTCAAGGCAGGTTCTCCCGGTTGGCTCCGCCGCCCGCACGACCTGAACACGCGGGCGGCTCGGCGGCGCGCACCACCATACTGGCCACTTCTGGCGCGTATCCCACGACCGTCGGGGAAACCCACACGGCACTTGCACGCGCGCTTAACGGCGAAGTGGTACGTCACTTGCCAAGTCGGACGTCACGGCCGCCTGGTTGCCGCCCCTGACCGAGGGTGGCGCAGATCACAGCGACGGCCATGCCTCCGAGCAGGAAGAGGTACGAGCCGCCTCCTGCGCCGAAGAGGAAGTCCCCCTCGGGTCTGCTGGCGGTGAGCAGGATGACCGCGATCACCCAGCCGGCGGCGGGCGCGATGGCCCCGCCGCGGCTCTCGACGGCCCGTCCGCCGCCGAGGCACAGCCCGGCCTCGCCCGCGAGCGCGAGCAGCAGCCCGCCCGGGAACCAGCCGGCCTGCACCAGCGCACCGGCGGCGCCGACGAGCACGCCGAGCACGAACAGGCCGACGTACAGGAACGTCCGCCCGGCGGGGGGCCGCTGCAGCGGCTGGGCGAGCATGGAGCCACGCTCGGTCATGACGCCTCCCTCACGCCGGCGCCGACGTCGAGCCCGGCGAACAGATCGGTCTCCCGCGGTGCTCCGCCCTCCCCGCGCACCAACTCGTAGTACTCGGTGGTGAACAGGGGCTGCCCCAGCTTGTTGGAGAGCGAGAAGTACGGCTCGGCGACGTAGAGTTGCGTGGCGTGCGCCCGCATCGCTGCGGCCTTGGCGGCGGCGTACGCGGTGCCGTCGATCTCGGCGGTGATGCGCTCGTCGGACACGACACCCGGGACGTCGCCGACGGCCGCGGACTCGGCGAAGGGGGCGGCGGACAGACCGGGCAGATCCGCCTCGAGCCGGGCGAAGGCACCCTCGGCGACGGAGCGTGGCACCCGGTTCCAGTAGATCTTGGGGATCTCCCAGCCCTCCGCGGCGGCCAGTTCGGCGGCGCGCATGGCGACGCGGTGGGCCTGGATGTGGTCGGGGTGGCCGTATCCGCCGTCGTCGTCGTAGGTGACGAGGACCTGGGGGCGTACCTCGAGGATCACCTCGACGAGGTGCCGGGCCGCCTCGTCGACGTCGGCCTGCCAGAAGCAGGCCGGGTCGTCGTTGTCGGGGATGCCCATCATCCCGGAGTCCTGGTAGCGGCCCGGGCCGCCGAGCTGACGGAAGTCCTCGACGCCGAGTTCGCGCATGGCGGCGCCGAGCTCGCCGAGCCGGTACTCGCCCAGGGCGGTGCCGGTCAGGTGCTGGAGCTCGGGCGGGATGACCTCGCCGCGCTCACCGAGCGTGCACGTGACCAGCGTCACCCGGGCACCCTCGGCTGCGTACGCGGCCATGGTCGCGCCGTTGTTGATCGACTCGTCGTCCGGGTGCGCGTGCACCAGCAGCAGACGCCGGGCGGGTGGTTCCGTCATGGAGCCCACCCTAGACGGGTCAGAACTTGATGCTGCCGATCATCCCCGCGATGTTCGTCGTCAGCTCGCTGATGGTGGGAGCGACCGTCGAAGAGGCGAGGTAGAAGCCGAGCAGCATGCACACGATCGCGTGGCCGGCCTTCAACCCTGACTTCTTGATCAGCAGAAAGACGATGATCGCCAGCAGCACCACCGCCGAAATCGAGAGTGCCACGGCGGCTCACCTCCAAAGATCCCAAGTACGCGGGGGTCGGACCAAGGGGCAACGAATCCCTGCAGACAAACCAACAAGGACCAGCAGGTTCATACCCACTATGCGCTAGTGATCATAACTATCCGTACGCGCGCATCGATCGGCGCACGGCCGCACAAGGGGGCGCATGGCCAATATGGTCGGGGCATGACGACGACGTCCGACTCCTTCCCCCGCCGGCACGCCCGCACCCAGCGGTTCACGCTCGGCGCGCCGCGCGCGTTCACCGTGGCGCCCGACGGTGCCCGTGTCGTGTTCCTGCGCTCCACCTCCGGTACGGACAGGGCGAGTTCCCTGTGGGTTCTCGATGCGACCGGCGGCCAGGAGCGCGTCGCGGCCGACCCGCGCGCCCTGCTCGGCGGGGTGGCCGAGGACCTCCCGCCCGAGGAGCGGGCGCGCCGCGAGCGCAGCCGCGAGGGCGGCGCCGGCATCGTCGGCTACGCCACCGACGCGGCCGTGGAGTTGGCGTCTTTCGCCTTGTCAGGGCGCCTTTTCGCGGCCGAGCTGCGGGCCGGCACGGCACGTGAACTCCCGGTCCCGGGACCGGTGATCGACCCGCGCCCCTCTCCCGACGGCCGCCATGTCGCGTACGTCGCGCAGGGTGCCCTGCGGGTCGTCGGGGCCGAGGGCGGGGGTGAACGGGCGCTCGCGGAGCCGGAGTCGGCCAACATCACCTATGGACTGGCCGAGTTCATCGCGGCCGAGGAGATGGGCCGCTCGCGTGGCTTCTGGTGGTCGCCGGCCTCGGACCGGCTGCTGGTCGCGCGCGTGGACGACACGCCGGTGCAGCGCTGGTGGATCTCCGACCCCGCCCATCCGGAACGTGATCCACAGCACGTCCCCTACCCGGCGGCCGGCACCGACAACGCGGACGTACGACTGTTCGTGATCGGTCTGGACGGGCTGCGCACGGAGGTGGTCTGGGACCGGGCGGCCTACCCGTACCTGGCGCATGTGCACTGGTCAGAGGCGGGTGCGCCACTGCTGCTCGTACAGGCGCGCGACCAGCGCAGTCAGCTGTACCTGGCCGTCGAGACCGAGACGGGCGCGACCCGGCTCGTGCACGCGGACGAAGATCCAATTTGGCTTGATCTTTTCCCCGGGGTGCCCTGCTGGAGTCCTTCCGGGCAGCTCGTGCGTGTCGCCGACGAGGGCGGCGCGCGGGTGCTCGCGGTCGGTGAACGCCCGCTGACCGGACCGCAGTTGCACGTCCGCGCGGTACTGGACGTCTCGGCCCACGACGTACTGATCTCCGCGTCGGCGGGCGAAGAGGCCGAGTCCCCGGAGACCGGCGAGGTACACGTCTACCGCGTCAACGAGCTCGGCCTGGAGCGCGTCTCGCAGGAACCCGGCGTGCACTCGGCGGTGCGCTCCGGGGGCGTGACCGTGCTGGTGTCCGCCACCCCGGACCGGCCGGGCGCCCGTGTGCAGGTGCTGCACGACGGCAAGCAGACGGCGACCATTGCCTCGTACGCGGAAGATCCCGGTATGTCCCCGCGCGTGATCCTCACCGAAGGGGGCGCACGGCGCATCCCGTGCGCCGTCCTGCTCCCCCGCGATCACGACGGCGAGACGCCGCTGCCCGTGCTGCTGGATCCCTACGGCGGTCCGCACGGCCAGCGGGTGGTCGCCGCGCACAATCCGCATCTGATCTCACAGTGGTTCGCCGACCAGGGTTTCGCGGTGATCGTCGCCGACGGGCGGGGTACACCGGGCCGCTCCCCCGCCTGGGAGAAGGCGATCCGGGACGAGGTCGCGGCGGTGACCCTTCAGGACCAGGTGGACGCGCTGCAGGCGCTCGCCGCCGACTTCCCGCTCGACCTGGGCCGGGTCGCGATCCGCGGCTGGTCCTTCGGCGGCTATCTGGCGGCGCTCGCGGCGCTGCGCCGCCCGGACGTCTTCCACGCGGCCGTGGTCGGCGCCCCGGTCACGGATCTGCGGCTGTACGACACCCACTACCAGGAGCGCTACATCGGTCACCCGGGCAAGCAGCCCGAGGTCTACCGCCGCAACTCGGTGATCGACGACGAGGGTCTGGTGGACGCGGCCGAGCCGCACCGCCCGATGATGGTCATTCATGGCTTCGCGGACGACAACGTGGTGGTCGCCCACTCCCTGCGGCTGTCCTCGGCCCTGCTGGCCGCCGGCCGTCCGCACGAGGTGCTGCCGCTGTCCGGCGTCACGCACATGACGCCACAGGAGTCGGTCGCCGAGAACCTGCTACTGCTCCAACTGGACTTCCTGAAGCGCTCCCTGGGGCTGTCATAGCCACACAAATGCGCATCAACCGCGTTAACACGCAGGCAACTTGACCGACCCGATCCCGATATACGGACGCGTCAGTCTAAAGAACGTACGGCCGTGCGGGTGCCGTAAACGGACCGGGGTGCAGCCATGTCACCCCGGTCCGTTGCTTTCTCCCTCCGGGGGAACCACCTGCTTCTCTTCCGCGAAGTGGCAAGCGGAGTCATGAGCCGCCGGGCCGCTCGTGTGCCGGAACTCGGCCGGGACCGCGAGCAGCGGCACCTCCAGCGCGCACCGCTCCTGCGCCTTCCAGCAGCGGGTGCGGAAGCGGCACCCGGAGGGGATGTTGGTCGGCGACGGCACGTCCCCCGAGAGGATGATCCGCTCCCGGTGCTCGCGGGCCTCCGGGTCGGGCACGGGGACGGCCGACAGCAGCGCCTGGGTGTAGGGGTGCGTGGGATGGTCGTAGATCTCCTCGTGTCCGCCGATCTCCACGATCCGGCCCAGGTACATCACCCCGACCCGGTCCGAGATGTGCCGCACGATCGACAGGTCGTGCGCGATGAAGATGTACGACAGCTCGAACTCGCTCTGCAGCCGGTCGAGCAGGTTGACCACCTGGGCCTGCACGGACACGTCGAGCGCGGAGACCGGCTCGTCGGCGACGATGACCTCCGGGCGCAGCGCCAACCCCCTTGCGATGCCGATGCGTTGGCGCTGGCCGCCGGAGAACTGGTGCGGATAGCGGTTGATGTACTCGGGGTTGAGGCCGACGACGTCCAGCAGGTCCTGGACCTTCCTGCGCCGGTCTCCCTTCGGGGCCACCTCGGGGTGGATCTCGTACGGCTCACCGATGATGTCGCCCACGGTCATACGGGGGTTGAGGGAGGTGTACGGGTCCTGGAAGACCATCTGGACGTTGCGGCGGACGGAGCGCAGGGCCTTGCCCGAGAGCCTGGCCATGTCCTCGCCCTTGTAGTGGATCTGCCCTGCCGTCGGCTTCTCCAGGTTGACCAGCATCTTGGCGACCGTCGACTTGCCGCAGCCGGACTCGCCGACGATGCCCAGGGTTTCGCCCTTGCCTAGCGTGAAGTCGACGCCGTCGACGGCCTTCACGGCGCCGACCTGCTTCTTGAAGACGATGCCCCGGGTGAGCGGGTAGTGCTTGAACAGCCCGCTGACCTCCAGAATCGGCTCAGTCATTCAGGCACTCCCTCCAGAAGTGGCAGGCGCTGCGCCGGTCCTCGTCCACCTCGTACAGCGGCGGTACGTCGGTGCGGCACACGTCCTGGGCCATCGGGCAGCGGGGGTTGAAGGCGCAACCGGGCGGGATGTTCATGAGGTTGGGCGGCAGGCCCTTGATGGCGTAGAGCTCCCGGCCCTTCTGGTCCAGCCGCGGGATCGACTCCAGCAGGCCCTTGGTGTACGGGTGTGCGGGCGCCTTGTAGATGTCGTGCACGGGCGCCGACTCCACGATCCGGCCCGCGTACATCACGGCGATCCGGTCGGCGACGTCGGCGACCACGCCCAGGTCGTGGGTGATGAGGATGAGCCCCATGTTGTACTCGCGCTGCAACTCGGCGAGCAGATCCATGACTTGGGCCTGGACGGTGACGTCGAGGGCGGTGGTGGGCTCGTCGGCGATGATGAGGGCCGGCTCCAGGGCGAGGGCCATCGCGATCATGATGCGCTGGCGCATGCCGCCGGAGAACTGGTGCGGGTAGTCCCTGACCCGCTCCTTCGCCGCCGGGATCCGCACCCGCTCCATCAGCTCTACGGCCCTGCCCCGCGCGTCCTTCCTCGACATCCCCTGGTGCACGACGAACATCTCGCCGAGCTGGTCGCCGACGGAGAGCACGGGGTTGAGGGAGGACAGCGCGTCCTGGAAGATCATCGCCATCTCGGCACCGCGGACCTTGCGCCGCTCCTCTTCCTTGAGCTCGAGCAGGTCCCGCCCCTGGAAGATGATCTCGCCGCCCGTGATCCTCCCGGGCGGCATGTCGAGAATCCCCATCACGGCCTGCGCGGTGACGGACTTCCCCGACCCGGACTCCCCGAGCACGGCAAGGGTCTCCCCCGCGTCCACGCCGTAGTCGACCCCGTTGACGGCCTTGGCGACCCCGTCCCGGGTCCTGAACTCCACATGCAGATCACGCACTTCGAGCAACATGACGACGGCTCACCTCAACTTCGGATCGAGGGCGTCGCGCACCGCGTCGCCGAGCATGATGAGCGCGGACACCGTGAGCGCCCGCACACTCCAGGGCCGCCACCGGGCGGGCAGGGCGCACGACAGGTCCGCGTCCCGAGGTCCGTCCGCGGCGCGTGCAACGGCAACCACGCACTTCCAGCACCATCACGCCCTCACCTCAACTTCGGATCGAGGGCGTCGCGCACCGCGTCGCCGAGCATGATGAAGGCGAGCACAGTGACCGCCAGCGCTCCGGCCGGCCACAGGAGCATGTGCGGGGCGTTGCGGATGTAGGCGGAGGCCGCCGAGATGTCGATGCCCCAGCTGACCGTGGGGGGCTTCAGGCCGACACCGAGGTACGACAGGGTCGCCTCCAGGGCGATGTACGTGCCGAGCGCGATGGTCGCCACGACGATCACCGGGGCGACCGCGTTCGGGGCGATGTGGCGCAGCAGGATGCGGGAGTCGGAAGCGCCCAGGGCGCGGGCGGCCTGAACGTAGTCGTTCTGCTTGGCGGTGATCACCGAGCCGCGTGCGATGCGGTAGACCTGCGTCCAGCCGAGCAGCACCATGAACCCGATGACCGGCCAGATCGTGTTGCTGGTCACCACGGAGAGAAGGACGAGACCGCCGAGCACGACCGGGATCGCGAAGAAGATGTCGGTGATCCGGGACGACAGCGAGTCCCAGCCCCCGCCGAAGTACCCGGCGAGCCCGCCCAGGATCGAGCCGAGGACCGCGATGCCGGCCGTGGCCAGAACGCCGACGCTGATGGAGATGCGGGTCCCGTACACGGTGCGCGTGTAGACGTCGCAGCCCTGGCCGTCGTAGCCGAAGGGGTGGCCGGGCTGGGAGCCCTCCTGCGCCTTGGAGAGGTCGCACTTCAGTGGATTTCCCGACGCGATCAGCGACGGCCAGATGGAGATGACGACGAGGAAGAGGATCACCAGCCCCGAGATGATGAAGACGGGGTTGCGGCGCAGGTCGCGCCAGGCGTCGGACCACAGGGAGCGCGGCTTGCCCGCCGGGCCCGTGCCGTCCGGTCCCCCGGGTGTCCTCTCCAGGGTCTCCGCCTCGGTCACGGCCAGGTCCATCGCGCCGCCCATGCCCGCGGAGGAGATGGCGCCCTCGGACTCGTACTGCTCAGGCATAGCGGATCCTCGGGTCGAGTACGGCGTACAGGAGGTCGACGAGCAGGTTGGCCACCAGGAAGACGAGGACGAGTACGGTCACGAAGCCGACGACGGTCTGGGTGTTCTGGCGCAGGATGCCCTGGTAGAGCTGGTAGCCGACGCCGTGGATGTTGAAGATCCGCTCGGTGACGATCGCGCCGCCCATCAGCGCCCCGATGTCCGTACCGATGAAGGTGACCACGGGGATCAGGGAGTTGCGCAGCAGGTGCCGGACGATCACCCGGCGGCGCGGCAACCCCTTGGCGACGGCCGTACGGACGTAGTCGGAGCGGCGGTTCTCCGCGATGGAGGTGCGGGTCAGCCGCGTGACGTAGGCGAGGGAGACCGAGGCCAGGACCAGGCCCGGCACGATCAGCTCGCCGAACGTGGCCTCCGTGGAGACCGACGGTTTGATCCAGCCCCACTCGACGCCGAGCAGCAGCTGGAGCAGCAGGCCGGTGACGAAGGTCGGTACGGAGATGACCACGAGGGTGGTCAGCAGGACCGAGGTGTCGACGGGCCGCCCGCGCCGCAGGCCGGTGATCACGCCCAGCGTGATGCCGATGACGATCTCGAAGAGGATCGCGACGATCGTCAGCCGGATGGTGACGGGGAACGCCGTCGACATCAGCTCGGTGACCTTCTGGCCGTTGAACGCCGTACCGAAGTCGCCGGTGAAGACGTTCCCCATGTAGGTCAGGTACTGCTGCCAGACCGGCTTGTCGAGGCCGAACTCCTTCTTCAGCTGGGCGGCCGTGGCCGCGTCGCACTGCCGCTCGCCGCACAGGCCCGCGATGGGGTCGCCCATCACGTTCACCATCAGGAAGATCAGCAGCGTGGCCCCGATGAACACCGGGATCATCTGGAGCAGACGCCGGACCACGTACCGTCCCATGGGCCGTCAGCCGACCTTGATCTCGTTGTAGACCGGCACGCTGAACGGGTTGAGCGCGACGTTCGAGAGCCGGTCGGACCAGCCGGCGCTGCCGTTCTGGTACCAGAGCGGGATGGCCGCCATGTTGTCGCGGACGACCTTCTCGGCGTTCTGGAAGATGCCGATCGCCTTGGTGGTGTCGGTCTCGGTGTTGGCCTGGTTGACGAGGTTGTCGAAGTCCTTGTTGGACCAGTGGCCGTCGTTGGAGGAGGCGTTGGTGTAGTAGAGCGGCTGCAGGAAGTTCTGGATGAGCGGGTAGTCCATCTGCCACCCCGCCCGGAACGGGCCCGACATCTTCTTCTGCGTGATCTGGTTGCGGAAGTCGGCGAAGGTGCCGACCGGGTTGCCGACGCACGCCTTGTCGTTGCCGAGCGCGTTGTTGATGGAGTTGCAGACGGCGTCCACCCACTCCTTGTGCGAGCCGGTGTCCGCGTTGTACGTGATCTTGACCTGGCCGTTGGGGAGCCCTCCGCCCTCCTTGACCAGCTTCTTCGCCTCGGAGGGGTTGTACTCGCAGGCGCCCCCGCACAGCCCGTCCTGGAAGCCGCCCTTCGTACCGAGGACCGGTGAGGTCCAGTCGGTGGCCGGAGTGCGGGTCTTCTGGAAGATCGTGTTCGTGATCTGCTCGCGGTTGATCGCCATGGACAGGCCCTGGCGGACCTTCTCCGAGCCGCTCTTGTTCCAGTCCGGGTCGTAGAAGGGGAAGGCGAGCGTCTGGATGATGCCGGCGGGCGTGTTCAGATACCGGTTCCCGAGGTCGCTCTTGACGTTCTTGAGCTGGGCGGCCGGGACGTCGTCGACGAGGTCGAGGTTGCCGGCCATCAGGTCGGTGTAGGCGGTGTTGTTGTCGGTGTAGACCTTGAGGTCGACGCCGCCGTTCTGCGCCTTGTCCGTGCCGGGGTAGGCGTCCCACTTCCGCAGGGACATCTGCGAGCCCTTGGTGTACGAGTCCACTGTGTACGGCCCGTTGCCGACCGGCTTCTTGATCCACGCGGCGTGGTCCGTGAAGAAGGCCTGGGGCAGCGGCGCGAAGGCCGGGTAGCCGAGGGTGTCCGGGAAGGTCGAGAACTTCTGGGTGAGCTTGACGGTGAAGGTCTGGCCGCCGGTGACCTTGAGGCCGGAGAGCGTGTCGGCGGTCTGCTTGCCGCTCTCCGGATGGACCTTGTCGTAGCCCTCGATGTACCCGAAGAAGTACGCGTTCTTCTGGTTGTTCTTGAGACTGGCGCCGTAGTTCCAGGCGTCGACGAAGGACTTGGCGGTGACGGCCTCGCCGTTGCTGAACTTCCAGCCGCTCTTGACGGTGACCGTGAAGTTCTGCGAGTCCGTGGTGTCGATCTTCTCGGCGAGCATGTCCTCGGCCGCGCCGGTCTTGGAGTTGTACCGCTTGAGCCCCCGGAAGATCATGTCGAGGACCTTGCCGCCCTGCACCTCGTTGGTGTTGGCCGGCTCCAGCGGATTCTGCGGGTCACCCCAGGAGGAGCTGAGCACCGCGCCGCTGTCCCCACTGCCGCTGCCGCTGTCGCTGCCGCCGCCTCCACAGGCCGTCGCGGCGAGCGCGACCGCCGCCGCGCCCACGACCCATCTGGCGTGCGTGGCTCCGCGCATGGAGTGCCTCCTCGTGACCGCCGGTCCGTTACCGGTTCCGTTACCGGCCAATATCGGCTCAAAAGGTTCATGTCGCATACGCGCCGAGGCCATTAGGGGATCTTCCGAGGGGGCTCACCATCCGGACGGCCGCACGGGGGCCCCACGAAGATCACCCGCCGGCCTTGCGCGACAATGAATCTTCCACGCGGAGCGCAATGGATCTTCACCATCCGATGCCGAACCGTTGGATTGCTACGTCAAGATGTACGGATTTCGATACGGAGGCATCCGCATATCGAACTCGTTGCCCGTTTCGCGTAGTTGGCCCGAATCGGGACACGGATCGATTACAACGTGCTACACGCGTAGCTACAGAACAGTCAAGCACGAGTCAAGAAGGTAAAGAGAAACCCAAGCCGACCCAGATTTTATTGACCTTGAACGAATTGCGTTGAAAAAGTCCGGCGTAGCCCGTAGGGAGCGCCCTGCGGAGTCATCAGACCCTCCCTTGGGCCAGGAGCACCATGACCCCCCCAACTCCATCGGCGGCTGCCCCGCTTGAGGTGACCGACGCAAGCGTCGAGAAGTCACCTTCGCCCTCCACCCCTAAGGGCAACGAGAGCCGCTCCCCCGGGCGTCTGGCCTGGACTCGCTTCAAGCGTGACCGCACGGGTGTTATATCCGCCTACATCGTGATCTTCTTCTTCGTGATCGCGATCGCCGCGCCGCTGATCGCCAAGCTGTACGGCAAGGACCCGTACACCTCGTACTCCAGCAAGGACCCGAGCCTGCTGAACGCGTTCTCGTACCCGGCGGGCGCCAACGGCGGCATCAGCTCCGAGTTCTGGTTCGGCATCGAGCCCCAGCTCGGCCGGGACGTCTTCACGTTCCTTCTCTACGGCATCCGTACCTCGCTGGGCATCGCCACCGCCGCGACCCTGCTCACCACGCTCTTCGGCGTCATCATCGGCGTAACGGCGGGCTACCTGGGCGGCAGGACCGACTACCTCGTCGGCCGGATCATCGACATCGTGCTGTCGTTCCCGTCCACGCTGTTCTTCATCGCGTTCATGCCGGTCGTGTACGGCTTCTTCGTCGCCGCCGACGACAACATCCCGACCGGTCTGATCGCCGCCTCCTTGATCATCGTGCTGTCCGCCTTCGGCTGGGCATCGATCGCCCGACTGCTGCGCGGCCAGGTACTCGGCCTGCGCGAGCGGGAGTTCGTCGAGGCCGCGAAGGTCACGGGCGCTTCACCGATGCGCATCGTGTTCAAGGAGCTGCTGCCGAACCTGTGGACCCCGATCATCATCCAGTCCACGCTCATGCTTCCGACCTATGTGACCGCCGAGGCGGGCCTCGCCTTCCTCGGGGTCGGCATCACGGACCCGACCCCCGACTGGGGCGTCATGATCGGCCGAGGCGCCCAGTTCTACACCGAGGACTTCACCTTCATGCTCTTCCCGGGCCTGTCGATGGTGATCTTCGTCCTCGCCTTCAACCTGCTCGGCGACTCGGTGCGCGACGCGCTCGACCCGAAGTCCAAGCGGTAACCCCCAGTCCCATCCCGGCCCGGATCGACGCCGTCCGGCTGGTCACGTCCGTCCCGACAAAATCCACGAGGCAGGCTCAGCATGTCCTTTTCCCGTAGAAACTTCCTGATCGCCACCGGTGTGGCCGCGGCCGGCACCACCGTGCTGAGTGCCTGCAGCAGCGGCAGCAGCAGCGGTTCGTCGAGCAACAAGGTCCCCTCGGTCACCGGCGCCAAGACCATGAACATCCCGGTCGGCACCAAGGCCGACTCGACGGGTCCGGCGCCTGAGGTCAAGGGTGCGGTCAAGGGCGGGACGATCTACTCGCTCGACCAGTTCGACATGGACCACCTGGACCCGGCGCAGATCTATGTCTCGACCGAGGGCGCCATCTCCCGGCCGATCCTGCGCGGGCTCACCGGCTACAAGATCGACGAGAAGGGTGGCTGCACGCTGGTCGGCGACGTCGCCACCGACGCCGGCACCATGAAGGACGGCGGCAAGACCTGGTCGTTCACGATCAAGGACGGCATCAAGTGGGAGGACGGCGCCGACCTCTCCATGGACGACGTCCGCCACACCTTCGAGCGCCTCTTCGCCTCCTTCGTCACCGAGGGTCCGCGCTACGTCCAGCAGTGGCTGGTCGGCGGCGACAAGTACAAGGGCCCCTACGACGGCAAGAGCCTCGACTCCATCGAGATCGACGGCAAGACCGTCACCTTCCGCCTCACCGAGGCCCGCGCCGACTTCAACTACACGCTCGCCATGCCGGGTTACGGTCTCGTGCCGAAGAAGAAGGACACCAAGGAGAAGTACGACAAGCGTCCGTACTCCCTCGGCCCGTACAAGATCGACAGCCGCCAGGTCGGCAAGTCGCTGACGTACGTGCGCAACGAGCACTGGGACCCGAAGACGGACTCGATCCGCAACGCCTACCCGGACAAGTTCATCTTCCAGTTCGGCTTCGAGCCGGTCGCCTCCACCGACCGCTACATCGCGGACAAGGGCAACGACCAGTACACGGTGTCGATCTTCAACGAGGTCGCCCCCGAGCGCACCGCCCAGGTGCTCACCAACGCCACGCTGAAGAAGCGCGTCCTCACCCAGGTCGACACGGTCACCTACTACTGGCCGATCAACACCACTCGGATCAAGGACGTCAAGGTCCGTCAGGCCATCAACTACGCCTGGCCGCACCAGCAGCTGCAGACCATCCGCGGCGGCGCGTCCACCAGCGAGCTGGCCACCACGATCCTCTCCCCGGTGACCCCCGGCTACGAGAAGTTCGACCTCTACGGCACGGACAAGAAGCCCGGCGGTGACCCGGCGAAGGCCAAGGCCCTGCTGAAGGAAGCCGGCAAGGTCGGCCAGAAGCTGGTCATCGCCTACCAGCAGTCCGACAACGCCGTGAAGCAGGCCGTGGCCATCAAGAGCGCCCTGGAAGAGGCGGGCTTCAAGGTGGTCAACAAGCAGGTTGACAAGTCGACCTTCTACACTCAGATCGGCAAGATCGACAACGACTACGACCTGTTCGCGGCGGGCTGGAGCCCGGACTGGCCGAACGGCTACTCGGTCTTCTACCCCTGCTGGAGCGGCAAGAACATCGGCGACGGCCGTAGCAACTACGCCCAGCTCAACGACCCGAGCGTGAACAAGGCGATCGACACGGCCTCCACCATCGCTGACACGGCCAAGGCCAACAAGGCCTGGGGCGCCATCGACAAGCAGATCATGGAGCTGGCCGCGGTCGTCCCGGACTACCACTCCATCCGCAACTGGATGTACGGATCCAAGGTCGGCAACGTGGTGTACGACGCCGGCAACACCTGCGTCGCGCTCACCAAGCTCTACGTCAAGAAGTAAGCGCGTCGGGGGCGGCCGTTTCGACGGCCGCCCCCTGCGGCCCACCCCCCTCTCAACTCCCCGGCGACGGCGCCCCGTCCGGAAAGTCACGCCCCATGTTCCGCTTCCTTGTCCGCCGAGTCCTCGGCGCGCTGGTCATCCTGTTGATCATCAGCGCCGTCACCTACTGGCTCTTCTACGCCGTACCGCGTGACCCCGCCACGATGTCCTGCGGCAAGAACTGCACGCCCGACATGCTCGCGCAGATCCGGCACAACCTGGGCATCGACCACCCGATCCCGGTCCAGTACTGGGGCTGGCTCAAGGGCCTCTTCGTCGGACGCGACTACGCCGGTTTCGGGCACTGCGACGCGCCCTGCCTCGGCTACTCCTTCGCCAACCGGGAGCCGGTCCTCGGGACGATCCTGGACCGACTGCCGCTGACGCTCTCCCTCGCCTTCGGCTCGTCCGTCGTCTTCCTCGTCTTCGGCATCGGCGCGGGCATGCTGGCCGCCGTCAAGCAGGGCAAGTGGCAGGACAAGGTGGCCAGTTCGGCGTCGCTGGTCGCCTCGTCGCTGCAGATCTACTTCGTCGGCTACATCGCGATGTACTTCTTCGTCGCGAAGCTCGGCATCCTGGACAACCCCTCGTACACGCCCCTCACCGAGAACCCGGCCGCCTGGGCCTCCGGCCTGCTGCTGCCGTGGCTGGTGCTGTCCCTGATCTGGACCGCCAACTACACCCGTATGACGCGCTCCCAGCTGGTCGAGACGCTCAGTGAGGACTACGTCCGCACGGCCCGGGCCAAGGGTCTGTCCCGTCGCAACGTCTTCTTCCGGTTCGCCTGGCGCGGCGCGATGGGTCCGATCGTCACCATCTTCGGCATCGACCTGGCCACGCTCATCGGTGGCGCGATGATCACCGAGTACACGTTCAGCCTCCAGGGCGTCGGCCGGCTCGCGGTGCAGTCCGTGGAGAAGAGCGACCTGCCCATGCTGGTGGGCGTGACCATGCTGTCGGCCGGCGCGATCGTGCTCTTCAACATCGTCGTCGACGCCGTCTACGCCCTCATCGACCCGCGGATCCGGCTCGCCTGACCTCCGCCCTGTCCCCTACCTCCGCATCACCCCCCAGGAGCGTCTCCGTGACGAGCACCGATCAGCAGCCCTTCCTCTCCGTCAGGGACCTGAAGGTCCACTTCTCCACCGAGGACGGCACCGTCAAGGCCGTCGACGGGCTCTCCTTCGACCTGGCCAAGGGCAAGACCCTCGGCATCGTGGGCGAGTCGGGCTCCGGCAAGTCCGTCACCAACCTGACGATCCTGGGCCTGCACGACCGCGCCCGCACGGCGATCGACGGCGAGATCCTGCTCGACGGCAAGGACCTGCTCACCGCCAAGGAGCGGGAGTTGGAGCAGCTGCGCGGGAACAAGATGTCCATGATCTTCCAGGACGCGCTGGCCTCGCTGTCGCCGTACCACACCGTGGGCGCGCAGATCGGCGAGACGTACCGCAAGCACACCGGTGCCTCCAAGAAGGAGGCCCGGGACCGGGCGATCGAGATGCTGAGGCGGGTCGGGATCCCGCAGCCGGACATCCGCGTGGACGACTACCCGCACCAGTTCTCCGGCGGTATGCGCCAGCGCGCGATGATCGCCATGGCGCTGGTCTGCGACCCCGAGCTGCTGATCGCCGACGAACCGACGACCGCGCTCGACGTCACCGTCCAGGCGCAGATCATGGACCTGCTCAAGGATCTGCAGCAGGAATTCGGCACCGCGATCGTCTTCATCACGCACGACCTCGGTGTCATCGCCGACATCGCGGACGACGTGCTGGTGATGTACGGCGGCCGGTGCGTGGAGCGCGGTACGAAGCAGGAGGTGCTGCGCACCCCGCAACACCCGTACACACTCGGCCTGTTGAGCTCGATGCCGAGCCTCGACGGTCCGGTCGACGTGCCGCTGAACCCGATCCCGGGCTCGCCGCCCTCGCTGCTCAACCCGCCGTCCGGCTGCCGCTTCCACCCGCGCTGCACCTTCGCCGAGAAGGTCTCCGGCGGCCTGTGCTCCACCGAACAGCCGGTGCTGAAGGTGCTGGAGGGCCGGGGTTCGGCCTGCCACCTCTCACCGGACCAGCGTGCGGAGTTCTTCGCCGACCTTGCCGTGTCCCGGCACAACTGACGGACAAGAGACGGGATTTCACGACCATGAGCAACACCACCCCCCTCCTGGACGTCTCCGGGCTGACCAAACACTTCCCGATCAAGGGCGGCTTCCCGATCCGGCGCACGGTCGGCGCCGTGCAGGCGGTCGACGGACTCGACTTCCAGGTCGCCGAAGGCGAGAGCCTGGGCCTGGTCGGCGAGTCCGGCTGCGGCAAGTCGACCACGGGCCGCCTGATCACCCGGCTGCTGGAGCCGACCGGCGGCAAGGTCCTGTACCGCGGCCAGGACATCACGCACGCCGGCCGCAAGCAGCTGGCGCCGATCCGGTCCGAGATCCAGATGATCTTCCAGGACCCGTACGCGTCCCTGAACCCCCGCCAGACGGTCGGCAAGATCATCTCCGGCCCGATGGAGATCAACGACATCACCCCGGCCGGCGGCCGCGAGAAGCGCGTACGCGAACTCCTGGAGATCGTCGGCCTGAACCCCGAGCACTTCAACCGCTTCCCGCACGAGTTCTCCGGCGGCCAGCGCCAGCGCATCGGTGTCGCCCGCGCCCTGGCCCTGGAGCCGAAGCTGATCGTGGCGGACGAGCCGGTCTCGGCCCTCGACGTCTCCATTCAGGCGCAGGTCGTGAACCTGCTCCAGAAGGTGCAGCAGGACCTGGGCATCGCCTTCGTCTTCATCGCCCACGACCTCGCCGTCGTACGGCACTTCTCGCAGCGCGTGGCGGTCATGTACCTCGGCAAGATCGTGGAGATCGCCGACCGCGACGACCTGTACGAAAACCCGCGCCACCCCTACACGCGGGCCCTGCTGTCCGCCGTACCCGAGGCCACGGTGGACGAGACACCGGCCCGCGAGCGCATCCGCCTGGTCGGCGACGTCCCGTCCCCCATCTCCCCGCCCTCCGGCTGCCGCTTCCGCACCCGCTGCTGGAAGGCGACGGACAAGTGCGCGAGCGAGGCCCCGCCGCTGGTCCAGGTCGAGGGCAACAAGCCCGGCCATCTGACGGCCTGCCACTACCCGGAGACGGCGGACACCGTTCCCGCTCCCCGTCTCTCCAAGAACCCCGAGGCGGCGGCCTGACAACACCCCTTTTCTGTCAGCCGTCCCCTTTCAGGAACGGACTTTCTCGGCCCATTGACCCGAGCCCATGAACGTCCGAGCCTGGGGATGAAGGGCCCGTACGCCCGCTGAGGGTGTGCGGGCCCTACTTTCATGGGGGCACACGGAGAGATCCGTTTCAAGGACCTGCCGTCAAGGGCCTGCCTGAAGTTCTGAAGCTGTGGTCGAAGACCCCGTGTCGTCGGAGGGCCTCTTCGCCGCGCCGAGGGTGCGCACCTGAGGCGAGAGCAGGGCCGCCGTGGTCGCCAGAACGATCAAGGCTGCGCAGCCGGCGAGGGCCCGGCCCGTGCCCACGGACTGGGCGACGGGTCCCGCGGCAAGCAGGCCGAGTGGGGCGAACGCGAGCGAGCCGAACCAGTCGTAGGAACTCACGCGTGACAGGGCCTGTTCGGGGACCTGCCGCTGGATGGTGGTCGCCCAGAGGACGCCGAAGACGTCGCTCGCGATGCCGGCCCCGAACATGGCCGCAGCGATCAGCCAGAGCGGTGCCCGAGCACTGAGCAGAGCAACGGGCACCGCAGCCGGAAACGTGCACAGGACGGCCACCAGAATGGGCCGTTTCACCTTCACGCGGGCGGCGAACCCCGCCCCGGCGACGGTGCCCAGGGACTGCGCGGCCACGATGACCGACCACGCGCGCGCTCCTCCGAGGTGTTGCTCGGCCGCCAGCGGGCCCAGGACCCCGAGGTTGGCGTTGACCGCGGCGACGACGACCGCGTACTGCGCGACCACGACCCACAGCCATTGCCGGGAGGCGAACTCCTGCCAGCCCTCCCGCAGATCGGCCCACCCCGACGACTTCCGGCGTGGCAGGGCCTGCACGCGCAGCCGCGCCGTCAGCCCCGCACTCGCCACGAAGGACGCTGCGTTGAGCGCGAGCGCCCAGCCGGCGCCCACGAAGGCCACGGTCACCCCGGACAGGGCCAGCCCCAGGAGCATGGAACTGTTGATGCCCACCCGCAGCAGAGCATTGGCCTGTTGCAGGCGGTCCGCAGGGACGAGCAGAGGCACAAGGCCGTCCATGGCGGGGGCGAACAGGGCTGTTGCCGTCCCGGCCACCACCGCGAGCAGGCACATGGCGGCCAGGGGCGCATGCCCGGTCAACACCATGGCGGCCAGGCCCGCATAGGCCCCGGCTCCCAGCCCATCGGCCAGCGCCATCAGCCTCGACCGGGACATCCGGTCCGCGATGACACCGCCGGCCAGGATGAAGACCAGTTGCGGCACTGCCTGGCAGGCCAGCACGAGCGAGAGCCTGCCCGCGCTCGCTCCGGGGAGAGCCAGTACGGCGAACGCCAGTGCCACGCGCGCGAAGCCATTGCCCAGTACAGAGATGACGCGTGCGCTCATGAGCAGCACATACTGCCGATCACGCCACAGCGGCGGCCCACCCGAAGAATCCGTCACGGCCAGGAACCCTACGGTCCGCGAACCGACACAGACTCCGAACCAGCCACTTCAGAAGCAGAGAGTCATCCAAACCGCAGCCTTCACCCCCTCCGTCGACGCCCTCAAGACCCCCTACACCCCCCGAGCCACCACCTCCACCTCGAACCCGTCCCCGTCCTCCAGGTACGCCGCGTAGTGCTCGGGGCCGCCCGCGTAAGGGTGACGGTCGGGGAAGAGGAGGGCCCAGCCGTGCGCGGGGGCCGCCTCGGCAAGGGCGTCGACCGCCGCGTGGCTCGGGGCGTGGAAGGCCAGATGATTCAGGCCCGGCCGTATGCGGTCGTGAGCGGTGGCGGAGCGCAGGGCAGGGGACTGTTCGAGCACGATGTAGGTCTCCCCCATCCGCCAACTGCAGCCCCTCGGCCAGTCCTGGTACGGCTCGTATCCCAGCCGCTCCAGCAACCATCCCCACGACTTGGCCGCACGCTCCAAGTCGGGCACCCACAGTTCGATGTGATGCAGCAACTCCCGCCCCTTTTCGCACCACTGGAAAGCCCGATCCTGTCATGCGCCTCCCCCAATGGAACGAGGGCCCGTTGCTCATGGACTGAGGTCGAGGACGATGACACTCGGCAGTGCGACGATGTGCTCCGCCGTACCGGACCGCGTCCGATCCGCCTCCACCAGCGCACACGTCGGCGCGTAAAGAAACCAGCCCTGTGTGGCGTGCGCACGGTCGATCAGGCGGGAGGCCAGGACGTTGCCTGATCCGGCGGCGACCATGGCGGTGTCGTCGAGAATCACATGAAGAGCGTTGGTCACGGGGCGGCCGACTCGGCCAGCCGTCGATCGAGTTCCGCGTCCAGACCGGCCTGTTCGTCGACGCCGGGGTCGTAGCCGTTCCACTCGCGCAGGACCGCTCGAGCGCGCTCGGCTCGTTCGGCGCGCTCGGCAGGAGTGAGCAGCGAGTCCGCGAGCCGGGCCAGGTAGGAACGCAGCGACAAACCCTCACCGGCCGCTATCTCGGCAAGCCGGTCACGGGCCTCGGCAGGGATGCGGGTACGAACCCGTACCCGCATGCGATACCCGCCGAACGACCGCCGAGTCCGGGCCCCAGAACCTGCGCGCCCCTTACTCCTCCGCCCCCTCCTCCAACGCCACCAACGCCGGATCCAGCACAATGTCCTCGTCCCGCGCCTCGATCGTCGGCTCCTCCGGGAAGTGGCAGGCCGTCAGGTGGCCGGCGTGGTTGCCGGAGAGCTGGATCAGTGGCGGTTCCTCGGCGGCGCACTTGTCCTGGGCCTTCCAGCAGCGGGTGCGGAAGCGGCAGCCGGAGGGTGGGGCGATGGGGGACGGGACGTCGCCGGCCAGGCGGATGCGTTCCCGTGCGGCCGTGTCCTGGTCCTCCGTGAGGCTCACCTCGGGGACCGCGGACAGCAGGGCGTGGGTGTAGGGGTGGCGGGGGCGAGTGTAGATGGACGTACGGTCGCCGATCTCGATGATCTTGCCGAGGTACATCACCGCCACGCGCTGCGAGAAGTGCCGTACGACCGCCAGGTCATGGGCGATGAACAGGAACGCGATGCCCAGCTCCTGCTGCACCTTCTGGAGGAGGTTCACCACCTGGGCCTGGATCGAGACGTCGAGTGCCGACACCGGCTCGTCCGCCACGATCAGTTTCGGCTCCAGGGCCAACGCCCTTGCCACGCCGATGCGTTGGCGCTGGCCTCCGGAGAACTCGTGCGGGAAGCGGTTGAAGTGTTCCGGGTTCAGGCCGACGATCTCCAGGAGTTCGCGTACGCGCTTCTCGCGGCCGCCGGCCGGGGTGATGTCGTTGATCTCCATCGGGCCCGAGATGATCTTGCCGACCGTCTGGCGCGGGTTCAGCGACGAGTACGGGTCCTGGAAGATCATCTGGATCTCGGACCGGATCGGCGCCATCTGCTTGCGCGAGGCGTGCGTGATGTCCTTGCCCCGGTACGAGATCGTCCCGGCCGTCGGCTCCAGCAGCCGCGTGATCAGGCGGCCCGTCGTCGACTTGCCGCAGCCGGACTCCCCCACCAGGCCGAAGCTCTCGCCGACGTGCACGGTCAGGTCGATGCCGTCGACCGCCTGTACGGCGCCGATCGTACGGCGGATCGGGAAGCCGCCCTTGACCGGGAAGTGCTTGGTCAGGCCCGAGACTTCGAGCAGCGGCTCGCCGTCCGGACCGGCACCTGCTTCCCGCGGGGCGGGGAGGACGAGGTCCTCTGTCATGACGTCTCCTCCTAGCCCAGACGGGGCTTGATCTCTTCCACGAAAATGGTGCGCTTCTGCTCGGCCGTGAGATGGCACGCGGAGGCGCGGTCCGGGGCCAGGAGCGGGCGTTCGGTGATGCAGCGGGTGCCGCCGACCCGGTCCTGGAAGGTGCACCGGGGGTGGAAGCGGCAGCCGGACGGCGGGGTGAGGAGGGAGGGCGGGGCGCCCGGGATCGGGTTGAGCGGGGCGTCGAGGTCCGAGTCCAGACGGGGCATGGAGTTCAACAGGCCCCAGGTGTACGGATGCTGGGGCGAGCGCAGGACCTGGTCGGTGGTGCCGCGCTCCACTGCGCCGCCCGCGTACATCACCATGATGTCGTCGGCCATGTCGGCGATGACACCGAGGTCGTGCGTGATGAAGATGATCCCCGAGCCGAACTCCTGCTGCAGGCTCTTCAGCAGGTCGAGGATCTGGGCCTGCACCGTCACGTCGAGGGCCGTCGTCGGCTCGTCGGCGATCAGCAGACCGGGGTCGCAGACCAGCGCCATGGCGATCATCGCGCGCTGGCGCATACCGCCGGAGAACTGGTGCGGGTAGTCCTTGGCCCGTTCCTTGGGATTGGGGATGCCGACCTTGCCGAGCATCTCCACCGCACGGTCCCAGGCCGCCTTCTTCGAGGCGCCGGTGTGCTTCATGAACGGTTCGGCGATCTGCCGGCCCACCGTGTAGTAGGGCGACAGCGCGGTGAGCGGGTCCTGGAAGATCATCGCGACCTTGTTGCCGCGCAGCTTCTCCAGCTCCGACTCCCGGGCCGTGGTCAACTCCTGGCCCTCCAGGAGGATTTCGCCCTCGACGGTGGTGAACATCGGGTTGTGCAGCCCGAGGATCGTCAGGTTGGTGACGGACTTGCCGGAGCCCGACTCGCCCACGATGCCGAGGGTCTTGCCCTTCTCCAGGTCGAAGGAGAGCCCGTCGACGGCCTTCACGATGCCGTCCTCGGTCTTGAAGCTGACGTGCAGGTCCCGCACCGAGAGGAAGGCGCCCTCGTCGGCCGGTACGGGTGCGCCGGCTTCCTTGGTCACAGTGGTCACGACAGTCTCCTCATACCCGGCCTAGGACAACCGCACGCGCGGGTCGATGAAGGCGTAACAGGCGTCGACGATGATGTTGAACAGCAGGATCATGGTGGCCGAGAACAGCATCACGCCCAGCAGCAGCGGCAGATCGCTGAACGACACGGCGTCCACGGCGAGATGGCCGAGCCCCGGCAGACCGAACGTGTACTCGGTGATGATGGCGCCGCCGAGGAGCGAGCCGAGGTCGATGCCGAAGATGGTGACGATCGGGATCAGCGAACCCCGCCAGGCGTAGCGGAAGAAGACGTACTTGCGGGACATGCCCTTGGCGCGGGCGGTGCGGACGTGCTCCTCCTGGAGCTGCTCGATCATCGACGAGCGCGCCATACGGGTGTACTGCGAGGCGAAGATCGTCGACAGCACCACCCACGGGATGATCAGCCCGGTGAACCAGGTGACCGGATCGGCGGTGAAGTCGTTGTACGCGGGTTTGCTGAAGACGTGCGTCTGGTAGACGAGCGCGGCCAGCGCCAGCGGTCCCAGGAAGTAGATCTGCATCGAACTGAGCACCATGGACGCGGCGGTGACCGTTTTATCCAGCAGGGTCCCGCGCTTCCACGCGGCGAGCATGCCGGTGCCGAGCCCCACGAAGAGGAAGACCACCGCGGCACCCAGAGTCAGCGAGACGGTGATGGGCAGGCGGTCCAACAGGGTCGACCAGACCTGGTCGTTGGTGTGGTACGAGTACCCGAAGCAGGGGGCCGGGCAAGGGCCCTGGGCGAACTGGTTGCTGCCGAAGACGAGGTTGTGCAGGAAGATCCCGTACTGCTCGGGGATCGACTTGTCGAGGCCGAGCACATGGTGGATGTTCGCCAGGCTGGTCGGGTTGCACGTCTTGCCGCACATCAGCAGCGCCGGGTCGCGCGGCATCCCGAAGAACAGCAGAAACGTCACGATGCTCAGCAGAAAGAGGATGACGACGGCACCGAGGAACCGGCGGAAGAGGAAGCGCAGCATGACAGGGGCAGCTCTCTGACGTCGACGTGCCGGGCGGTACCCGGTGCGAGCGCCGCCGAGGGCTCACGCACCGGATACCGGGCGGACAGGGGTTACTTGATGTAGAGGCGACGCGGGTCGACGCCGCCGATCACGTCGTCGTAGACGAAGCCGCCGACCTTGGAACCGGCGATCTGGATCTGCTTGTAGTAACCGGTCGGGACCTCGTTCACCACCTTGGTGAGGAGGTACTTGTCGATCTCCTCCCAGCCCTGTGCGGCCTTGACCGGGTCGGTGATCTTGTTGATGCGGTCGATCTCGCTGTTCACGTGCTCGTCGTTGACCTGCGAGTAGTTCGACGCACCGTCGGCGATCTGCCGGCCGTCGTACAGCGGCGGGATGACGGTCGAGGCGGACGGCCAGTCGGCACCCCACGCGGTGTGGAAGATGTCGTAGGTGTTGTTCAGCTTGGAGACCTGGTCGTAGTACGACTCGGCCGGGATCTCCTGGCGCTGGACGTCGAAGCCGGCCTTCTTCAGACCCGCCGCCATGGCCGTGGAGTACTGCTGGCCCTCAGGGGTGTTGATGTAGCCGAAGGTCAGCTTCATGTTGAGCTTGCCGGCCTTCTTCAGCAGCTCCTTGGCCTTGGCCGGGTCGCCCGCGGGCTTCTTCTTCTTGCCGTACGGGTCGAAGCTCGGGTCGTAGCCGCTGACGGTCGGGCTGATCAGACCGCCGGCGACCTCCATGGCGTCGGTGCCGCCGTAGGCGCGGATGAACGGCGTGACCGGCAGGGCGTAGGCGATGGCCTTGCGGACGTTGATGTCCTTGAGTTCCGGCTTGCTCAGGTTGATGTTCATCTGGCCCACGTACGGCTGGTAGCCGGAGATCGTGCGGGCCTTCATCTTCGGGTCCTTCAGGACGTTGGACAGGTTGCCCGCGTCGACCTGGTTGGTGAGGCTGATGCCGGCCTGGTCGGCGCCGGTGTCCGCCAGCAGGGCCTTGGTGGACTGCTCGTACTGCTGGTTGAACGTGAAGTTCCACTGGTTCACGTACTGGTTGCGGATCGGGTCCGTCTTCGGGTCCCAGTTGGTGTTCTTGACGAGCACCATCGACTTGCCCGACTTGAACGACTGGATCTTGTAGGGGCCGGACGTCACCGGGTTCTTGTCGTACTTCTCCTTGGTGTCGCCCTTGGCGGAGACGACGGCGTAGCCCGCCATGGCGAGCGCGTACGGCAGGTCGGGGTGCGCCGTCTTGAACTTGAAGACGATGGTCTTGTCGTCCGGCGTCTGCAGGATGCTGTCCGGCAGGTGCTTGCCCTTGTACGGGCCGTCCGGCAGCAGCTTGCGGTACTCGGTGCCGGAGGTGTTGGCCAGCCACTGCTGGATGTAGGTCGGGCCCGTGTTGATGAAGGACGCGAACTGCCGCTCGAAGGTCTGGCGGATGTCCTTGGACGTGATCGCGGTGCCGTCCGCGAACTTGATGCCGTCCTTCAGCGTGTACTTCCAGGTCTTGCCGCCGTCCGTGGTCGTACCGGAGTCGGTGGCGAGGTCGCCGACGACCTCGTGCGTCTTGCCGTTGCCGCTCGCCTTGTATCCGGTCAGGCCTCTGTGGATCAGCTGCGAGAGCGCCCCCTCGTCGGAGACGTAGATCTGAGCGGGATCCAGATGCGCGAAGCTGTCGCGCTGCAGCACCTCCATGGTGCCGCCCGACTTGGCGCCCTTTACGGCAGCCGCGGGTCCCTGGGAGTCCGCCGCGTCGCCGAACTTGATCGACGACTGCTGCCGCTTGGCGTTCTCCTGGTCCTGCTTGTTGTTGTCGCTTGCGTCGCTGCCGCCCTTGCTGCAACCGGTGAGCACGAGTGCCCCGGCCGCGAGCACGGACAAAGCGGCGTATGCGTGGCGTCCGCCCCTACTCATCACTCAGTTTCCACCCATCTGTGTGTCACCAGTGCAATGTGCGATAAGGAATGCAGGAATGGCCGTGCGGATCCGGGCGAGGACGCCCTCGAACTGGCCGGTCAGCGCGCCGACTTGGGGTCGAAGGCGTCCCTGACCGAGTCCCCGAGCAGGTTGAACGCGACGACGAAGATGATCATCGAGACGCCGGGGAAGAACATGTAGGTGATGTCGTTCTGCAGCACGAGCTCGGTCGAGGCCTTGGAGAACATCTGGCCCCAGTCGGGTGTCGGCTCGACGATGCCGACGCCGAGGAACGACAGGCCGGCCTCGATCGTCACGAAGTTCGGCAGCAGATACGTCGACTGCACCAGCAGCGGTGTCACCACGTTCGGCAGGATCTCCCTGCGGATGATCCGCCAGGGCGACGCCCCGCTCACCTTGGCCGCCTCGATGAACTCCCGTTCTCGCAGGGCGAGTGTGGTGCCGCGCAGGATGCGGGCGAGGCTCATCCAGCCGAGCACCCACTGCACCACGATCAGCGCGACCACGCGCACATAGGTCGGTGTCTCGTCGCGCGGGCTCACGAACAGGGAGACCACGACCGGCATGCTGGCGATGAAGAACAGCTGGGAGGGGAAGGCGAGCAGGAAGTCGATGACGCGGCCGATCGCGTAGTCGGTCCTGCCGCCGACGTAGCCCGCCGTGACGCCGAGGAGGATGCCGGTGACGACGACGGCGACGGTGACCGCGACGGAGATCATCAGCGAGGTGCGGATGCCGTAGATCAGCTTGGTGAACACGTCGTAGCCGTTGCCCGGTTCGAGGCCGAACCAGAACTCGCTGCTGATACCGCCGTTGGGCTGGATCGGCACGCCCGCGCTGTCGAAGAGTTCGGGGCGCTCGTCCGCGTAGACGGTGTACGGGTTCTTGCCGTACAGCTTCGAGATCAGCGGCGCGGCGGCCGCGATCACGAAGAAGAAGAGGACGACGAACGCCGAGATCACGCCGGTGCGGTCGCGCTTGAAGCGGATCCACATCAGCTGGCCGGGGGACCGGCCCTCGAGCTGCGCGGCCTCGGCCGTCTTCGGAGGCTGTGGTGCGCCGTCGACGACGACCGACGTCCCGCCGCCCTCAACGTCGATAGGACTTGTCACAGTTCGCCCATTTCACAGGTGTGGGTGTGGAAGCGTCAGGGCACCCCGAGGATGGGGGGAAACCCGCAGCCGGACGCGCGTAGGCATGAGCCCGCACTGACCGGCCGGTGAAATCCTCAGAGTGAACTGCCGTGCACGGGAGGGCACTTACCTGCGAAAGACCGTGTGACCCACCTGGTGCTCGTGACACCGCGCATGGGACTCCTCCTCATGACTCCACGTGTTCACCAACAGGAGGAGATGCACATGAACCCTCCGACACCCCTGACGGAGGGTCAAACATCCCCTGGTGCTCGTGAGTCGGCGCCGCCCCCGCGGCGCGAGACCCATTGACCCGAGCGCTACGCGGCTAACTATCTGCCATTGGCCAGAGGCCGACCACCGTCTTTAAATCTCAATTCAGTCACAGCTGGCGCGTACATCTTCCAAAAACTGGACAAACCGTTCGGGAGAAGAAGCCCACGAAACGGACGTGTTACATGGCTATCGGGCGCAGTGTTCCGCATTACGGACACCGGCCGGCGGAAAATGAGTTGCAAAAAGCCCGGGCGCTCCCAAGATGGGAGCGCCCGGGCTCGAAGTGGCTTGTTGTCAGCCGTGCTTGGCGCGGCTCGCGGCGCGGGCGCGCTCGCGGGCGTCCAGGTTCACCTTGCGGATGCGAACGGCCTCCGGGGTGACCTCCACGCACTCGTCGTCGCGGCAGAACTCCAGCGACTGCTCGAGCGAGAGCTTGCGCGGCGGGACGATCGCCTCGAACGAGTCGGCCGAGGAAGACCGCATGTTCGTGAGCTTCTTCTCCTTGGTGATGTTCACGTCCATGTCGTCGGAGCGCGAGTTCTCGCCGACGATCATGCCCTCGTACACCTCGGTGCCGGGGTCGGTGAACAGCACGCCGCGCTCCTGGAGGTTCGTCATCGCGAAGGCGGTGACGGAGCCGGCGCGGTCGGCGACCAGGGAGCCGTTGTTACGGGTCTGCAGGGCGCCGAACCAGGGCTCGTGGCCCTCGTGGATGGAGTGCCCGATACCCGTGCCTCGCGTCTGCGTCAGGAACTCGGTCCGGAAGCCGATGAGACCGCGGGACGGCACCACGAACTCCATGCGGACCCAGCCCGAGCCGTGGTTGGACATGTTGTCCATCCGGCCCTTGCGGACGCCCATGAGCTGCGTGACCGCGCCCATGTGCTCCTCGGGCACGTCGATCGTCATGCGCTCGACCGGCTCGTACGTCTTGCCGTCGACTTCCTTCGTGACGACCTGCGGCTTGCCGATGGTCAGCTCGAAGCCCTCGCGGCGCATCTGCTCGACCAGGATGGCGAGCGCCAGCTCACCACGGCCCTGGACCTCCCAGGCGTCCGGACGCTCGGTGTCGAGCACGCGCAGGGAGACGTTACCGATCAGCTCGCGGTCGAGGCGGTCCTTGACCTGGCGGGCGGTGACCTTGCGGTCCTTGACCGCGGCCTTGTTGTCGGCGCCCTTGCCGGTACCGCCACGGCCGACCAGCGGCGAGGTGTTCGTACCGATGGTCATCGAGATCGCCGGCTCGTCGACCGTGATCAGCGGCAGCGGGATCGGGTTCTCGGGGTCGGCGAGGGTCTCGCCGATCATGATGTCCGAGATACCGGCGACGGCACAGATGTCGCCCGGGCCGGCCATCTCGGCGGGCTTGCGGGTGAGCGCCTCGGTCATCAGCAGCTCGGTGATGCGCACGTTGGACATCGTGCCGTCACGCTTGATCCAGGTGACGGTCTGGCCCTTGCGCAGCTCGCCCTGCTCGACGCGGAGCAGCGCGATACGGCCGAGGAAGTTGTCGGCGTCCAGGTTGGTGACGTGCGCCTGGAGCGGGGCCGTCTCGTCGTACTCCGGGGCCGGGACGTGCGACAGGATCGTGGAGAAGAAGGGCTCCAGGCTGTCGCTGTCGGCCGGGACCGTGCCGTCCTCCGGCTTGGTCAGCGAGGCGACACCGTCACGCGCACAGGCGTAGACGATGGGGAACTCGATCTGGTCCTCGTCGGCGTCGAGGTCGAGGAAGAGGTCGTAGGCCTCGTTCACGACCTCGTCGATGCGCGAGTCGGGCCGGTCCGTCTTGTTGATGCACAGGATGACGGGCAGACGGGCCTGCAGCGCCTTGCGCAGCACGAAGCGGGTCTGCGGCAGCGGGCCCTCGGAGGCGTCGACGAGCAGCACGACCGCGTCCACCATCGACAGACCGCGCTCGACCTCGCCACCGAAGTCGGCGTGACCGGGGGTGTCGATGATGTTGATCGTGATGACGTCGCCGCCATCCTTCGGGTGGTACTTCACGGCCGTGTTCTTGGCCAGGATCGTGATGCCCTTCTCACGCTCCAGGTCGTTCGAGTCCATCATGCGGTCGTCGAGCGATTCGGCGGCGTGCGCTGCGAAGGCACCGGCCTGCTTCAGCATGGCGTCGACGAGGGTCGTCTTGCCGTGGTCGACGTGGGCGACGATGGCGACGTTGCGGATGTCGTGGCGCGTGGCCATAAAGCGGCGTTCTCCCGGAGTGTGAGGAAGACCTGCGCGTACATCTGTGTGACGCGGGCCCTGCCGGGCTTGACATGCCACGGCCTCACCCCATGTTACGTGGCCCTGCGGGTAGCGGCCTCCGCAGGGCCACGCGGCTCAGCTCCCGGACGGGCTCGCGGAGGGTTTCGCGCCCTTCTTCAGGAAGCCCATGTCCTCGTAGAGCGGCGTCCGGAAACCGAAGGCACCCGCGTTGACCACGCTCTTCTTCGCGGCGATCAGCTGCGGCCGCTGGTACAGCGGGATCGAACCGGCCGCCGCCCAGATGCGGGAATCGGCCTTGCGGATGAGGGAGTGGTTCTCGTCACCGTCCAGCGTCCCGGCGGCCTGGTCGAAGAGCTGGTCGACCTGGTCGGTACCGACGCGGGTGTAGTTCTGCTCGACGTTCAGGGAGCCGTCGGCGGCAGGAACCGGCTTGGCGTAGATGGGCCGGGCGTCGGTGGCGGGGAAGGCGGTGGCGGGCCAGGAGTACAGGGCGAGGTCGTACTGCCCGGACGCGATGTAGTCCTTGAAGTAGCTGTCGCCGGAGACCTTGGTGGTCTGCGTACGGATGCCCACGCGCGCCAGCATGCTGCTGATCCGGTCGGCGACCGCGGCCACCGCCTGCGAGCCCGTGCCCGACGGGAGCACGAAGCGCAGCGTGAGCGGCTTGCCGTCCTTGGCGAGGATCCCGGACGCGGCACCGGCCGGGGCGGGGGTGCCCTTGGGTGCGTAGGCACCGGCCTTGTCGTGCTTCTTCTTGTGGTCCTTGGGGTCCTTCTTCTCGCGGTCGGCCTCGCGCGGCGCCTTGTCGTCCTCGCCGACGATGTACGTCCCGTCGTCGCCGCCCTCGGACTCGTCCTCGGAATCGCTCCCGGCCTTCCTGCGCTCGGCGCCGGCGGCCTTCTCGCCCTTCTTCTTCTCTTCCTTGGTCTCTTCCTTGACCGGGCCGCCGCGCACCCAGCCGGCGTCCGCGAGCAGTGCCTGCGCCGCCTCGGTGTCCTGGCCGCCGAGGGCGCCGCTGTTGTCGGCGTAGGCGGCCTGGCCGGACAGGGCGAGGTGGCTGCCGACGGGCACCGCGGGCAGCCCGAGCGGCTTGAGCACCATCCGGGCGAGCTCCTGGCGGTCGAGGGCGCGGGCCACGGCCCGGCGGACGCGCTCGTCGGCCAGGGGGCCCTCGGAACCGTTGAGGGCGAGCTGGGTGAAGGCCGGCTCCAGCGACTTGCGGACCTCGAAGCCGCCGAGCTCCTCCGGCCGGCGTTCGTCGGCAGCGCCGTGGACGGCGGGCTCCTTCGCGGCGATACGGCCGCCGGGGCCCGAGAGCGGGGCCGGGCCCTGCAGTGGCGTACCGGTGCCCTGGGCGCGGTGGGCGAGGGCGATGCGGTCGGCGGTGGCCGGGTCGACCTCGGCCAGGTCGATGTCGCCGTCGGCCAGCGCGGCGGCCCGCTTGTCGAGCGGTACGGCCCTGAGGTCGATCTCGGCGAGCTTGGCGGGCTGTCCCCACCAGCGGGCGTTGCGGACGAGCGTGACCTGGGCGTTCTTGTGGTCGACCGCCTTCAGGGCGAAGGGCCCGGCGGTGACCTTCAGCTTCGTGCGCGCGCCGTCGTTGAACGAGTCCGGCGTGCCCATGACGTCCTTCGGGTACAGCGGCGAGAACAGCGACTGCCAGTCGGCGTACGGCCGCGCGAAGGTGACCTTGACCTCGAGGTCGCTCGCACCGCGCTCGATCTTCGCGATGCGGTCGTATCCTGCGTTGCGGGCGGTCCAGTACGCGGTTTCCTTGCCGGACAGGGCGCGCCACTGGGCGGCGAAGTCGGCGGCGCCGATCTCCCGGCCGTCGCTCCAGACGGCCTGCTGGTTGAGCTTGTAGACGACGACCTGCTTGGGCTCGGTCTTGACGACCTTGGCGGACTCCAGGAAGTCGGCGTTGCGCTGCGGCCGCCCCTTCGCGTCCAGCCGGTACATGGACGGCAGCACGGCCTGCGCGATGCGGGTGGTGGTCGCGTCGGCGTCCGACTGGAAGGTGTTCAGGGTCTCCGGCACATCGTCGACGGCCCACCGCAGCGTGCCGCCGTCGGCGACCAGATCCCGGGCCGCGGGCATGATCTGCGGCCCGGCGAGCGGCTTGCCCGCCTCGTCCTCGGAACTGCACCCGGCAAGCAGGGGCACGGCGAGCACCCCTGCGGTGAGGAAGGCGACCGAGCGCATGACCGCGCTGAGTCCGACGCCGTCGTGGGACATCTCTGCTACCTCCGAGGAGCCGCTCCCGCCGGTGACACGGGTGGGGGTCTGATCACATTTGGCGGTATTTTGGAGTTGATCAGATCTACGGCCCACTGAAGAGGAAAGGGTTCTTCGACCGGCGCCGACACGGCGACAGGCACGGGGAAGCCCACTCGTACGGCCCAACGTGCGCCCCCGGCGCACACAGAGCGCTTGCAGGCGTGCACTGGAGGCATGCAATCCGCCAATCGCTGCACATCCCTTCCCACCGGCAGGTGTGACGCGCAACACTCGCAGGCGCATGAACGTTGCCACCTGGGGCCCGAGGGCCCATGGAAGTGAGGTCACGTCATGTCCGTGCAAGACGACCTGACGCAAGTCCAGCGCTGCCTCGACGACCTGTCCCGGTCGGTGGGCCGCCTGGAGCAGCAACTCGGCAGCGGCGGTCTCGACATGCGCCGCGTCCGCGCCGACGCCGACCACCTGCGGGAGAGCGTCGCGCTCCTGCGCGAGGCGGCGAGCACCCCGGCCGCGCAGCGCAAGCCCGAGCTCGTCACCATCCCCGACACCCCGTACGACCCCTCGCTGTGGGTCGACACGGACGACGAGGGACTGGGCGCACGCGACCGCCACGCCCCCTGAACCCGACCGGAGTCATGAGTTGGCCACTGGTACGGAACCACATCTGAACAGCGGCGGCGTACGAGCCGGTACGCGCGCCGCGATCGACGCCCCGCATCTGCGCACCGACCGCTGGTGGCTGGCCCCGGCCGCCACCGCGGCCGGACTGCTGGCCTTCATCGTGTACTCGACCTGGCGGGCCTTCGCGAACGCGGACTACTACTCGGCGCCGTATGTCTCGCCGTTCTACTCGCCCTGTCTGGCGGAGAACTGCAAGAACATGCCCTCGGGCCCGAACGCCGACCTCTTCGGCAGCTGGTGGGGAATCTCCCCGGCGATCATCATCCTGATCTTCCCGCTGGGCTTCCGCCTGACCTGCTACTACTACCGCAAGGCCTACTACCGGGGCTTCTGGGCATCGCCCCCGGCCTGCGCGGTGGCCGAGCCGCACAAGAAGTACTCAGGTGAGACCCGCTTCCCGCTGATCCTGCAGAACATCCACCGGTACTTCTTCTACGCGGCCATCCTGGTCGCCGGCATCCTGACGTACGACACGGTGCTGTCCTTCCGGGACACGGACGAGAACTGGGGCCACATGGGCCTCGGCACCCTGGTGTTCCTGGTCAACATCACGCTGATCTGGGCGTACACGATCTCCTGCCACTCCTGCCGGCACATCGTCGGCGGCAAGCTCAAGCACTTCTCCAAGCACCCCGTGCGCTACCAGGCCTGGCAGTTCGTCGGGAAACTGAATGCCCGTCACATGCTGCTCGCCTGGGCGTCGTTGGTGAGCGTGGCGCTCGCCGACTTCTACGTCTATCTGCTGGCGTCCGGTGCCTTCGACGATCCGAGGTTTTTCTGATGTCCGTGGTCGACCGCCAGGAGTGGGACGTCGTCGTGGTCGGTGCGGGCGGCGCCGGACTGCGCGCCGCCATCGAGGCGCGGGAGCGGGGCGCCCGTACGGCCGTGATCTGCAAGTCGCTGTTCGGCAAGGCGCACACGGTGATGGCCGAGGGCGGCATCGCGGCGGCCATGGCCAACGTCAACGAGCACGACAACTGGCAGGTGCACTTCCGCGACACCATGCGCGGCGGCAAGTTCCTCAACCAGTGGCGGATGGCCGAACTGCACGCGCAGGAGGCTCCCGACCGGGTGTGGGAGCTGGAGACCTGGGGCGCCCTCTTCGACCGTACGAAGGAAGGGAAGATCTCCCAGCGCAACTTCGGCGGCCACGAGTACCCGCGCCTCGCGCACGTCGGCGACCGGACCGGGCTCGAACTGATCCGCACGCTCCAGCAGAAGATCGTGTCGCTGCAGCAGGAGGACAAGAAGGAGACCGGCGACTACGAGTCGCGCCTGAAAGTCTTCCAGGAGTGCACGGTCACCAGGATCCTCAAGGACGGCAGCCGGGTTTCCGGGGTCTTCGCCTACGAGCGTGAGACCGGCCGTTTCTTCGTCCTGGAAGCGCCCTCCGTGGTGATCGCGACCGGTGGCATCGGCAAGTCCTTCAAGGTGACCTCGAACTCGTGGGAGTACACGGGCGACGGCCACTCGCTGGCACTGCTGGCGGGGGCGCCGCTGCTGAACATGGAGTTCGTGCAGTTCCACCCGACGGGCATGGTCTGGCCGCCGTCGGTGAAGGGCATCCTCGTCACCGAGTCGGTGCGCGGCGACGGCGGGGTGCTCAGGAACTCCGACGGCAAGCGGTTCATGTTCGACTACATCCCCGACGTCTTCAAGGAGAAGTACGCGCAGTCGGAGGAGGAGGGCGACCGCTGGTACGAGGACCCGGACAACAACCGGCGTCCCCCGGAGCTGCTCCCCCGTGACGAGGTCGCCCGCGCGATCAACTCCGAGGTGAAGGCGGGCCGCGGCTCGCCGCACGGCGGGGTCTTCCTGGACGTGTCGACGCGGATGCCCGCCGAGGTCATCCGGCGCCGGCTGCCCTCCATGTACCACCAGTTCAAGGAGCTGGCGGACGTCGACATCACGGCGGAGGCGATGGAGGTCGGGCCGACCTGTCACTACGTGATGGGCGGCATCGCGGTCGAGTCCGACACGGCGGCGGCGCGCGGGGTGCCCGGGCTGTTCGCGGCCGGCGAGGTGGCCGGCGGCATGCACGGCTCCAACCGGCTCGGCGGGAACTCGCTCTCCGACCTGCTGGTGTTCGGGCGCCGGGCGGGCTGGCACGCGGCCGAGTACGCGGCGGGCCTGGCGGACGGCCGGCCGCCGGTGGACGACGTCCAGATCGACACGGCGGCGGCCGAGGCACTGCGCCCCTTCTCCGCTGAGGGCCCGGCCCCCGGCGAGGAGGACGGACGCCCGCCGGAGAACCCGTACACCCTCCACCAGGAACTCCAGCAGACGATGAACGATCTGGTCGGCATCATCCGCCGCGAGGCCGAGATGGCGCAGGCCCTGGAGAAGCTGGCCGACCTTCGCGTACGGGCCCGCCGGGCGGGCGTCGAGGGGCACCGCCAGTTCAACCCGGGCTGGCACCTCGCGCTGGACCTGCGGAACATGCTGCTGGTCAGCGAGTGCGTGGCGCGGGCAGCGCTGGAGCGCACCGAGTCGCGCGGCGGCCACACCCGCGAGGACCACCCGACGATGGACCGCAAGTGGCGCAACATCAATCTGCTGTGCGCGCTGACCGACCCGACGGGCGGACTGGCGGCGACGGACCCCGTCCGCGGCCAGATCGCCCTCACCCGCGAGACCACCGAACCCATCCGCGCCGACCTGCTCGCCCTCTTCGACAAGGAGGAGCTGGTCAAGTACCTCGCCGAAGAGGAGCTGTACGAGTGAGCAGCTACGAGGCCCGCTTCAAGGTGTGGCGGGGCGATGTCAAGGGCGGCGACCTGGAGGACTTCAAGGTCGAAGTCAACGACGGCGAGGTGGTGCTGGACATCATCCACCGCCTCCAGGCCACCCAGGCACCGGACCTGGCGGTCCGCTGGAACTGCAAGGCGGGCAAGTGCGGTTCGTGCTCCGCCGAGATCAACGGCCGCCCGCGCCTGATGTGCATGACGCGCATGTCGGTCTTCACCCGGGAGGAGACGATCACCGTCACACCGCTGCGCGCCTTCCCCGTCGTACGGGATCTGGTGACGGACGTCGGCTTCAACTACCAGAAGGCGCGCGAGGTCCCGGCGTTCGTGCCGCCGGAGGGTGTGGGGCCCGGCGAGTACCGGATGATGCAGGAGGACGTGGACCGCTCGCAGGAGTTCCGCAAGTGCATCGAGTGCTTCCTGTGCCAGGACACCTGCCATGTCGTGCGCGACCACGAGGAGAACAAGCCCGCGTTCGCCGGGCCGCGCTTCCTGATGCGGGTGGCGGAGCTGGACATGCACCCGCTGGACGCGGCCGCCGAGGGCGGGCTCGACCGCAAGAAGACCGCCCAGGACGAACACGGCCTCGGCTACTGCAACATCACCAAGTGCTGCACGGAGGTCTGCCCCGAAGGCATCAAGATCACGGACAACGCGCTGATCCCCTTGAAGGAAAGGGCAGTTGACCGCAAGTACGACCCGCTGGTGTGGCTGGGGTCGAAGATCAGGAGGCGGTCTTCGTCGTAGCGGCCGGCGCGTGGGTACGGCCGGGTCGCAGGCCGAGGTGCTGGAGCACCAGGCCGCCCATGAAGGCGACCCAGCCGACCCACGGCAGGGGCCCGAAGCTGCCGTGCGGCCCGTCCAGGGGGCCGAGGAAGCTGAAGACGCCCATGCCGACGGCGGCGAGCAGCGCGCCGGCGCCCCACAGCCTCGGCCGCAGTACCGCGCGGCCCCATGGCGGCGCCCACTCCTTGACGATCCCCGCGAGGCCGATCGCGGCCAGGACCGTCACGACCAGTGCGGTCGCCACCACCAGGAAAGCGTGCATGGCCGTCATCGTGTCACGAACTCCAGCGCCCGGAGAAGGTTGTACTCCGCGATCTCCCGCATCCAGCCCGGGTTCGGGAAGTCGCCCTCGACGAGGCGGAGGGGGCCTGCGACCAGGGACAGGTGCATCGCCAGGCGGTAGAGGCGGAGACGGTCCTCGTCGAGGCCGGGGGCACGGAGGACGTCGTAGTGCGGGCCGAAGCGGAGCTCGAGGAAGACGTGCTCGTACTCCACGTCGAAGTACAGCAGGCCTTCGACGTCGATCAGGGCCGGGTGGCCGTCGGGAGTCAACAGGACGTGGTCCGGGCCGAGTTCGCCGTGGATGAGGGTGTGGCGGGTGCGGGGGCGGACCTCGGCGGCCAATGACCTCACGGCGTCCGCCAGTTGGGCCCGGGCTGCGGCTGCCCGTGGATCCCGTACGGCGATCTCCTCGATGTCGCGCAGGGCGCCGTCCGTGACGCGCCGCTCGCATGAGCCGGCGTCCGGGGTACCCCCGTTGTCGACGAGGGCGACCTTGCCGAAGGTCGGGCCCTCGTGGGCGTGCAGTGCGGTGAGCTGCTCGGCGAGACGGGCCAGGGCCTCGGCCCCCGCTCTCGGGTCGCGGTCCAGGGCCTCCTCCAGGCTGCCGCCGGTGACGTCCTCGACGATCGCCGCGTCGGCCGGGAGATGGGTGTGGGTGGCGTCGGCGTGCAGGAGGCGGGGTGTGCGGACGCCGGCGGCCGTCAGGCGGTCGTGGGCCGCCGTGAGCAGGTCGAGGCCGGTGCCGTGGGCGAAGGGGTCGCGCAGGTCGGGCGGGTCGGCGTCCCAGTAGTCCTCGTCCGGCGACCAGACGTAGGCGACGGCGGTGGAGCCGTCGTCGAAGGCGAGGCGGTAGACGCCCTTCTTGGTGCCGCCCTGGAGGCGGGTGACGGCGGCGAGGGTGCGGTGGCTTCCGGCGGCGCGGGCGAGGGGGGCGAGGTCGGCTCGGGTCAGGTGCCTGCGGGTGGGGTGCTTGCGGGGTGCGGTCATTCGCCAGATCGTGGCAGGCGGGGAGAGGGCTGCGCAGGCGGTTTTCCGGGGCGTGCGGTCTTTGCGCGGGCAGCCTTCACGCGGGCTGCCTTCGCCTTCAGTGGACCCAGTCCTTCTCGTACGCCTGCCAGTCCGCCTCCGTCGCCGCGAAGTCGACGTAGAGCGCGACGCCGAAGTTCGCCCGGTCCGCGTCCGTGCGGGACAGGCCGAGGCGGACGCCGCGGACGGCTGCGGGGACGGTCTCCGCGTGATTCCAGTGGCCGAACCGGTTCTCGTGGTAGAAGGGCAGGCCCATCAGCAGGTCCGTCGACTTCGGGGTGACCTCCAGGGCGAGCGAGGTCTGCTGGGCCACATAGCCGCCGTACAGGCTCTGCAGCGGTTGCATGGTGTCGTACGACATCACCGCGATCTGGTCGACGCGGCGTGCGACCTGGCCGAAGAAGCGCTGCGACCACCACTTCGGGTGTCCGGCGACCGTGCCCCAGAAGGAGTGGAAGCCGGGGAGCGGGTCTATCTGGTGGGCGGCGACGGAGAGTTGGGCGTGGTGCGCGCGGGTGACCGAGCGGAGGGAGTCGAGGAGGGTGAGGTAGTTCCGGTCGCCCGAGTGGAGGGGCTCGAGGTCGAAGTGGGCGCCTTCGAAGCCGGCGGCCAGGATCTGGCGCGTGGAGGCGACCACGGCGGCCCGGGTCTCGGGGCGGTCGAGGCGCATGCCGGTGGGGCTCTCGGTTGCGAGTACGTCGCCGAGCCAGGCCTGTACGCGAAGGCGCGGCGCCTGGCGGTGCAGGGTGGTGATCAGCCAACGCGCCTTGGGGTACGCCGACTTGGGGAGGGTGCCGTCGTGTTCCAGGGGGCCTGCGTGGACGTACAGGTCGCGGATTCCGGTGGACTCGAGGCGGTGGGCGAGGGCGGTGACGTCGGTGGTCGTCTTACGGCCGTCGAGCCAGGCGTGGCCCAGCCAGATGGCGTCCTTGGTTCTGCTGTACGTGCCTTCTGCGGGGTCGCCGGTGTAGTTCACGCGTAGGGCGATCTCGGCGGCGAGGGTGGGGAGGAGCAGGGCGAGGACGAGGGTCAGGGCGGTGCGTTTGAGTCTGCGGCGCCAGGGGTGGCTCGGGTTTTTCGTGTTGTCCTGAGCCTCGGCGGCTGCGGATTCGTGGGTGGGAGTGGCCGGCCCTTCCGCGTCCGGCTGCTCCCTGTGCGTGCTTTCCGTCCGGTCCATGCCCGCTCCCCCTGTCGCGTCATCGTCCGTGGTCATCCGTCCCCCTGTGTCACTTCACCCCCACCCCGGACGCATCCCGGTCGCGTGTTCGCATTCCTGCTCATACGCTCCGAAATGTGACGTCATCCTTGATCCGGGGCCGGCCGCGGCGCGCCACCACCCAGATATCCGTGCGGGTGCTGCACACGCTGGTGGGCGCGCTGGCCGGGGCGGTGTGGCTGGTGTTGCCGTGGATGACGATCAACGCCGATGTGATGGTTCCGGTCACCCGTGCGCATCCGGCCGCCCCGACCGCGGCCGCCGCGCAGCAGGACGAGACGTCGGCTATCGACCTGGTGCTGCCGCTCCTCGCGGTGGGCGTCGTGGGTGTGCTCGCCGGGTACGGGTATGTGCGGCGCACCCGGCGGGCCCGGACGCGCACGACGCCCGGTGGGGCCGCCGCCATCGGGGCCGCCGTACCGCCGCTCTCCGAACTGGACGAGCGGGCGCGGGCGTTGCTCGTCGAGGCCGACGACTGTGTGCGCACCAGCCGGGACGAACTCGGCTTCGCCCGGGCGCGGTTCGGCGCGGAGGCCGTGGCGCCCTTCGCGCAGGCCGTGCGGGACGCCGAGTCGGAGCTGGCGGCCGCCTTCCGGATGCGGCAGCAGTACGACGACGGGGTCCCGGACGACGAGACGTCCCGGCGGCACGCCCTCACCGGGATCGTCGGGCGGTGCCAGGAGGCGGGGCGGCGGCTGGACGCGGAAGCGGGCGGGTTCGACCGGCTGCGTGCGCTGGGACCGGGCGGCGGTCTGGAGGAAGCCCTGCAGCTGGCGGAGGTCCGCTTCCGGGAGCTCACCGCGCGCACCGGGAGCGCGGAGGCCACGGTCGCCGAGCTCGGGCGGCGTTACTCCCCCGCCGCGATCGACGCCGTCACCGGCCACACCGAACAGGCCAAGGACCGCCTGGTGTTCGCCACCACCCGCCTCAACCGGTCCCGCCAGGCGGCCGACTCGGAGGACGGGGAGGGCGCGATACGTCATCTGCGGGCCGCCGAGGGCGCGACGGCCCAGGCCTCGGTGTTCGTGACCGGCATCGAACGGCTCGCCGCGGACCTCGCGTCGGCCGCGGGGCTGCTGCCGGCCGCCCTGACCGGCGCGGAGGCGGAACTCGCGGCCGCGAAAACGGGCGGCGCGGACCTCCCCGCGGGCGAGCTGCACGCCCGGGCCGCGCACGCCGACCTCGCCCTGGCCGCCGTACGGGAAGAGCTGACCGCCGGGCCGCACGACCCGCTCGACGCGCTACGGCGGATCGTGCACGCGACCGCACCGGTCGCGGTGGGACGGGCCGGAGTGCTGTCGGTCGCCTCGCCGCTCGTCGCCCGCAGCGCCCTCGACGCGGCGGAGGGGTTCGTGGCGACGCACCGCGGCGCGGTGGGCAGCGCGGCACGCACCCGACTGGCGGAGGCACAGCGGCTGCTCGGCGCCGAGCCGCCGGACGCCCTGGCCGCCGACGTGTCGGCCCGACAAGCCCGTGCGCTGGCCGAGCAGGACGTGCGCGTGCACGGCAACCCGATCACCGGGACGGCCGAGCACGCGAGCGGGGTCGCCGGGGTCGTCCTCGGCGGGGTGCTGCTGGGCGGAGCCCCGGACGGCGGCCCGCCGGCGAGCTACGGCGGACCGCACACACGTGCCCGGCGTGGCGCGGAAGCGTCACTTTAGGCGCACCCCCACCGTCAGAACAGACTCAGCAACGCCTCCGCAGGATCCGCCAACCCCGTCTCCCCGTCCGGCAGCGGGAGTTCAAACCACACCGTCTTGCCACGCGGCGTCCGGCGCGAGCCCCACGCCGCGCTCAGGAGGCCGACGAGCTGGAGGCCCCGGCCGCCCTCGTCCGTGTCCCTGGCCCGGCGGCGGCGAGGCTGGACCAGCCCCGAGTCCCACACCTCGCACACCAGCGTGCGGTCCAGCAGGAGCCGCAGTCTGATGTCACCCTCGCCGTACCGCAGCGCGTTCGTGACCAGCTCGCTGACCAGCAACTCCGTTGTGTCGACGAGGGGTTCGAGGTCCCACGACAGCAACTGCCCGCGGGCGTACTCGCGGGCCCGGCCCACACTGCGCGGCTCCCGGGGCAGCGTCCAGTCGCCGACCGAGTCGGCGGGCAGACCCTGGACACGAGCCATCAGCAGGGCGATGTCGTCCTCGCCGTGGTGGGTGTCGAGGGTGTTCAGGACGTGGTCGCAGACGTCCTCCAGCGGGCGGGTCGGGTCGGTGAGCGCACCCACGAACGCCTGCAGGCCCTCGTCCAGCGGGTGGTCGCGGGATTCGACCAGTCCATCCGTGTAGAGCGCGAGAAGAGCACCTTCGGGTAGTTCGACCTCGACCTCCTCGAAGGGCTCCCCGCCCACGCCGAGCGGCATGCCCGGCGGCACGTCGAGCATCAGCGCGTCCTCGCCCGGTTCGACCAGGACGGGGGGCAGATGGCCGGCGTTGGCGAAGGTGCAGCGGCGCGTCACCGAGTCGTAGACCGCGTAGACGCAGGTCGCGAGGTACACCTCGGACAGGTCCGCCTCGCGGGGGCGCCGGGCCGCGCGCGTGGCCTGCTGGACGCCGCCCGGGGCACCGAGGCCGCGCGCGATCTCGTCCAACGCGCTGAGCACCTCGGCCGGTTCGAGGTCGAGCAGGGCCAGCGTCCGTACGGCGGACCGGAGTTCGCCCATGGCCACCGCCGCCCGCAGACCTCGGCCCATGACGTCGCCGACCACCAACGCCGTGCGGTGACCGGGCAGTTCGATCACGTCGAACCAGTCGCCGCCGACCTCGCTCGGCCGGTCCGGGGAGGCGTTGCCGGGCAGATAGCGGCAGGCGATGTCCAGGCCGGAGGCCACCGGGTCGCCCGGCGGCAGCAGGGACCGCTGCAGTATCAACGCCCGTTCGTGCTCACGCCGGTACAGGCGCGCGTTGTCGATACAGACCGCCGCCCGCGCCGCCAGCTCCACCGCGAGGTCCCGGTCCCGTTCCCCGAACGGCTCGCTGCCCTTCGTACGGGCGAACTGCGCGAGTCCTACGACGGTGTCGTGGGCGACCATCGGCACGGCCAGCGTGGACTGGACGAGACCGCCCTCCTCGGCGGGGACGAGCTGCGTGCGGGCGGTGCGCAGGGCGTCCGCACAAGGGGAGTTGAAGGGGTAGTGGTGGACCGCGCCGACCGAGACGGGCGGCCCGGAACCGATGAACGGCGCGTCGGAGACCGCGCTCGCGAACGCGACCCGGCGCAGCTCCGCGCTGCCGTCGGCGAGACCGGGCGGGGTCTCGTCGCCGGCCAGCAGACCCTGGTACAGGTCGACCGTGGCGAGGTCGCAGAAGCCCGGGACGACGACGTCGAGGAGTTCGCGGGCCGTGGTCTCCAGGTCGAGGGAGTTGCCGATGCGGGCGCCGGCCTCGTTCAGAAGGGCGAGATTGCGCCGCGCGGCGGCCGCTTCCCGGGCTGCCTGGCGTCGGGAGGTGATGTCGGTTCCGAGCCACGCGATGCCGATGGGGCGCCCGGAGCCGCTGTGCACCCGGTAGAGGTTGATGGACCAGTGACGGCGGTCGTCCGAGCCCGGCACGAAGCCCGTGACGTGCATGTCCGTGATGGAGTCGCCGGTCTCCAGGACCCGGCGCAGGGTCGCGGACACCCGCTCGGCCTCCGGGCTGCGCAGATAGTCGTGGACACCGCGGCCGCGGTGGTCGTCGGGGGTGCCGCCGAAAGTGCCGGCGAACTGCTGGTTGGCGCGCCGGACCCGCAGATCGGTGTCGATCAGCAGGAAGCCGAACGGAGATTGACCGAAAATCGCCTGCGCGGCGGCGAGGTCGGTCTCGATGCCGCGCAGTGTGCGTACGTCGACGACGATGCAGACGGCGGCCCGCTCGCCCTCCTCGGTCCGCGTCGGCATGACGTAGACCTCGGCGAGGCCTTCCTTCACGCCCTGCCCCTCGACCGGCTCGGGCGTGCGGAACGGGACCACGCCGGTCCACTCCCGGCCGTCGAGGATCTCGGCCATCTTGCGCTGGCCCTGTTCGTGCAGGTCGGGGTCGATGAACGCCTCGATGGGGTCCATGCCGACGGCGCGCTCGGCGGCGATGCCGAAGAGCTGCTCGGCACGCAGACTCCACTGGTCGACGAGGCCGTCGGGGCCGATGGAGAAGGACGCGACCTTGATGTAGTCGTAGATGGAACCGGGCGGACTGCTCTGCCACATGGCGTCACCGCCCGGTGCCTCCGCGGAGGAGGACAGCCCCGTCCCGCCTGTCGCACGACGCGTCGCGTCCGCCACGGCATCACCCGCGGCCTCGGCCCTCGCGCCGTCCGACGGGTCGTCGGACTCCGTGGCCTTCGCTGGTATCTCGCTCACGCGAACCGTCCCCTCCAGCTCACCGCGTCCGGCACCGGTCACCGGCGGCGGCTGCCCGCAGTATCCAGCACTACGGTGCCGCACAACACGGTGTTCACGATCACAGCACGATCCCGATGGTTTTCGGTCCGGGCTACAGCAACACTTCCAGTCTTCTAACCAGCCAACACGCCGTCGAATCACGCATTCCAACAACTGCCACTGGCCTGAACCAGCCGGTCGACAGAGCGCAGACGGCCGTACAGGCCCGTACGACCCGTCAACTCGGGACGGCGAGTTCGAACCACACCGTCTTGCCCGCCTCGTCGGGCCGGGTGCCCCAGCGGCGGGAGGAGTGCGCTACCAACTGCAGTCCGCGGCCGCTCTCGTCCTCGGGGTGGGCGATGCGTTCGCGGGGCGGGTCCGGGAGCGGGTCGGAGACCTCGACCAGCAGGACGTCCTGGAGGCCTGCGGGGCGTACCAGACGGACGCCGATGGGGCCGGTGGCATGTCGCAGGGAGTTGGTCACCAGCTCGCTGACCAGCAGGGCGGTGAGATCACAGAGCGAGTCGAGTCCCCAGCGGTGCAGTTGGCCGCGGACGGCTGCGCGGGCGTTGCGGACGGCGCCCGGTTCAGCGGGGAAGCTCCACTCGGCGCGGTCGTCCACGGTGTCGATCACGCCGATCACTTCCCAAGCCAGACGCTCACCCCATGTCCGGTTTCGTGGGGTTAATTGGGACATACCCGATATCGAGGGGGCAGTACCGTCTGCCTACGGCGTTTAGGCGAGTGCGCCTATGAGCTCGGGTCGTGCGGGTATCGGGCGGCTGCGGGTCCGTTGTGGCTCTTCGCGCAGTTCCTCGCGCCCCTAAGAACAGACACCTCCCGGACGGCCGGGATGTCCTGGTCCAGCCAGTCCACGTCCCACAGTTCGTCCGGAGTCAGCCAGCGCAGGTCGTCGTGGTCCTGAAGGGGCTTGGGGGTGGCAGAACCCGGGAGCAGCCGGGCCGTCCACACCTGGAGGACGTACGGCGGCTTCAACGGCCATTCGCCCGGTACGCGCCGCACGGCTTCCGCTTCGACGCCGAGTTCCTCGCGCAGCTCCCGGGTCAGGGCCGCCTCCGGGGTCTCGCCGGGCTCGACCTTGCCGCCGGGGAGCTCCCAGCGGCCGGCCAGGTCGGGGGGCGCGCTGCGGCGGGCGGCGAGGAGGCGGGGGCCGTCGAGCAGTGCGGCGCCCACCACCACGATCCGTTCTGTCATGCGCCGGAGCCTACGGGAGTCCGGGTCAGTTGGCCGTGGCCGTTCCGCCCTGGCCGTTCTGGCCGATCCGCTCGACCCAATACAGCTGCTTGTGGCCGCGGTTGTCGAGGCTGTCCGCGATCTTCTGGGCCTCGGCCCGGGTCGCGTACCTGCCGACGCGGTAGCGATTGCCGTTGTCGTCCTGCCGTATGACGAGCCAGGGAAGAGTGATCGTGCCGTCGTTCATCGCGCCCCACCGCTCCTTCCCGTCTCGGCCCGACCGCATCCCGCCCGCGGTTCGTGCCGTGCCCCGCCCCATAAGGAAACCGCAATCCGCATATGCCCGAGCCTACGCCTAACCTTTACGCAGCGAATACGGAATTTCACAAAGAGGTACGCAACCGGCCAGACCGAGGGGGGCGCACGGCGTCGAACGCGCCGTGCGCAGACGTGGACGCATCCGGTCAGCGGTGTGCCGGGCGGGCCTGGGGCGACCTGCGAGAACGGCCAGATTCCACCGGCGGATCGAGGGGGTCCGGAGGGGGTCCGGGAGCGGACGCGGCGGGGTGCTGGGAGCGGTGACCGCCGTAAAGGTGTGCGCTACTTCACTGGGAGGTGGTACGCGACCCGGTAACGGTCGGCCGGGATGACGACGTCGGCGGTCTCGACGGGGCGGCCCGAGGCGTAGAACGTGCGCTGGACGACCAGGACGACATGGCCGGGGACGCCGCCCAGGGCGAGGAGTTCCTCGGCGAGGCCGGGGCGGGCGCCGACCTCCTCCGTGACGTTGTCCACGATCACGTCGATCGCCGCCATGCGCTCGACGACGCCCATGCCGCCGAGCGGGCCCTCCTCGGGGAGCATCACGGGGGTGCGGCCGGTGACCGCGAGGGGCTCCCAGGAGGTGGAGAGCATCATCGCCTCGCCGGCCTCGCGGAATACGTACCGCGTGCACATCACGCGGTCGCCGGGCTTGATGGAGAGCCGCTCGGCGACGGAACTGCTCGCCTCGGCCTGCTCGCTGCTGGACTCCCAGGTGCCGCGCGCCCCGCCGTCGGCCTGCTCCTGGCGGAAGGGTGTGGCCCCACCGTCCGGGCGAAAACCGGAGCGGGCGACGCTGCGCGGGACGGGGCGCTCGCGGACGTAGGTCCCCGATCCCGAGCGGCCCTCGACCAGGCCTTCTGCCATCAGGACCTTGCGGGCCTCCAGCGCGACCGTGTCCGAGACGCCGTACTCCTCGCGGATTCTGGCCTGGGAGGGAAGGCGGGTGTGCGGTGGCAGCGAGCCGTTGACGATCTTCTTGCGGAGATCACCCGCGACGCGCAGGTACGCCGGCTGCTCACCGAAAGTCACTGGCCGCTCCCATCAGGTTGTACAGACAGCAACAGCGTGGCAACCGTGGGTTGGCCCGTGCAAGCAAAGGCCAGAGAATCACTCGATGTGATGACATGTGCCCCGGGAGGGCTTTACGCAGGCACTTTCTCCCCGCTATGGCGGCCGTCACACCTCGAGTTCGGAGCCACCCGTGTCGTCGTCCCCGCCGGCGTCTCCGTACGCGCCCGGGGGCGGGGTCGTGGCCAGGCCCAGAGCCTTGCGGGCGGTGACCGCGCTGTCCGGGGTGGAGAGCTTCATGACCCGGTCGTAGTGCTCGTAGAAGGTGTCCGCGTCGGTGGCCGCGGCGGCCCGGGCCCACTCCTTCCGTACGGCCTCCACATCCTCGGCGACCTTGGTGACCGGCTTCTTCGCACCGGCCGGCCAGGGGTGGTCGCGCAGCATCCGGGCCTCCTTGGTGAGCGCGGCCGACACGCGTCCGGCCCACGCGCGGTTGCTCTTCAGGTCCTCCTCCGGGGTGTTCAAGGGCTGGGTGTCCAGGGCTGCGTTCTCGAGGTTGACGGCCTTCAGGTAGGCGAGCTGTTCGGCGTCCAGTGTGCGTGCGTCGTTGCGGAGGGAGCCCTTCAGACCGGCCTTCTCGTCGATGTTGCCGAACATGCAGGTGACCTCGCGGTCGCCGAGCCGCCAGCTCTCCCGGGTCGGCGTCAGGTAGTACACGTCGACGTCCTCGGGCACGGCCCAGGCGTCCATGGCGTAGCCGTAACGCAGCACGTAGCACCTGGTGTCGGCGACCTCCTGCACCTTGCTGTCCCCGGGGTAGGCGGCGGTGCCCGTCATCTTGAACGCGGCGAAGACCTCGGCGTCGTGCTCGCCTGCACAAGGCACCTTGTCGACGTCGTAGGCCTTGCCCAGCAGGGACCCGCCCGGGGCATCGAAGCACTCGCCCCTGGTGAGGGAGTAGGCGCTGCCGTTGTCCTTCGCGGCGTCCTTGAAGCCGTCCCAGAAGTCGGACACGGCGCCCGTGGCCAGCACCAGCACCCACAGCGCGAGCCCGACCGACGACAGCAGGGACCCGGCCACCGCCAGCCCCTTGCCGCGCTCGCCCTTCCTCTTGATCTGCCCCAGCGCGATCAGGCCGAGGAGCAGTCCGAGGGCGGGGACGAAGCAGAGGACACCCAGGACGAGGGAGGCGATGGCCAGCCCGTTGACGGGGGCAGGGCGGTTGTACGGGCTGTAGCCCTGGCCCCAGGGCTGGTACGGGTACGGAGACGGGGTCGGCCCGGGAGCGGCGTAGGGGCCCTGCGGGTACGGGTACTGGCCCTGCGGATACGGTCCTTGGGGTCCTTGAGGTCCCGGGGGCTGGTGGGGCCCAGGGGGCGGGGGTATGGACACAGGTACCGTGCTCCTGGTTCCGGGGGCGGGCGCGGGGCTGCGCGGAGACGTGCGGGGTCGTACGGGCTGCCGTACAGGGCCGACGTACCGAGCCGGTGCACGACTGACTGGGCGCATGGTAAGCGCGAGGTGAGCGGGGGCGGAATGGGCATCTCAGATCCGGCGATCAAGGCGGTCAACGGCCTGACCGCGCGGTGGGCCGGCGCGATCGACGGCGGCACGGTCTTCTCGGCGGCGGGTGTGTGGCCGCTGCTGGCGTTCCTGGCGGACGGGGCGGGGGGTGCTGCCCGGGCCGAGCTCGAGGAGGCAGTGGGCCTGCCCGCCGGTCAGGCGGCTTCCGCTGCGCGGGAGTTGCTCGGGGCGATGGGGCGGATGCGGGGCCTGGACTGCGCCCTCGGACTGTGGACCAAGCGGACGCTGGAGCTGCGGGAGGCGTGGGAGGCGGGGCTGCCGGCGGCGGCGCACGGGGTGCTCACGGGGGATGCGGTGGGCGATCAGGAAGCGCTGGATGCCTGGGCGGCGAAGCGCACCGGCGGGCTCGTCGAGCGGATGCCGGTGAAGCTGCGCGAGGACACCGAGATGGTGCTGGCGAGCGCGCTGGGGATGCGTACCGACTGGCTGCGCCGCTTCCGGGAGGTGCCGCTGTGGCCGCGCTCCGGGCCGTGGGGGGACCGGACGCTGCTCGGCCTGCGCCGCGAGAGCACGCTGCTGGACCGGGTGGGGGTGGCGGACACGCGCCACGGCTCGGTCACCGAGCTGAGGGTGCTGGGCGATACCGCCATCGACGTCCATCTGCTGCTCGGCGAGGAGGACATGACGCCCGGGCAGGTGCTCGGCGCGGGCGTGGAGATCCTCGCGGGCAGGTCCCCGGTGGTGCAGGGACACCGGCTTCCCCACGGCGACGTCGGCCCCGGACTGTGCGTCGAGAAGGAGCGCCGTACCCGGCCGCGACCGCCGACGCTCGACGTGACGACGGTGTCGTACGGCATGACCGCGCACCACGATCTGCTGGAGCTGCACCGGCTGTTCGGGCTCACCACCGCGCGGGACACCGAACACGGCCACTTCCCCGGCATCAGTGGATTCCCGCTGGCCGTCCGGTCGGCCGAGCAGGGCGTGACGGCGAGGTTCGGCCCGCTGGGCTTCCGCGCGGCGGCGGTGACGTCCTTCGGATTGGCCGCGGCCGGCGGGATCCCCGAGCTCCGTTTCGTGACCACCACCGTCAGGGCCCGCTTCGACCGCCCCTTCGGCTTCCTCGCCGTGCACCGGCACTCGCGGCTGGTGCTGGCGGCGGGATGGGTGACGCGGCCGGAACCCATGCCGGGCTTCCAGGAGTTCGTCGCCCGATGAGCCCGACGGACGAAACGTCCACGCCATAGGCGCCCTTACTGGCCGGGCACAGCCCTCTGGGCCCGCCCGCGCTCCTTCTCCAGCAGTTCCACGCATCGCCCCAACAGCCCGACCAGCGCCTCGCGTTCCTCGAGCGTGAACTCGGCGGCCAGGGCGCGTTCGACGCGTACGGCGCGGGCGTCCGCGTCGGCCATGACCGTGCGGCCCCGGTCGGTGAGGCGGGTCTCCAGGACGTTCCTGTGCCACTCGTGGGGGGTGCGTTCGATGAGGGCGCGGTCCTGGAGGTTCTTCAGGACCGTGTTCATCGTCGGCGGTGTGACTCCGCACAGGCGGGCCAGGGCCGCGGCCGAGATGCCGGGGTTCTCGGAGAGGTGGAGCAGCGCGGAGTACTGCGCGACGGTCACGCCCGCCGGTTTCAGGACCGCGGACTTGGTCGCCATGAGGGCCTGCTCGGCCAGCTTGAGGTGCGAGCCGAGGCGCTCGGAGGCGGGCATGGACGTCATCAGCGCATGGTATCGGGGCAATCCTTGCTACGCCTCCACACGGCCATTAATGCATTGACGATGATTAGAGTTCTAATCTAGGTTCGTTTACGTCATGGAATGTGAAGCCGAATCGAGAGGCACCAGCGTGTCCCGTTCGATCCACCGCCGTACCTTCCTCACCAGCAGCGCCGGCCTGGCCCTCGCCGCGGCGCTTCCGGCGACCACCGCCCGGGCGGCCGCCGCGGTCCGCATCAGCACCGCCTTCACGCTCCCCGGCGACCGCCCCTACCCAGAAGGCATCGCCCTCGACCCGTACACCGGCGACGCGTACGTCGGCTCGTACACGACCGGCGCGGTGTACCGGGCGGCGGCCGGCAGCCGGGCCGCCGAGGTCTTCCTGCCGGCCGGGGCGGACGGCCGCAACACCGCCAACGGTCTGAAGGTCGACCGCTCCCGCCGTCTGTGGGTCATCGACTCCACGGCCGGGGTGGACGTCTACGACCTGCGCACCCGCACCCTGCTCGCCCGCTTCACCGTGCCCGGCAGCGACCCGTCCTTCGTCAACGACCTGGCGATCGGACCGGACGGCACGGCCTACCTCACCGACAGCACCCGCCCGGTGGTCTACCGCGTCACCCCGGCCGACCTCCGCCGTGCCCGCGGCGGCAGCGCGACGCTCGACGCCGCCTACGACCTGAGCGCCGTGGCCCCCGCCGACGGGCTGTTCCTCAACGGCATCGTCGCCGACCCGGCGGGGCGGTGTCTGTTCGTCGTCGGGATGACCGGCGGCGGTCTGTACCGGGTCACCACCGCCTCCGGCGCCGTAAGCCAAGTCGCCCTGAACGGCGGCGACCTGACGCACGGCGACGGTCTGGAGCTGGCGCACGGCACGCTGTGGGCCGCGCACAACGCGAGCAACACGATCAGTCGCTGGCGGCTGTCCGCGGACGGTTCCTCGGCCCGACTGGAGCGGCGGTTCACCGACACCGCGCTGCAGATCCCGACCACGCTCGCCCGCACCCACGGCCGACTGCTGGTGGTCCGCTCACAGTTCGACAAGGGCGGGCCGATGGGTCCCGGGGTGCCCGAGGAGCCGTTCACCGTGGCCTGGGTGGACGGGATCTGACGGTCAGTCGACCGGCTCCGCGGCCAGTCTTCGCTGCTCCTCCTCCACGATCCGCCGCGCGATGCTGCCGTCTGTGACGTCGACCGCGTCCGGTGTGGCGTCCGCGGTGTCGCTGCGGCGGGCGTAGGCGTCGAAGAGGCGGTCCTTGTTCTCGAGGATGCGCAGCAGGCGTTCGTCGACGCTGTCCGTGGCGAGGAGGCGGTGCACCTGGACCGTGCGGGTCTGGCCCATGCGGTGGGCGCGGGCCACGGCCTGGTGTTCCAGGGTGGGTTTGACCTGCGGTTCGCAGAGGATCACCACGGACGCGGCCTGGAGGTTCAGGCCCACGCCGCCGGCCTCGATCTGCGACAGCAGCACCGCGTGCCCGTCGGCGGCGGTGAAGTCGTCGACGAGCTGCTGACGGCGGGCGGCGGGGACGGTGCCGGATATCGGGCCGAACACGTCCTCGCCCAGGGCCTGTCGGACCGTGGCGAGCACGTCGCGGAAGTACGAGAAGACGACCACCTTCAGGCCGTTGTCCGCCGCCTCCGCGACCAGTTCGCGCAGGCGCTGCAGCTTCGCGGACTTCTCCGGGTCGGCGTACGCGGCCCTGCGCATCGCCATGAAGTTCCCCGCCACGACCGCCGTGCGGTACGCGTCCTGGTCCGCTGCGCCGAGCTCCTCCCACTCGTCGACCTGCAGCAGCGCGGGCAGTTCGGTGAGCACGTCCTGCTGGTTGCGGCGCAGGTAGGCGGGCGCGACCGATCTGCGGAAGACCTGCGGGCCGGCGACCGCGTCGCTGTCGCGGATGCCGGGGAGCAGGTCCGGCTGGAGGTGGCGGACGAGCGTGCGGAACTCCTCGACGCGGTTCTCCATCGGTGTGCCGGTGAGGAAGAGGACGCGGTCGCACGTCTTCGTCCAGGCCGCGATCGTCCTGGCGCGGCGGGTGTCCGGGTTCTTGACGTAGTGCGCCTCGTCGACGACGAGCATCCCCGGCTTGGTGCCGTCCGGTCCGGGCAGGGTGTGCAGCAGGTCGAAGGTGGTGAGGGCCACGCCGCCGCGCTCGCGCCACTCGGCGTACGCGTCCTGCCGGTCCGGGCCGTGCACCGGCACCGCCCGCAGTGTGCTGCGGGAACGGATCTCGCGGGTCCAGTTGATCAGCACGCTGGCGGGACACACCACCAGGAAGTGGCTGTGCCCCTCGGCAGCGAGGTGGGCGAGCGCGGCGATCGCCTGGACCGTCTTGCCTAGCCCCATCTCGTCGCCGAGCACGACCCGGCGCTGGGCGAGCGCGAAACGGGCGCCGAAGGACTGGTAACCGCGCAGCGAGACCCGGCGGTGGGTGTCGTCGAGCGGCTGCGCGTGCACCCGCTCGGCCACCTCCGAGGGCAGGAAGCCCTCCGCGGCCGCCTCGTCCGTACGGTGCTCGGAGACCTCGGCGAGCTGGCTGTAGTACTCGGCGGAGCGCAGCTCGAAGTCGACCCAGGCCTCGATGTCGGAGGCCGGTTCGCGCAGCAGGTCGGTGGCGGCCTGCGTCAGCTGCAGCCGGGTGCCCTTGTCGGCCGCCTCCGCCGTCAGCGCGCGCAGCTCGGCCGTCGCCGCGAGAGCCGCCTCCTTGCGGCGACGGCCGGTCAGCGCCAGGCGCAGCCGACCGGTCGCCGGGCGGGCCGCGGGCAGCAACTCGCGCAGCCGGCGGTCGAGTTGCCCGGCGGTGTCCACCGCGCGGCGCATTTCGGGACCGGCCTCGACCAGCCTGTGCAGCGCGACGACCAGGGCGGTGGTGCGGGGTTCGGGGTTGTCGACGTCGATCCGGACCGACACCGTCTCCTCGACCGCCCGCGCGATCTGCCGGGCCGCGGCAAGCGCCTGGTCGGCGGTCTGAGCGCCGACGCCGGGGATCTGCCGCAACTCGTAGCGGCTCGCCTCGTACACCGCGCGCACCGACGCGAACCCCGCCGCCTCGACGGCCGCCAGCCGCAGCCGCCCCTCGGTCGCGTCCTTGAGGCGGGCGACCGGGATCGACTCCAGCTCCTTGACGACGAGTTCCTGCCTGAGCGGGGCCAGCGCCGAGCGGACCGCCTCCAGGGCGCGGGCGTGATCCGCGAGTACGGTACGCGCGGCGTCGTAGAGCCGAATGCCCTCCGCGCACACCTCCCGGGCCCGCCGCCCCACCGGCGCCTGCACCTCCCCCACGTCCACCATGCCGCCCCTCACGTGCCGTCCACCCCAGTACGCCCATCTTGGCACCGGGGTCTGACAACCGGGGGGCGGCAAGCGGGGGTCAGGCGTCGAAGGCCGTCGCTCGTGTGCGCTTCTCCCAGGCCGCGATCTCCGTGCGCACCTGGTCGAGCTTGCCGAGCACCGCCTCGACGCCGTCCTCGCCGAGCGGCAGGTGCAGCGGGGTCTCCTCGGCCTCGAGGGCGGCAAGGATGAGGGCGGCGGCCTTGGCGGGGTCGCCGGGCTGGGTTCCGTCGCCGCCGGAGACCGCGCCCCGGGTCTCGCTCACCCTGGCGTACACGCCGCTGTCCGCGCTGACTCCGGCGCGACTCGTGTCGAACAGTGCCGTCCGGAAGGCGCCCGGCTCCACGATCAGCACCTTGATGCCGAACTCCCGCACCTCGTCCGCGAGCCCCTCGGACAGGCCCTCCAGGGCGAACTTCGTTCCGCTGTACGCCGAGAAGCCGGCGAAGGACATCTGCCCGCCCATGCTGCTCATCTGCACGACCGACCCCGAGCGCCGCTCCCGCATGTGCGGCAGCACCGCGCGCGTGAGGGCCACGGGGCCGAAGACGTGCAGGTCGAACAGTTCGCGCAGTTCGGCGTCGGTGGTCTCCTCGAAGGCGCCGACGTGGGTGCGGCCCGCGTTGTTGACCAGCACGTCGATCCGCCCGTGCCGCGCCACCACGTCCCGTACGGCCGACTCGGCGGCGGCGGTGTCGGTGACGTCCAGGCGCAGCGCCTCGACCTGGTCGGGATGGGCGGCCACGAGGTCGTCCAGCGCCTCGGGCCGGCGGGCGGCGCCGACGACCACGTCACCGGCGGCGAGGGCCGCCTCCGCGATGGCCCGCCCGAAGCCGCTGCTCGCACCGGTGACCAGCCAGACCCTGTTCATGTCTCCTCCTGCTGCCGTCGTCTTCATGCGTCTCTTCGTCTGCAGACCAGGCTGCCGCCGCCCCCTGTCGCCCGTCCAAGACCTACGCTGATAACCGATGGCTATGACGACGGACGTTCATGTGCGGGACCTGCGGTACTTCGTCACGGTGGCCGAGGAGCTGCACTTCACGCGTGCGGCCGAGCGGCTCTACGTGTCGCAGCCCGCGCTGAGCAAGCAGATCCGGGCGCTGGAGCGGCAGTTGGGGGTGGAGCTCTTCCGGCGGGACCGACAGGGCGTGGAGCTCACCGGAACGGGCACGGCGCTGCTGCCGCACGCCAGGCGGGTGCTCGCGGCGTGGGCCGAGGGCGCGTCGGCGATGGAGGAGGCGCGGGCGGCGCAGCGCAGCACGCTGGTCGTGGGCATGAGCACCAGCCCGGGCCGCGGCGGTCTGCTCCCGGCGATCCGGTCCCGTTTCACGGCCGGGCACCCCGAGGCCACGGTCCGGCTGCGCCAGGTGAGTTGGGAGGACCCGTCGGCGGGCCTGGCGGACGGCGACGCGGACGTGGCCTTCGTCTGGCTGCCCCTCCCCGACCAGGACCGGTACGCGTGGGCGGTGGTGGCCGAGGAGCCCCGCCTGGTCGCCCTCCCCGACACCCACCCCCTCGCCTCCCGCACCGAGATCGACTTCACGGACCTCATCGACGAACCCTTCCTCGCCCTCCCCCGGTCCGCGGGCCCGTTGCGGGACTACTGGCTCGCCCTCGACGAACGCTCCGGCCGCCCGCCCCGCATCGGCGCGGAGATCGCGAGCACGGAGGAGACGTACGAGGCACTGGTCGCCGGCCTGGGCGTGTGTCTGGTGGCCGTGGGCAATGCACCGCTGGTCACGCTGGGCGGCGTGGTGACCCGCCCGGTGCGCGGCGTCAGCCCCAGCCGCTACGTCCTGGCCTGGCGCAAGGGCGACCGCAGACCGCTGGTGCGGGCGTACGCGGAGGCCTGCCGGCAGGTGACGGAGCTGGGGTGACGGGTGCGCCGCCCCTCCCTCGCTCCCCGAACGGGCCGCACCACCTGCGGCACCAGGACACGGAAGCGGCCGTCAACCACCTCGCTTGATCTGCAGGAGAATCGACCCGTCGGTGATCCCGGTGTCGTCGGCCAGCAGGAACGCCTTGCTGAGGATCAGCGACAGCCGGTCGTCCTCGAACGGCAGGAACACCTTCCCGTCGCCCTTGCCGCGCGAGGGGACGATGCACAGATAGGAATCGTCCGGCTCCATCAGGATGTTGGCCGAACCGAGGTGGATCTTGTACGTGCGCAGCGCGCCCCGCACGACCAGGAAGCGGCCGTCGATCGCGCACCGGTCGGCGATCTTCAGGCGCGGCAGGATCCGCGCCAGGGCGTCGCGGCGGGCCTCTGCGCTCTCGGTCAGCTCGGCGAATCCGGCCCGCTCCCAGTAGGCGCGCACCGGACCTCCGTCGGTCCAGTCGGGGTCGGCGGCGACCGAGGTGACGCCGACGAAGAGGTCGACGTCGCGCATCGCCTCGCTGAACACCAGCGGCGGAACGTCGGCCAGCGGCGCGTTCCGCCAGACGCCGTCCTCCCGGCGGGCGAAGCACACCCGGTCGGTCGAGGCCAGCAGTTCCTCGCCGTCCCAGTCCGCCAGGGAGTGGAAGAACCGGACCTGCCACTCCCCCGCCGCCAGGGTCCGCACGGCGTCGTCCTGCTCCCCGCCGTCCCAGGGCCCGAGCAGGTCGCTCTTCCACCCGCGGGCCCGGAACAGCGCGAACATCCGCCGGTAGTGGACCAGATGGGCGGCGAAGCGGTTGGAGTGGACGCGGGTCTCCTGCTCGGCCGGGGTGAGGAGGTAGATCTCGCGGAACGCCTGCTTGAACGGCTGCCGGATCCGCCGCTCGGTCAGCAGATCCCGCCAGGCCCGTACGGTGTCCGGGTCGGAGCGGAGCGGGTGCCAGAGCCGTACGCAGGCGTCGTCCGGCGCGTCCGGGAGGTCCTCGGTCTCGGGCAGGACGGTCCGCCAAGTGCCCGGCTCGGTCTCGACCTCCCAGATCAGGCGGCGTACGACGGACCGGGCGAGCGGATGCCCGGCCAGGTCGGTGCGCCACCAGCCGTACGGGTGGACGGCGTCGACCGCGAAGCCGCCCTCCAACGCCCTTGCCAGGGTGCCGAGTTGGATGCCGACCCGCTTCACCAGGGCGCGCAGCTCCTTGACCAGGCCGCCGTGGTCGCGGCGCACGGGCGCGGGGACGGAGCGCAGCGGGCGGCCGTCCTTCTCCCAGGTCAGTTCGGCGGTGGTGCCGTCGACGGTGACGACCGCCTCGTAACCCTCCGCCTCCTTGCGCAGCACGCCGCCCTCACCGAACCCGAGCGTCGGCATCCGCAGCGCCACATCGGTGCGCTCGGCCAGGGCCGCGTCCACATGCTTGAGCATCCTGTCGAGCTGCTTGGGCACCCCGGCGTGCCGCACGATCGTCCGCACGGTCCGTATCGCGGTGACGAGCTCGGGGGTCGGGAAGTCCTGTGCGGCGCGGACCAGTTCGTACAGGAGCGCCTGCGACGGCAGGGTCCTGGCGGCCGTCGGGGCGAGGACGATGCCCGGCAGCAGGCGGTCGAACAGGGCCGGGAGCCACGGCTCGTCGCGCAGCAGTGCCACCCGGGCGGCCTGTCCGAGCGTGGTGATCTCCCGGTCCGTGAACGCCTTGTCGGCCAAGTACGGGATCTCCCCCGCGCGGATCGCGTCGGCGCGGTCGGCCGCCGCTTCCAGCGCACGGCGGGCGAACGCGACGTAGGCGGGGTTCTCGGCGGACCTGTGCCAGGCGTCGGCGACGGACGGCGGCGAGGCGAATCTGTGGTCCCGGCCGATCCCGGCCAACTGCGCTTGCCCCGCCGCGCCGAGACCGGCGATGACGGCGATCTCGTCCGCGACGATGGGGCCGACGTCCTCGGAGAGCCGCTCCACGACCGCCCGCAGCGTCTCCTCACCCGCGAGCCCGGCGACCGCGAGCAGTGCGTACGGCTGGCGTACCGCGTCCTTCGCCAGGCGGAACTCGACCAGGGCGCGCGCCGGTTCGGACACGTCGGGCAGCGGTCCGGTGCAGTGCTCCAGCGCGTCCACACCCACCGTGAGGTCCACCCAGCCGCGGTCCTCGCTCCGCTCGACGAGCACCTCGAACATCCGGCGGCACGCGTCGGGCGTGAAGCGGGGCCGGCGCTCCTTGGCCGCACCCTCGATCGCGAAGGCCAGCATCGTCAGCGCGTGCGGGGCCGAGGAGGGCACGCCGTAGGCCTCCGGGAGGAGGGTGCCGAGCTCCTCGTCGGAGAGCTGGGGCAGCTCGGCGTACGGGACCTCGATCCGGCAGTCCGGGTCGGTCAGCGCGCGCATCAGCCTGTCGTGGAGCATGAGTTGGATGATGGCAGTCGGCACTGACAATGCCGTCCCGCCCGCCCCACTGGCATGTACACACATGATCCGCCCCGCTGTACCCTGTCGCCACTGTGCGTGAGGAGCCGCCGACGCTACACGGGGGTACAAAGGCGGATGGTCCAGACATTGCAGCACCACAGCACCGGGCCGGGGGAGTTCGAGGACGAGGACGAGCAGCGGCGGCTGTCGGTGTTCCACCTCGTCGGTCTGGCGGCCGGCGGTGTGATCGGTTCGGGCTGGATCCTGGGCGCGGACGAGGCGTTCCGCACGGCCGGTTCGGACGCCTATCTGGCCTGGCTGTTCGGCGGCCTGCTCATGCTGCTGATCGCCGCGGTCATGGTCGAACTGGGCACCGCCGCGCCCAAGACCGGCGGCCTGGTCTTCCTGCCGCTGCAGAGCAGCGGCGCACTGGTGGCGACGGTGGTCGCGGCCGGTCTGTGGATCTTCTACGCGATCAACCTGGCCAGCGAGGCCGTCGCGATGACCAAGGGCGTCGCCCAGTGGGTCGGCGGACTCCTGGACCGCTCGGCCACACTGACGCCCAAGGGCTGGTGCTACGCGCTGACGTTCATGGCGGTGATCGCCGCCGTGAACCTGATCGCCCCGCGGATCTTCTTCCGGATCAACTCATGGCTGACGGTGCTGAAGATCGTCATCCCCGTCCTGGCCGTCGTGCTGCTGATCGCGGCCGGCTTCGGCCACGACGGTCCCCCGGCCGGCGGCCACACCCGCGGGATGGGCGCCGACGCGGCGCTGACCGCGGTGGTCGGCAGCGGCGTGATCTACGCCTATGTGGGCTTCCAGGGGCCGCTGGACCTCGCCGGGAACATCAAGCGCCGCGGCATCGGTGAGGCGGCGCGGCTGCGGTGGGCGGTGTTCGGGACGATCGTCGGCTCCATGGTCCTGTACATCTCGCTCCAGGTCGTCTTCACCCGGTACGCCGCCACCTGGAGCCCGAGCGTCGACGAGTCGTCGCCGTACGCCCACTTCGCGAGGCTCGCCTCGCTGATGTGGCTCGGCTGGCTGCTCAGGATCGCCGCCGTGGTCTCGCCCATGGGCGCGGGGCTCGTCTTCGCGCACGCGGTCACGCGCGAGGTCGCGGCGCTCAGCCGGGCCCATCTCACCCACCGCGGGCTGCAGACCGCACGCAAGGCGACGTTGAACCGGCGCTACGACGTCTACTGGCTGGTGCTGCTGGTCGACTTCTTCATCTCGGGGACCGTGCTGGTGGCCGTCGGCGGCAGCTGGGACACGCTGGTCGAGATCACCGGGGTGCTGACGCTGGTCGTCTACGCCGTCCCGGGCGTGGTCCTCGTGTCGCTGCGCCCCTACCTGACCGGCTACTCCCGCCGCCGGCGGGGCGTCCACGAGGTCCTGGCGCGGGCGAGTTTCGCCCTGATAGCGCTGATCCTCTACGGAGCGGGGTGGGCGCCGTTGTGGCGGGGCATGCTGACGCTCACGGTGGGCTGCGTCCTGTTGCTGTGCCTGCCGATCCTGGCCCGCTGGCTGCCCGCCTTCGGCCGCATCTACGACGCCAAGGTCCACGTCACGCTGTTCCGCGACTGGCGCACCAGTCCCGCGGCCCAGGCGGCGCTCTGGCTGATCGGCCATTTCGCGGTGCTGACGCTGCTCACGCTGCTGGGCAACTCCTCGGTCGGCATGGACCACAAGAAGTTCCTCGGCGGCCTGGCCGTCCTCACGGCACTCGTGTCCTTCGAGGGACTGGTCGCCGCGTCCCGAAGACACATGACCGAAGTGGCCCCCATGCTCCCGACTCCGGGCGCGGGACCGGCCGCCCCGGAGGCTAGCGCAGCGAGCGGATGACCTCCTTGGCCTCCGCGTCGAAGCCGCCGGCGCGCAGTTCTCCGACCGTCGCCTCGCGGCGGTGGGCGTCGGACCAGCGGCCCACCGTGGCTCGCAGGAGGAAGCGCCGGTCGTCCTCCGTCATCGTGCAGCCACCGAGCCGTTCGACGACCGCCGCCACCTCATCGGGGGCCATCCGCTGCTCGTTCTCCAGGCACCGTTCGAGCAGGTCCCAGCCGTCCCGGTCCAGACCCGCGTCGTACAGCCGGGCCGCGATCTCGGCGACGACCGCGCCGGACCCCGCGGGCGGCCGCACGGAGTCGGGGGGATCCGCCAGCTCCTTGCAGGCCAGGTAGACGGCCTCGGCCCGGCCGGTGCCGCGCAGCCCGGTGACGTAGTCGACGAACAGACGGGCGTCGGCGCCCTGTTCGAGAACGCGTACGGCGAGTCGCTGGGCGATGGTCTGCGCGGCGCGGTTGCGGTCCCGCGTCCCCTCGATCCTGCCGAGCAGGGCGACCAGATCGGCGCCGGAGCGGCCGTCGGTGTGCACCGCGGCGGCGATGCGCAGCAGCCGTCTGCACTCGGGCGCGGCGTTGACGTTGCCCAACACCGTGTTCAGGCGCTCGAGTTCCCTGGGCGAGCGCGGTCCGGCGTCCCCCTTGGCGACGATGTCGGCGAGCAGGTCCTTGGTCGTCCTGGTGAGGGCCTGGGACTCGTGCCAGGCCCTGACGATCTCGGCCAGTTCCTCCAAGTTGTCGCGCAGTGCGGCGTGTTGACGTACCTGTACGCATTTCTCGGCGAGCGGCGACTTCGTCAGCTCATCGCAGATCTCCACGATGTCGTAGTGCTTCCGCCGTCTGCCGACGTGTTCCACGAGAGTGTCGCGGCCGTCCGTCCCGCTGGCGATCAGCTGGGCGATGATCCGCCTCGTGTCGTGCACATGGTCCTCGAGCCGCAGCTGTGCGTCGATCCACTCCTCCAGGATCCGCTCGGAGGGGCTGAGCTGGTGGAGCGCACCGGCGAGATCCTGGAACTCCCTCGGAACCGTGTCCGACGCCACCGTCGAACCGTTCTCGGTGATCGAGAACAGGGTCAGACGCAGCAGCTCGGCCGCCTCCTCGGCGCAGCTCTCGTCACGCAACGCGATGTAGAGCAGGGCCTTGTCGAGGTTGGTCCGCCCCGAACTCGGCGTGGTGAACATGCGCACCGTCCGGTCCACCATCTCGCGCCTGCCGACACGACGGCACTCGCGGATGAACACGGCGACGTCGAGGACGGTCCGCTGGCAGGCGATGTCGTGGATGATGCCGTCGGTCAGCCGGAGGGGCCTTGCGTCGCTCTCCTGCTCGGCATCCCATTGCTTGATCGCGAGTTCCGCGGCCTGCAGGATGTTCCGGCTGAGCGCCGCGGTGGCCAGCATGTTGATGGCGTCCCGGTCGTCGAACTGCCTTGCGGAGACGATCAGTTCGTCGACGGAGCGCTTGAGGGCAAAGGCGTGCAGCGCCCGGATCGCGGTGGCGGGCCGCGGGTCGCTGACCCCGGGTGTGCCCTCCCGTATGGCCTCCACGCGCCGCTTGAAGATCTGCACCGAGCAGGTGGTCACCCACTCGTAGCCGACGCTCCACGCTCCCCCGCTCTCGCCTTCGCTCGAGCGGGAGGGGCCCCCACCGTCCCCGCCCTCGGAGCCCCCGGCCTCCTGGCCCTCTCTCATACGCGCAGTGCCTTCTCCACCTGGTTCCAGTAGCGGGCGAAGGCGTGGGGCGAGCTGAACGTCCGGTTGGCCCGGACGTCTATGTGCCGCGCGAGGTGCCGACTGGCCTCGTCCTGCCGGGAGCTCAGAAGCGCGACGACGTCACCGGTCTTGCGCTCGTCCTTGAACAGGTCGTCGAGGCGGGAGTCGCGGTCCAGCAGCAGGGTCTTCACCCAGTCCTCGGGGTCGACGGGGAGCTGCGGGACCTGGTCGCGCTTCGTGGGCTCCATGCGGTTGGTGAACAGCGGTGTGCCGTCCCGGGCGTCGTTCAGCGACATGCGCGGCACCTGGTGGCGGGCCCCGGTGCAGCGCTCCATCTCCGCCTTCACCGCCTCGCGCAGCAGGCCGATGGTGAGCTGGTGGTTGTAGTCCTTCGTGCCGTCCTGGAGTATGCGCAGCAGATGCCCGCTGAACGGCGTGCACTTCGCGAGGTCCCCGGGCAGGGCCGAACAGCCGTCGGCGGACGCGAAGTTCGCGTTCTTCACGGCGGTGAAGACGCAGGTTCCCTCGTCCAGCTCGCCCAGCACTCCGGGCAGCAGCGGCTCCTCGCCCAGCTGGGGCAGCAGGTTGGAGTAGCAGCAGTCGGCGATCAGGACCTTCAGCCTCGCCCGGGCCTTGCGCATGACGCGGTAGACGTACCAACTGGACAGCCACGTCCAGGGTTCGTCCCGGTGGGAGGCGCCCACGGAGAAGTGGACCTGGGCGCCGGGCAGGTCGCTCCAGTACTGGCCGTGGCCGACGTAGACCACGAGGAGGATGTCGTCCGGACCGGTCTCGTCCGCGGCCTGCTGCAGGGCCCGCATGACGCCGTCGGCCGTCTGGACCTCGTCCTCGCCGAGGACCCGGCAGGAGTCCGTCCCCCACATCCCGTCGCCGGCCAGGATCTCGCCGTACATGCGGGCGCTCTCGCCGATCGACGGGTGACTGTCGATCCCGGAGTCCTCGGCGTACCGCGCCGGCCCGATCACCACCGCCCGGAACGCCATGTCAGTCACCCCGCTCGGGGTCGGGCACGGACTCGGTGTCGACCGTCGCCTCCGGCGGCTCCAGCCGCTCCCGGCGCCAGCGCTCGACGATCCGCTTCACCGCGTCCACCGTGGCCTCGAGGGTCATCTCGGCCGCCTTCACGGCCACTGCCACGAGGATGATCTCGACGACGCCGCCGGACAGGACCCTGCCCTCGTCGACGGGCTCCGGGTGCCACGTCAGTCCGGTCTCCGCCTCGAGCTCGGCGAGCATACGGTCGGGATCGTCCAGCCCGATCAGCCCTTTGACGGACACCGAGATCCTCGTAGCCATGCAAAGCCTCCCCGTGCCGCCAACGCCCGTACAAGCGTACCCATTTGGGCAAGCCCCGTCCGAGGGATCGAGGCAGGGCATGACATAACATCAACTTCCCTTTTCACTCGGTCACTCACTCCTCGAAGGCGGACGGTCACGAAGGTGAACACGTGGAAGCGGTGCCTGAGCGCGGCCGGGATCCGGGAACCGGAACTGCGCAGGGACTACGGCGACGGGCGGCGGCTGGTGGCGCGGTTCCGCCGTAGTTCCTACCTGGCGGCCCGTCTGCTGCTGCCGCCGTCGGTGCTGCCGCACGTGGTGGCCGCGACCGCCGTGATGCACCACGGGGACAACCTGATGGACACCGGCCCGAAGCCGCAGCGGATCGCGGCGTGGGCGTCCTGGGAGCGGCAGGTGCGCAAGGCTCTGGAGACGGGGGTGGCCGACCACCCGCTGATCCGCGCGTTGCTGCACACCGTCGCCGCGTATCCACGGCTACGGCAGGCGATGAAGGAATATCTGTCCACCGCCGAGGCCGAGTTGGAGTTCACCGGCTTCGACTCTGAGGCCGACTACCAGGCCTACATCGACGCGTACTCACTGCCCGGCTTCATGCTGCTCGCCGTACTGCTGGGTCCGGAGGAGGACGGCGACGGCCGGTACCGGGCGATGTGCCGGACGCTCATCGACGGCAGCCAGCGGCTGGACTTCGTCAACGATCTCGCCGAGGACGCCGCGGAAGGGCGGCCGGGCATTCCGGCCCAAACGCTGGCGCGGTTCTCGGTCACGGCGGCCGACCTCACGGCGGGGCAGGAGCCGCCGGGCCTGCGCCCGTTGGTGGAACACGAGATCACGGCGGCCCGCACCGCCCTGGAGGCGGCCCGCGACCTGTCCGCCCGGGCCCCGGCCCCCGGCCGAATTCTGCTGAACGCCTTCGTCGAGATCGAGCTGCTGACCGCCGACGCGGCACTGGCCCGCGGAGCAGCCCTGCTGCACGGCTCCGCGAGCCCTCCCCTGCCGGGCACGCTGAGGGTCCTGCGCGAGGCGCGGCGGGCCGCGAGGCGCGCTAGACGTTGAAGCGGAACTCCACCACGTCCCCGTCCTGCATCACATACTCCTTGCCCTCCATCCGCGCCTTCCCCTTCGCGCGGGCCTCGGCCACCGAGCCGGTCTCCACCAGGTCGTGGAAGGAGATGACCTCCGCCTTGATGAAGCCCTTCTGGAAGTCGGTGTGGATGACGCCCGCGGCCTCGGGGGCGGTGGCGCCCTTCTTGATGGTCCAGGCGCGGGATTCCTTCGGGCCGGCCGTGAGGTACGTCTGCAGGCCGAGGGTGTTGAAGCCGACGCGCGCGAGGGTGGCGAGGCCGGGCTCCTCGGCGCCGACCGACTCCAGGAGCTCCAGGGCGTCCTCCTCGTCGAGCTCGGCGAGGTCCGCCTCGAGCTTGGCGTTGAGGAAGATCGCCTCGGCGGGGGCGACCAGGGCGCGCTGCTCGTTCTTGAAGTCGTCGTCGACCAGCTCGTCCTCGTCGACGTTGAAGACGTAGAGGAAGGGCTTCGTCGTCAGCAGGTGCAGGTCGTGGAGGAGCTCGGCGCGCTCGCTGCCCTGGACGATGCCCTGCGAGAAGAGGGTGTCGCCCTTGTCCAGGATCTCCTTGGCCTCCTCGACGGCCTTGACCTTGGGCGCGATGTCCTTCTTGATGCGCGACTCCTTCTGGAGGCGCGGCAGGACCTTCTCGATGGTCTGGAGGTCGGCGAGGATCAGCTCGGTGTTGATCGTCTCGATGTCGTCCTTCGGCGAGACCTTGCCGTCGACGTGCACGACGTTCTCGTCCTTGAAGGCGCGGATGACCTGGCAGATCGCGTCGGACTCACGGATGTTCGCGAGGAACTTGTTGCCCAGGCCCTCGCCCTCGGAGGCGCCGCGCACGATGCCCGCGATGTCGACGAAGTCGACGGTCGCCGGGAGGATGCGCTGCGAGGAGAAGATTTCGGCCAGTTTGGTCAGACGCGCGTCCGGGACGCCCACAACGCCGACGTTCGGCTCGATCGTGGCGAACGGGTAGTTGGCCGCGAGCACGTCGTTCTTGGTCAGGGCGTTGAACAGGGTCGACTTGCCGACATTCGGCAGACCGACGATTCCGATCGTGAGCGACACGTTGCGACTTCCCGTACGTGAGAGGACTTCAGGGGGCTGGGGCGGTGGGCCCGGTCCTTCTTCGGTGCGCGGGCGGGCCGATCCACCAGTCTACGGCGTGCCGGTCCCCGCCCCGGCGCCCCGTCGAACACATGGCCAAGGTCTGCCCGTCGGCGTGTCAGACGGGCGATTCGGCACATTAAACGACCTAAGTTGGTCCAGTGGAGCAACACAGGGCGCGACCCCCGCACAACGGACCGCGACGCGGCACAGCTCCGCTGCCCCCACAGGCGGCGCGCGGCGGCAGCGGTGGTGCGCGGCCTGCCGCCGGACGCCGTCCGCCCGCCCGTCCCGCGCCTCCACGACAGCCCGGCCCGCCCCTGCTCCAGGCCGTACGACGACTGCGCCGGACCGTACGGCGGCTGCCCAACCCGCGGCTGACCGGGCTCGGCGGCGGCCTGTTCTGCGGGACCGCGATGTTCGCCCTGGGCTGCCTCGACCAGCTGCTGTTCGGGGCGTCACTGACGCTGTACGGCGTGCTGTTCCTGCCGGTGTGCCTGCTCACGGCGGTATGGGTGCGCAACGACGACCTGGTGACCGCACCCGTCGTCGTCCCCATCGCCTTCACGGCGGGCCTGCTCCCCGTCGCCGACAGCAGCGGCGGACTGCTGGGCCGCCTGATGGGCCTGGTGACGGCACTGGCCACGCAGGCCGGATGGCTGTACGGCGGAACGCTCGTCGCCGGCCTGATCGCGACCGCCCGGAAGGTCGCCCTGATGCGCCAACGCGTCGCCCGACGCCGCCCGCCCGCTTCCTAGCCCTTCTCCACCGCCCGCATCGCCGCGCCCACGATGCCCGCGTTGTTCTGCAGCTGCGCCGGGACGAGCTCCGCCTTGATGCCCTCGATGAAGTGCAGGAACTTCTGGGACTTGCGGCTGACGCCGCCGCCGATGATGAAGAGGTCGGGGGAGAACAGCATCTCGACGTGCTCCAGGTACTTCTGGACGCGGTGCGCCCAGTGCTCCCAGGTCAGCTCGCCGTCCTCCTTGGCCTTGCTGGAGGCGCGCTTCTCGGCGTCGTGCCCGTGCAGCTCCAGGTGGCCCAGCTCGGTGTTGGGCACGAGGGCGCCGTCGACGAACACGGCACTGCCGATGCCGGTGCCGAAGGTCAGCAGGATGACCGTGCCTCGGCGGTCCTTGCCGGCGCCGAAGTGCATCTCGGCGATGCCCGCCGCGTCCGCGTCGTTGACCACCGTCGCCGGCAGGCCGCCGAGCCGCTCGCTGAACAACGCGCGCGCGTCCGTGTCGATCCAGCTCTTGTCGACGTTGGCCGCGGTACGGATGTGGGACCCGTCGGTGACCACGCCCGGGAAGGTGAGTCCGACCGGGCCCGTCCAGCCGAAGTGGTCGATCACCTGCTTCACACCGTCGGCCACGCCGTCGGGCGTCGCCGGGTGCGGGGTGAGCACCTTGAAGCGCTCCTCCGCGAGGTCGCCCCTGTCGAGGTCCACAGGGGCGCCCTTGATCCCGGACCCACCGATGTCCACACCGAAGATCTGCATGGCTCTACGTTACGACGTACGACTGACAGTCACTCGGCCGAGGTGCCCGTACGCTCGGCGATCAGCGTCGCAGCCTCGTCGCGCAGGTCGCGGCGCAGCTCCTTGGGCAGCGAGAACGTGATGGACTCCTCGGCCGCCTTGACGATCTCGACGTCCTCGAAGCCGCGCTGCGCGAGCCACTCCAGGACCTGCTCGACCAGGACCTCCGGGACGGAGGCGCCCGAGGTCACGCCGACCGTCGTCACGCCCTCCAGCCAGGCCTCGTCGATCTCGTCGGCGAAGTCCACGAGGTAGGCCTCGCGGGAGCCGGCGAGCTTGGCGACCTCGACGAGCCGCTTGGAGTTGGAGGAGTTGCGGGAGCCGACCACGATGACGAGTTCGGCCTCGGCGCCCATCTGCTTCACGGCGAGCTGGCGGTTCTGCGTGGCGTAGCAGATGTCGTCGCTCGGCGGGGAGATGAGCTGCGGGAACTTCTCCTTCAGGGCGTCGACGGTCTCCATGGTCTCGTCGACGGAGAGCGTGGTCTGGGAGAGCCAGACGACCTTCGACTCGTCGCGGACCTCGACCTTGGCGACGTCTTCCGGCCCGTCGACGAGCGTGATGTGGTCGGGGGCCTCGCCGGAGGTGCCGATGACCTCCTCGTGGCCCTCGTGCCCGATCAGGAGGATGTCGTAGTCCTCGTTCGCGAAGCGGACGGCTTCCTTGTGGACCTTGGTGACGAGCGGGCAGGTCGCGTCGATGGTGGCCAGCTTGCCGCGCGCGGCCTCCTCGTGGACGACGGGGGCCACGCCGTGCGCGGAGAACATCACGATGTTCCCCTCGGGGACCTCCTCCGTGCGCTCGACGAAGATGGCGCCCTTCTTCTCCAGGGTCTGCACGACGTACTTGTTGTGCACGATCTCGTGCCGGACATAGATCGGAGCCCCGTACTGCTCCAGGGCTTTCTCGACGGCGATCACGGCGCGGTCCACACCCGCGCAGTAGCCACGGGGGGCGGCGAGCAGGACACGGCGGCCAGGCGAAGCAGTCATGCGATCCATCGTAAGGCCGCGCCCCGGGGGCCGAAGATCGCGCCCTCGGGGAGACCGGCCGGCGGAGCGAGCGGGGTGGGCACGGACACGACACATGAGGCACGGCTGCTCTTCGGCGCCCCATGGCTGCCGTACGCGCCCCTCCGCACCCACCGGCGTCCGTCGGCGTGTCACCGTGGCTCACGGCTCGGCGGCGTTGTCGTACCCGGCCGTTACTCTCGCGGCATGGCTTTGAACACGTCCGCCGAGACCCCGCTGCCCGTCGGTGAGGTCTCGCGGCTCATCGGGGGGTGGATCGACCGGCTCGGGGCCGTGTGGGTCGAGGGGCAGATCACCCAGCTGTCGCGGCGGCCCGGCGCCGGCGTGGTGTTTCTGACGCTGCGGGATCCCTCGTACGACATCTCCGTCAGCGTCACCTGTTATCGCCAGGTGTTCGACGCCGTCGCCGACGTCGTGACCGAGGGCGCGCGGGTCGTCGTACTGGCGAAGCCCGAGTGGTATGCGCCGCGGGGGCAGCTCTCGCTGCGGGCCGCCGAGATAAGGCCCGTGGGGGTCGGTGAACTGCTCGCCCGGCTCGAGCAGTTGAAGAAGGCTCTCGCCGCGGAGGGGCTGTTCGCGCCGGAGCGGAAGAAGCCGCTGCCCTTCCTGCCGCAGCTCGTGGGGCTCGTGTGCGGCCGCGCCTCCGCCGCGGAGCGGGACGTCCTGGAGAACGCCCGGCACCGCTGGCCCGCCGTCCGCTTCGAGGTGCGCAACGTCGCCGTCCAGGGCGTGCACGCCGTCCCGCAGGTCGTGCAGGCGGTGAAGGAGCTCGACGAGCTCGGCGAGGTGGACGTGATCATCGTCGCGCGCGGGGGTGGCAGCGTGGAGGATCTGCTGCCGTTCTCCGACGAGCAGCTCGTGCGCGCCGTCGCCGCGTGCCGTACGCCGGTCGTCTCCGCCATCGGGCACGAGCCCGACACCCCCCTCCTCGACTATGTCGCCGACCTGCGGGCCTCGACCCCGACCGACGCCGCCAAGAAGGTCGTACCGGACGTCGGGGAGGAGTACGAGCGCGTGCAGCAGCTGCGGCATCGCGCGCGGCGGTGCGTCGAGGCCCTCGTCGAACGGGAGGAGCGCGGGCTCGCCCATGCGCTCGCCCGGCCCTCGATAGAGGACCCGCACCGGATGATCGACGAACGCGCCGACCACGTGGCCTCGCTGGTCGAGCGGTCGCGGCGCACCCTCGGGCATCTCCTCGACCGCGCCGACTCGGAGCTGACGCACACGCACGCGCGCGTGGTGGCCCTCTCCCCCGCCGCCACCCTGAAGCGCGGGTACGCCGTGCTGCAGAAGGCCGACGGGCACGTGGTGCGCGACCCGGGCGAGGTCACGGCGGACGAGCCGCTGCGGGCGCGGGTCTCCGAGGGCGAGTTCTCCGTACGAGTGGATGCCGAGCCGATGCATAGGGTGGGCGAATGACCAGCAAGGTGGATGAGGCGCTCGGCTACGAGCAGGCGCGGGACGAGCTGATCGAGGTCGTACGGCGGCTGGAGGCGGGCGGTACGACGCTGGAGGAGTCCCTCGCGCTCTGGGAGCGGGGCGAGGAGCTGGCCAAGGTGTGCCGGCGATGGCTGGACGGGGCCCGGGCCCGGCTGGACGCGGCACTCGCCGAGGAGGAAGAGGCCGAAGAAGGGGCGGACGGGGAGTAACCGGCGGCGTGCGCTGTGAGTCGGATCACCACGCTCCGATTTTTGTTGAAGGTTGAACTTCTCTGGTTTAGTGTCGGTACCACCTACCGCTCATCTCCCGAGAAGGCCGATATGTCCCTCGTTCTTGACCCCGCCGCCCAGGACCTGCTGTTCCGCGAGGCCCGCACCGCGAACACCTTCACCGACGAGCCGGTGACCGACGAGCAGGTGCAGGCCATCTACGACCTGGTCAAGTACGGCCCGACCGCCTTCAACCAGTCGCCGCTGCGCATCACCCTGGTCCGCTCCGCCGAGGCCCGTGAGCGCCTGGTGCAGCACATGGCCGAGGGCAACCAGCCGAAGACGGCGACGGCCCCGCTGGTCGCGATCCTCTCGGCGGACAACGAGTTCCACGAGGAGCTGCCGACCCTCTTCCCGCACTTCCCGGCCGCCAAGGACGTCTTCTTCTCCGAGCGCCCGGCCCGCGAGGGTGCCGCCGCGCTGAACGCCGCCCTGCAGGCCGCGTACTTCATCGTCGGGGTGCGGGCCGCCGGTCTCGCCGCCGGCCCGATGACCGGTGTCGACTTCGCGGGCCTCCAGAAGGAGTTCCTGGACGACGACCACACCCCGCTGATGGTGGTCAACATCGGCAAGCCGGGCGAGGACGCCTGGTTCCCGCGCTCCCCGCGCCTGGAGTACGAGCAGGTCGTGACGACGGTCTGAACGACCCCCGCATGACAGAGGCCCCCGGCACATACGCCGGGGGCCTCTTCGTGTCCGGGGCGGTCAGGACATCTTCAGCGCCTGCGCCATCTCCGTCAGCTGCCTGAACGAGCCCGTGCCCGCGACCACCGTCGTGGAGCTCTTGCCCGGGAGGACCAGGGCGTCGTAGCGGCCGCCGGTGTAGTGCGTCCAGGTCCTGCCGGCGATCTCCTGGGTGGTCTTCGTCGCCTTCGCGCCCTGGCTGGCCTCATCGACGAACGTCGACGGCTTCTGAGTCGACTGCTCGATCTGCACGTACTGGTCGTCGGGGGCGTGGAAGCCCAGATGCCAGGCGTCGAAGTCGTCTCCCCGGAAGCGGACCGAGGTGGCCTTCCAGTCCTTGGACAGGCCCTCCGGGGCGGCCACCGGGTAGGCCGCGGCGCGGCGCGCCGTGAGCAGCTCGACGCGGTAGTCGACCCGCGGGATGTCCGGATCCGAGTCGTCGTGCGGGATGAAGACGTAGATGATTGCCGCCGCGATCCCGATCAGGCCCAGGGAGAGGATCATGTCCCGGACCGTTTTCTGCCTGCCGTTCGAACCTGCCACGTCCCCTATCGTCGCAGGTGCCCGGTCCGCTCATCCGTGGGGTCCCCTGCTCATTTTGTCGGACTGACGATAGAGTCGAGGACGAACCCTCATCCGGCCGTCGTCGTATCAGAAAGGTGCGCTCCGATGACCGAGCATCATCACTTGCCGTCCGAACTCGAAGTCCCCAGCGAAGCCCCCGACCGCAACCTCGCCCTGGAACTCGTCCGGGTGACCGAAGCAGCCGCGATGGCCGCGGGCCGCTGGGTCGGGCGGGGCGACAAGAACGGCGCCGACGGCGCCGCGGTGCGCGCCATGCGGACCCTCGTCTCCACCGTGTCGATGAACGGCGTGGTCGTCATCGGCGAGGGCGAGAAGGACGAGGCCCCGATGCTCTTCAACGGCGAGCGCGTCGGTGACGGGACCGGGCCCGAGTGCGACATCGCCGTCGATCCGATCGACGGGACCACCCTGACGGCCAAGGGCATGCCGAACGCCATCGCCGTGCTGGCGGCCGCGGACCGGGGGTCGATGTTCGACCCGTCCGCCGTGTTCTACATGGACAAGCTGGTCACCGGGCCCGAGGCCGCGGACTTCGTCGACATCAACGCGCCCGTCTCCGTGAACATCCGGCGGGTGGCCAAGGCGAAGCGGTCCTCGCCGGAGGACGTGACCGTGGTGATCCTGGACCGGCCTCGGCACGAAGGGATCATCAAGGAGATCCGGGAGGCGGGGGCGCGGATCAAGCTGATCTCCGACGGTGACGTGGCGGGTTCCATCTACGCGCTGCGCGAAGGCACCGGCGTCGACATGCTGCTCGGTATCGGCGGTACGCCGGAGGGGATCATCTCGGCCTGCGCGGTGAAGTGTCTCGGGGGCACGATCCAGGGCAAGTTGTGGCCCAAGGACGACGAGGAGCGGGCTCGGGCGATCGATGCCGGGCACGATCTGGATCGGGTGCTGGGGACCGACGACCTGGTGTCCGGGGACAACGTGTTCTTCGTCGCCACGGGCATCACCGACGGTGAGTTGCTTCGTGGTGTGCGGTATCGGTCGGAGACGGCTACGACCGACTCGATCGTGATGCGGTCGAAGTCGGGGACGGTACGGAGGATTGACTCCGAGCATCGGCTGAGCAAGCTGCGTGCTTACAGTGCGATTGACTTTGATCGCGCCAAATAGCCCAGCGTCAAAGGGGCGCCCCCTGGTGCGGTAGGGGGCGCCCCTTTCACGTGCAGTCGGCGGGCTAACCCGCTGCCGCTATGGGGCCCTGTGCGCGGGCCGTCTTCTTCAACTCCATTTCGCGGCGGCGGCGTCGGGCCAGGACCACTCGGCGTTCTGCTGCGGTGAGGCCGCCCCAGACGCCGTAGGGCTCGGGTTGCAGGAGCGCGTGCTCGCGGCATTCGACCATGACCGGGCAGCGGGCACAGACGCGCTTGGCCGCCTCCTCGCGGGAGAGCCGGGCGGCGGTGGGTTCCTTGGAGGGGGCGAAGAACAGGCCGGCCTCGTCGCGCCGGCACACCGCCTCGGTGTGCCATGGAGCGTCTTGGTCCCTGTCCCGCACTGGCACCCGCTGGGCCGGAACGGCAGCTACCTGCAGGGACGAATGCGGCGGTTGCAGCACGGTCTACTCCTGACGACGGCTTCGCGAGCGAGAGACGATGCAGCAAGGCCTACCCGCTGTACGCGCGCCTATGCACTGAGTTCCGAACCGCTGGATTTCGGGTGGTCCTGAGCGCCCGTCGGCCCCGACCACGGGTGGACCAATTCCCCTCGGGCGCCGCCGAATTCACAACCGTCAACGATCCAGGTGTTTGCGCAAACTCCTGTCGACCTTGTGCTGAACGCGATCGAGAATGTCCGCCACGAGCTTGCCCCGCTTCGGCCGCGCCTCGACGTTGCCCAGCACGGCCCAGCCGTCGATGTAGACGACGGGCGCGTCCGGATCGGTCGAATCCAGGGGCGCCACCTCGAAGTTGCCGAGGACTCCGCCGCCGGTGCCGCGCAGCGAGATGTTCTCCGGGACGCGGATCTCGACGTTGCCGAAGACCGAGATCGTCTTGATCACGACCTGCTGGTACTCGAAGAGGGCCTCGCTGAGGTCTATGTCCACGCTGCCGAAGATCGCATACGCATGGATACGGCGTCCGGCGCGCCAACGGCCCTTGCGGACCGCGCTGCTGAAGACCGCCACAACGTTGTCGTCCGGGTCGGCCGGGATGGCGCCCACGGTGGGGCGGTTGGGGGCCGCGGCAAAGGCGGGGGCCGCGCGGTGCCGGTGGGCGGCGGGCAGGTCCCGGATGAAGACCTCCAGCTCGCCGACCGTCTTGGCGGCGAGCACGCCCTCGACCCGCTCGGCGTGCTCGTCGGCGGTCAGGCGGCCCTCGGCGAGGGCGTCGCGCAGGATGTCGGCGATGCGGTCGCGGTCGGCGTCCGAGGCCCGCAGTTCGGTTGCCGCGGGTGCGGGTTCGGTGTGCTTCTGAAGGTCCACGACAGCAGCGTACCCAAACGCGATAGATCGCGACTACCCCAATCCGCAGACCAACTGAGGACAACCTCACAGGACCGCTGTCCGAGGCAGGTTCTACGCTGGTGGGCGCCCGCCAGTGTCGGCGGGCGGCCGTCTGTCGAGTGAGGAATGGGCTGCGATGCCTGAGTTCGCGTACACCGATCTGCTCCCCATGGGAGAGGACACCACCCCGTACCGGCTGGTGACCTCCGAGGGTGTCTCCACCTTCGAGGCCGACGGGCGGACGTTCCTCAAGGTGGAGCCGGAGGCGCTGCGCAAGCTCGCCGAGGAGGCCATCCACGACATCCAGCACTACCTGCGGCCCGCGCACCTGGCCCAGCTGCGGCGCATCATCGACGACCCCGAGGCCTCGAGCAACGACAAGTTCGTGGCGCTGGACCTGCTGAAGAACGCGAACATCGCGGCCGCCGGTGTGCTCCCGATGTGCCAGGACACCGGCACGGCGATCGTCATGGGCAAGCGCGGGCAGAACGTGCTCACCGAGGGCGGCGACGAGGCGGCCCTGAGCCGTGGCATCTACGACGCCTATCTGAACCTCAACCTGCGCTACTCGCAGATGGCCCCGCTGACCATGTGGGACGAGAAGAACACCGGGTCGAACCTGCCGGCGCAGATCGAGCTGTACGCCACCGACGGCGGCGCGTACAAGTTCCTGTTCATGGCGAAGGGCGGCGGCTCGGCCAACAAGTCGTTCCTGTACCAGGAGACGAAGGCCGTACTGAACGAGGCCTCCATGATGAAGTTCCTGGAGGAGAAGATCCGTTCGCTGGGTACGGCCGCCTGCCCGCCCTACCACCTGGCGATCGTCGTGGGCGGTACGTCCGCCGAGTACGCGCTGAAGACCGCCAAGTACGCCTCCGCGCACTACCTGGACGAGATCCCGGCCGAGGGCTCCGAGCTGGGCCACGGCTTCCGGGACAAGGAGCTGGAGGAGAAGGTCTTCGAGCTGACGCAGAAGATCGGGATCGGGGCGCAGTTCGGCGGCAAGTACTTCTGCCACGACGTGCGCGTGGTGCGCCTGCCGCGGCACGGTGCCTCCTGCCCGGTCGCCATCGCCGTGTCCTGCTCCGCCGACCGGCAGGCCGTCGCGAAGATCACCGCCGAGGGCGTCTTCCTGGAGCAGCTGGAGACGGACCCGGCGCGCTTCCTGCCGGAGACCACCGACGAGCACCTGGACGAGTCCTCCGACGTCGTCAGGATCGACCTGAACCAGCCGATGGACGACATCCTCGCCGAGCTCACCAAGTACCCGGTGAAGACCCGCCTTTCGCTCACCGGCCCCCTCGTCGTGGCCCGTGACATCGCGCACGCCAAGATCAAGGAACGGCTGGACGCGGGCGAGGAGATGCCGCAGTACCTGAAGGACCACCCGGTGTACTACGCGGGCCCGGCGAAGACGCCGGAGGGCTACGCGTCCGGTTCCTTCGGCCCGACCACGGCCGGCCGAATGGACAGCTACGTCGAGCAGTTCCAGGCGGCGGGCGGCTCCAAGGTCATGCTCGCCAAGGGCAACCGCAGCAAGCAGGTCACGGACGCGTGCGACGCGCACGGCGGCTTCTACCTCGGCTCCATCGGCGGCCCGGCCGCGCGCCTCGCCCAGGACTGCATCAAGAAGGTCGAGGTCGTCGAGTACGAGGAACTCGGCATGGAGGCGGTCTGGAAGATCGAGGTCGAGGACTTCCCGGCGTTCATCGTCGTCGACGACAAGGGCAACGACTTCTTCCAGGACCCGGCGCCCGCGCCGACGTTCACGACCATTCCGGTACGGGGGCCCGGGCTGGCGTAGCGTCCCGGGACGCCGTACGACATCGCCGTACGACGTCGGCCGACTCCTGGATGCCGTCCCACTTCGTCCCAGGAACGGGTGGGACGGCATCTTTGCGAAGTTCGCCGGAAACGCTCCGTGCTGACTGGATCACAGCCCGTGATCCGCAGGTCATCTCGGAGGGACATCCCATGATTCGACGCACACTGCGCGGTGGCCTCGTCGCCGCGTTCGCGGTCGTCGCCGTCTTCCCGGTGGCGGCCGTCGCCGACGCCGGGCCGGCCGCGCCGGCCCACGCCTGGAACTCCACTCCCCCGCAGATCTCCGTGCCGGGATGGCAGCCGGTCGCCACGCCGTCCGTGCTGCCCGCCCGGCCGAAGGCCCCGAAGCACCACGGTCGGCACACCGCGTGCCACCACGCGAAGCGCCACCACCTCAAGAAGCACACCCGGCGGCACACGGTCGCCCGCACCGGTTACCAGCGCCGCATCGGGCACATCCACGGCATCCGGCACATCGTCACGACGCACACCTGGGGCGACGTCACCACGCGCCACCTGCGGCTGAACGTCAGGTCCGGGCCGGGCACCGGGTACCGCGTCGTCGGCTCGCGGCCGGTCGGCGCCCGCGTCGCCGTCACCTGCAAGGTCCGGGGTTCCGGAGTCCGGGGCAACGACCGCTGGTACCGGCTCGCCCACCGCAGGGGCTACGTCTCCGCCCGCTACGTGAACAACCGCAGCGCCGTCCGCTGGTGCTGACGGCCGATCGACCGCACCACTCATGATCCGTGGCACCTCCCGGCGGGAGGTGCCACCCGGTCGACCGGCCGTCCCCCGAGTGGCGTAATCGCAGGTCAACTCCCCTTCATATTCCGGTGATCGCGGTATGAGCGGGCACCGCCACCGGGAACACATCAGGCGGTCACTCCGGCACGGCGAGGGAGCGAGATGGAGAGCCACGTGACGGTCAAGAGGCAGCGGCTGCCCGACGCGTCGCAGGACGAGGAGCGGCTCCTGACGGAGCGGCTGCGTGCCCTCAAGCAACGGACGGGGCTGAGCCTGGCGGCACTGGCCACCGTCACCCCCTTCAGCAAGTCGACCTGGCACCGCTATCTGAACGGCGACCAGTTCCCGCCCCGGGCGGCGGTCGTGGCGCTGGCCCGGCTCGCGAACGCCGATCCCGGCCCGCTGCTCAGCCTGTGGGACGCCGCAGCCCGGGCGCAGGCCGACGGGACGGCCACCATGAAGCGGCCGCCGGTCCCGCCCGCGGTCGTACGGCCCCGCCGCCTCCGCCGGCCGAACCGCGCCGTCGTCGCCCTCGCCACCATGGCCGCCACCGTGGCGGTCACCGCCGGCGCCGGGGACGTACTGGACCCCGACCACGCGGCGGCGACCAGGACGGTCGCCTCCTGCCACGGCGGCGACTGCCAGGGTGAACTCCCGACCTCCGAGACCTGCGACCGGGACGCCCGTACGGAAAGCAGCGTCACCGAAGGCGCCGAGGCCGTGCTGCTGCGGTTCTCCCCGTCCTGCGCCACGGTCTGGTCCGAACTGCGCACCCGTACCGGCGGCCCGCGGGAGATCTCGATCAGGTCGGGCCAGGACGAGCTGTCCGCGGAGTACCCGGGTCACCGATCGGACGGGTACAGCAGCCCGATGCTGGCCGCGTCGGACCCGCGCGGGGCACAGGCGTGCGCCGAGGTGGCCGGAAAGCCCGCGTGCACCGCGCTGCCACGGTGAGACCCGGGTCATGGCCCCGGGTGGCCCAGAGTCCGGAACATCCCCACCTCCCCGATCGCTATACGGACATGAGCGAATACCGCATCGAGCACGACTCCATGGGCGAGGTACGGGTCCCGGCGGACGCCAAGTGGCGGGCCCAGACGCAGCGTGCCGTCGAGAACTTCCCCATTTCCGGGCAGCGCATCGAGCGTGCCCACATCGAGGCCCTCGCCCGGATCAAGGGCGCGGCGGCGAAGGTGAACGCGCGGCTCGGGGTGCTCGACAAGGACATCGCGGAGGCGATTCAGGAGGCGGCCGGTGAGGTCGCCGGGGGGCGCTGGGACGAGCACTTCCCCATCGACGTCTTCCAGACCGGGTCCGGGACCTCGTCCAACATGAACACCAACGAGGTCATCGCCACGCTCGCCACCGAGCGGCTCGGCAGGGACGTACACCCCAATGACCATGTGAACGCGTCCCAGTCGTCCAACGACGTTTTCCCCTCCTCCATCCACATCGCCGCCACCGCCGCCGTCACCCGTGACCTGATCCCAGCGCTGGAGCACCTCGCCGGCTCCCTCGAGCGCAAGGCCGAGGAGTTCGGGGACGTGGTGAAGTCGGGGCGGACGCATCTGATGGACGCCACGCCCGTGACCCTCGGCCAGGAGTTCGGCGGATACGCGGCCCAGATCCGCTACGGCGTCGAGCGGCTGCACGCCTCCCTGCCCCGCCTCGCCGAGCTGCCCCTCGGCGGCACCGCCGTCGGCACCGGCATCAACACCCCGCCCGGCTTCTCCGCGGCCGTCATCGAGGAGGTCGCCCGCGTCACGGGGCTGCCGCTCACCGAGGCCCGCAACCACTTCGAGGCGCAGGGTGCACGGGACGGGATCGTCGAGACCAGCGGGCAACTGCGCACCGTCGCCGTGGGACTCACGAAGATCGCGAACGATCTGCGGTGGATGGCCTCCGGGCCGCGGACCGGGCTCGCCGAGATCAACCTGCCCGATCTGCAGCCCGGTTCGTCGATCATGCCCGGCAAGGTCAACCCCGTCATCCCCGAGGCCGTGCTCATGGTCGCCGCCCAGGTCACCGGCAATGACGCCACCGTCGCCGCCGCCGGGGCCGCCGGCAACTTCGAGCTCAACGTGATGCTGCCGGTCATCGCGAGGAACGTACTGGAGTCGATCCGGCTGCTCGCCAACGTCTCCCGGCTGCTCGCCGACCGCACCGTCGACGGAATCACCGCCAACCGGGAGCGGGCGCGCGAGTACGCCGAGTCCTCGCCGTCCGTCGTCACACCGCTCAACAAGTACATCGGGTACGAGGAGGCCGCCAAGGTCGCCAAGAAGGCCCTCGCGGAGCGGCGGACGATCCGCGAAGTCGTCCTGGAGGGCGGGTACGTGGAGCGCGGTGACCTCACGGAAGAGCAGCTCGACGAGGCGCTGGATGTCCTGCGTATGACGCATCCGTAACCAATCGTCGCCCTGGCGAGAACCGTGACGCGCGCCGCAGCGTCGTATGCCTGTGGCACCTAATATCTGTTCATGGCAGACGGTGGAGCGGTGAGAGCGGAAGTGGACACGGGTTCGGCGACGGGCTTCTGGGCCCCCGGGACACAGGTCCTGTGGCGGTACCGGGAGAACGCCGGCGAGCGCTTCCACATCGCGCGCCCCGTCACCGTCGTCCGCGACGACGCCGAACTGCTCGCCGTCTGGATGGCGCCCGGCACCGAGTGCGTGAAGCCGGTGCTCGCCGACGGTACGCCCGTGCACCTGGAACCCCTGGGGTCGCGCTACACCAAGCCCCGGACCGTACAACGCGACCGGTGGTTCGGCACGGGCGTGCTGAAGCTGGCCCGGCCCGGTGAGCCCTGGTCGGTGTGGCTGTTCTGGGAGCCGGGCTGGCAGTTCAAGAACTGGTACGTGAATCTCGAGACACCGCTCGAGCGTTGGGACGGCGGGGTCGACTCCGAGGACCACTTCCTGGACATCTCCGTGCACCCGGACCGCAGTTGGCACTGGCGTGACGAGGACGAGTTCGCGCAGGCCCGGCGGGACGGACTGATGGACGATCAAGTCGCCGAACGGGTACGGCAGGCGGGGCTGGACGCGGTGGAGGTGATCCGCGCCTGGGGCCCGCCGTTCAGCGACGGTTGGCAGCATTGGCGCCCGGATCCGTCCTGGGCTGTACCGTCACTTCCGGAGGACTGGGACCGTACGCCCGCGCACATGTCCACATGAGACCCTTGATGCGCCCCCGGTCCACAACCGTAGGATCGTCCTCCGCAAGGACATACAGCGGCAACTCCCTGAGCATCCGCTGGGCTTGACCGATCGTCACCGAGGGGCGGCAGGACGTGAGCGAGGGGTACAAGGGCAACACCGGTAGGGCCTGCCCTGTCCGCAGACGGTTCGCCGGTGGCACAGGAACAGCCTCTGACCACGCGGGAATCCCGTTCCGGGTGCAGGTATTCCGGGTATCGGGATTTCGGCGGGACGAACTGCACGCATGGCGCACGGCCCTGTCCTCAGATTCCCGCCGTTCGCCCGGAGGGCGGGCCCCGCGGCGTCTGGTGCGTGCAGCTGCAAGGCGGAGGAGGGAGTCGACGCGGAGCGTCGGCGACCGACGACAACGCAGCAGGTGCGCGTGCCAGGCGTCGCGGGGCAGGCGGGAATTTGAGGACAGGGCCGTGGCCCCGGACGGACGGATTCGACGCGCGTGACGGAGCACCCCATGTCCTTCGAGCGCCCACAGCCGGGCGCCGACCCCGCGGACCCCCGCGGGGCGCTCCTGCACACCCAGACGCCCGCGCCCTCCGCGCCCTCGACTCCCTCCGCCGCCTTACCCGCACAGGCGCGCACGGGAGAGACGCCGTCGACGCCGGGCACGGCCAAGCCGTGCGGCAAGGGAAAGGAACCGGCCTCGCCCCCCTCCGACACCAGCGGCCCCGAGCACTCACAGCCCGCGGCCGTGGAACCAGACACGCACCGCCCGCGGCCCGTGCCCGAGAGCATCCCGGCCCAGCCCGGCACCGAGCAGAACGGCCCGCAGGGGTCCGGGAGCCAGGAACGCCGTAAGGGACAGGGAGTGCAGCCCGGGCAGCCCACGCCGATGCGACGCGACGGGGACCGGCTGCGCTTCGTGGGCGCCGCCACGCGCCGGATCGCCCGCGGCATCGACCTCGACGAGATCGTCATGGGCCTGTGCCGGGCCACCGTGCCGACCTTCTCGGACGCGATCCTCGTCTATCTGCGCGACCCGCTGCCCGTCGGCGACGAGCGGCCCACCGGCCCGCTGCTGCTGCGGCTGCGCCGCACCGACCGGATCCCGGCCGAGCGGGACACCGAGGGCGGCTTCTCGCCCGCACTGCAGCCGGAGCCCGCGGAGGTCTCGGGGCTTGACGCGCTCGGCGCCGAGCTGTGCGAGGTGCGGCCCGGCAGCGCGCTCGCCGAGGTGCTGCGCGGGGTGCGGCCGGTCTTCACCGACGCGCCCGCCGCCCATGCCGCCCTGCCCGAACTCCTGGGCGAGGGTGGAGAGTTCGTCGTACCCGGCGGACAGCGCGCGATCCTCGCCCCGCTGCGCGGCCGGCGCCGCGTGATCGGCGCCGCGCTGTTCCTGCGCCGCCCGGAGCGCCTCGCCTTCGAACCCGACGACCTCCTGGTCGCCGCCCAGCTCGCCACGCACAGCGCGCTCGGCATCGACAAGGCGGTGCTGTACGGCCGCGAGGCGTACATCGCCGACGAGCTGCAGCGCACCATGCTGCCCGAGACGCTCCCGCGCCCCACGGGCGTACGGCTGGCCTCCCGCTACCTCCCGGCCGCCGAGACGGCACGTGTGGGCGGCGACTGGTACGACGCCATCCCCCTGCCGGGCAGCCGCGTGGCGCTGGTGGTGGGCGACGTCATGGGCCACTCCATGACCAGCGCGGCCATCATGGGCCAGCTGCGCACGACCGCGCAGACCCTCGCCGGGCTCGACCTGCCCCCGCAGGAGGTCCTGCACCACCTCGACGAGCAGGCCCAGCGCCTGGGCACCGACCGCATGGCGACCTGCCTCTACGCCGTCTACGACCCCGTCTCGCACCGCATCACCATCGCCAACGCCGGCCATCCGCCGCCGGTCCTGCTGCACCTGGGCGGGCGCGCCGAGGTGCTGCGGGTGCCGCCGGGGGCGCCGATCGGTGTGGGCGGCGTCGACTTCGAGGCCGTAGAGCTGGACGCGCCCGCGGGAGCGACCCTGCTGCTCTACACCGACGGGCTCGTGGAGTCGCGGCTGAGGGACGTGTGGACCGGCATAGAGCAGCTGCGCGAGAAGCTCGCCGCGACCGCTCAGCTGACCGGACCCGACCATCCGCCGCCGCTCGAGGCACTGTGCGACGAGGTGCTCGACATGCTCGGCCCGGGCGACCGGGACGACGACATCGCGCTGCTCGCCGCCCGCTTCGACGGCATCGCGCCGAGCGACGTGGCGTACTGGTTCCTGGAGCCCGAGGACGCGGCGCCCGGGCGCGCCCGGCGGCTCGCCCGCCGCGCGCTGTCCCGGTGGGGCCTGGAGGAGCTCAGCGACTCCGTGGAGCTCCTCGTGAGCGAGGTCGTGACGAACGCCGTGCGGTACGCCTCCCGGCCGGTCACGCTGCGGCTGCTGCGGACCGACGTACTGCGGTGCGAAGTCGGCGACGACGTACCGCAGTTGCCGCGGCTGAGGCAGGCCCGGGCCACCGACGAGGGCGGACGCGGGCTGTACCTGGTGAACAGGCTCGCCAGACGGTGGGGGGCGACCCGGCTCAGCACCGGCAAGGTGGTCTGGTTCGAGCTCAGCAAGACCCCCGCGCAGATCTGACGGTCGCGGGACGACGAAGAAGGGGCGCCCGGTTTTCCCCGGGCGCCCCTTCTCGTTGTCGGTTGCTACTGCTGCCCGTTCGGGTTCAGCGGGTCCACCGGGTCCGTGCCGTCCGTCGGAGTCGACGTCGACGGTGTCGTCGGCGTCTGGGTCGGCGTCTGCGTGGGTGTCTGGGTCGGGGTCTGCGTCGGCGTCTTCGTCGGAGTCGGCGACGTCGGCGCCTCGCTCGTCGGGGTCTGCGACGGCGTCTGGGACGGGGTCTGCGACGGCGTCGGCGTGTACGTCGGCTGGACCGCCGCGCCCTGCGTGGTCTCCAGGTCGAACTTCAGGCCCGTCTTGGAGACGCCGAAGGTGTACGCCGCCCAGATCTGCGCCGGGAAGCCACCGCCGTTGACGCGGGGCAGTCCGCCCGCCTTGTACATCGAGACCTGGGCGCCGCTCTTCTTGGACTCACCGAACAGGCCCACCGAGGTGACCAGGTCGGGCGTGTAGCCGGTGAACCAGGCCGAGCGGTTCTCGTCGGACGTACCCGTCTTGCCGGCCACCTTCCGGCCGTCGCGGTTGGCGTTGTCCCGCACCGACACCTTGGCCGTACCGTCGTCGACCACGCCGGTCAGCACCGAGGTGACCGAGTCGGCGGCCTCGCGGCTGATGACCTGCCCGCCGATCGGGTTCGGCAGGTTCACCGAATGCCGGCTGTTCTCCACGGACTTGATGATGGTCGGGGTGACCTTCTTGCCGTGGTTGTCGAGGGTCGCGTACACGCCGGCCATCTGCAGCGGGCTCGCGCCCATCGTGCCGAGGGTCTGCGCGGGTACGGCCTTCAGGTCGCCGGTGTCCATGCCGAGCTGGCTGCCGACCTTGAGCACCTTGTCCATGCCCACGTCGACGCCCATCTGCGCGAAGACGGAGTTGACGGACTTGTTCATCGCCGTCTGGACGGTGATGTTGCCGTAGTTCTGGTCGTCCTCGTTCTCCGGGGCGAAGCCGACCTTGGAGCCGTCGTCCACGACCTGGCGCTTGCTGGTGCCGTCGTAGATCGTGTTAGCGGTGATCGGCTTGTCGCTCTGCGTCTGGGCGTCCTCGTCCAGGGCGGCGGCGAGGATGACCGGCTTGAACGTCGAGGCGGGCTGATAGTCCGTGCGGGTGGCGTTGTTGCGGAAGTGCTTGTAGTAGTCCTGGCCGCCGTACATCGCCACGACCGCGCCCGTCTTCGGGTTCACGGAGACGGCGCCGGCCTGGACGTCCGCGTCGACCGAGCGCTTCTTCGGGTCGAGCTTGCTGGTCAGCTGCGACTTGGCGGCCTTCTCCAGCGCCGCCTGCTTCTTCTTGTCGATGTTGAGCGTGATGGTCCAGCCACCGGCCTTGACCATGGTCACGGCGTCGTTGATGTTGTCGGCGGTGCCCTGGGCGACCAGCTGCTTGGCGAGCTGGTTGTTGGCCGCGTCCACCAGGTAGCCGGTCTGGCCGCCCATGCCGGGGGCGGCCTTGGGCGCCTTCGGCGTCGGGAACTTCATGTCGTCGCGCTTGGTCTTGTCCAGCCAGCCCTCCTCGACCATGTTGTCGAGGACGTAGTTCCAGCGGGCCTTGACCAGCCGCTTGCCGGTGTCGGTCGCGATCGCCCAGTCGTACTGGTTCGGCGCCTGCAGCAGCGCGGCGAGATAGGCGCCCTGCTCGACCGAGAGCTTCTCGGCGTCGGTGCGGTAGTAGGCCTGCGCGGCGGCCTGGATGCCGTAGGCGCCGCGGCCGTAGTAGCTGGTGTTGATGTAGCCGGCGAGGATGTAGTCCTTGGACTTCGTGCGGTCCAGCTTCAGCGAGATGACCAGTTCCTTCAGCTTGCGCGTGACGGTCTGGTTCTGCGTCAGGTAGAAGTTCTTGACGTACTGCTGGGTGATGGTCGAACCACCCTGGGCGCCCTTGCCGGAGAGCGTGTTGAGCAGACCGCGGGCGGTGCCCTTGAGGTCGACGCCGTTGTCCTTGTAGAAGGTCTTGTTCTCGGCGGCGACAAAGGTCCGCTGGACCGGCTTCGGCACCTTCGCCAGATCCACGATCTCGCGGTTGCGCTCACCGTCGCGGGTCAGGAGGTTGCCGTCGCTGTACTTGTAGACGTTGCTCTGCAGCGTCGCGTCGGCGTTGCCCTTGGGGATGTCGATCATCAGGTACAGCGCGACGAAGGCGCCCATGCCGAGCAGGCACATCGCGAAGAAGGTCCCGACGATCTTCTTCCAGGTGAACAGCCGGCGTATGAAGCTCCTGCCGTCCTTGTTCTTTCCGTTGCCCTTGCCCTTGCCTCTGCCCTGAGCCGCCCTGCGCGCCGCGGCCCGGCCGCCGACGACCGTGACCGGCTCCTCCGGCAGTGCCGCGGTCGCCGTTGCCCCGGACGAGCGCGTGGGCGCCGCGCGGCGGCCACCGCGCTGTCGCGCTCGTCTGTCTTCCGCCCGTCCCATTGGTCCGATCCGCTCCGCTTCGTTCATGTGTGCTCACACGCCACACAGGTTCGCCGCTCAGGTCAGCTCAGAAAGCTAACACCGGGAGATGTGGCAAAGGTCGGCCGATCCGGCCTTTTACGGACGTGACAATCAGCACCCGCCCCAACGGAACCGACGGTTCAGAGGGGTCAAGGGTTGCCTCGGCAAAGGAAATCAGTGCCGGAAATCGTGTAGCAGAACCGTGACAATCGGCCCCGACCTGCGGGGCCGTACGGCCCGCCATGATCTACACACGCCGCGTATACACAAGGGGTATACACGCTATGTAGAGTGCTCCGCATGTCCATCGGTCACACCCTTCTAGGGCTCCTGGAGTCCGGGCCCCGCCACGGCTACGACCTGAAGCGAGCCTTCGACGAGAAGTTCGGTCACGACCGGCCGCTGCACTACGGCCAGGTCTACTCGACGATGTCCCGTCTGCTGAAGAACGGGCTCGTCGAGGTCGACGGCATCGAGGCGGGCGGCGGCCCCGAGCGCAAGCGGTACGCCATCACCGACGCCGGCATCACCGACGTGGAGCGGTGGCTCGCGACGCCGGAGCCGCCCGAGCCGTATCTGCAGTCGACGCTGTACACCAAGGTCGTCCTCGCGCTGCTGACCCACCGCGACGCGGCCGACATCCTCGACAACCAGCGCGCCGAGCACCTGCGCCTGATGCGGATCCTCACCGACCGCAAGCGCCGGGGGGACCTCGCCGACCAGCTGATCTGCGACCACGCACTCTTCCATCTCGAGGCCGACCTGCGCTGGCTGGAGCTCACCGCCGCGCGCCTCGACAAGCTCGCCGAGGCGGTGGCCAAGTGACTCCTGCCGGTTCCTTGTTGGTGGCCGACGACCTGCACAAGGCGTACGGGCCGACCACCGCGCTCGACGGCGCCGAGTTCTCCATCCACCCCGGCGAGGTCGTCGCGGTGATGGGCCCCTCCGGCTCCGGCAAGTCGACACTGCTGCACTGTCTCGCCGGGATCGTGACGCCCGACTCGGGCTCGATCACGTACAACGGCCGCGAGATGGCGACCATGAGCGACGCCGAACGCAGTGCGCTACGGCGCTCCGAGTTCGGGTTCGTCTTCCAGTTCGGCCAGCTCGTGCCCGAGCTCACCTGCGTCGAGAACGTCGCCCTGCCGCTGAGGCTGAACGGCACCTCCCGCAAGGAGGCCGAGCGGACCGCGCTCACGTGGATGGAGCGGCTCGAGGTCGACGACCTGAAGAAGAAGCGTCCCGGTGAGGTCTCCGGCGGTCAGGGGCAGCGCGTCGCCGTCGCCCGGGCCCTGGTCACCAGCCCCCGTGTGCTGTTCGCCGACGAGCCCACGGGTGCCCTCGACTCGCTCAACGGCGAGCGGGTGATGGACCTGCTCACGGACGCCGCCCGGTCGACCAACGCCGCCGTCGTCCTCGTCACGCACGAGGCGCGGGTGGCCGCCTACTCCGACCGCGAGATCGTCGTACGGGACGGGAAGTCCCGGGACATGGAGCGCATCGTATGAGGATGCGGCAGTGGGCCGACGATCTGGCCATGGGGGTCCGGTTCGCCTTCACCGGCGGACGCGAGGGGTGGGTCCGGGCACTGCTGACGGCCGTCGGCGTGGGGCTCGGGGTGGCGCTGCTGCTGCTGACGACCGCCATACCGAACGCGCTGTCCCAGCGCAACGAGCGCTCGAGCGCCCGGGACGACTTCACGTACAGCGCGAAGACGCTGAAGAAGGCGGACGACACTCTGGTCATCGCCTCGGTCGACACGACGTTCCGCAGCAGGGACGTACGCGGCCGGCTTCTTGAGCCCGAGGGGGCGCGGGCGCCGCTGCCGCCGGGCGTCGGGAAGTTCCCCGCGAAGGGCGAGATGGTCGTCTCACCGGCGCTGAAGGAGCTGCTCGACTCGGGCTCCGGCAAGCTGCTGCGCGAGCGCCTCCCGTACAAGATCACCGGAACCATCGGGAACTCCGGGCTGGTCGGGCCCTCCGAACTCTCCTACTACGCGGGCGGCACAGGGCTCGGGGACCATCTGGCCAACGGCACCGTCGAGCGCATCAACTACTTCGGGCCCTCCCCCGGGCACCAGCAGGACAAGCTCGACCCGATCCTGATCCTGCTCATCATGATCATCTTCGTGGTGCTGCTGCTGCCGGTCGGCGTGTTCATCGCGGCGGCCGTGCGCTTCGGCGGCGAGCGACGGGACCGCCGGCTCGCGGCGCTCAGGCTGGTCGGCGCGGACGGGCGGATGGCGCGCCGGATCGCGGGCGGCGAGGCCCTCGCGGGGGCGCTGCTCGGGCTCGTCTTCGGCACCGGCTTCTTCCTGGTGGGACGTCAGCTGGCGGCACTGCTGGACGTGCGGGACGTCAGCGTGTTCCCGAGCGACCTCAACCCCTCGCCCGCGCTGGCCGTGCTCGTCGCCGTCGCCGTGCCGGCCGCTGCCGTCCTCGTGACCCTGTTCGCGCTGCGCGGCGTCGTCATCGAACCGCTGGGCGTGGTCCGCGCGGCCAGGCCGCCGCGGCGCCGGCTGTGGTGGCGGCTGCTGCTGCCGGTGGGCGGCCTCGGGCTGCTCTACCCGATGATCGGGCAGGGCAGGACCAACGGCGACTTCAACCAGTGGATGGTGATCAGCGGCACCGTGCTGCTGCTGGTCGGCGTCACCGCGCTGCTGCCGTGGGTCGTCGAGGCCGTGGTGGCCCGGCTGGACGCCGGCTCGGTCTCCTGGCAACTGGCCGTCCGCAGGCTGCAGTTGAGCAGCGGCACGGCCGCCCGCATGGTCAACGGCATCGCGGTCGCGGTGGCCGGGGCGATCGCGCTGCAGATGCTGTTCGCCGGGGTCGAGCACGACTACACCAAGGCGACGAGCAACGACCTGAACCGTGCTCAGCTGGAGGTCGGCGTCCGGGGCGACGTCTCGCCGGCCGAGGTCGGCCGGCAGCTCGCGAAGACCGAGGGTGTGCGCCGTGCGTCGGCCGTCTCCATGGGGTCGGCCGGAGACCGGGCGAAGGACCCGGAGCGCACGCTGGAGGTGGCCGTCGGCAGCTGCGCCGAACTGCGCGAGGTGGCGCGGCTGACGTCGTGCCGGGACGGCGACGTCTTCCAGATCCTCGGCGGCGAGTACGACAGCGACACGAAGAAGCTCACCAAGTCCGGCGGCACCCTGTACTTCGACCCGGAGTACAGCGGGTCGAGCGCCCACACCGTGGCCTGGAAGGTGCCGTCCGGCATCAGGACGGCCGCGCAGCGCGAGGACCCGACCGGCTACGAGCGCAGCGGCCTGCTCCTCACCTCGGGCGCACTGCCGAAGGCGGCGGAGGCCGGCCTGTACCAGCGGGTGTTCGTCTCGCTGGACCCGTCGGTGCCGGACGCCAGGGACTACGCGCGCAACACCGCCGCTCGACTGGATCCGCTGGCGGACGTGTTCACGCTGGCGGCCAGCGAGGAGTCGCTGCAGTTCCGGTCCATCCGCAACGGCCTGTTCGTCGGCGCCACCTGCGTCCTGTTGCTGATCGGCGCGAGCCTGCTGGTCTCCCAGCTGGAGCAGCTGCGCGAGCGCAAGAAGCTGCTGTCGTCGCTGGTCGCCTTCGGCACCCGGCGCCGCACGCTGAGCCTGTCGGTGCTGTGGCAGACGGCGATCCCGATCGCGCTCGGGCTGCTGCTGGCGTCGGCGGTCGGACTGACGCTGGGCGCGGTGCTGCTGAAGATGGTCGACGTCTCGGTGAGCGTGGACTGGGCGAGTGTGCTGTCGATGACGGCGATCGGCGCGGGGGTCGTCCTCGCGGTGACCCTGCTCAGCCTGCCGCCACTGCTCCGCCTGATGCGCCCGGACGGCCTGCGCACCGAGTAGGCGGACTTCCCTGGCGGGTTGCGGGCCCCTCCCCACACCGGGGAGGGGCCCTGCGCGTCTCACAGGCTGTACTCGCGCACCACCCGTCGTACCTGTGCGAACAGCATGCCGACGTTGACCGACTTGCGGCAGACGACGACGGCGACGACGTCCTGCTGCTCGTTCATGCGCACGAACAGGTGGGTGAGGTTCTCACTGTTCACGAGGATCTCCTGGAAGAAGTGGTTCTCGCTCTGCATCCCACGACGCTCCTTGAAGACGTCCTCGATCATCACGACCGTGCGCCCCTGGAACAGGTCGAGGGTCGCGCCCGCCAGCAGGTCCAGGACCTCCGGCGGATGGTTGTCGACGGTCTCGTACGACAGCAGCATGCCGGTGGACATGTCTACGACGCCCGAGGCCACGCAGTCCGGGGCGTCGGTTCGCAAGGACTTGACCAGGCCCATCACCTGGTCGGAGAAACCGGGGGTCATACGCTTTGTCGCCATCCCTTCAGACTCCTTCTGCTGTCTTGTTCATGAGGATCGAGCCGATCCGGTCGAGGGCGGGCTGGGTGGCCCGGTGCAGTCGGTCCACGTCCATGCCCTCGTCGCCCAGGACGACCATCAGGGCGGTGTCGCCGACCGCGTAGAAGGCGGCACAGCCGTGGCTGCCGTACGTCACGGTCTGGCGCAGCGTGCCGCGGGCGGTCGCCTGGGCGGTACGGCGGGCGAGACCGAGGCCGGCCGCGGCGAGCGCGGCGAGCCCTTCCGGGTCGATCGAGTCGGCGGTGTCGGCCGCGATGAGCAGCCCGTCGGCCGCCGCGACCGCGGTGTCGGTGATGCCGGTCACCTGCTCTCGCAGGCCACGCATCTCGTGCGCGAGGGCTTCGTGGTCCATGTGGTCAACTCCCGTATTTTTTCTTGGGATTCAGGGATCTGGTGAGCTGGGGATTGAGGGCTTCGGTCATCTCGGGGTTCCGTTGCGGAGCCGGAAGAAGCCGCCCGGCCTGCGGCGCGGGAGGTCGGTGGGGGCGGGCGGTTCGGGTGGGGGCGGTGCCGGGGGCGGGGGTGTGCGGTGGCGTATGCCGTCGGGGGGTGTGCGGACCGGGATCGGGGCGGGCGGCGGGGCGTACTCCATGAGGCCCTCGGCGAGCATGCGGGCCAGTTCGACGGTGACGGTGTAGACGCCGCGACCGGTGCGGAAGGCGAGGTCGCGGGCGGTGCGGCGGCCGTCGGCGTGGGTGAACAGGTCGCGCCGAAGTTCGGTGAGCGGGCCGTCGAACCGCCGGGTGGGGACGGGCCGTTCGCGGTCGGGGTGGATGGGGTGGGGCAGCGCGGCGAGGGCGGCGATCTTGCGGGCCGCGTCCTCCAGGAGCCGGGCGGGAGGTTCGCCGACGGGGACCGGGGCGGGCGGCTCGAAGCCCGGGGCGGTGCGCTCGCAGCCGTCGACCCGGCCCGCGACGATCGCGAACGCGGCGTCCTGCAGCGCCATCATGCACACCACCCTGAGCTGGGCGGCTCCGGCGTAACCGTGGGCGATGAGCCCGGCGGCCGGCCAGCGCGTGCCCCCGGCCTCCCGCACCAGCGCGGCCCACTGCTCCCCGCTCACCCGCCCGGACCGCAGCAGCAGCGCCTCCGCCCCCGGCGCCCCGGGCGACTCCACGGCGACGACGAGCCCGCCCCGCAGATGAAAGGTCCCACCGGGCTGCCCGCCCACCCGCAGCTCACCGCTCAGCCCCTCACGCCCGCACTCGCCCAGGGCCCGCGCCAGCAGCTCATAGCCCGACATCACGCCCCTCGCCGCCCCAGCCAGATCGCACATACGCCTCACGCGTAGCGCTGAGGGGGGAATGTGTATCAGGCCGGGCGCATATTCCGTCCGGAGATTTCCGACCTGTCCCGAGGTGACGGAAGTTGAGCCGCGGGCCCACCCAAATAGCTTTGTTCGGCGCTCATTTGACCGATTGGGGGACGTATTTCAAGCAGCCGCGGAGGTGAGGGTGTGGACGCCGTTCACCCTTGGCGGGCGGGGTCCTCGGCGTTTTCGGTGCCGTCCCCGGGGGCCGCATCCCCGGACTGTCCTTCGGCCTGAACGGCCTTGTCCTCGATCGCCGGAGTGGCCTGCTGACCGCCGGCACCGGCGTCGGCACGGGTCTGCTCCGCCGAGTACGCCCGCAGATAACCCACCACCGTGTTCGACACCGCCACCAGCGGTACGGCCACCACCGCGCCGCCGATGCCCGCGACCATGCCGCCCGCCGCGACCGACAGGACCACCGCCAGCGGGTGGACGCGGACCGCGCGGCCGAGGATGAACGGCTGCAGGATGTGGCCCTCGATCTGCTGGACGGCCAGGACCACCACCAGCGTCATCACGGCCGTGAACACGCCCTGGGTGACCAGCGCGACGACCACCGCCAGCGCGCCGGACGCCACCGCGCCCACGAGCGGGATGAACGAGAACAGGAAGATGAACACGGCGAGCGGTACGGCCATCGGTACGTCGAGGAAGTAGATGCCCAGGCCGATGAAGATGGCGTCGATCAGCGCCACCAGCACCGTGCCGCGCACATAGGCCGTCAGCGTGCGCCACGCCCGCGGACCCGCGCCCGCGACACCCGGCCGCGCCGCCGCCGGGACGAGCTTGAGCGTCCACTCCCAGATGCGCCTGCCGTCGTACAGCAGGAAGAGGGTCGAGAAGAACGTCAGCAGAATGCCGGTCAGCGCCTCGACGACCACCGTCACGCCCTCGAGCCCGGCGGAGGTGATCTGGTCGGTGTTGGCGCCGACCGCCTCCCGCAGGTTCTTGGCGATCTGGTTGATCTGCTTGTCGGTGACGTGGAAGGGGCTCTTCAGCAGCCAGTTGCGCAGGTCGTCGATGCCGTTCTGGATCTGGTCGGAGAGGTTGTCGATGTTCTCCATGACCTGCCAGGTCACGAACCAGCCCAGCAGCCCCAGCACGACGAAGCCGAAGATCGCGGTGAGGGCGGTCGCCGGGCCGCGCGGCACGCCGTAGCTTTTCAGACGTGCCACCGTCGGCTGCAGCAGAGCCGTGATGAGCAGCGCGACCACGAAGGCGAAGACGACGAGCTGTACGGCGCTGATGACCCGCATCAGGACCCAGACCGTGCCCGCCAGGATCAGCAGCCGCCAGCCGGCCTCGGCGGCCACGCGCACACCCCAGGGCACCGCCTGCGCCGGGTCGGGGCGGGCCGGTACGACGGTCACGTGCTCGGCGGGCGGCGGGGTGGCGTGGTCCGCGTCCGGGCGCGGCGGCAGTGGGTCGGCCTCGGCCTCCTCGCGTTCCACCTCGGCGCGGCGCTCGTCCAACCGCTCACTCACCTCGGTCAGTCCGGCACCGATACGACCGAGCCACCCTGGCACTCGCGACATGATCCGTCCTCTTCCCCCGTCTCTCCCCACCACTCCCCCCGGAGTCGTTGCGTCCGACCGTACAGGGCGTCCGGCCGCAGATGGCGAAAGCCCCTCCCCCTAGGACGGGGAGGGGCTGCGCAAGGTTGAGAGGCGAGGCCGCGGGCCTCGGCGGCTCAGTACCAGTGGTTGGCCGACCAGAACGACCAGGCCTCGCACGGGCTGCCGTACCGGCTGTTCATGTAGTTCAGGCCCCACTTGATCTGGGTGGCCGGGTTCGTCTGCCAGTCGGAGCCGACGGACGAGTACTTGGAGGCGGGCAGCGCCTGGAAGAGGCCGTAGGCGCCGGAAGAGGCGTTGACCGCGTGGTAGTTCCAGCTGGACTCGTGGTCCACGATGTTGCTGAAGCACTGGAACTGGCCGCTCGGGACCATCTGCCGTGCCATCGACTGGATCTCGGCGATGGAGTACGAGCTCTGGACCGGGAAGTCGGCGCTGCTGCGGCTGGCCTTCGTCTTGGCCTCGGCGCGCTCCTTCGCCTCCTTGGCCGCCTTCTCCGCCGCTTCCTTCTTGGCGACCGCGGTGTCGGCGGCGGCCTTGCGGGCGGCTTCCTCGGCGTCCTTCTTGGCGCTCGCGTCGGCCTGGATGGCCTGGGCGTCGGCCTGCTGCGTCAGGGATGCGGTCTGCACCTGGGCCTGCTGGCCCGTGGGTATGTCCGCGAGCAGCGTGGTGTCGGCTGCCGTCGCCTCGGCGTCGTTGGGCTGCGCGGTGCTGCCCGAGGCAACGCCGACAACGCTTCCGACGGCGGTGACCGCGGTGGCCGAGGCCACTGCGAATCCCCGGACCGAAATCCGGCTCACACGGTTTCCTTCCAGCATCGCCCGCTTCGGTGACCCTGGCGGACGCAATCGTGCCCCTTGGCTCTGGCCTCCCAACTACGGGGTCACGGGAGGCGCGGGCCCGGTGGGCAACTCCCTTGCGGGGAGCGCCGCGTGGTGCTCGGGCGGCATACGACAACGCTGTGGAGTTAGCTGTGGTGCTTCTGTGGTGCCGTACCGCTGGGGGTACAGGTGTGTCGTATGCGGGGCCTGACAGGAGTGAGACTCTGCCGTAACCGGACGCCGGGTGGCAATTCTGAGTTGCGTGTGAAAGCTCACATCCCGTTTGACCCAAGGGATTTTGAGAAACCGCAACACGCGAAGGCGCCGCCCCGCTAGGCTCGCAGCCTTTGCGGGACGGCGCCAACTGGCCCCAATTACCTCAGATTTGGCCGTCTTCGAGCATTTCGGTCACAAGGGCCGCGATCTGGGACCTCTCGGACCTGGTCAGCGTCACGTGCGCGAAGAGCGGGTGCCCCTTCAGCTTTTCCACGACGGCGACGACACCGTCGTAGCGACCGACGCGCAGATTGTCCCTTTGTGCCACGTCATGGGTGAGAACCACCCGCGAATTGGCGCCGATTCGGGACAGAACGGTGAGAAGCACATTCCTTTCCAGTGACTGCGCCTCGTCCACGATGACGAACGCGTCGTGCAGCGAGCGTCCGCGGATGTGGGTGAGCGGAAGGACCTCGAGCATCCCGCGCGCGGTGACCTCTTCGATGACCTCGCGGCTGGTGACCGCGGACAGCGTGTCGAAGACCGCCTGCGCCCAGGGGCTCATCTTCTCGGCCTCGGAGCCGGGCAGATAGCCGAGCTCCTGCCCGCCGACCGCGTACAACGGCCGGAAGACCATGACCTTCTGGTGCTGGCGTCGCTCCAGCACCGCCTCCAGACCCGCGCACAGCGCGAGCGCCGACTTGCCGGTGCCGGCCCGGCCGCCCATGGAGACGATCCCGACGTCCGGGTCGAGGAGCAGGTCGAGCGCGATCCGCTGCTCGGCGCTGCGGCCCTTGATGCCGAACGCCTCCCGATCGCCGCGCACGACGCGGACGTTGCCCTCGGCCGTGACCCTGCCGAGCGCCTTGCCGCGCTCGGAGTGGATGGTCAGGCCGGTGTGCACGGGCAGGTCGGCCGCCTCGGGGACGTAGACGTGCCCTTCCTCGAAGAGGACGTCCACCTGCTCGGCGGGCAGGGTCAGTTCGGACATTCCGGTCCAGCCGGAGGAGTCCGTGATGGCGAGTTCGGCGCGGTACTCCTCGGCGAGGAGACCCACGGACGAGGCCTTGATCCTGAGCGGCAGATCCTTCGAGACGACGGTGACGTCGAATCCCTCGGCCTGCAGATTGCGGGCGACCGCGAGGATGCGGGAGTCGTTGTCCCCCAGGCGGTAGCCGGAAGGCAGAACGCTGGGGTCCGAGTGGTTGAGCTCGACACGTACGGTCCCGCCGAGTTCCCCGATCGGGATGGGGGCGTCGAGGCGACCGTGCCGGACCCGGAACTCGTCGAGCAGCCGCAGGGCCTGCCGGGCGAAGTAGCCGAGTTCGGGATGGTGCCGCTTGGCCTCCAGCTCTGTGACCACGACGATGGGGAGCACAACCTCGTGCTCGTCGAAGCGGCTCAGGGCGTTCGGGTCGGCCAGCAGAACGCTGGTGTCGAGAACATAGGTGCGCCGGTCTGGCTTGTGGCGCTTTGTGCTGGTCACCACGGAAGGACGTACCCCCTCGGATGAGGTCGGGGAGCGACGGAGTGGAGCTGGACCGGTCGACGGCCGCATTGCACGGGCCGAGAACCGGCCCTCCGCCTTGTCGTCCGTGCAGTGACCGCACGATCGGGCTGGTGCAAAGGGCCTCCCGGGCGGACGGCCCCGTGCCGTCCGCTGAGATCCGACACCCGTGGTTCGGGCATCGACCTGACTGGCTTATGCCCTCGAACATGCGTCACCATGCCGACGCAAATGACGGCGCCCTGGTGAACTCCTTGTTACATCCGTCCCATATTGGGGTACTCGCGCCCGCTCAGGGGGGTGCGGCGTGTCAGCCGCCGTAACGCCGGTGTCGCGCCGCGTAGTCGCGCAGGGCGCGCAGGAAGTCCACCTTGCGGAAGGCCGGCCAGAAGACCTCGCAGAAGTAGTACTCGGAGTGCGCGGTCTGCCACAGCATGAATCCGGACAGCCGCTGCTCGCCGCTGGTACGGATCACGAGGTCCGGGTCGGGCTGGTCGCCGGTGTAGAGGTGACGGCCGATCGCGTCGACGCTGACGGACTCGGCGAGCTCCTCCAGCGAGGTGCCCTTGTCGGCGGCGTCGAGCATCATCGACCGCACGGCGTCGGCGATCTCCTGGCGGCCGCCGTAGCCGATGGCGACGTTGACGAGTATCCCGTCGATGCCGGCGGTGGACTCCTCGGCCTCCTTCAGCGCGGTCTGCATCTGGGAGGGCAGCAGGTCGGGGGTCCCGACGTGGTGCACCCGCCAGCGGCCGTCCGCCGCAAGGGTCCGTACGACGTCCTCGATGATCCCGAGCAGCGGGCCGAGCTCTTCCTGGGGCCGGTCGAAGTTGTCCGTCGACAGCAGCCAGAGGGTGACGACCTCGACGTCCGTCTCGCTGCACCAGCCGAGGAACTCCTCGATCTTCTCGGCGCCGGCCCGGTGGCCGTGCACGGTGGTGGAACCAGAGGCCTTCGCCCAGCGCCGGTTGCCGTCCATGATGACGCCGATGTGCTTGGGCACCTGAGCGTGGTCCAGGTGACCTTCCACCCGGCGTGCGTACAGCCTGACCAGCAGGCTGCGCAGCTTGTCGCGCAGGTTCACGTGATTGTCAGCCCCTCCGTACGGATCGGACAGGCGCGGCCCGGGCTCGGCGGCTCGGCCGAGGGCGGGCCCTGTCCGTATGGCGGTCCGGGATCTCCGTATGACGGTCCCCGGAGGCGAAGCCTACCCCTGCCGCGCCGGGCCGCCGCCAACGGGTGCCGGGCGCAGGGGATTCCGCCGCGCGGCCGCTTGAACCGGGCGCGGGCCGGGGAGGGCATGGGGACCGTGGGCGTCCGTCCGCACACAAAAAACGGGCCGGTCCGTGGGGGGGAGACGGACCGGCCCGAGGGGGGGTTTCCACCATAACCCTTCGTAAGTGATGCTGCGTGCATCGGCGTGCCACAACTACTCTCCGAAATCGAACGGCGACGCGCGGGTGGCCACGGATGGGCTGCTCCGTGGCCGATTCATGGCCAAATCACAGCGGATTCCCCGCCGCCCTCGCATCCCCCGACCGGGTGACGCGGCACGTTGACGCGGGCCTGATGGAGGAAAGGCACCGCGCAGCCCCCTCCACTGCGCGGTGCCGCCCGCGCGGCTTTGCTCACGCGAATTACCTTGGTCTGAACTTACGTGAGGGATACAGCTCGAGGCGAGCCGACCTCGATAACAATGTGGAAACCGCACCCGACCTGCGAATGTGCGGGTGCGATCCGTCCTTCATGCGCTGATTGTCCGGTACGGGGGTGTGGAGGCCGGTGTGGGATTTCCAGGGGCCTCGCCATGTAGGACGGCGTCCGACCTGGTTCGGGCCTAGCGTCGACTCATGACCACGACGATCACGTGGAACGAGGCGAGCGCGCGCCGTTTGGAACGGCAGTTCCTGGCCACGCCCGCAGACAGCGGCACGCCGGTCGCGGAAGTCGTCGGCGCGATGCTGGGCGCGCATGCCCAGGTGCTGTCGGCGGCGGAGGTGTCGGTGGGGGTGCGGGCGGACACGGTGACCAGGGCGGACGTGCGAGCCGCGCTGTGGGAGGACCGCTCGCTGGTGAAGACGCACGGCCCGCGCGGGACCGTGCATCTGCTCCCCGCGCGCGAACTGCCCTTGTGGTGCTCGGCGTTGCCCGCGCTGCCGTCCGGGACGAGCCCGTTCGCGCCGGACGCACGGGTCACCGAGGAGCAGGCGCGGCGGATCGTGGCGGCGATCGGGGACGCGCTCGAGGGCGCCTGTCTGACCGTCGACGAATTGGGCGAGGAGGTCGTCGCCCGCACGGGTTCCTGGGCCGGCGACCGGGTGATGCCCGCCTTCCAGGACCTGTGGCCGCGCTGGCGGCAGGTGCTGCACCGGGCGGGCCAGTCCGGCGCGCTGTGCTTCGGCCCGAACCGGGGCCGCAGGGTGACGTACACCCGCCCGCCGCATTTCACCCCGCTGCCCCCGGACGAGGCGCTGCAGGATCTCGTCCGCCGATACCTGCGCGCGTACGGCCCGTCGACCCCGCAGAACTTCGCCAAGTGGCTGGCGGCGCCGGGAGGTTGGAGCACCGAGCTGTTCGGGAGGCTGGCCGAGTCCGGGGAGATCGAGGAGGTCGTCTTCGAGGGCGCGCCCGGGTGGTGGGTCACGGCGGGCGACACGGCGTTCCCGCAGGGGCGGGTGCGCGGGGTCCGACTGCTGCCGTACTTCGATGCGTACGGCATTGCCGCGCAACCCCGGGAATCGCTGTTCCCGGGGGCCGCATACCGGCGGGCGCTGGCGGGCGGCCAGGCGGGCAACTACCCGGTGCTGCTGCTGGACGGTGTGGTGGCGGGCGTCTGGCACCAGCGGCGCCGGGGACGTCGTACGACGGTCACGGTGGAGCCGCTCGGGCGGCTGACGGCGCGGCAGGAACGGGAGTTGGGCGAGCAGGTGGGCCGGGTGGGGGACGTGCTGGAGGCGGAGGCCGAGTTGGTGGTGGGGGAGGTTACGGCGGGGCCCCACGCATAGGGCTGCTCATCGGTGGTGCGGCTTGCGGGCCTCGAAGAGGTGGCGGGTGCTGTGTGCGACGAAAGGGCCGTGGGCGGTGAGCTGCTCGTGCAGGGCGCGCAGGCGGGGCTCGTAGGCCTCGACGGTGAAGTCGGGGACCATCCAGATCACCTTGCGGAGGAAGTGGACGACGGCTGCGATGTCGTGGAACTCCATGCGGAGCCGCTCGGCACGCAGGTCGACGATCTCGAGGCCGGCGGCCTCGGCGGCGGCGCGTTCGCGGTCGGGGTGGCGGGCGCCGAGGTTCTGGTCGGGCTGGGGGCCGAGGAAGTACTCGACGACCTCGAACGCGCTGCCGGGGCCGACGTGTTGGGCGAAATAGGTGCCGCCGGGTTCCAGTACGCGGGCGATCTCCGTCCAGTGCGGAGCCACCGGGTGCCGGCTGCTGACCAGGTCGAAGGCACCGTCCGCGAAGGGCAGCGGAGCGTCCTCGGGGGCGGCGACGACCACCGTGCCGCGGGGGCGGAGCCGGGCGGTGGCCTTGGCGACGTTCGGCGGCCAGCCCTCGGTCGCGGCGGTGAGCACCGGTGCCTTCGCGGCCCGGCCGAGCGCGAAGTCGAGGACCTCCCCTCCCCCGGTCTGGACGTCCAGCGCGGCACCGGCCGCGGCGAGCCGGTCGGCCAGGGAGACGGCGTACCCCCACGAGGGCCGCTCCTCCGTTGCCCGGCCCTCGAACCAGGAGAAGTCCCATCCCTCGGTGGGGACGGCGGCGCCCTCGGCCACGAGGTCTTCGAAGCGGTGGAGTTCGCTGTGGGGCATGGGGTGATCGGTCCTGTCAGAGGTGGGGCCGGAGCAGGTCGTACGCCGACTGCGCCGTCGGGGCTTCGAGGAGGCCGTCGGCTGCTGCGAGGCAGCGGCGGACGGTGCGGGTGGCGGTGGGGTCGACCTCGTCCGGGTTGTGGAGCACGCCCCACAGCTGCATGAGCAGCGCGCCGAACGTGGCGAGCGGCCCGTCGACGGGGCCTTCCCGCCGTGCCCAGCGTTCGGCGATCAGTCCGCCGACGAGCGGTACGTCCTCGATGCCGCGCCAGAGCGGATCGGGTGCGGCGTACACGACGTGGCGGACGCGGCTGTGGATGAGGGCGCTGCTGCACAGCAGGCAGGGCTCGAGGGTGGTGTAGAGCCGGTGGCCGTCGTGGCGCCGCCAGGCCGGGAGTTGGGCGAGGGCGTTGATCTCGGCGTGGGCGATGTTGGTACCGGCGAGCTGACCGGGCGGGGCGACGGGTTCCTGGCTCCGGTTCCGCCCGGTGGCAACCACCTCGCCCGCGGCGTCGACGACGACCGCGCCGACGGGCCGGCTGCCCGCCCGGAAGGCTTCCCAGGCGAGCTCGAAGGGGAGGTGCCAGGGGGCGGGCAGCGGCTCGTTCACGGGAGCTCGGCCTTCGTGGTCTCGGTGTGGGCCGTCACGTGGGTCACGGCACGAGGGGCCGAACCTGTTCCGCCACGAAGCGCACGAAGCCCTCCGGGTCGGGCTCGTCCCCCGTCGGCTGGAGGATCACCCGGTCGGCCCCGGCCTCGGCCAGCCGCTGAACGGCCTTCGCGACGGCCCCGGCGTCTCCGGCGACCCCGAGCTCCGGGACGGACTCGAGCCCCTCGTCGACGAGTTCGGCGCGGAGCCGGGCGGCGGCGTCCGGTCCGGTGGCGGTGAGCAGGTAGACGACGACTTCGTGCGGTTCGGTGCGGCCGGCCGATTCCCGTCCCTGCTGGATGAGTTGACGGGCCTGCCGTACGCCGTCGGCCGTGGTGGACGCGGTGAGGATGGTGCCGTCGGCCGCTTCCCCTGCCAGCCGCAGCGAACGGGGCCCGGTGGCGCCGGCGATGACGGGCACGGGCCCGGCGGGCGGCCAGTCGAGCGCGACGTCGTCGAGGCGGACGTACCTCCCCTTGGTGGTGAGGCGCTCCCCGCCCAACAGGGCGCGCAACGCGAGGAGATGCTCCCGCAGCAGGGTGACCGGCGACTCGACGCGCGCCCCGACCTGCCCCATCCAGTCCTGCACGCCGTGCCCGACGCCGACGACGGGGCGCCCGGGGAACATCCGGTGCAGAGCGGCGATCTCCATGGCGGTGATGGCGACGTTGCGCAGGGGCACGGGCAGCAGCCCGACGCCGACCCGCACCCGCTCGGTCCAGGCGAGGGCGGCAGCGGCGGTGGAGATCCCGCCCTCCCGGAAACAGTCCTCCCAGAGCCAGAGCTCCTCGAGCCCGCTCTCGTCGGCGAGACGGGCGACGTCCCGCAGCCGCTCGGGAGGCAGTTGAGGTCGGAACACAGCACCGAGTCCAGTCATGACGCCTTCCTACCCTCACGGGAACGAACCGGACAACACCTTTACGAGTCGCCGCGCCGTCATGCGGCAGCGAAAGCTCCCAGCACCAGCCCCGTGAACGCCCCGCCGATCATGAACGGCCCCAGTGGGATCGCCGACTTGCGGCCCGCGCGTCGCAGTACCACCATGCCGAGGCCGTACAGGGCGCCGTAGAGCAGACCCGCGAAAGCGCCTGTCAGGAGGATCTGCCAGCCGTACCAGCCGAGGGCTGTGCCCAGGGACAGGGCGAGTTTTACGTCGCCGAAGCCCATGCCGGAGGGATTGATGAGGAAGAGGAGGAGGTAGGCGGCGCCCAGGGTCAGGCCGCCGAGGAGGGACGTGGGCCAGGAGCCCGTGGCGGTGGGCAGGGCTGCGGCGAGGCCGAGGAGGGCGGCGGTGCCTGCGGCCAGGGGGAGGGTCAGGGCGTCCGGGAGGCGGTGGACTCGGTAGTCGATCAGGGCCAGGAGGACGGCGACGGGGGTGGCGAGAAGCCAGACCGCGGTTTCGGGGTGGGGGGCGGTGGCGGCGGCAAGTGCTGTGCAGGTGAGGGCCGTTGTCGTGGAGACGGTCACCGCGCTCGGGCCGTACGGGCCGCACTGCTCCGCCTCCTCGCTCTGCCGGCAGTTCGCTCTGCCCAGCCAGCCGGCGAATGCGCCCGTGATCCGGTGGCCGCCCGGGCAGTGGTCGCTCCACGGTCGGCCCGGGTCGACCGAGAAGCGGTGGGCCGCGCGGGGCAGGAGCAGGCCCGTTCCCGCGCCCCACAGGGCCGCCACGAGGGTGAGGAGTGTGCGCACGGCGGGACCTTATGCGCGGTGCGGGCGGGAGGGCATGGGTCCCTGGGCCCATGTGGGGCCCACTCCCGTGCGGATACGTTCGGTTCGCGCAGCGGGCAGCAGCGGCAACGGGAGGTGGCTCGGTATGGGGCGGCGATGGCAGGACGGGCGGGGGAAGTTGATCGTGCACGGTGCGGGCGGGGCGAGCGTGGTCGCCGTTCCGCTGGAGATCGCGACCTCCTACCGCGCCCGTACCAAAGGGTTGTTGGGGCGGGACTCCCTCGACGGGGCGATCCTGCTCTCGCCCGCCAACAGCGTGCACACGTTTCGGATGCGGATGCCGATCGACGTCGCCTACGTCGACCGCGACCTCGGCGTCATCGCCGTACACACCATGAAGCCTTGGCGGTTGGGACTGCCGCGGTTCCGTTCGCGGCATGTGCTGGAGGCCGAGGCCGGGGTGATGGCGGGCTGGGGGTTGCGGGTCGGGGCGCGGGTGGAGGTGGCGGTCGACGCCTGAGCGGGCTTCGGGCTTCGGGCAGCAGGTCTGCGGGGTTACTTCTCCCGCTCCCAGCGGCGCATGTCCTCGGCGTTTCCGATCCTGATGCCGAAGGTCCAGGTCGGGTCGAAGAAGAGCCAGTAGCGGGACTCGAGTTCGAGGGCGAGGCATTTCACCAGGCTCTCCTCGGGGTTCGAGCCGGCGTCCGTGAACGGGCGGACGGTGGTGCAGCGCAGGCGGGACCAGCCGTCGCCGAAGAGCTGTTCACCCCAGGACGCGAAGGCGATCTCGTCCTCCGTCTCCTCCTTGACGCGCTCGAAGAGCTCCACGCCGTCCACCGTGACGGAGTCCACGACACGGACCGCCAACTGGTCGTACTGGCCGACCGATTCGAGCCGCAGCGCCCCCTCGTCGAGCAGGACGTGCACGACGAGGGGCTGCGGGCGGAACTCGGGCACCTGCCCCTCCTCCCGCTCGATCCAGCCGGGTACGAGGACGTCGGTGACGTAGCGCTGCCGCAGGGTGTCCTCGACATGGCTCCATGGCCGGTTCGGGGTCGTCTTCGAGGTCACCAGGGGATGCTCCTCGGGCTCGGGGTTCGGTGCCACCACCAGCGTTCGGGGTCCGGCTGCGTGCCTGGGTAGGTCCATTTGCGGAAGTCCGCGTCGAGGTGGGACAAGACGGTGCGCAAGCCCTCCGCATGGTCGTCGTCGACCTCGGTCACGAGTTGTCCCGTGGGGAACGTGGCGAGGAAGGCGTCGGAGACAGGCGTCGCGATGCGTTCGTGCTCGAGGATCTCGGGGAGGATCTCCACCTTCGCGCGAGGGAGATCGGCCACCTTCTCCTCCATCACGTCGACCCGGTACGTCGTGTCCTCGTCGGAGTCGATCGCCTCGAGCCGGCAGCGCACGGAACGTCCGTCCCGGGTCGCGACCCGGTAGGCGCTGGGCAGGTCGAGGTCCAGGGCGGGGTGGAGGACCGAGGTCGTCGTCCGCAGCGCGAGGCCTTGTGCCAGGCCCGCCTCCGTGAGGGCGCCGGCCGTTCGGTCCTCGACGTAGAGGTCGAGCTCCAACGCCAGGTCGCCGAGGGGCAGCACGCGGTAAGTGCACAGGACGGGTGCGTCCCAGCGTCGGGTTTCCTGGTCTCCGTCCGTGTCGGCCACGTCGACCGCCTCGTCCTGCACGGCCAGCAGGTCGGCCAGTGCGCTGCGGAAGGTCGGCGGCTCAAGTTCCGTGACGGTGAAGAGATTTGCGAGCACTTGTACGTCCTCGGGTCCTCGGCCGTACCGGTCGGCAAGTTCGGGCAGGTCTCAGAATTTTCCCGTGTGTTGCTCCGTACGGTGTCCCAACTGCCTGCCCAGCTCCGCGACGAATCCGTCGGCGAGCGGTGGCCAGCCCCAGAAGTCGAACGCGAGGGCGCCCAGAAGGAAGCCGGAGCCGAAGTCCCATTCCGTGATGGGGACGGCGGTGCCGCAGGCCGGGCAGGTGACGTCGGCTTCCCCCGTCGCCTTCCAGGCGTCGACGGCATCCCGGAACGGGCGCCACACCTCCTCGTCCGGTTCGAAGGACTCGGGATAGTCGGTGATCACCGTGCGTGAGGTGCAGCGCGGGCAGGTCGCGTGGTCGGCCTCGTCCGTTCCCTGGCCCTCGACGTAGTAGTCCCGTCCGGCCATCACGGCCAGGGGGCCGGGTGGCCAAGCCGCTTCGGGAACGGCCACCGCCCGCTGCCAATCGGGGCCCGGGCGGTATCCCTCGAGAGTGCTCGGGCTGTACACCCCGTCGTCCGACAACTCCCTCGTGATCACCCCCTGCTCGACCAGCCACTCGACCGTGCGCGCCGCCAGCGGCCCCGCCTCGTCGACACTCACCTCGACGTCGACGATCCGCTGGAAATGGTCACCCATCGCCCGTCCCCCTCAGTGTTGTGAAAACCCGGCCAAGTCTGTCACTGCATCTCCTTGTGCGGACCCCAGCGGGTGGCGAGGCCCCTTTCCGTGGCCGGGCGCCGTCGTACCGGTCGGCGGGTTGGCTAGAGTCGCCGTATGAGTACCGACTTGCATGGATGGCTGGAATGCCGGGCGTGGGCCGGTCGATACAACGCCGAATACGTCGAGTGGGAACCCTTCGCCGAGCTCCGGCATTTGCATGATGCGCATGATTACCCATCGTGGTCGGCCCTCTTCGACGTCCGAAGCGTGGAGCCCGTCAAGTCGCTCTTCGCCGATCGTGACCTCCCTTTCGACGTTTCGGACCCGGTGCGCGCCGAGGCGGACGAATACGGAGGCCACAGTCGCTCGTGGTTCTCGTGGCAGGACGTGTCGGCGGTCGACTGGGACGCACCGTGCACCGACGGCCGGTCCCGGCACTGGGTGCGCCGCTGGCTCCGTGACAGCGAAGGCACGGTGGTGCCGGGCGAGTTGACCGTGCTCCCGGGCGAGCTGTACGAGCCGGCCGAGGCGGCCTTCGGCGAGGGCAACATCGCTCCGTCCCGGTGGCCCGAGGACGGCGAACTCCCTCTGGGATCGGACGTCTACCGTCCCGTCGTGCCCACTTACCGCGACCTGGTGCCGCCCGAGGGCCCGTGGCAGCCGGTGTGGAGCGTGATGCGCACGCTGGCCGAGCTCCACGGTGAGGAGAACGTCCGTACCGTGGTCTGGTTCGGCGGCTGACCGGCTTCACTCCAGGCCGAGGTAATGCAGCGCCCCGTTCGGGTCGTCGTTCAGCCGCTGCCAGTCGATCTGCTCGCCCCGACTGAACTTCTCCTCCAACGCCCGCTGCATGTCCCCCAATTGCTTGGACGTGAAGTTCGCGTCGCCGATCCGTGCGTCGATTCCTTTCTCGTCCATGAGCTGCGCCGGTGAGACCTTCTTCCCCTTGATGGGCCGGAAAATCTCCGTCCATTTGTCGCTCTTGTCGATTTCGACGCGAGCCGTTCGGTTCGGATCGCCCTTCTTCCAGGCGGAAAGCGTGTCGACCTTGCCGACGAATTCCGGCTGACGCGTCGGGTTCACGGTGTTCTTCACCTCGACAAGGTGGATCTTCCCGTCCTTGCCCTTGTAGAGGACGTCCGCGTCCGGAACGTCCGACACATCCACCGTCTCCCCCGGTGCCACCTCGACCTGCGGCCTGTTGTGTTCCGAGCCGACGGCCGTGTGCACGGTGCTGCCCTCTGCTGCGTCCTCCGAGGCACGCCGCACTCCGCGGACCTCGGCGAGCATCTCCTCGAGCCTGCTGGCATTGCGCGAGTTGGTCACCTCGGAGCCGAGCTTGCTCGCGCCCACGCGATCGACGTTGCCACGTGCCGCGAGGTCGGTCAGCTCATCGAGCGCGTCCGCCGCCTGCTTCTTGCCGATCTCCCCCTTCCCGGGGTTGTCCTTGGCGTTCTTGACGAAGTCGTCGATATTGCGGTCGTCGATGCTCAGCTTGCCCTTCTTGATGGCTGCCTTCGCCGCCTCGGCTCGGGCCTCCAGGGCCTTCTGCTGTGCATCGCGTGCCGCGTTCTGGTCGTCGGTGTCGCACTTCTTTGCATCGGCCTGGAGGGCGAACGCCGGGCCGGACCGAAGGGCAACGGTCGTGGTCGCGTGTGACAGGGTCGTACGCGGTCGTGTGTACACCGCCGCCGTGGCCGCCGTGGCTGCGGTGGTCGCGGTGGTCGCGGTGGTGCGAGGCCGTGCATAAGCCGCCGCAACGACGCCACCCGAGGAATCGGGCGGCAACACGCCTCCGCCGTAGGGGACGCGGGCCCGCGGCGCCATCCCCACGAGGCACCCGTTCTTCCTGGCCTTCTCCGCGGCCTCGTCGGCCGCCTCCTGCGCCTCGTTCGCGGCCTTCCTCGCGCCGGCGACGTCACCGGCCTTGGCCGCCTTCTTGGCGTCCTCCGCCGCCTTGCCGGCCTTTTCCGCGAGCTTCCCGAGCTTCCCGAGTTTGCCCAGCTTGCCGAGATCGCCGATCTTCTCGCCGACCTTGGCGACGTCGTACCCGGGGATGAAGAGGGAGCCGACGTTCCACAGGACATGGCTGACGGCGCGGGTCTTGTTGCCGTTGTTCCAGTCGTCGGCCACGTCGTCGCCGATGAACATGTCGTAGAGGACGGTTCCGCCGGTCTTCAGCGAGGCGTCGCCCCAGCCCAGGACGGCGCCCAGGTAGTCGCCCTTGGACCACTTGTCGCGGGCGTCCTTGGAGTTGTCCATCCAGTCGCTGCCGAGCTGCTTGCCGTAGTCGGCGATGCCGCTGAGCGTGTCGAGGGGGTGGCGGACCATGTCGTAGATGCCGGTGAGGTCGCCCCAGACGCCGTCGACGAAGAGGCCTTCGCCGACCTGCTTGACCTGGTTGCCGGCACAGCCGAAGAAGGCACCGAAGCCGGAGAAACAGCCGTCGTCTTTCTTGTCGTCCTTCTTGTCGTCCTTCTTGTCTGCGGTGTCGCCGTCCTTGGGCTCGTTGCCGTTGTTGTCGGTGGTCCGGGTGTCGCCCGCGGGGTCGTCGCCGTCGCTGCCCCCGTTGCCCGCTGTGGTCCCGCCGGTGGTTCCGTCGCCGCCGGTGTTGCCCTTCCCGGCGTTGACGTCCGTGCCGCCGCCCGACGGGGCCGGGCAGCCCATCCCGGCGACCTTGCAGATCTGCGCCTCGATACCGCCGTAGATCTGGGTACCGAGCCCGCTGACGAGCAGCGCCGTGATGATCGCGGCGACGATGGCGACCAGACCGGCGTACTCCACCGCGGTCTGTCCGTCGTCCCGGCGCCAGCGGATCATGCGGGCCAGGGAGAAGGGGCGATGCTCGGCGCGGTCCAGTTCGGGGAGTTCGTACCAGCGACGGCTCTCCGAGCGGAGCAGGAAGCAGAGGATGAGGACCGGCAGGACGAGCTGCATGCCGCCGCGGGCCGATCCGTCGACGAGGTTGGCGACGCCGCTGAGGATCAGCCACACCTGTACGGCGACCAGACCACGCCAGACCCGGACCCCGCCCTCCCAGCTGCGCCGGGCCAGCCACCAGCCGAGGGTGCCGGGCGCGGCGGCGTAGGCGACGAGGGCGAGTACGGCGCCGTCGAGGGCGTCGTAGGAGGTGGCGGTGAGGAGCAGGCCGAGGCCGCCGATGATCGTGAACGCGAAGAGGGCGTGGGTGAGGATCAGGGCGGAGGCGAGGGGGGTGGGCATGTTCCGGCGCCCGCCGTTCCCCGTCGTCCACGTTGCCCCGAAGTCCGGCGTTCCCCCGATCGAGGCCATGTCCCCTCCTCAACTGCATGCGGACTTACCGCTGTTGGCCCACTACTCCGCCAGAGGGTAGGGAGGGGCGGCCTGCCCGAGATGGGCCCGTGGGCCCAAATGCACTCCCAATCACCCCGATCACAGCCTGGGACCGGGGTTGACCAGGGCGGGAACCGGACCCGAAGTCCCACTCCGGGGCCCGGGCGATACCCCTCAAGAGTGCTTGGGCTGTATACCTCGTCGCCCGACGATCCGCTGAAAGTAGTCGCCCGTCTCCCTCAGCGTTGTGGAAACCCCTCGGCGGAGCCGGTCACCGCCGCGAACAGGACCACCGGCTCCTCCTTGTCCTCGTGGCCGACGCTTGCGGCGACGACGTGGTCGCCTGTGTGCCAGTAGAGGAGGTCGCCGAACCATCCCTGGTGGACGAGTTCGCGGAAGAGGGGCGGGAGGTCACTGTCGTCATCGTCCGGGTCCAGGAAGGCGTAGTCCTCCATGGACATCTCCTTGTGCGGACCCCAGCGGGCGTCGAGGGCGGTCGCCAGGTCCTGGAGTTCCGCCTCGAACTCACCGCTGACACGCATGAGTTCGCCCCAGTCGTCGTCCGGGTCGGCGGAGGAGAAGTCCCGGCTCTCGTGGAGCTTCAGCAGGTGGAAGCCCTCGTCGGGGAGGGGGCGGGTGAGGTGGTCTTCGAGGGTGGAGACGTACGTGGGGGTGGGCATTGGGCAGCTCACAGCTTCGGGCGCGTGGCCGGGACGGGCAGGGGTTCCAGGGAGCCGCTGTCCGTCAACGCCTTGTGGGCGGCCAGGACCGTTTCCGTGGCCGGGGTCCCGCCGGGGGTGTCCGCGAGGTCGAGGACGAGACCGCCGTGGTCGGCCGGCAGGCGACGGGCGGGGAAGTCGGTGGGGACGCGGGCGGCGCGGTGAGCGGAGAGGTGGACGGACCAGCCGCAACGAGGGTGCGCCGCCGTCAGGCCGAACGCGGTCTTGACCTGCTTGAACAGTGCGCGGTCGTAGGTGAGTCCGTAGTCGGCGTCCCACACCCCGGCCAGGATCGCGAGCGCCTCGGCACTGCGGCCCGTGAGAGGAGCCGCCGTGGCGTCCGGACCGGGGAACAGTTGCAGTACGGCCGTGAACGGCGAATATCCGTTGGTGCCTCCCGCCTGCACCCGGCAGTGGGCGTATCCGCCGTCCGGCTGTGTGACGGTCACGTTCGCCTTGTAGCCGAGGATGTCGAGATCATCGTGCGTATTGGCCGCCTCCAGCGCCCTGGCGAAGTCCTCGGAGCGGGCCGGAACCTGTTGACCCGGGTTGCGGGCGTCCTCGTCCCAGCGCCACTCGGCCAGTGCGCCCTCGGACAACTCGCTCAACCGGGTCAGCAGCTCCAGCCAGCGCTCGGCCAGCTGCGCAACGGGTTCGGCGCGGGACCACCATGCCGCCCTCACCACCGTTTCACTCGACATACGGCTTCCCAGCTCCTATTTCTCCACCGGTGTGTACTTGACGATCACGTCTTCCAGGCCGGCGTCCTCGAAGGCCTGCTCCGTCGCCTTGGCCACCTTCTCGTTGGAGAAGTTCCACTCGATCGGCTTCCCCTTCGCCGCCCGCACCTGGCGCTGTGCCTGCTCGATGAACCGAGGCGAGGACCAGCCAGATCTGTACGGCGACCAGTCCGCGCCAGACTCGGACTCCTCCCTCCCAGGTCCGCCGGGCCAGCCACCAGCCGAGGGTGCCGGGCGCTGCCGCGTAGGCGAGGAGGGCGAGTACGCCGCCGTCGAGGGCGTCGTACGACGTTGCTGTCAGCAGCAGACCGAGGCCGCCGACGATCGTGAACGCGAAGAGGACGTGGACGAGGACCAGGGCGGAGGAGAGGGAGGCGGGTATACTCCTGCGTCCACCCGGCCCGGACGGCCATACCGTGCCGTGCCCGGCACTCCCCCGATGGACGCCATGCCCGCCCCTCCTCAACTCCCCGAGCGGAGGGGTGCGTTCACGCAGATCCGGGCAACTTCCGCCGGGCCCCTCTCCGGTGGTTCATGACACGGATCGACGGAGGGGGCGTCCGGGCAGCATGGGTCCGTGGGCCCAAATCGGTGCCCAATCGGGGACAGAGCCCGGCCTTGAGCGCTGATCAGGGCGTCTCGGCGATCAGTCCTGGGCCCTGACGCGTGATGGCCAAGGCTCGGTTCCCGATCAGTCATGCCAGCAGTTCGGGGTCGGAGTGGATCTCGGCAGCGTGCTGCCAGGCGGTGAGCATCTGGGCCACGGACACGCTGTTGTCCGCGGAGTCGGTGCCGGAGACGACACGCAGGTCCACCGCGAGATCCAGCACCGTGGACAGCCTGATCAGGAGATCCACGGTCAAGGGAGGAAGACCGCCCAACTCGATGGTCTCCACGTCGCCCGCGGTCATGCCGAGACGCTCTGACACGACTACGAGAGTTCTCGCTTCCTTCCTCGTTCCTGTTCATCCGCGACAGGCGAGAACGGATCCTCGAAACTGGCCATCCCCGCGATCTGCCTGAGGATGTCTCGGTAGTGCTCACGGTGGGCCACGGCCGTCGTGCTGAGCGTCAGAACGGCCAGACGGTTGCCGTCCGGGTGTGGAAGGTTGGCGTGGATCTGAAGCAATGGCTGACGAGGCAGTCCGGACTCGGCGGTGGGTGTGCGAACCGTCTCGCTGAACGTGGCGGGCCCACAAGGGAGTTCGGCGTACTCGATGTCCGTGTGGCCCTCGGCCGTCGCAACAGCCCGGGCAGCATTGACACCTCGCGGTGCCCACGCCGTGGCCACCCAACCGACGGCGAACAAGGAGAGCAACACGCCGCCGTCACCGTCACCGGTGTCATCGCGGTGTAGTCCGAGGGAACAGTGGACCGTGCCTGCCACGCGCAGGATGTTCACCATTCGTTGGGCAGCGGAGAGGTTCGCCATGAAGCTCTGGCGGGACAGTTCGTCAGGCGCAGAGGCGAGGATGGGGGCAAGCGCCTCACGCAGCTCCGCAGCGCCGGGGGAGGTGGCCGGCTCAAGAAGGGCTTCAAGGGGCAGCGTCGTGAACCCAGCGGGAGTCGCGAACCAGATGCCGTCTCCCTCTTCGGCCAGGCTCGGATGAAGGATGAAGTTCGTTGCCGATGCCGTCATGGCTCCTATGTGCTCGCTTCTAGACGGGGGATTGCGAGAGGGCGTCGAGGTTCCGGGCACCGGCACGGCTAGCGTGCTCAAGATCAGCTGGCGTTGCACCCCAACTTTCAGGCGCACAGCGGCTGTCGAACGCCGGACGCTGGTAGAGCATGTGAAACCGCTTGGGTGCCTTGCCGCCTCGACCCGGCGCTGCGACGACTGAGAGGAAGCGCGGGTCGCCGGCGAACCAGAGAGGTTCGATCTGTGCTCGGCGGTGGGGTTTGGTGCGGGGGCCGTCCAGGCGCTTCATCCACCAGTAAGACCGTTGGTGCTTGATGAACACCAACGGGATCTTCTCCTTGGGATTGGCCGGGTTCTGGAACTCGAACCAGATTCCGTCGTCTCGAGCTTCGGGGTGCTTGCCGAGCCCGCTAGGAACTCCTTCGAGGAGCTGCCACGGATACTCTCGCAGAACACGGCGCATACGGAAGGCCCAGGGGAAGTACGTGAGTTGGTTGAAGAACCTATAGAATCCGTAGATGAAGTACGGCATAAAGATCCACACGACCCAGTTCGGCGTATAGGTCGAGATGCCTAGCAGAGCGATCCATCCACCCGGCCAGCCGAGAAGTCCAGCCACGTTCATGACCATATGTCGCGTCCAGGCGCTACGGGTTGGCGGATGACTCCAAGCCGTGGAGTGGGTGGGAGATTGCATGGCAGCTACCTTCTCATCTGATTCGGGGGAAAGCGGCGAGTTGGCACGGCGATCACTGGAAAACACGGCGAGCAAGATCGACAGTCTCGGACACGTCGATCGGCCCCAGAAACGCGCCGTCGATTGAAGTGCCCACGTTCCCAGCCGTGTCGTTCTCCAAGGAGTCGTTCATTGTTGTGGCCAGTCCGTATGACGCGGTTGCCAGGCCGGCCCATGGAGCAACCGCCTCCGCAACCTCGACTGTCTTGGTCAATCCAGGCGCCTTGGTCACCACCCACTCCGTGAACGGGTTCTTCAATTCGGCGAACTCCTTGGCAGCCGTCATGGTCTTTCCACCGGCAGCGGCGACCCTCTGACCGAGTGTGAGCACTTCGCCCGCCTCGCCGACACCTCTGAACAGGGCGGGGGCACCCTTGGCCAGTGCACCCACTCCCGGGAGCATGCCCAGGCCGTCCGCCGTGACTCCGATCGCGTTGCTCCAGAAGTCGGCGTCGCACTCACCATGGCGGATACCGTCCCACAAGGACGCGCGCACCGCCGGATCCGACAATCGCGTCGCCATCGCTCCCGCGCTCATCGTGGCTGCGACAAGGAGCAGCACTGCTGCAGCGGTCCCACCCGTGGCCACGAAGAGAGCCGCGATGCCGATTGCAGCAGCTGTCCAGCTGAGAATGTCCGGCAGGTTGTCGGCGAGCCAGTCGAGTTTCTCCTCCCAGAATCCCGGCTCGTGGGGCGCCAGTTTCTCTGTCGCGTCACTGATCTTGCGGGCCCGGTACCGGGCCTTTTCCTCGTGTTCTTCGGCAAGCTTCTTCGCCTGGCCGATGATTCTGTCGAGTTCGGCTTGCGCCTCCTCCACAGCCGTGTTCGCGTGGGTGAGGGACTTGTGCGCCTCGTCGTGACGTGAACCCTTCTTGTCAAGATCCGGGTCACTCTTCGCCTTGCTCGCACGACCCTTCGCCGTGTCCAGAACGCCCTGTGCTTCTTTCGCATCCCCTTCAAGCCGCTTGGCGCGACGCTGGAACTCCTCGAGTTCGCTTTCCCAACGACCGAGTTGACGGGCAGCCTTGCGGATGGAGTGCGCAGCGTTCTTGAGGTTGATCGGCAGCGGGCCACCGTCGAGCTGCTCCCGGAAGGCTACGGCCGCGTCGCCCTTCCAGTAGCTGCCGTCCAGGAGCTTGGTCACCAATCCATGCGAATCTTCCAGGACCTTGGCACAGTTGGCGAGTTTGACGCATAGATCGTGGACGGTGTCAGTGTTGCCCGGCGCAGGGTTGAAGCCCAGGTTCGGATAGTCATGGTTCGAGACACCGGGGTGCGATTTGAGGCCTTGAGGCTTGTTGAGGTCCGCACGGGCCTGCGAGTCAAGGAGCCCGTTCGAGTGCTCGAGCCCAGGGGTGTAGGTCACTTCGTATCTCCCCTAGCCTTCCTTGGCCTTCTTCAGGGCTTCCTCCAACGCCTTGTCCACCTCGTTGTAGCTGTCCTTGCTCTTTCCGATGATCTCGGCAAGCTTCTCGGTCTGCTCACCGATCTGCTCGGTACCGTACTTCCAGTCCTCCTGGAAGGTCTCACACGCAGAATCCAAGTCGTCGGTGCCAAGTCCCCTGACGGTGGCGTCACTCAGCGCCTTGCGTAGTCCTTTCAGGGAACTGCTCGACTTCTTCAGCAACTTCATGAAGTGCGCAAGCTCATCGTCATCAACAGCGAGCCGGTCCGCCACGCGCCTTTCCCCTCTCCCCTGCTTCCATGAGTAAGCGACTACAGCTGTTCTACTTGTGAGGCCGCTGCGGATACCCGCCCCTTCGGAGGAGCGGGCCTCTCACGACAGATTCCTCACGATCACTCAGCGGTTGATGGCCTGAATCTCCTGCACTGTCATGTCCCTTGTGGTTTCGAAGGTGCCGTCCGGCAGGTCATCCTTGGCGCCGCCGGAACCTTCCCAGGAGATCTGCCAGGTGATCGACGCCTTCAGGTTGTACGGCTTGCCGTCAGTGGCCCGCAGGTACCTGATGCCGCACGAAGGGGTCTTCTTCGCGTCGCCCTTGTCATACGGGGTGCCGATCGAGCCGTCGTCGTTGATCGTGCAGTCGCCGGAGGCCGGATACGTCTCCGCGTCCCCGGTGCCCGGGTTCAGATGTAGGGCCACCGGCTTGGCCGTCGTCTCCGCCCAGAGGCCGGTGTTCGGCAGCTCGGCGCGAACCCTGACCTCCTTGAAGGTGCCCTTGTCGAGCCACACCCAAGTGGGCAGGTTCACCGTGGACTTGGTGTCAGGCTTCAGCTCGATCTCGGTCTCCGGGACACGGATCTTGTCGTAGGCGTAGGCGGCCAGGACCTTCGGGGTGGGGGCATTGGGGACGTCGGGGACAGTACCGGCGCCCTGCCAGAACATGACTTTGTCGCAATCCCAAGCGGCGAGATCGTCCTCATGCCCGGCGCGAACCACGTCCCGCCAGAACATTCCGCGCTTGCCGAGGTTGTAGTTCTTGTAGCCGTCGTCCTGACCCTTGTCATAGTGATTGACGAACAGCTCGTAGGCCCAGAAGAGGTGCGAATTGACCGGGGCCAGCTTGTCAGTGCCCTTCAACTTATCCACCCCGGCCTTGAGTTCCTCGGGTGACAGGACGGGTTCGTACCAGCAGGCCGGAGGTTCCCAGTTGGGATCGACCGACGCGAGGGTCCCAGTGGCGGGCTTGGAGCCTCCGCCTCCTCCCGACTGCGTGATGACGATGCTCGACTTGGTGACCTCGGCGCTCAGCTGGTTCCCGGACGCGCCGCCGTTCGGTTTGCCGCTGGGCTGCCCTGCTGCCTCACCTTTGTCGTCGCCGTACGCGAACGCCGTGGACGGTGTGGACACGGCAGCAGCCAACGCCGCCGCGACCAGGCCCGCGGCTCGGAACACGATGCGCGTCACTGGCAGCCACCACGCTTCGTCGCGACTGTCGTTGTCCTCCAAACCCCGTCATCGCTCTTGCGCAACTTGGTCTGGTACAGCACGAATGCGTCGTCGGCCGGTGTCTTCGTCACCTCGCCGGTGGTGAGGTTCTTCGTGGACCCGTCACCTTCGTCCACGCAGTAGAAGAGGGTCCCCGAACCGTCCGGGCTGATGCGAACCTGCGGGTCGAACGCCCGACCCTTGCCGATGAGCGTCAGGTCATCATCCACGAGCCCCTTGACCCACTCCTGCGCCGTGGCCAGAGCGGCGCCTTCGTTGTAGAAGGTGACGTAGTCCGCCTTCGGGTTTCGCTCAATGATCGCGGCGTATGTGCCCAGCAGGCGCTCCTTGCCGTCGTCCATGACCGCCTGCAGCTTCGGATCGCTGTTCGCCCAGCCGTCGAAGGACACTTGGAAGCTCTTCGGGAGCGTGATCCCCGGACGCTTGACGTCGGATGCTGCCGAAGCGGAAGTCGAGGGGCTGCTGCTGGCCCCCGTGCCGGCCCCCTTGATGTCGTCCGAGGACGAATCGTCGCCTCCTCCCGAGCCGCAGGCGGTCAGCAGCAGGGCTGCGGATGCGGTGAGCACGGCGATGGTGAGCCGGGCGGGGCGGTTCACTGTGGACTCCCGTTGAGGTGGGGGATAACTCAAGCGAACCAAACGCTATCCGTGGGGCACACGCGGGCACCAGCCGGGATCTTGTCAAGGCCAGATGGACCTGTTGTCGATTTGGTGAGATTTTGGCCGGTTGTACAGCACTTCACGTGACCGCTTGACACCCACCGGGTGACTGACCGCACAGCTGTCGGCCATGGTCAACCATCCGGCGCAGTGCACTTTGTTTGCCTGCGCGTGCTTCGCTCGCTGGTCCTGCTGGCCGAGCTGGGCTACGTGCGGACGGTCGTAGGCAAGGGATCCTTCGTCATTGAGCGCAGGACCGAAGACCAGCCTACCGACGCGTCCGACGGCGGCGGGGCTGACGGTTGACAACTGACGTACGACGAACCGGGGCCTGTCCCACGCCTCTGACGGCGTGGGACAGGCCCCGGTTCGTTCCCGTGCGTTGCGGGGGTCGGGTCAGCTCTCCGTGCGCGGGAAGCTGACCTCCACCCGGCGGTTCTTCTTGCGGCCCGCCTCCGTCGAGTTGTCGGCGATGGGGTACTGCTCGCCGTAGCCGCGGACTTCGAAGGTGATGTTGGAGTCGTTCAACTCCTGCTCGAGGACTCCCTGTACGGCGTCCGCGCGCTGCTTGGACAGGACGTCGCCGTGTGCCGAAGAGCCCAGGTTGTCCGTGAAGCCGAAGACGCGGACCTTCGTCCCGTTCTGCTTCTTGATCTCGTCGGCGATCGCGGAGATACGGGACTTGGCCTCGCCGCTGAGTTTCGCGCTGTCCTTGCTGAAGAGGACCTCGGCCTGGAGGGCGAACTTGACGTCGGAGTTGGTGTCTTCGCGGCGTTCGTCGCCGCTTTGGTCTTCTACGACGGATTTGATGTCGAGGACTTTGGAGGCCGCGAGAGTCGCGCCCTCGGGGAGTTTGAGGTCGGGGTCGTTGGGGTCGACCTTGACGGGGGCGGAGGCGGAAGCCTCTGTGCCTGGGGGGACGCTGGGGCTTTCGTCGGCGTGGGCCGCTACTGCGCTGTAAAGGTTCGTGGCGACCATGACAGTGGCAGCAGCGACGACCAAAGCGAGACGTGGCGGCGCTGTCCGGGTGTGGGTACGGGTCATGGTCGGCCTCACCCAGAGATCTTGATCGTGCCGCTGGAGAACGTCGGGACCTGCAGGTCGACGTCGGTCGTACCTGCCGGCGGGGCAGGGAACTGCATGAAGACCGGGAGCGTCTGCCCCGCTTCGAGGTTCCCGAGGCCGGTCGTCGTCAGCGGACGTCCTTCCGTGTCGCGCAGCACGTAGTAGCGCTTCTTGCCCTTGGAATCAACGAGCGTGGCACCACCGAGCGAAGGACCGTGCGCGATCACTTCGGTCTCGTCACCGCTCGTCTGGGGTGGAATGACGACCGACTTGGCGCCGTCGTTCTTCACAATCCCGTTCACCGTGACGAATCCGCCCGAATCCCGCGTGGCGGAGGTGATTTGAAGAAGCAGTCCGTCAGTGCCCTTGAGTTCAGCCAGGGGTGTCTCCGACTTCCCCTCCTGAGCACTCGGCTTGGATCCACTGTCCTTGGAGGCTGACGCCGACGTGTCCGGCTTCTTGTCGTCGCCGCCCCCGCCGCAACCGGCCACACCGAGGGCCAGACCGGCCGCAACGGTCAACGCGACCATCCCCCTGCGGGCCTTCGTAGTGAACCGAATGCTCATGACTCCGCTTCCTTCATCACTCGTCGTTCGCTTGTCAGTCGGCCAGATGGACGTCGAAGAGGTCTTCGGGTCCGGGCAGATCGGTGAGGTCGTCCGGGTCCAGGTCCCAGTCCCTGTCCTTGCAGGAGAGCCGCGGCAGCACATCGTCCCCGGCATCTTCAGCCGGGAGCTTGAACGTGCAGAGCGGTTCGATCACGGCAGTGGCGTGCGCATGCGCGTGGCGGTTCTCCGTGCCGGGGACGATGGATTCCCCAACGGGCTTGTCGGCCTTCACATAGACCGTGTAGCTCAGGGGCAAAGCGTCCGGCGGCTGGCAACCGCCGGTGGGATCATCCACACGCGCGTCGTTCCGCGACGCAAGCTGGTAGGCACGCCAGCAGTCGTTGAGCCCTGGGCGGTTGCCGTTGAGAATGTCCTGCCACTTGGTCGGGTCGAGTACGTTGTCCACCCACATGCCGGCAAGTTGGTCCCGGGTTTCCTGGGCCGCCGCGAGTGCCGCCGCGTCGGCGGCCGTCTGGGCGCCATTCCGATTCGCCGCGGCCTGGCCGACCGCGAAATAGGCGAACGCAAGAAAGAGCAGGCCCCCCACCACCGTGATGTAGATGGGGAAGGCCTGCCCTGCATCGCCGTACCGGCGAGCTTGCATCAAGGAGCAACCTTGGCGATCTGCGCCTGAATCTTGCCGAGAATCGTCTGTCCGAGGTTGGTGCCGGTGATCGCCAGAACGATCGCCACAACCACCGCGATGATGCCCAGGTACTCGACCGCGGTCTGGCCCTTGTCGCCGGCGCGGCGCTGCATCGCCTCGACCGTGGTGTTCTTCCAGCCGTTCACGCGGACCTTGGTCGCAACGGCGGTCTTCAGCATCAGGTCGCTCATGGTGTTCCCCTCCGGGTTCGGCCGGCCGCTCACCGGCCGACTGCTGAGTCTCTGTGCCGTTCGCGTTACCGGCTTCCTCCTTGCCGGTGCCGCTTTCGACACGAGAAACGTACGGCGGAACACCCGGTCCACCAGAGGGTCCCAGGGCCCAATCACGGGCCCAAACCGAGGCCCAACCACCGCTTTGGGACTGCACGTCTGCGACCTGGGCCCGCAGGCCCAGCCCCCTATCCCCCCGTACGGTCATCGCAGGTCACCCCAGCCCTCGACCCGAACCCGGGGCCGTGCCGAGCCACTTGGCGGCGGCCTCCGAGCGACTGGTGCTGTGGAGCTTCGCGAAGATGCGGTTGATGTGGTTCTTGACCGTCTTCTCGCTGATGAAGCACGTGGCGGCGATCTGCTGGTTGTTCATGCCGGACGCGATGTGGTCCATGATCTCCGCCTCCCTCGTGCTGAGTTGGAACCTCGACCTGTCGGGAGCAGCCGGACGGCCACTCGTCCATCCAGACGAAGACTGTCCCACATCCGGTTGCATCTGCGAAAGGTTTTCTGAAGAAATAGTGGCGACGGGAGGCCTGGGCGGAGCCAAGTTCCCAGGTGGAGCGGCATGTTCAGGATTCACATACGTTGACACACGCGCTGCATTTCCGTATGCACTCGCATCTGCCTGCCCCAACCCCTCGGGCAGCGACACGCCACCTCCCGCCCCCTGCCCCTGCCGGAGCTGCGCCAGCAGTGCGCCCGCTGCCGTCGGGGTGAAGTGGGCCCGGCCCTCCTTGATGTCCCGCACCGCTGCCACCAGTTGGTCCGCGGTGAACTCGCCGTGGACCAGGTAGCCGCCTGCGCCCCGGCGCAGGGCTTCCTGGACGATCTCCGACTCCCTGCTGTACGTCAGCATCACCACCGGGGCGATCTGCACCAGGTACGGGAGTGCCGAGATGCCGTCGACGCCGGGCATGCGGACGTCCAGGAGTACGACGTCGGGGCGGTGTTGGACGGCCGCCTCGTAGGCCTGACGGCCGTCCGCCGCCTCCGCCACCACCGTTATGTCCGCGCGGCCGGAGAGGAGTGCGGTGAGGCCTGCACGCACCACCGGGTTGTCGTCCGCCACCACTACCTTCAGCGGTTCGGGGGGCGGGAACGCCTCGAACGGGTTGTGGGCCGGCGGCTGCTGCGGGCCGGTGTGGGGAGTTGTCTGGTCCGGCATGAAGCGGCCTCCTCTCTTGTCGTGGGGGACGGGTGCGGCGTACTGCTCATCCGGCTGATCGCGATCTCTACGTCGTCAGGGCCGCCAGCGGGAGTTCCAGGCGGACTTCGGTGCCCCGGGGGTGGGCGCCGCGGCCGATGCGGATGCGGGCGCCCACCGACGCGGCCCGCTCCACCATTCCGACCAGGCCGAAGTGGCCTGCCCGGCGGAGTTGTTCGAGGGTGGTGCCCGGCGGGAGGCCGCGGCCGTCGTCGTACACGCTGATGCGGAGCAGGTCACCGTGGACGCCTGCGTTCACGTCCACCCGGGTCGGGCCCGCGTGGCGGTTCGCGTTCTCCATCGCCTCCGAGGCGATCGTGAGGAGTTGGCGGGCCACCGCGGGTGGGACCGGCGGTACCGAGTGCTCGCCGGTCGGGCGGTAGGTGGCCTGGAGGCCGGTCCTGGTGCTGAAGTCCTTTGTGCGGGCGGCCAGTTCGACCAGGACGTCCGTGGCGTGGTCCGGGTCGGACTCGCGGCGCAGGTCGGCCAGCAGCTCGCGGGACTCGGCGGCGGCTCGGCGGGCCGATCGGGCGACCAGTTCGGCTTGTTGCCTGACGAGTGTCGCGTCCATGCGGGAGGCGCCGGCGGAGCCCGCCAGGCCGTCTGCGGCCAGCGCGACGCCGTGGAGCGTCTTTGCCACGGAGTCGTGCATCTCCCTTGCCAGACGGGCCCGTTCGGCGCTCACCGCCTCCGTCACCGCCAGGCGGGCCTGGACGGTGGTCAGGGCCTGGGTCGCCGCGCCGAAGCGGAGCATGAGGTTGCGCAGGGCCGAGCCGACCGCGCCCGCGATGACACAGAGGCCGGGGAGGAGCAGGGTCTCGGCGGGGGTCGCGTGCTCGTTCCTCGACGCCGCGTAGACCAGGAAGAGGATCACGGACTGGAGGGATGCGAAGACGGCCGCGCCGCGCCAGCCGTAGACGATGCCTGCCAGCAGTGGGGTGCAGACGCTGACGTAGGCGAGGGTGGTGTCCGGGCCCGCGGAGATGAGGAGCAGGGAACCGAAGAGGGTGTCCACCGCCAGGAGGGTCGGGTGGCGCAGGAGGAGGGGGCCGAAGCGTTCCCAGTCCCTGAAGAGGACGTAGGAGCCCATGAAGGTGACGACTACGGCTGCGCCCACGAGGCGGGTGGCCAGGCCCGGCGAGGCGTTGACGAGGGCCGCGGGGGCCGACAGGGCGATCATGGCCAGGCGGAAGCCGAAGACCTGGCGGCACATGGCCTGGAGTGCGTTGACCTGGATGGGGATCGCGGGGGACGCGGACGCAGGGGATGAGACGGATGCCGGAGGCGTGGGAGGCGTAGGGGATGTGCGGGCCCCGGCGTCAGGTGCAGCCGGCGCCGCCGGAGGCTGTGCACCGCCGGCTGCCGCAGGGGCGGTCGCCGAAGGGAGCGCGGGAGCAGCCGGCTGAGGAGGCACCGGAGCCGCCGCCTGCGCATGGGTCCGGCGCCCCGCCCGCGTGATCCGTACCGTCCGCTCCGCCGGAACCCCGCCGGCCCCGGGGGCCACGGGAGCCATGCCCGCCTGCACCCGCGGATCCGGCTGTGCCGGCAGCCCCGGCAGTGGTGCGTCCGCCGGTTCCCAGCCCGGTGGCAGTGCCGGTGTCGCCGAGGTCACCGGGATGTCGGGAGCGCCGGTGCGGACGTAGGCCGGAAGGACCGTGCCTGCCGGGGGCGTTGTGATCTCCGGGGCTTTCGGGCGGCGCCGCAGGAGCCCGATGCGTTCTTTCGTCGTCGGCATCACCAGTCACCGCCTCTCTACTTGCCCGTGAGCGAGCCGAAGTCGGTGCCGGAGCCGAGGATCAGGCCGGCGCCGAGAAGGATCATCGTGGCCGGGACCATGAAGGTGGTGATCATCATGGTGGCCTTGGGGACCGCGCGGGCCGCCTTGCGGCGGGCGTTCTGCGCGTCCGTGCGGCGCATGTCCTTCGCCAGGGACACGAGAGTGTCGACGATCGGCGCTCCCAGCTCCTCGCCCTGCTGCAGTGCTGTCACGAACATCGCCACCTGTTCCGAGTCGTTCCTGCGGCGCAGCTCCGCGAAGGCCTGGCGGCGGCTCATGCCGAGGTCCATCTGGCGCAGGGTGATGCGGAGTTCGTCGGCCCAGGGGCCCTCGTACTTCAAGGCCACGCGGTCCAGGGCCTGGCGGAAGCCGAGGCCCGCGCTCACCACGACCGCCAGGACGTCCAGGAAGTCCGGCAGCGTCCGCTCGATCACGTCCTTGCGGATGCGGATCGCCGACCAGATGCCGACCTCCGTCCAGAACGCGCCGAAGGCGAACAGGATGACCGCGACGATGAAGTTGCCCTTCATCAGGAACACCAGGCCGCCCACGCCGCCGAGGAAGCCGTAGACCGCGCGGCGGGCCGCGTAGCGGTCGATGGTCAGGCCGCCGGGGTTGCCCGCGAGGTCGATCTTGCGGCGGTACTTGGCGACCATCTTCGGGCCCATCAGGCGCAGGACCGCGGGCGCATACCGCATGCCGAGGCGGTCGACGAGCGAGTCGACCGCGCCGGTGCGGGTGGATCCGACCTCCAGGGCCAGCGCCAGGTCGACGGGCAGCCGGGCGTCCGCGCGGTACATGCGGATGCCGGCGAAGATGCCCCAGACGCTGAGGCCCATCACCAGGGCCAGCAGAAGTGCCACCATGGTCGTCCTCCTTCCTGAACCTGTCTCGGCCGCTCAGACGTCGATGCGGGACAGCCGGCGGATGAGGATGAACCCCACGGCGTACAGCGAGAACGCGATGATCACCGCCGCCTGGCCGAACGCGGAGCCCGTCATGCGATCCAGGGCGCCGTCCTTGACGCCGTTCATGAGGAACAACGAGCCCACGCCCAGCACGGGGACGGCGTACGACGTCATGTTGACCTGGGAGAGCTGGGTGCGGACCTCGCGCCTGGTCTCCTTGCGTTCCTCGAGGGTCTCCGTGAGGTTGCGCAGGGCACTGACCACCTGGCCGCCCGCCCGGTTCGACAGCACCAACGTCGTGACCAGGACGACGAGTTCACGGGATGGCAGGCGCTCCGCAAGCTCGCCGAGCGCATCGTCCATCGAGGCGCCCACCGCCAACTGGTTGGCCACCTTGCCGAGTTCCTCCCCCGCCGGCGCCTCCAACTCCTCCGCCGCCATCCCGATCGCCGTCCGCAACGCCAGCCCCGCCTGCGTCGCGTTGGCCAGAATCCGGGCCAGCTCCGGCAGCTGGTTGATGAACTTCTCGATGCGCTTCTGGCGCTGCCAGTTGAGGAACTGCAGGGCCACCCAGATGCCCAGCAGACCCGCGATCGGGCCGAAGAAGGGCGCCAGAGACGCCTGGCCGATCAGCCACAGGCCCATCACCGTCGCGAGCATGTAGACGAAGAACTCGCCCGGCGTGATGTCCAAACCCGTTGCCGCGAGCCGCAGTTCCAGCTTCTTGCCGAGCTGCGTGCGGCGCAGGCGGCGGTCCAGGTTGCGGAAGCGGCGTCGGCGGCCGCCGATCTGGATCTGGCCCGTGGCCGAGAGCCGGTCGACGAGGGCCTGGCGCTGGGCCTTGCCCATGGCGTAGGCGTGCAGGCCCATGACTGCCAGGACGCAGGTCAGCAGGGTGATGCCGGTCGTGAGCGTGACAAGGGTTTGCAGATCCATCGAGCGGTTCCTACCTGGGTTCCATGGGGACGGGTTCCTGCCTACCTGGCTTCTCGGGTGGCGAGTTGGTCTGCGGTCTGGGCGACGCCGAAGGCCTGGGGGACGGGCTGGCTCGCCATGTAGAGGCGGTCTGCGGTACGGCGCGGGAGCGGGAAGTACTCGAAGGCGCCGTAGATACGGCCGTCCGCCGCCATCGGCTGGGCGTTGAAGCGGGCCACCGTCGCCAGCCGGTACGGCTCGCTGCCGTGGCTGTCGAGGAGTGCGACCTCGGTGATGCGGCGGGCGCCGTCGGCGAAGCGGGTCAGCTGGATGATCACGTCGATCGCGCTGTTGATCTGGTCGTGCAGCGCCTCGAAGGGGATCTCCACCTCCGACATCGACGCCAGGGTCTTCAGACGCATGAGGGCGTCCTCCGCGCTGTTCGCGTGCACCGTGGCCAGGGAGCCGTCGTGGCCCGTCGACATCGCCTGGAGCATGTCCAGCGACTCGCCGCCGCGGACCTCACCGACGACGATGCGGTCGGGGCGCATACGCAGGGAGTTGCGGACCAGGTCGCGGATGGTGACCTGGCCCTTGCCCTCGACGTTCGGGGGGCGGGACTCCAGGCGGATCACATGTGCCTGCTGGAGCTGGAGTTCGGCCGAGTCCTCGATGGTGATGATGCGTTCGCCCTCCGGGATCAGGCCGGAGAGGGCGTTGAGCAGGGTCGTCTTTCCGGTGCCCGTCGCGCCCGACACGATCACGTTGAACTTCGCCTGCACCAACCCCGCCAGCAGGTACAGCATGTGCTCGTCGAGCGAGCCGAAGCCGATCATCTCCTGCAGCGTGAAGGAGCGCGGGAAGCGGCGGATGGTGAGCGTCGCGCCGGTGAGCGACAGGGGCGGGATGATCACGTTCACACGCTCGCCGGACGGCAGGCGCGCGTCGACCATCGGGTTCGACTCGTCCACCCTGCGGTTCACCGTCGAGACGATGCGTTCGATCGTCTGCATCAGCTGGTCGTGGGACGGGAAGCGCAGCGGCAACTGCTCGACCCTGCCGCCTCGTTCGACGAAGATCGCGTCCGGGCCGTTCACCATGATCTCGGTGATCGACGCGTCCTCCAGCAAGGGCTCCAGGATGCCCAGGCCCAGTGCCTCGTCGACCACCCTGCGGATCAGCTGCGAGCGCTCGACCGTCGACAGCACGGGGCCCTCGCGGCTGATGATGTGCCCGAGCACCCGCTCGAGGCGGGCCCGGCGCTCGGCCGCGGCCAGCGAGCTCATCTCCGCGAGGTCGATCTCCTCCAGAAGCTTGGCCCGGTACGAGGCGACCATGTGGCCGTCCTCGCCCCGGTGACCGTTCTCCTCGGGGGAGTTGATTCGTGCCCGCAGGCTCATGGTGTTCCTCGCAGTGCGTCAGTGGTCGAGCGGCATGGTGGCGGTCTTGTGGGCGTCTCCGAATTTCCAGAAGGGGACGATCGAGGGAATGTTCACGGTCGAGGTGACGGTGACGTCGTCACCGCCGAAGGCGGCTTCGCACTTCGTGCCGTCGGCCAGGAAGCCACTGACCGCGTTCCGGCAGTCCTGCGTGTAGTCGTCACGGAGCGACGCACTGCGCGCCCCGGTGCGGGCCGCGGTGCCCGCCTGCTGGGCGGTGTAGGCGATCAGACCGAGTTGTACGGCGGCCATCGCGACCAGGAGCAGGATCGGGATGAACCCGAGGTACTCGATGGCAACTTGGCCGCGGTCACGGACTTCGCGGTCACGGACGTCGCGGTCGCGGACTCTCCTGCCGTACGACATCTCAGTTCGTCGCCTCCTCTACGGCGCCCGCGTGGCCCTTCACGGTGAAGGGGAAGTTGATCGTGCCGGGGAAGAGGACGGGGACCTTGATGCTGACGTCCGAGGTGATGTAGCCGGTGCCGAACCCGCCGCACCCCGCTGTCGCGCCCTCCTTCCACGCACCCGACAGCTTGTCCAGCCCCGCCTGCTGACACTTCCCGTTGCCGTCGTACTCGGCCGCCGTCCCCGCCCGCACCGCCTCGTCCGCAGCATTCCCCGCAAGCGTGAACGCGTACCCCACGAGCACGAGCTGCCACAGCACCACCAGCGTGACGATGATCAGCGGCGTCATGCCGAGGAACTCGATGGTGACCTGGCCCCGGTCTCTCTCCTTCGCAGTCATCCCCCTCACTCCCCTCACTCCTTGCGCCGCCGGAAACTCACCGATCCCCGATCCCCCCGCAGCCGCCCGCCGCCCTTCTGCGCGCCCTCGACCGGCTTCACCAGCCCCAACTCCCCCGCCAGCGCCCACAACGCCTGCTTGACCACGCTCCTGCTGTCCAGTTCGTGGATGCGCCCCGCGTCCACCGCGCCCTGAAGTTCCTTGAAGTTCGCGGGGATCGCGGTCCCGGCCACCGCCGTCCCCGTGATCTTCTGGATCAGCGGCGGCTGGATCTCCGTCCCGCGGGTGTGGCGGTTGACGACCACCGTCGTCTCCTCGGCCTTGCGGATCTGCAGCCGGTCCCACATCCGCACCGTCCGCTTGGCGCCCCGTACGGCGACCACGTCGGGCGTGGTGACCAGCAGCGCGGTGTCGGCCATCTCCACGGCCGCCGCGGCCGCCCCGCCCATCTGCGCACCGCAGTCGATGACGACGACCTCGTAGCGCGAGCGCAGTGCGCTGACGATCTGCCGGGCGGCCCGGTCGGTGACCTCCTCGCCGCGTTCGCCGTCTCCGGGGGCGAGCAGCAGCGCGACCCCGGTGTCGTGGCGGAAGACGGCGTCCGCGAGGACCCGCGGGGAGATGTCGGTGATGGCCGCGAGGTCGACGACCGAGCGGCGGAACTGGACGTCCAGGTACGAGGCCACGTCCCCCGTCTGCAGGTCCATGTCCACCAGGGCCGTACTGCGCCCGGACGCCTGTGCCGCAAGGGCCAGTTGGATGGCCATGAGGGTGGCGCCGACGCCTCCCTTGGACCCGCTCACCGTGACGACCGTGCCGCCGACCCCGGTGAACACGTCGCCGCCGGAGCCCAGATGACGCCGTACGCCCACGGACCACTGCGCGACCGCCTGGACGCGGCTGGCCAGCTCCTCGTAGCTGAGCGGGAGCGCCACAAGTCCGCGCGCGCCGTAGTCCATGGCCGCCTGGAACAGGCCGGGGCTCGCGTCCGAGGTGACGAGGATGACTCCCACCGCCGGGAAGCGCAGCGCCACCTCGCGGATGAGCTCCAACGCCGGGACCGGGCCGATCCGTTCGTGCACCACCACGACCTCGGGCAGCTCGTCGACCGACTCGGCGGCCAGGCGCGCGAGGGTGTCGATGAGCTGGGTCGAGTCGACGACCGGGGCCACCGGATCGGCGTCCGGGAGCTGGCTGAGCAGTGTCGTGATGGAACGGACCGCGTCCGCGTCACCGACCGCCGGGAGGATCCTCGTGGGCATGCGGGCCTCTCACTTGTCCTTCGCGAGCTGGTACGTCCGGTCCCTGTCGGGGACCGTGGTGTCGCTGCCGGGCGCCACCAGCGCGAGCCGGACCCGCTCGGCGAACGACTCGGCGTACGTGATGCGCTGGGCGTCGAGGGTGGAGAGGGCGAAGGTGATCGGCACGGCGTCGGTGGGCTGCTGCTGGTTCTTGTTGCTCTCGCTCGGATCCAGCGCGGTGATCTTCCCGACGTCCAGCACCTTGGCGTTTGTTACGATGATCTTGGACTGGGCGGGGTCACCCTCCCGCTCGCCCGCGAAGGTGGCGTACACGTTGACCGTGGATCCCGGCGTGATCTTGCCGGCGACACCGGTCGCCGCATCGATCATGATGGCGACCTCCTGCTGCCCGGGCTGCAGAGCGGGCTGGTTCACGATCATGTCGCTCTGCAGCAGGGAGCCGGCCTTCAGGGTCGTGACGGCGATCTTGCCCCGGATGTCGTTGAGATTGGTGACCGCGTTCTCCGACAGCCAGCGTTCGGGCATCTTGATCTTCTCGAACTGGCCCGTGTTCAGCGTGGTGTAGGGCGCCACATTGGTCTTCAGCCGGTACGCCGTGACCTCGGGCCCGACCTTGGACTTCACGTCGCTGATGACGGACAGGACGCCGGCGAACGCGCCCAGGGCGCAGACGACCGACAGGAGCAGGAGTAGCACGCCGCGGCGCTGACGGGAGTTCATGAACCGTACAACCTCATTGGGGATATCGGTCGAGCGGAATGGATTCGTGCAAGCGGTGCGTCTGGAGGTTCAGGACTCACCCGGCGGTGATTTGGTTCTCGGTGAGCGGTGGAGTGGCGCTGCAGAAGACGCAGCGGTCGCCGATGACGTCGATGCCGCACCAGTGGCAGGTGCTCTGCCGCACGGACGTGACCAGCTGGTACAGCACTGACAGGTCGGGGAGAAAGGCGGCGAACTCGATCACCTTGCCCGTTCCCCACCAGACCGACGACTCGGCCGGCAGCGGCGCCTCGCGAAGTCCCTGTACGTTCCACTGCTTGGCCAGGGTCCCGGTGACCCAGTCCGACTGCAATTGCCCTTTTCCGACCAGCATCCAGGTGCCGAACTCCGGCCCGGCGAGGGTGGCTCCGGGGCCGATCTTCACCAACTGCGGCTCGGGATGGGCGAGTACGCCGAACTGGCTGCCCGGCACCCAGGACTTGGCGTGCGACTTGAGTCCGACGGGTACGCGGTCGAGGCGGGCGACGGAGCCGAGCAGGGCCCCCGCATGGATGTAGTGGGTGAGCAGCCGGCCCGCGGAGGCGAGCACGCCGGGGCTGAGGTCGCAGGAGGCCAGTTGCCTCAACTGGCGGGCCAGGACGGCCAGTCCGAGTGGGGGCAGATCCGGGCGGAACAGAGCGATACGGTCGCTCTCCAGGAGGGAGCGGATCGTGTGCAACCGCCGCTCCACTCCACGCGAGACGGCCTGCGAGCAGACGACGATCACATGCCCGTGCTGGTCGATGAGGCTCTGCAGGCCGGCCAGTGCCTGGTCGAGCGGCTGTTTGTCCAGGTCCGGCAGGACGACGGCAGGCAGGGTCCGCTCGTCCTGCGGTGGCAGCGCCATGTCGGCACTGGTCACGGCAATGGCAGTTGGCACGCGCAGCTCCCCGTGTTACGCCGTCGATCCACCGGGGTTACTCCGGTACACCGAGATGACTTCACTGCGTGACTACCTCAGCACTGTATCCACGCCTCTGTGACCGGAGAACAGCGTTTCTGTAGCTGGTGGGCAACTGCTGTTTCACAAGACACGCCAAAACGGGGCAGGTTGAGCATCTTGCCGGTCCCAGTTCGACACTGGGCCCCTGTTTGGGTCCCCGGACCCACGCCGCCCGGCCACCCCCGCACCTACTGTCGCGGCCATCCACAGGAACACCGCCCGCCAAGGAGGGGTGCGCATGTCTCACGGGGGAGGCATACGGCCGTACACACCACCGACGTACAGATTCGACGACCGCGGCGCGACCGGCACCGAGTACCTCGGCATGGTCGTGGTCAGTGCCGCGATCGTGCTCGCCGTCTCGGCCACCGGCATCGGGCAGACGATCTACGACAAGCTCGCCGCCCAGATCTGCAAGGTGGCCGGCGGCGGCAACTGCGGTGCCGGCGGCCCGAACCAGGGCGAGCCCCTCACCGACGCCGACTACGAGCCGGCCCTGTGCCAGGTCTCCTCGGTCACCGACAAGGCGGGCTCCAAGGCGAAGATCCTGTTCTGGGAGATCGGCAAGGAGTACGGCTTCCAGGAGCAGCACCTCAAGGCGAAGACGGACGTCAACCACGACGGCAAGGTCGACGACAAGGACGAGCTGGTCTATCTGACCTTCACCGACGCCGCGTCCGTCGCCGCGAAGAAGGACTTCAAACCGGGCATGAAGGTGGGCAAGTTCGGCACCGACAAGGTGGAGCTCGGCGCCGGGATCAAGGTCACCAACGGCGACACCTGGGTCTTCGAGAGCCCCGACGAGGCCAAGCAGTTCCGGGACGACATCGAGAAGCTGCAGATGTACGAGATGCGGCGGACGATGCCCGGCGGCGCGGAGGCCAGTCTCGGCGACAGCATCGCCTACCTCTTCGGCGCCGGTCCCCTCAAGGACGAGGAGGACACCGAGAACCGGGTCAAGGAACACCTCGGCGACAACCGGAAGATCACCTACGGCAAAGTGGGTCTGGAGGCGTCGGCGTCCGCGGGCATCAAGTTCTCGGTGGCGGACGAGAAGAAGCTGAGCGCCACGCTCGGCGGCAACTTCAAGTACTCGCCGGACGTGACCTGGACGGACAACCCCTACAAGGGCACCAAGTCGTACACCTACTCCTCGTCGATCGAATACGGCACCAAGGTGGGCTACGAGGCCGGCCCGGTCAGCGGCGAGTACTCGGCCTCCCGGACCCAGACCGGCACCATCACCGTCACCTACGACAAGAAGACGGGCAAGCTGGTCCGTATCGACATGACCCGCACGGTCGAGGACGGCGGCCAGAAGGACGGCGTCAAGGTCGGCGGCGACAACGGCAAGGACAAGAAGGACAAGCGGGGCGGCAGTGTCGGCGAGAAGGGCACCGACAGCTCCACCGGCATCGAGATCGTCACCAACTCCGTCAGCTTCGACCCCGGCCCCGAGGGCGACAAGGCCCGGGCGGTCGGCGAGCAGTGGCTGGACGGCAACAACGAGCAGATCGCCGCGCCGTTCAAGTACATGTTCGACGACCACGCCCCGACCAGCCGACCCGGCGCCGACGACCCCTTCGGGCAGCTGATGTTCGACCAGGGCAAGTCGAGCAGGATGACGTACACCGGTCAGGTCAACGCGGCCGAGTACGGCTTCGAGCTCAACATCGGGCTCAGCCTCGGCCTGACGGTCAGCACCGAGCAGAAGTCCGAGACGCTGACCGACGCGCAGTTCCTGGGCGCCCCTCGCGGCGACAGCCGCTCCTACCTGCCCTACAGCTACTGTGCGAACTGACGAGAGGGGAGCTTTCGCCGATGAAGACCCGCCGTACGTTCCTGGCCGCCGGCCTGCTGACCGCACTGCTCGCCGGGTGCGGCGACGGGAACTCCGACTCCGCCTCGGTGCCCGACGACTGGGGGACGCTGAAGACGAAGGGCGTCGACGTGTCGTACCCGAAGGGATCCGGTGGGTACGAGGAGCAGAGCGCGGCCGAGCGCAGCAAGTACAACGCGGCGGCGGCCGTACGCACCGAGAGCGGCAGGACCGTCTCCGTCATCACCGTCCAACTCGGCTTCACCCAGGCGGACTCGGCCGAGCAGGCCGCCATCGCCGCCGAGGCCGGCATCCAGATGGGCGCGAAGGTGAAGGGCGACAAGGACGTGAAGCTGTCCGGCACGGACGAGGCGAAGCGGATCGACTTCACCTTCAAGTCGGCGGGCCAGGACGACGATCCGCCCAAGGGCACCCCGGTCAAGGGCGTGATCCTGACGGGCCTGGACTCCTCCGGCAAGACCTTCGCAGTTCGTGTCGACGCGGTCGAGGGCAAGCTCTCGGACGCGGACCTCGCGAAGATCGTCGATTCGGTGGAGGTGCACTAGCCGTGCAGGTGCCGGGTGGCGGTTACGTCGTACTCGTGCTGCTCGTCGTGCTGTTCGGGGCGATCGCGGTGAAGTACGCCAGGCGGCTGGTGACGGTGGCGCGGGTGCTGCGGCGCGGGGTGCGCGCCTCCGGTGAGTGCGTCCGGGTCGAGACCGAGCCGTACAACCGCTCCGACGCCACCCGCCACTTCTTCGCCTTCCGTACGGCCGACGGCACGCACGTCGAGTTCGAGGACCTCGCGGGCTGGTCGACCGACGAGGGCACCCCGGTCACCGTCACCTACGACCCCCGCGATCCGCAGGGGACGGCGACCGTGGCGGGCCGGGGCAGCTGGTCCCCGGTGCTGCAGGCCCTGGCGCTGACCGCGGGCTGCGGAATGGCGGCGCTGGGCTTCACGGTCCTGCTCGCGTACGAGGCCTTCGGAGGCAACTGATGGCTCTCATACGCTGCTGGGCCGTGGGCATCCTGGTTCTCGTCGTCACCGAGTACGTCCAGATCAGGGTGGTCTACGACAACCTGGTGGGCCCCGACGGAGTCGACTCCTTCGGCTCGGCACTGGCCTTCGTCCACGTCCCGAACCTGCTCTGCGTCGTCCTCGCGACCTGGGCGGCCGCCCGGGTGCATCCGGAGCCGTGGCGCCAGATGCCCGCGCGCCATGTGGCGGCGGCCTGCGCGGTGCCGGCGGCGGGGCAGTTGCTGACGGTGTCGCTGCGGCCGGAGCTGGCGAACGTGTCGAGTCTCGCGCTGTGGATGTCGACGGGGGTGCTGCTGGCGGGCTGTTCGATGGGGCTGCTGCTGGACAAGTGGTGGGAGGGCCGGGAGGCGTGAGGGCCCCCGGCTGCGGGGAAGTTGGTCTGGACCTCTTGACAGGCGGATTGGTCTGGACCAACTTGTTGTCATGTACCCACTTAGACGATCCATGAGGTTCTGGTCGGGAGCGGTCACCGCCGCCCTCGCCCTGTCCCTGGCGGGCGCGGCTCAGGCGTCCGCCGCGGACGTCAACAACGCCAAGAACGCCGGCTTCGAGTCCGGCCTGGCCAACTGGACCTGTACCGCGAGCAGCGGCACGACGGTCACCTCCCCCGTCCACGGCGGCTCGGCGGCCCTGAAGGCGACGCCGGCCGGGCAGGACAACGCCCAGTGCACGCAGTCGGTGGCGGTGAAGCCCAACTCGACGTACACGCTGAGCGCCTGGGTGCAGGGCGGGTACGCGTTCCTGGGCGTGACCGGCACCGGCACGACGGACGTGTCGACGTGGACCCCGGACTCCTCGTCCTGGAAGCAGCTGTCGACGACCTTCACTACGGGCGCGTCGACGACGTCGGTGTCGGTGTACACGCACGGCTGGTACGGGCAGGCGGCGTACTACGCGGACGACGTGTCGGTGTACGGCCCGGACGGGGGCGGCGGCACTGATCCGGGGCCGACGGTTCCGGGGACGCCGGGCGGACTGGCGGTGTCGGGTACGACGTCGTCGTCGGTGTCGCTGGCGTGGAACTCGGTGTCGGGCGCGACCGGTTACAACGTCTACCGCGACGGCACCAAGGTGACGGCGGTGACCGGGACTTCGGCGACGGTGACGGGGCTCGCGGCGTCGACGTCGTACTCCTTCCAGGTCACGGCCACGAACTCGGCGGGCGAGTCGGCGAAGTCGGCGGCGGTGACGGGGACGACGACGGCGTCCTCCGGCGGCGGAGGCGGTGGCGCCGTGCCGAAGCACGCGGTCACCGGGTACTGGCAGAACTTCAACAACGGGGCGACGGTCCAGAAGATCTCGGACGTCTCCTCCCAGTACGACATCATCGCGGTGGCCTTCGCGGACGCGACGACGACGCCGGGTGCGGTGACCTTCAACCTGGACTCGGCGGGCCTCGGCGGCTACACGGTCGACCAGTTCAAGGCGGACATCAAGGCGAAGCAGGCAGCGGGCAAGAAGGTCATCGTGTCCGTCGGCGGCCAGAACGGCACGGTGTCGGTGAGCGACTCGGCGTCCGCGACGAACTTCGCCAACTCCGTCTACTCGCTGATGCAGACGTACGGCTTCGACGGGGTCGACATCGACCTGGAGAACGGCCTGAACGCGACGTACATGAGCCAGGCGCTGCGCTCCCTCTCCTCGAAGGCGGGCTCGTCCCTGGTCATCACGATGGCGCCGCAGACGATCGACATGCAGTCGACGTCGAACTCCTACTTCCAGACGGCCCTGAACATCAAGGACATCCTCACGGTCGTCAACATGCAGTACTACAACAGCGGTTCGATGCTGGGCTGCGACGGCAAGGTCTACAGCCAGGGCTCGGTCGACTTCCTGACGGCCCTGGCCTGCATCCAGCTGGAGGGCGGCCTCTCCCCGTCCCAGGTGGGCCTCGGCCTCCCGGCCTCGACGAGCGCGGCGGGCAGCGGCTACGTCTCCCCGACGGTGGTCAACAACGCCCTGGACTGCCTGACCAAGGGAACGAACTGCGGCTCCTTCAAGCCGTCGAAGACGTATCCCGACCTGCGGGGTGCGATGACGTGGTCGACCAACTGGGATGCCGCGGCGGGGAGTTCATGGTCCAGTTCGGTGGGGGCGCATGTGCACGGACTCCCCTAGCCGCGTGAGTGTCACCGCCGGCTGAGGGGAACCAGGCACAGGTTCGTCGTGCCGTCCCCGCTGTACTTCAGGTCGGCCAGATAGGCCCCGGCCGGGCATTCGTCCGTGCCGGGGTCCTTGACTCGGTAGGCGGCGAGTGCGGAGTCGCAGGGCACCGGCTGCAGGTCCTGGTCGGTCCAGGAACCCTCGTTGCGGACGCACGAGCCGGCGGTGAGCGGCTTCGGGGTGTCGTCGTCCCCGGCCACCAGGCCGATGATCATCAGCACGGTGAACGCCGTGACCAGAACGGCGATTGCGATCAGGGGGATCAGGGCGATGAGGCCCGCCGGGCGCTTCAGGATGGGCTTGCCCGGGTCCAGGGGTGGGCGCCAGCCCCAGGTGGTGGGCTCCGGGAGGGCGCGGAGAGTCGCGCGGGCCCCCAGGTTCAGGAGCAGGAAGAGCGGGGTGACGAACGCCGACAGCAGGCCCCACCAGCCCTGCAGCATGGTGTCCGCCTGCATCTCACGGAAGAAGGCCATGCCGCACGGCCGGCAGTAGACGCCCTGGCGCCGCATCGAGCGCATCAGCACGACCATGCCCTGGTGGGCCCGGATGGTCACCGCCGCCGCGGGAGCCGCCCCGCACACCTCGCACATGGGGGCGGGCGCGGGGCCCGGCACTCCGTACGGTCCCGGATACGGGGCGGCGTACGGGCCGGACGGCGGTATGGGCGGCGGGGTGTTCATCAGGCCTCCGTCGAGCCTTTCTTGGTGATCAAGCAACCGGTGGAGCACCCTACCGGCACGACGGCCCGAGCCTGCGTGAAACATTTCCCCGGTGCCACCGCATCAATGAAGTGAGGGCGGTACCGCGGACAGGGGGATCAGGAATGAGACAGGCACGCGCGGACGAGTACGCGGAGTTCGCATCGGCGCGTGCCGGGCATCTCTACCGTTCCGCCTGTCTGTTGACCGCCGGGGACACGCATCTCGCCGAGGACCTGGTGCAGGAGACCCTCGGGCGGTTGTACGTCCGCTGGGGACGCCTGGCACGGGTCGGCAACCCCGCGGCCTACGCACAGACCGTTCTCGCGCGTACGTTCCTCGCCCATCAGCGCAGACGCAGCAGTACCGAGCGCGCCACCGACGTGCTGCCGGACCGACCTGCCGAAGGCCTCGACACGCCGTTGCGGCTGACCCTGCTGGAGGCGCTCGGCCGGCTGCCCGCGAAGGACCGGGCGGTGGTCGTCCTGCGCTACTGGGAGGACCGCTCCATCGAGGAGACCGCCCAGGCCATGAACGCGAGTTCGGCAGCCGTGCGCACCCGGTGCGTCCGAGCCCTCGGCCGGCTGCGGGAACTGCTCGGCGAGGACCTCGACGAGTACGCGCGCCCCTGAACGCTCCGTGTCATCCCACTTCACGAAACGGTGGTCCGTCATGCCCGTCGAACAGCACAGCGATCCCTTCGAGGAGCGGCTCTCCGCCGGCCTGCGGCAGGCCGGCGGCGCCTTCGAGACCGACCGGGCCGCGCTGGTCGCCGCCGGTGCCCTCAAGGGGCGGCGGCGCCTGATGCTGCGGCGGGCCGCCGGCGTGGGCGGGGCCGCCGGTCTCGCGCTCGTCGGCGTGGGCGGGGCGGCGCTGCTCCTGCCCGGCGGCGGCTCCCCGAGGGAGGACGACTCCTCCGTGGCCGCCACGCACAGCGCCACCTCCTCCCCCGCTCCCGCCCCCGTCTCCGGCGACTCCCTGATCCGTACGCTCGAAAAGCTGCTCCCCGACGGCAAGTTCAGCCAGGCGGAGGCACACGGCACGGACGAGCGGCCGGGGCCGTACGTGCACCTCGTCTTCGACGACGGCAAGGGCGCGGCGGCCGTGGGCGTCGGGCTCGGCCGGGTCGAGCCGGGCAGCGACGAGGCCCGGCAGGTCACCAAGTGCCCGGGGAAGGCCTACGTCCACTACGACGCCTGCGGCACGACCAGGCTGCCGGACGGTTCGTTGGTCATGGTCCTGCAGGGGTACGAGTATCCGGACCGCCGTGTGGAGACCAAGTGGTGGACCGCCGAACTGGTCACCCCGCAGGGCCACCACGTCAGCGTCAGCGAGTGGAACGCCGCGGCGGAGAAGGACGCGCCGATCACCCGGGACCGACCGCCGCTGTCCCCGGCCCAGTTGCGGAACATCGCCGCGGCGAAGGCCTGGCGTGACGCCGTCGACGCGACGCCCGAGGACCCGAACAAGCCGTCCGCGCAGCCGAGTTCGACCGAGACCGCCGCCGCCGTGCCGGTCGCCCCGACGCTCAGGTCCCTGCTGCCGAAGGGCTTCACGATCTCCGAGGACAGCGGTTCCGACTCCGGGTTCGGCTACGCCGTCCTCGACGACGGCAAGGGCAAGAGCCTCGTCCAGGTCAACGTCCAGAGCGATATGTCGGACGTCGCGGGAGACCTCTTCGGCTCCGACGCCGAGACCCTGTCCGACGGGACGAAGGTCGCCACGCACCAGGGGCCGGGCGAGAAGGGCGGCACGGGGGTCGTGATGTGGACCGTCGACACCATCACGGCCGACGGACGGCGGGTGGTGGTCAGCGCCTTCAACTCCGGCGCCCAGGACACCGCCGCCACCCGCAAGACCCCCGCGCTGAGCATGAAGCAGCTCCGCGAGATCGCCCTCAGCCCGAAGTGGTGGCAGTGACCCCGGGGGTCGGCCTCACTGGTCAGAAGAACTCCGCCCACGGCTGGTCCCAGATCTGCTTCACGCACAGGATCAGGAACAGCAGCCCCGCGAGTGCGAGCATCGCGTTGCTCAGCAGTCCGTTGCGCCATTCGCGGGGTGTGCGCGAGGAGTTGAGGAGCCAGATCAGGGTCAGGGCGAGGAACGGGAGGAACGCCGCGCCGAGGACGCCGTAGAGGATGATCAGGCGGAAGGGCTGGCCCTGGAAGAGCAGCACGATCGGGGGGAAGGTCAGCCACAGCAGGTAGGCGCGGAACGGCCACGAGCGCTCGCGCTCGCCCGACGCGACCTCCTCGCCCCTCGCCTCCCTGCGGCTGCGGTACCTGGCCACGAAGTCCGCGAACATCAGGCTCACGCCGTGCCACACGCCGATCAGCGAGGTGAACGACGTGGCGAAGAAGCCGATCAGGAAGAACTTCGCCGTCGCCGAGCCGTACTCGGCCTCCAGGATGTCGCTCAGCTGGATCAGGCCCTTGTCGCCGCTCGCGATCGCCACGTTCGCGGAGTGCAGCAGTTCGGCTCCGACGAACAGCATGGCCACCACGAAGATGCCGGTCGTGGCGTAGGCGACACGGTTGTCCAGTCGCATCACCTTCATCCAGCCGGTGTTGGTCCAGCCCTTGGCGTTGACCCAATAGCCGTACGCGGCAAGGGTGATGGTCCCGCCGACCCCGCCGATCAGACCCAGGGTGTTGAGGATCGAGTCCTTCTCGTCGGGCAGGACGGGCAGCAGCCCGGCGAAGGCGTCCGGGATGTTCGGTGTCACCCTGATCGCCAGGTACACCGTCACCACGAACATGACGCCCACCAGGACCGTCATGACCTTCTCGAAGACCTCGTACTTGTTGAACCAGACGAAGACCAGGCCGACGAGGCCGCAGGCGATGGCCCACCATTCGAGGTCCATCACGTCCGGGAACAGCGCCTGCAGGGGCAGTGCGCTCGACGACATCGCCGCGGCGCCGTAGACGAAGCCCCAGATGACGGCGTAGACGACGAAGAACCATGTCGTCCAGCGGCCGAGGCTCGCCCAGCCGTCGAAGAGGGTGCGGCCGGTGGAGAGGTGCCAGCGGCCGGCCGCCTCGGCGAGGGAGATCTTCACCAGGCAGCCGACGATCGCGGCCCAGAGGAGGGTGTAGCCGAAGTTGCTGCCCGCGATGAGCGTGGCCACCAGGTCGCCGGCGCCGACGCCGGTCGCGGCCACGACGATGCCGGGGCCGATGTACCGCCAACTCGATTTGCGTGGGGTGGAGTCGATGCCGGATGGTGCCTCGGTGTCTGTGGGGTTTCCCGTGGTGTCCGCCATGAAGGTCAAGAAACCGCAAAGCGGCGGTACGGGCAAGAGGGCGTCACGGCTGTCGCCGACGACCGCAGCCGTCGGCCCCACAGGTCTCGAGCTCGAACCAGACGGTCTTGCCCTGCCCGTCCTGGTGGCAACCCCAGCGTCCGGCAAGCGCGTTCACCAGGAACATCCCCCGGCCGCTCTCCGAGGCGCCCGCCTCCAGGACCTGCGGGGTGCGGCGGCCGGCGTCATAGACCTCGCAGCGCAGGACGCCGTGCGAGGCGGAGAGGGTGAGCCGGAAGCGGCTCGCCGAGTGGAGCAGGGCGTTGGTGGCCAGCTCGCTGACGAGGAGCTCGGCCACGTCCACCAGGTCGCCCCGGTCCGCGAGACCCCACCCCTCCAGCTGCCTGCGCACCTCCGCGCGGGCCTCGCCCACGGCGGTCGGCCGTGGGTCGTACTCGACGCTCAAGTGGCCTGCCCGCAAGGGTGGTTGGGGGTAAGCGGCGAACTGAGGGTCGCGGTCCGGGCGAGGGGTCCCGGAGAGATCCAGCATGGTTTCAGAGTGCCCTCCCCGCACGTCGGGCGCACGGGGAGGACTACCTGTTTCCATACCTGCGTGACCGCAAGCGGTTACCCGTACTGCAGCCGTACGGTCGCGCCCGCCCCGTCGTCCCGGACGTCGACGTAGGCGCACACCTGGCGGGTGAACCACAGCCCCTGGTCCGGTTCCAGTTCGGGGACCGGAGGCGGGACGAAGCCCGCCAGTGGGTCCTCGACCCGGCGCGATGTGCGCAGTTCGCAGACGCAGGCGGGGGCCTGGCCCCACATCAGGGTGCCGGTGACCGGGCCGAGTGCGGCGGCCGCCGCGGTGACCGCCTCGGTGAACAACTCGGCGTCCGCGGGCGGGAGTCCGCGAGCGGCCGCGCTTCTGCGGACGGCGTCCGCGGACGGCTGCGGGAGCGGTTCCGCGTCGGCCGGGGGCAACGGCATTGGTGCCGCGTCCAGTTCGGCCGCGAGACGGTACGGGTCCTCGTAGACGGCCGTGTCGGGGTGGGCGCGGCGGGCCGCCTCGACGATGGCGGTGCCGGCGGTGCGGATGTCGTACGCGCACAGGGCCGTCGTCGCCATCGGCGCGAAGAGGAGGTTGGCGAGGGCCTCGTAGCGCAGCCACTCGGTGGTCTCGCGGACGGAGCGTCCCGCGCGGCCGTTCCAGACGGGCTCCATGAGGAGGTGGACACGGCCGCCGGGGCCCGCGTGCGCGGCGAGGTAACCGGCGCTCTGGGCAACGGCGTTGGCGGCCGAGCCCGTGTACCACTCGGTGTGCGGGATCAGCACGGTGTCCTTCGCGTCGGCGCCGAGGGCATCGCGCAGCAGGTCCAGCTTGTCGGGGGCGGCGATGGCGACCGGCGGGGGTTCGCCGGGTGCGCCGAGGCCCTCGGCGAGGAACGGGAGGGCGGCGGCCACGAACTCGTCGTCCGCGCCGAACACGGCCATGCGGTGGTCGAACGGGGCGGGGGCGGGTGATGTGCTGGTCATGGTTCTCCTCTCTGGTGGGTCTGGGGGTTCGGGAGGGGAGCCTGGACTCGGCTCAGCGCTGGGCGGTCACCCAGGCGGCGATCTGGCTGCGGTTGCTGAAGCCGAGCTTGCTGAGGATGCGTTCCACATGTCCTTCGGCGGTTCGGCGGGCGATGACGAGTCGGTCGGCGATCTGCTGGTTGGCGAGCCCCTGGGCGACGAGCTCGGCGACCTCGGTCTCGCGGCGGGTGAGCGTGGTGTCCTGGGGTGGGCGGGAGTGGCGGCGGCCGTTGATCCTGCGTGCGGGGGCGGGTTGTCGTGGCTGTTCGTCCTGCATGGCGTAGGCGACGATCTCGGCGAGTCCGAGGGCGCCCCCTGTCTCGTACGACCGCTCGAAGGCGGCCTGTCCCATGGCATCCAGCACCTGCTCCCCGCTGCCGCGGCGGATGTCGCCCAGGGTCGTCGAGCCCCAGCGGTCGCGGTCGATGTCGGCCCAGGTGCGGTCGGCGCCGCCGAGCAGGGTGGCCGCGCGTTCGTGGGCGCCGGCCTCGGTGGCGATGTGGGCGAGCAGGTCGAGGGTGAGGGCGATGCCGGTGACGTCGTGGACGGCGAGTTTGAGCCGCAGGGCCTCGCGGGCGTGCCGTTCGGCGTCCGGCCAGTCCTTCTTCACGGTGTGGGCGAGGGCGAGCATCCGCAGGACGTAGGAGCGCACCCATTCCTCGCCGTGCTCCTCGCACAGCCGGCGGGCCCGCTCGCAGACCTCGACGGCGCGGTCGGCCTCGCCCAGGAAGCTCAGGGCGCAGGCGAGTTCGACCTGGTCGAGGCCGTGCAGGCTGAGGTGCTGGCCGGGGACGCGGCCGCGGGCGACGGTGGCCTCGAAGTGGTCGAGGGCGGCGGGCAGTTCGTCGCTGAACAGGCGGATGACTCCGATGGTGTATTCGGCGTGGGCGGCCTCGGCCTCGTCGCCGAGGGTGCGGGCCAGCGCATGGGCGTCGCGGGCGCGGCGCAGGCCGCCGGTCATGTCCTGGGTGGCGGCCGCGAGGAGACCGGCCACCCACAGGCCGCGGGCCCGCTCGGCGGTCGGTTCGGGGTTGGCGGCGAGGGCCCGCTCCAGCCAGTAGCGGCCCTCGCGAGGGGCACCGCAGGCGTGCCAGTAGAACCACAGGGTGCCCGCGAGGCGCAGTGAAGCGAGGCGTTCTCCGGGGACGGTGAGGCCGAAGTCGAGGGCGGCGCGCAGGGTGTCCTGGTCGGCCCGCAGCCGGGCGACGATCGCGCGCTGCCCGGGCCCGAACCAGGCGCGCTCGCAGTCGGCGGCCCGGCGCAGCATCCAGTCGCGCCGGCGGCTGCGCGTCGCGCTCTCCTCGCCCTCCGCGAGCCGCAGCCGGTCGAGGCCGTAGTGCCGCAGGGTGTCCAGCAGCCGGTAGCGCACGCCGTCCGGTCCCGTCTCCCGCCCCAGCACGGACTTGTCGACGAGCCCGGCGACCGCCTCCAGCACCTCCTGCGGCCGCACCCGCTCACCGTCCGCGCACACCGCCTCGGCCGCCTCCAGGTCGAAACTGCCGGCCAGCACGGACGCGCGCGCCCACACCAACTGCTCCTGCTCGGTGCAGAGTTCATGACTCCAGTCGACGGCGGCGCGCAGCGTCTGGTGGCGGGGCAGGGCGGCACTGCTGCCGGCCGTGAGGAGGCGGTAGCGGTCGTCGAGGCGCTCCAGGAGCTGCTCGACACCGAGGACACGCATGCGTACGGCGGCCAGCTCGATGGCGAGCGGCAGACCGTCCAGACGGCGGCACAGCCGGGCCACGGCGGCGCGGTTGCCGGCGGTGAGCTTGAAGCCGGGGACCACGGCGGCGGCGCGGTCGGCGAACAGGGCGAGGGCCGGGTAGCCGTCGGCAGCCGTCAGGTCGCCGTCCGGGTCGGGGACGGGCAACGGCCGTACCTCCATGAGGTGTTCCTCGGTCAGGGCCAGGCGGTGGCGGCTGGTGGCGAGGATGCGGATGCCGGTGGTGCCGTGCAGCAGGGCGGCGGCCAGGTCGGCGCAGGCCTGCAGCAGGTGCTCGCAGTTGTCGACGACGAGGAGCAGGCGCCGGTCCCGCACATGGTCGACCAGGGCGTCCAGCGGTGGCTGAGCGGAGTGGTCGTGCAGGCCGAGCGCGTCGGCGACGGCGACGGGGACGAGCGCCGGGTCGTGCAGTCCGGCCAGGTGCACGAAGCGCACACCGTCCGGGAAGGCGCGCTCGACGCGGGCCGCGATGCGCACCGCGAGCCGCGTCTTGCCGACGCCGCCCGGCCCGGTCAGCGTCACCAGGCGCGCCCTGGCGAGCAGTTCGCGGCCTTCGGTCTGTTCGCAGCGCCGGTCGACGAAGCTGGTCGTCTCGACCGGCGGCCGACGGTCCCGTCGCAGCGCCGATCCACCCATGATCAGCCAGTCCTCTGGGGTGCGGTCCCTCTGGGGAGCGGTCGAGGAACCGAGGGTCCGGGGTTCCGTACGCGAAACCTCACTCTGCTGTGGATTCGGCATATATGCACGCGCCGCTCACACCCGCGGGTGCACTTTGCCGGAGGCCCGTGCAGGGGGCACCGGCACGCGTACACTGCGCGGCCGATTTTCGTATCGTCCGAGCCGCACCCTCTTGGGGCTCCCTTGACCCGTCCATGACATTCACGGACGATGGCGGCCACCCGCATCGCACACCCGCACTGCACGTCGCTGAACGAACCACCCCCCGCTCCACTCCCCACTTCCGGCGACCCCGGAATTCCTGGAGAAACAAGGAGACTTCATGCGACTTCGGATACGAGGCTCGGGCGCCCGCAGCGGCAGACGCACCGCCGCGCTCGCCGCACTGCTCGCCCTCGCTCTCGCGGCACCCGTCTCGGCGACCGCCAACAGCGCCCGGAAGGCGGCACCCTCCGCCGACGACATCCGCCAGTACGAGATCCACGTCGACCACAACACGCCGGTGACCCGCACCGCCATCGCGGCGGCCGGCGTGAGCGTGGACGAGGCCGACGAGGAGACGGTGGTCGTCTCCGGACGCGCGGAGCAGATCAAGAAGCTGCGCCAACAGGGCTACGACGTCTCGCTGTCGGGCTCGGCCCCGGACCGCTCCTCGGGCGCGGACGACCTGCGGCTCTACGACTTCCCCTCGGCCGACTCGAAGTACCACAACTACGCCGAGATGAACACGGAGATCGACCAGCGGCTCGCGGCCTACCCGAACATCATGAGCAAGCGGGTGATCGGCAAGTCCTACCAGGGCCGGGACATCGTGGCCATCAAGGTCAGCGACAACGTGGCGACGGACGAGAGCGAGCCCGAGGTCCTGTTCACGTTCCACCAGCACGCGCGTGAGCATCTGACGGTGGAGATGGCGCTGTATCTGCTGCGGGAGCTGGGCGCCGGGTACGGCAGCGACTCGCGCATCACCAGCATGGTGAACAACCGCGAGATCTGGATCGTCCCCGACCTCAACCCGGACGGCGGCGAGTACGACATCGCGACGGGTTCGTACCGGTCCTGGCGGAAGAACCGGCAGCCGAATTCCGGGTCGTCGTACGTGGGCACGGACCTGAACCGCAACTGGAACTACAAGTGGGGCTGCTGCGGCGGCTCTTCGGGCTCCAGGTCGTCCGAGACGTACCGGGGTGCTGCCGCCGAGTCCGCGCCCGAGGTGAAGGTGGTCGCCGACTTCGTACGCGGCCGTGTGGTCGGCGGGAAGCAGCAGATCACCGCCGGGATCGACTTCCACACGTACAGCGAGCTGGTGTTGTGGCCGTTCGGGTACACGTACGCCGACACGGCGACCGGGATGACGGCGGACGACGCCGCCGCGTTCAAGACCGTCGGGCAGAAGATGGCGGCGAGCAACGGGTACACCGCCGAGCAGTCCAGTGACCTGTACATCACGGACGGGTCGATCGACGACTATCTCTGGGGTGCGCAGAAGATCTTCTCGTACACCTTCGAGATGTATCCGACGTCCAGCTCCGGGGGTGGGTTCTACCCGCCCGACGAGGTGATCGAGCGGGAGACTTCCCGGAACCGCGATGCGGTGCTGCAGTTGCTGGAGAACGCGGACTGCATGTACAGGTCCATCGGAAAGGAAGCCCAGTACTGCAGCTGACCCTGACTACTCGTCGCCCTCGTCGGCGTCCTCGGCCGCCCGGTCGTCGGCGTCGTCGTCGAAGTAGGCGTCAAGTACCGCGTCCAGCTGCTCTTCCCACTCGCTGAAGCGCGCCCTGGCCGTCGCCTCGATCTCGATCGGGTACCAGCGGCGGTCAGGGGTGTGGACCGTGATGGTGAACCGCTTGCCGAAGCGTGCGGATTCGGTCTCCACGGCGCCGATCTCGTCCCAGCGGAACTCGCACTCCTGGTCGTCGAGAGCGAGCCGTACGCCCTTGTGATCGGCGACGATCTTCGCGCGCCGGTCGGAGGCCTCGAAGACGGGGCCTTCGGGGGCCTCTTCCTCGTCGTCGCCGTCCGCGGAAGCATCCTGCTCCCCGGCCTCGGCGTCGGCCTCGGCCTCCGCCGCCCCGGAAACGACCTCTTCGGACCGGACGTCCTGCGACTCGGCATCCTCCGACTCGACGTCCCCGTCCTCGGCCGTGACCTCCTCCGGCTCCTCGGACGCGGGTGAGGTGAGCCCGGGAATGAATGCCGGATCGAATCCGGCGCCTTTCACGGGCTCGCCCTTCAGGGGCTGGCTGCTCGAACCTATGCGCTGCTCCACAGCGGGCAGTATGGTCGACGATCCTGTGCCGCACACAGCCAGCCCCTACTTCGTTATCAGACGCCTACATGCGGCCCATGGGACACGGGCGCACCTACACGAACAGGCTCAGCACCGCCGCCACCACGAACCCCACCACCGACAGCACCGTCTCCAGCACCGTCCACGTCTTCAGGGTGTCCCGTTCGGTGATGCCGAAGTACTTCGCGACCATCCAGAAGCCGCCGTCGTTGACGTGGGACGCGAAGATCGAGCCCGCCGAGATGGACATGATGACCAGGGCGACGAAGGCCTGGGAGTGGTGGCCCTCGGAGAGCAACGGCGCGACGATGCCCGCCGTTGTGACGATGGCGACCGTCGCCGAGCCCTGGGCGACCCGTAGGACCACCGAGATCAGGTACGACAGGACGATCACCGGGAGGCCGACGTCGTTGAAGGTGTCCGACAACGCCTGCGCGACACCGCTCGCCTTCAGGATCGCGCCGAAGACACCGCCCGCACCGACGACGAGCAGGATGTTGCCGACCGGCTTCAGCGACGCCGTGGACACCGTCTCCAGGGACTTGCGGGACCAGCCCCGCCGTATGCCCAGCAGGTAGTACGCCAGGAGCAGCGCGATGGTCAGGGCCACGAAGGGGTGGCCGAAGAACTCGATCACCGAGCGCCCCGTGGACGGGTCCAGGGCGATGGAGGAGAAGGTCGCCGCCAGGATCAGGATCAGCGGCGTGCCGATGATGCCCAGCACCATGCCGAGCGGTACCGGGTGCTCGCGCGGCTCCACGCCCTGCTCGCGCTGCTCGTTGATGACAGCCAGCTTGGCCTCGGCCGCCGCCTCCACCATGTCCTGCGGTACGGCGACGAAGATCCGGCGGCCGACCCACGCCGAGAACGCCCAGGCCGCCAGCACCGCCGGGATGCCGCAGATGACGCCCATGAGGATGACCCAGCCGAGGTCCACGTGCAGGAGGCCGGCCGCGGCCACCGGACCGGGGTGCGGCGGCAGGAACGCGTGGGTCATCGACAGGCCCGCCAGCAGCGGCAGGCAGTACAGCAGGATCGACTTGCCGGAGCGCTTGGCGGCGGCGTAGACGATGGGCGCGAGCACGAAGATGCCGACGTCGAAGAAGACCGGGATGCCGAAGATCAGGCCCGTGAGGCCCATGGCCAGCGGTGCTCGCTTCTCGCCGAACAGATTCAGCAGACGCGAGGCCAACACCTCGGCGCCGCCGCTGACTTCGAGGATCGCGCCGAGCATGGTGCCGAGGCCGATGATGATCGCGACATGGCCGAGGATGCCGCCCATGCCGGTCTCGATGGTGGACACCGCGTCCGAACGCTGGACCGTGCCGAAGAGTTCGGTGACCGAGAGGCCGGCGAGCAGGCCGACGGCTATGGAGACGGCCAGCAGCGCCACAAAGGGCTGGAGTCTGACCTTGATGATCAGGAAGAGGAGAAGCGCGATGCCGATGGCGGCCACGGTCAGCAGGCCCGCGGTGCCGTCGATCAGGAGGAGCAGGCCTCCGGTGTGGGGTGGTGTCTCGACGGGGGCGGTTGCTGCGAGCGGATAGGACAATTGGGGGTCCTCTGGGTAAGTACATACAGCTTTCGGGCAGGGGGGATCGCGGCACGGCACCCCTGGAGGTGCCATGCCGTGCAGGACGTGCGGGAGTTGACGGGCCGTCAGGCTTCTCGGCAGGTCAGCCGAGTACGGCCAGCGCGTCGATCTCGATGAGCAGCCCCGCGGGAAGGCCGACGTAGACCGTCGTGCGCGCGGCGGGCGGCGCGGTGAGCGCCTGCTCCTCGAAGTAGGTGTTGTAGATGGCGTTCATCTCGGCGAAGTGGTCCACGTCCGTCAGGTAGACGCGGATCATCATCACGTCGTCCCAGCCCGCGCCGCCCTCCTCCAGGATCGCCTTGACGTTGGCGAGGGTCTGGAGGGTCTGCTCGCGCAGGGTCGGGCCGGCCGGCGTCGGCGGCCTGCCCTCCTCGGCGGGCAGGAAGCCGACCTGGCCGGCGACCTGAAGGATGTTGCCCTTCCTCACGCCGTGGGAGAACTTCGCGGGCGGGGTGGTGTGGGTCTTGGGGGTGAGCGCGATCTTCTCGGTCATGAGGTGACTTCCTTGACGGGGGTCTTGCCGGAGTACTCGCCGCTGATCGCGTCCGCGGTACGGCGCACCAGCGGGAGGAGGGTGAGGAGTTCGTCGGCGGTGACGACGACATTGGGCGCGGAGACCGACATCGCGGCGACGACCCGGCCGTCGGCGCCGCGGATCGGCGCGGCGACGCAGTTGATGGACTCCTCATGGCCGCCGAGGTCGGTGGCCCAGCCCTGTTCGCGCACCTTGTCCAACTCCCGCAGGAAAGCAGGGGCATTGGGGGTGGAACGGGACGTGTACATGGGGTAGTCGAGCTTGTCGGCCAGCGCCCGCCGCTCGCTGCCCGGCAGGTCGGCGAGGAGCAGCTTGGCCACCGCCGCGACGGTGATGGCGACGGGCTTGCCGATCCGCGAGTACATCCGGACCGGGTAGCGGCTCTCCACCTTGTCGATGTAGAGCACCTCGTCCTCCTCGTACACCGCGAGGTGGACGGTGTGCCCGCACTGCTCGTTGAGGCGTACGAGATGGGGGTGGGCGATCTCGCGGATGTCGAGGTTCTCCATGGCCTCCTGGGCGAGCGCGATGAGGCGGGCGCCGAGGCGGTAGCGCTGGTCGGACTGGCGGTAGACCAGGCCGTGCTCGTGCAGGGTGCGCAGGAGGCGCAGGGCCGTGGACTTGTGCACGCCCAGGCGGTCGGCGACCCGGCCGAGGTCGGCGGGGCCCTCGGCGAGCAGCGGCAGGATGCTCAGCGCGCGGTCGACGGTCTGGCTCATGGCGTACGTACCTCCTCCGGGGCCTGCTCGGCCTGTGTCCAGCCGGGGCCGAGTCGAAGTGTCCCCCACGCCGCGTCGTCCAGGGCGACCAGGCGGTCGGCGCGCTCGCGCGTGGGAGGCACGGCGAGGTCACCGGGGACGGTCAGAGCGGCGGCGGCCATCAGGTGACCGTGCCGGAGGCGGTCGCGGACGGGGAGACCACGGAGGGTGGCGGAGAGGAACCCGGCGGCGAAGGCGTCACCGGCCCCGACGGCGGCGACGACGTCGACGTGCGGCGCGGGGACGAAGGTGACGTCCCCCTTGTCGAACGCGGTGGCCCCGCGCCCGCCCTGCTTCACGACGAGCATCCCGGGGTCGGGAAAGGCGGTGCCGATGGCGTCGACACCGTGCAGGCCCCAGACCTCCTCCGCCTCGTCCTCCCCCACGAACACGAGGTCGGCGCCGCGCGCCAGTTCCAGCAGCACCTGCGGGCCGCTGCCGTCCTGCCACAGCCCGGGCCGGTGGTTGACGTCGAAGGAGACGAGCGGCCGGCCGGGTCGGGGCGCCGTCAGCTCCCGGAGCAGCGCCAGGCACTGCACGGACAGCGCCGCCGTGATCCCGGTCAGGTGCAGAACGCGCCCGGCGCGCACCGCGTCGAGGTCCACGGTGTCGGCCGCCATCGCGGAGGCCGCCGAACCGGCCCGGTAGTACGCCACCTCGTGCGCGTCGGTGGCCCGGTCCCCGGCGGTGCGGAAGTAGATGCCGGTCGGGCGCGCCGGGTCGCGTCGCACGGACGTGACGTCGACGCCGTAGGAGCCGACGGTCTCGACGAGGTGGTCGCCGAACCCGTCGGCCCCCACCCTGCTCACCCACCGCACGGAATGACCGGCCGCCGCCAAGGCACACGCCACGTTGGACTCCGCGCCGCCGATGGCGCGGTCGAAGGAGGGGACGTCGGCGAGGCGGCCGGGGCGGGAGGGCAGGAACGTGACCATGGACTCGCCGAGCGCGACGACGTCCACGACGTCGGGGGCATTGCAGGGACCGGTCGCGGTCACGATCGTCGTAGCTCCTAGGTCTGTGCGGGGTCGCGGCGGCTTCGTTGACCTCGCGTTGGCCGAGATGTTAGACAGCAGTAAGCGACATACGCAATGGACGTTGCACTAACTGCAACGCTCCTGATCAGGGAGGTTCCATGAGCACCGAGGCGCTCGCCCGACTCGCCGAGGAACGCGTCGACCACCGCTTCAAGGGCCTCCCGCCGGACGCCGACGGCCTGACCGTCGGTGAACTGGCCGCCCAGCGCCGCAACCTCTTCACCGGCGGCTTCGCGACCCCGGTGCTCGCGCTGTCCGCCGAGCGGCTGGAGCACAACCTCGCGCTCATGGAGACGTATGCGACCCGCCACGGCCTGGCCTTCGCCCCGCACGGCAAGACCTCCATGGCGCCCCAGCTGTTCCAGCGGCAGATCGAGCGCGGCGCCTGGGGCATCACCCTCGCCGTGCCCCACCAGGTGCGCGTGGCACGGGAGTTCGGCACCCGGCGGGTCTTCCTCGCCAACGAGCTCGTCGACCCGGCGGCGCTGAAGTGGATCTCCACGGAACTCGACACCGATCCGGACTTCCGTCTCGTCTGCTACGTCGACTCCGTGCGCGGTGTGGAGCTGATGGACGCGGCGCTGCAGGGGGCCACGCGTCCGCTGGACGTCGTCGTGGAGCTCGCCGCCGGTGAGGGCGCGCGCACCGGGGTCCGTACGGAGGCGGAGTGCGCGGCGGTCGCGGACGCGGTGGCCGCCACGCGGACGCTGCGTCTGGTGGGCGTCGCGGGCTACGAGGGCGAGGTGCCGCAGGCCGACCCGGAGCGGGTGCACGCCTGGCTGCGACGGCTGGTCGCCCTGGCCGTGGACTTCGACAAGGCGGGGCGGTTCGCCGCAGCGGGCCTGGACGAGATCGTCGTCAGCGCGGGCGGCAGCGCCTGGTTCGACGCGGTGGCCGACGTGTTCGCCGAGATCCCCGAACTCTCGCTCCCCGTGCTGAAGTTGCTGCGCTCGGGGGCCTACGTCTCGCACGACGACGGCCACTACCGCAAGATCACCCCCTTCAACCGGGTCCCCGAGGAGGGCGCCCTGGAGCCGGCGTTCCGGCTCTGGGCACAGGTGGTGTCACGGCCGTCGGCCGAGCAGGCCTTCGTCAACGCGGGCAAGCGGGACGCGGCCTACGACCTGGACCTCCCCTTCGCCCAGGTGGTCCGCCGGGACGGCGCCGAGCGCCCGGCCACCGGCGTCTCGGTGACGGGTCTGTCCGACCAGCACGCGTGGCTGCGCACGGGTCCCGAGGCGGACCTGGAGGTCGGGGACTGGCTGGGCATGGGCCTGTCCCACCCGTGCACGTCCTTCGACAAGTGGCAGCTGATCCCGGTGGCCGAGGCGGACGGCACGGTCGTCGAGTACATCCGCACGTTCTTCTAGGAGGTCTGTCGTGGAGGAGCTCGTCGTCCGGGACGCGGACGTCGTCGACGGCAGCGGTGAGCCGTCGTACCGCGCCGATGTCGTGATCGACGGCGGTCGGATCGTCTCGATCGTCAAGGAAGCCGCGGCAGCCGGCTGTCAACGGCCCAGGGCAACGAGGGAGTTGGACGCCGAAGGGCTCGTCCTGTCCCCCGGCTTCATCGACATGCACGCCCACAGCGACCTCGCCCTCCTGCGCGACCCGGACCACAGCGCGAAGGCCGCGCAGGGGGTCACCCTCGAAGTCCTGGGCCAGGACGGGCTGTCGTACGCCCCGATCGACGACCGCACACTGGAAGAGGTCCGCCGGGCCATCACCGGCTGGAACGGCTACGGCGACGACATCGACTTCGACTGGCGCTCGGTCGGCGAGTACCTCGACCGGCTGGACCGCGGAATCGCCGTCAACGCGGCGTACCTGATCCCCCAGGGGACGGTCCGCATGCTGGCCGTCGGCTGGGAGGACCGCGAGGCCACGCCCCAAGAGCTGGACCGTATGCGGCAGTTGGTCGCGGAGGGCATGGAGCAGGGCGCGGTCGGCATGTCGTCCGGGCTGACCTACACGCCCGGCATGTACGCCAAGGACGCCGAACTCACCGAGCTGTGCCGGGTGGTGGCGCAGTACGACGGCTACTACTGCCCGCACCACCGCTCGTACGGCGCCGGGGCGCTGGAGGCGTACGAGGAGATGGTCGCCCTGACCCGGGAGGCGGACTGCTCCCTCCACCTGGCGCACGCCACCATGAACTTCGGCGTGAACAAGGGCCGGGCGCCGGAGCTACTGAAACTGCTGGACGAGGCGCTCGCGTCCGGGGCGGACATCAGCCTGGACACGTACCCCTACACCCCCGGCTGCACAACCCTCGCGGCGATGCTGCCGAGTTGGGCGAGCGAGGGCGGCCCGGAGGCGATCCTCGGGCGGCTGGCCGACGACGGGACGGCCGAGCGCATCCGGCACCACATGGAGGTCGTCGGCGCGGACGGCTGCCACGGCGTGCCCATCGAGTGGGACACGATCGAGGTCTCGGGCGTCAGCGACGACTCTCTGGCGGACTTCGTGGGCCGTACGATCCGGCAGTCGGCGGACGCGCGCGGCGAGGCCCCGTGGGCGACCGCCCGTCACCTGCTGCTCGCCGACCGTCTGGGCTCGACGATCCTCCAGCACGTCGGCCACGAGGAGAACGTACAGGCGATCATGCGCCACCCGGTCCACACGGGCGGCTCGGACGGCATCCTCCGGGGCACGAAGCCGCACCCGCGCGCGTACGGCACCTTCCCGCAGTATCTCGGGCGGTACGTACGGGAGTTGGGGGTGCTGTCGCTGGAGGAGTGCGTGGCCCATCTGACCTCGCGCCCGGCCGCCCGGCTGCGACTGCCGGACCGGGGCCTGGTCCGCGAGGGCTACCGCGCCGACCTGGTGCTGTTCGACCCGGAGACGGTTGCGGCGGGATCGACGTACGAGAATCCGCGCACGCTCCCGACGGGCATTCCGTACGTCTTCGTCGACGGCCGTTTCGTCATCGAGGACGGCCGGCGTACGGACGTACTCGCGGGCCGGGCGGTCCGTCGCAGTCCCGTGCGACGGAACACCACCGACCGATGACTACGGCTTGGGCAGCACGCAGCCGCTGGCGCTCAGGTCGAGCTTGTTGCCGACGCCGAAGCAGGCGGGGATCTGGTAGGTCTCCTCGGCGTAGTTGATGCCCTCGCGGACGGTCACGTTGCCGCTCGCGTCGACCTCGCAGGGGTTGTTCTCGGTGCAGCGCTCGCCGTCCTCGTTGCCGGTGTTGTTGACGGCGACGACCTTGCCGGTGGCGTTGTCCACGACGGGCGAGCCCGAGGTGCCGCCGATGGTCTGGCAGGCGGAGGTGTAACGGACCGAGTCCTTCCAGGTCCAGTCGCCCTCCTTGAGGCGGTAGACGAAGCCGTCGATGTTGCAGGCGTACGTCTTCTTCCAGTAGCCGGAGACCACGGTGATCGCGGTGCCGGCGGTGGGGTGCGTGTCGTTGAGCGTCAGCGGGCTGATGCCGTACGTGCTCTTGATCTTCGCGTAGGTGGTGGTGAGCTGGTAGATCGTCACATCGGTGTCGGTCATCGTGGAGTAGACGACCTTGTTGGCACGCAGCGTCCCGACCCTGGTGGCCGAGGCGTTGAGCAGACCGAAGGTACGGCTGGAGGCCTGGTCGGTGATGACCTCGCCGGGCTCCGGGAAGCCGGTCTCCAGGCAGTGACCGTTGGTCATGACGAGCGCCGGGTCGGTGTCCGCGGAGTTCGGGAAGCGGATGACCGAGCCGGAACAGTTGCTGAGCGAGACGGTGCCGGCGAAGTTGACGGCCTTGAGCGTGGGCGTCGCCGTCTTCGTCGCCGTCTTGGCGGCCGCACCGTCCGCGATCACGGGTGCCGCGACCGCGGGTGCCATGCCCGCCCCGGATATCACCAGGGCTCCGAGCACGGCAAGGAGAGGCTTCTTCATGTGGGGGTCCCCTCTTGCGACTTGGGCGACCGGAGGATTTCCGGCCGCCCATAAATTTGACATGTGCATTGTGAGGGGAGCGGGGCCGCCGGGCAAGGACTTGTTTCCGGACGGGAGTCCGGATCGCCGGGCGGCCGCCGTGGGACACGGCGGGTGTCTCACGGAGTCAGACGGTTATTTGGGGCCCTTGGTGCCGCCCTGACCGTGACCGGGATTTCCGTTGGAGTTGCCCCGGCCCGGAACGCCCGTCGTGGCCGTGGCGGCGGGCGCGCCCGTGGCACCCGTCATTCCGGCCGGAAGTTGGGCCCACCGGGCACCCGCCGCGGACCACGGCGGACGTTCACGGAGTCAGACGGCTATTTCGGCCCCTTGGTGCCACCCTGACCGTGACCGGGATTTCCGTTGGAGTTGCCCCGGCCCGGAGCGCCCGTGGTGGCCGTGGCGGCGGGCGCGCCCGTGGCACCCGTCATTCCGGCCCGAAGTTGAGCCCACCGGGCACCCGCCGCGGACCACGCCGGGCGTTCACACGGAATCAGACGGCTATTTCGGCCCCTTGGTGCCACCCTGACCGTGACCGGGATTTCCGTTGGAGTTACCCCGGCCCGGAACGCCCGTGGCGGCCGTGGCGGTGGGCGCGCTCGTGGTGCTCGTCGGGGTGGAGGGCTGCGGGGTCTCGTCGCCGTCCGCGGGCGCGGAGCTGCTCGCCGGGGTGCTCGGGCCCGGGGAAGCCGTGCCGGAGCGCTGCGACGACGGGTCGGCGGCGACCCCGGCGGAGGCCGGCGCCGTCGACGCCGTCGGGCTCGTCCGCTTCTCCTTGCCCTGGATGCCGTCCGACGGCGATCCGGAGGACGACCCGGAGAAGGACAGCGCGACCGCCGCGGCCACCGCCGACACCGCACCCACCGCGCCTGCGGCGACCACCACGCGCCGTGACCGCCACACGCTCGGCTTCCGCCGGGCCCTGCGGTGCGGACGGACCGCGCTCACCCCACCGGCCCCGTCCGCCACCGGCGGCAGCTGCTGCGTCTCGTCGTACGCGCTCAGCCACCCGTGCGCGGAAGCAGGATCGGTGTACTCCTCGTACGCGGGGGACGACACACCCAGCGGGTGGTACACGTTCGGCGGATCCACGGGACCGCCGCCCTCCGGTTCGAAATCGCTCGGCGTGGACATGGGGGCGAATTCTAGGGACCTGTGGGACCCCTGAGACAGCTACCGGCGATAACAGCCCATACCACCCGTCTCAAGTGGCGGATAACACGGCCCAGGAGGCGTTACCGGGCCGTAAGCTCCCAGACATGCAGGTGATCCAGTCGACCAAGCTCGCCAACGTCTGTTACGAGATCCGGGGCCCGGTGCTCGAGGAGGCGATGCGGCTCGAGGCGGCCGGGCACCGCATTCTCAAGCTGAACACCGGCAACCCGGCGGCGTTCGGCTTCGAGTGCCCGCCCGAGATCCTGGAGGACATCCTCCGCAACGTGTCCTCGGCCCATGGATACGGCGACGCGAAGGGCCTGCTGGCCGCGCGCCGGGCGGTCGTGATGCACAACCAGACCCTCGGCATCGAGACGGACGTCGAGCACGTCTTCGTCGGCAACGGCGTCTCCGAGCTGATCGTGATGGCCATGCAGGCCCTCCTCGACGACGGCGACGAGGTCCTCGTACCGTCGCCCGACTACCCCCTGTGGACCGCCGCCGTCTCGCTCTCCGGCGGCACGGCCGTCCACTACCGCTGCGACGAGCAGTCCGACTGGATGCCCGACCTCGCGGACGTCGAGCGCAAGGTCACCGACCGCACCAAGGCGATCGTCATCATCAACCCCAACAACCCGACGGGGGCCGTCTACGACGAGGCGATGATCAAGGGGCTCACCGACATCGCCCGCCGCCACAACCTGCTGGTCTGCTCCGACGAGATCTACGACAAGATCCTCTACGACGGCGCCACGCACACCCCGACCGCCGCGATCGCCCCCGACCTGCTGACCCTCACCTTCAACGGCATGTCCAAGGCGTACCGGGTGGCCGGCTACCGGGTCGGCTGGATGGCGATCTCCGGGCCGCGCGCGCACGCGGACTCCTACATCGAGGGTCTGACGATCCTGGCGAACATGCGCCTGTGCGCGAACATGCCGGGGCAGCACGGCGTGGTCGCCGCGCTGAGCGGGCGGCAGACGATCAACGATCTGGTGCTGCCGGGCGGGCGGCTGAAGGAGCAGCGGGACGTCGCGTACGAGCTGCTCACCCAGATCCCGGGCGTGACCTGCGTGAAGCCGAAGGGTGCGCTGTATCTCTTCCCGCGGCTCGACCCCAAGGTGTTCAAGATCAAGGACGACCGGCGGATGGTCCTGGACCTGCTGCGCCGCGAGAAGATCATGGTCGTGCAGGGCACCGGGTTCAACTGGCCGGAGCCGGACCACTTCCGGGTCGTGACCCTGCCGACGGTCGGGGACCTGCGGGACGCGGTCACCCGGATCGGGAACTTCCTGGACGGCTACGGCCAGCCGTAGATCTTTTCAGCTCACTCAACTTTAGACGAAATCTAAGCTAGGATGGTTTCCTGACAGCACAGGAGGCCATCCATGTACGAACCGATCCGCACCAAGTCGGTCCACAGCACGATGGCCGGCACGCCTTCCGACTTTCCCCACCGGTCCCGTGAGGAAGAGCTGGACATCCAGCTCGCGGGTCATCTCGCGGCGCTGCTCGCCGTGACCGACGAGCTGCGGGGGCTGGCGCCTTCCGCCGACCTCGACGAGGGGGCCGAGCGGCTTGCCACGCAGGTGGCCCGGTTGCGGGGCGGGATGACGCCGGTCCGCATGGCCGCGGCACCGTCCGACGACGAACCGATGGCCCTGCACCAGCGGGCCCACGCCCTCGCCGGCCGCGCGCTCGTCGTGGCGGCGTCCAGGGCGGACACGGCGGTGGCGATCCTCGCCGCCGAGCAGATGGACGTACACGCGGCGGCCCTGGAGCCCCGCGAACTCGCGTCCCACTGAGCCTCCGGGCTCCCTTGACGGCCCCGGTCCGCGTGCACCCGCAGCGACGCGCGGACCGGGTGCCATGGCACTGCGTTGGCTTGAGCCGCGGCGCCTTCTCGCCGTAAGGGTTCGTGTGGTCTGGCGGCTGCGGGGTTCGTCGTGGCTTGTCGCGCCCACGCGGCGGAGCCGCAAATCGATACAGCCCCGCGCCCCTTGAAGGGCGTTGCAGGGCCGGGGCGGGTACGTCACCGTCCGTTCATCGCTTCTGCCGGGGAATGTTGGGTTCCGCGAGCACTCTCCACGACGTGAGACGAATCGCAGGAATCGTCCTCGCGGCCTTGCTGATCGGTGGCGTGGTGGCTGCCGTCGTGGCGGGCCGGGAAGCGGACGACAAGGGCACGGCAACGAAGACCGTGCGGATGGTGATCGGGTCGGAGAAGGCCGAGTACTTCGCCGATCCGGCTGTGGTGAAGGCCCTCGCCACCAAGGGCTACACCGTGAAGGCCGAGACCTCCGGGTCCTGGGCCATGGAGGGGCTCGACCTCAAGGGGTACGACCTCGCGTTCCCCTCCAGCCAGGCCCCGGCCGTCGAACTGGCCGACCGTTACAAGGTGCACGGCACCCTCCCGCGCCCCTTCTACTCGCCGCTCGTCGTCGTGGCCCACCGCAGCGCCGCCCAGGTGCTCGCGGAGAACGGCCTCGCGACCCTCGACGGTGAGCACCGCGGCACCCTGAAGATGGCCGCCTATCTCGCCGCCGCTCGGCAGGACCGCACCTGGCAGCAGCTCAAGGGGGCGGGAAAGTACGGGGAGTTGAGCGGGACCCTGTTCATCTCCAGCACCGATCCGGAGTCCTCCAACTCCGGTGCCCTCTATCTCGCCGCCGCCTCGTACGTGGCGAACGGCGGCCGCGTGGTAGCGGGCAAGGCCGACCTCGAGCGCACCGGGCCGCTGCTGAAGAAGCTCGTCAGCGTCCAGGGTGCCCAGCAGTCGAGTTCGGACGCGGTCTTCCGGGACTTCGTCAGCGGCGCCGGCAATCCGCTGGTCTGGGTCTACGAGTCCCAGGTCGCCGCGACGCTCACGGGCGGGCAGAAGCCCGACGACCTGGTCGTGCTGTACCCGGACACCACGGTCGACAGCGACCACACCGTCGTACCGCTCACCGACAACGGCAAGGCCCTGGCCGGGCTCCTCACCAGTGACCCGGAGTTGCGCAGGCTCGCCGCGCGGCACGGTTTCCGGCCGCAGGGCGACGCGTCCGAGTTCGCCTCGGACACCACCTACCTCAAGCAGGAACTGACCGGCGTCCGGCAGGCGCCCGTGCCCACCTCCGCGGTGCTGCACGAGATGGCGCGCCGGGCGCGCGGATGAACGGGGGGTCTCTTGTGACCAGCTTCAACACCAGTCAGAACAGCAGCAGTCAGCACACCCTCAGCGGGGACGACGTCTTCACCCTCACCCCGCCGGAGGCCGTCGCGCCCGTCCCGCGGGAGAAGGCCGGCGGGCTCGTGCCCGTCGACGACAGCGTCCGTACGGACATGGCGGAGAAGGCAGCCGCGTACGTGGACGGGCTCGCGGCCCTCGATGCCCGCTCGCCCGAGTTCGCCGGCAAGGTCGGCGAGATCACCGCGCTCGGCGCCGGTGAGATGCGCACCGCGGCCGCGCAGTCCAACCGGATGCTGGAGCGGACGGTCAGGTCCCTGCCGAGCAAGGGCGGCGACGCGCAGTCGCAGGTCGCCGGGTCGCTGGTCGAACTCCGGCGGGTCGTCGAGGACCTGGATCCGCGGGATCTGCCCGCCGGCATGGGACGGAAGTTCCTGTCCCGGCTGCCGGGCGGCAACAAGCTGCGCGACCACGTCGCCAAGTACGCCTCCGCACAGGGAACGTTGAACAAGATCGTGGGCTCGCTGCGGGGCGGGCAGGACGAACTCCGGCGCGACAACGCCGCGTTGCAGACCGAGCGGGTCCGCCTGTGGGAGACCATGGGCAAGCTCCAGGAGTACGTCGTCCTCACCGAGGCCCTGGACGCGGCCGTCGAGCAGCACATCACCGGCGTCGCGGATCCCGGATCGGCCGACTCGCTCCGGGCCGACGTGCTCTTCCCCGTCCGGCAGAAGCACCAGGACCTGCTCACCCAGCTCGCGGTGTGCGCCCAGGGCTACCTCGCCATGGACGTCGTACGACGCAACAACGACGAGCTGATCAAGGGCGTCGACCGCGCGGCCACCACGACCGTCTCCGCCCTGCGCATCTCCGTGATGCTGGCCTCCGCGCTCGACAACCAGAAGAAGGTCGTCGACCAGGTGAATGCCCTGCGGGGCACGACCGAGGACCTGATCCGGGGCAACGCCGAGATGCTCGCCACGCAGAGCGGGGAGATCCAGCGGATCGCCGCCGATCCGGCCGTGGGCGCCGAAACTCTGCGCTCCGCCTTCCAGCAGATCTACCGCACGCTCGACGCGATCGACACGTACAAGGTCCAGGCGACCGAGGCGATGGCGACGACCGTCGAGTCCCTGACGGCCGAACTGCAGCACGCGAGCGCGTACCTGGACCGCAGCCGGTCGCGGGGCGCGCTGGAAGGGGGCCTCGCGTGAGACGGACCCTCCTGACTGTCGCCGTCTCGGCGACCGCTCTCCTCACCGCCTGCACGGCGGCGCAGCAGAAGCAGCCGGCGGACCCCGCCGCCCCCACCCCCGGCACCCTGCGCATCCTCGCCTCCAGCGAGCTCGCCGACATGGCGCCCGTCCTCGAGGAGGTCCGGCGGGACACCGGCCTCACGGTGCGGCCCACCTACATGGGCACCCTGGACGCCGTGAACCTCCTCGCGGCGGGGAAGGCCGACGGACGGTTCGACGCCGTGTGGCTGTCGTCGGACGACTATCTGCGGCTGCGGCCGGAGGTGGCGAGGAAGGTCGTTTCCGAGACGCCGATCATGTCGAGCCCGGTCGCCATCGGGGTCAGGACGGCCACCGTGAAGGCGCTCGGCTGGAAGCCCGCCGACGTCACCTGGTCCCAGGTCGAGCAGGCCGTGCAGAACGGCAGGCTGACGTACGGCATGACCGACCCCGCACGCTCCAACTCCGGCTTCTCGACGCTGGTTTCGGTCGCCTCCGCCCTCTCCGGCGCCCAGTCGGCGCTCACCGACGCGGACGTCGCGAAGGCCAGGCCTCGGCTGAAGGAGTTCTTCAAGGGGCAGCAGCTGACCTCGGGGTCGTCCGGCTGGCTGGCGACGGCGTACCAGAGGCGCGGGAACGTCGACGCGCTCCTCAACTACGAGTCCGTCCTCAAGGGCATCCCGGGCCTGACCGTGATCCGCCCCAAGGACGGCGTGGTCACCGCCGACTACCCGCTCTCCTCCCTCGCCGCCACGGACACCACGGCCCGCGAGGACGTCCGCCGCCTGGCCGAGGCCCTGCGCACGCCGAAGATCCAGCGGGAGATCACCCGGCGCACCCACCGCCGCCCGGTGATCCCCTCCGTGCCGCCCGCGGCCGGTCTCGACACGACGCGGCGTCGCGAACTCCCCTTCCCCGGCAGCCGTTCCGTCGCCGACGGACTGCTCGACTCGTACGAGAACGAGCTGCGCCGCCCGTCCCGGACCGTCTACGTCCTCGACACCTCGGGCTCGATGCGGGGCGACCGCCTCGACCGGCTGAAGAAGGCCCTCGGCGACCTCACCGCCGACTTCCGCGAACGCGAGGAGGTGACGCTGATGCCGTTCGGGTCGGGCGTGAAGAGCGTACGGACGCATGTGGTGGACCCGGCGGATCCGGACACCGGACTGGACGGCATCCGCAAGGACACCGGAGCGCTCAGCGCCGACGGCGACACCGCCATCTACACCTCGCTGGAGAAGGCGTACGAGCGTCTCGGCACCGATCCCGACACGTTCACGTCGATCGTGCTGATGACGGACGGCGAGAACACGACGGGCGCGAAGGCCGCGGAGTTCGACGCCTTCTACCGCGGGCTCGGCACCGGGCAGCGGGAGATCCCCGTCTTCCCGATCCTCTTCGGCGACTCCGACCGGGGGGAGCTGGCGCACATCGCCGACCTGACCGGCGGCCGCCTCTTCGACGCCCAGAAGGGCTCGCTGGACGGCGCCTTCGAGGAGATCCGTGGCTATCAGTGAGTACCTCGAGTCCCGCAAGAACATCGCGGGCAGCGCGTGCGGGCTCGCCGGGCTCGTGCTCACCTTCACCGGTGTCGCGGGACCGTACTGGCCCGTCGTGGTGGCGGGACTGTACGGCGCGGGCGCGCTGATCGCTCCGCCGGAGCGGCCGCCGCTGCCCGACTTCCCGGACCCGTCCGCCCAACTCGACGAGCTGCGCGGCGACTTCGGGCGGCTGGAGGCGTATCTGGCGGACGTGGAGGTGCCGCCGGTGGCCGCGGGCCGGCTCACCCAGCTTCACGAGCTGCTGTCGGGGCTGCTGGACCCGGGCTGGGCCGCCGAGCTCCTCGCCCAGGATCCGGAGGCGCTGCACGTCCTCGCGCGGGCCGTGCGGCAGGACGTGCCCGAGACCGTCGACACATTCGTACGCACGCGCTGGTGGACGCGGCTGGCACCCGGGCAGGAGCCGCCGGAGCGCCATCTTGAGCGGCAACTCTCCCTCGTGCACGAGGAGTTGAAGCGGGTGGCCACGCTCCTTCGGGAGACGGAGGAACGGCGGCAGGAGTCGCACACGCGGTATCTGGAGGACCGGGGGCGCGCGAACTGAGCCTCAGTTGATGCGGTGGAGGTTCGTCACGACCACGATGATCACCAGCAGCGCGATCAGCAGAAGCACCACCTTCAGCGGCCCGAACCGGCGGGCGGCGGGCGGCGGTTGCGGTGGCAGGGTCGGCATCGGCACCGATACCGGCCGGGGCATGTTGAACACGTCGTGCCCCGTGCGGGCGGCCCGTGCGCACCAAGGGCAGGACGGCAGGTGGGAGCCGTACGCGTGCAGTGGCCGCGCCTGGCACATCCGTATCTGTGCGCGCTCCTTGTCCAGGGCGCGCAGCCAGGCCTCCGCCGGGGGGCGTGCGGCGGGGGCGTGCACGCCGGGGCCGAAGGCGGCGCGGGCCAGGTTGAGCAGGTCGGGCGGCAGTACGGACGGGTCGACGGTGCCGCGCGGGACGACGACCAGTTCCGGGCGGACCACGTAGGAGACGCTGGCGGCGATGTTGTCCTTGACCGTCGACTCGGAGGTGCTGTCGTGCGGGACGCCGCCGAAGGGGTGGTTGCCGGCCGTCAGCAGCTGGTAGACGAGCACCGCGAGGGCGAAGTCGTCACTGGCCCGGGTGGCGGGGCCGCCGGACTGCCGCTCGGGGGCGGAGTAGTCGGTGGTGTGCATCAGGCACGGGAAGGGCTCGCCGGTCACCGGATCGGTGAAGGCGATGGAGTCGCAGTCGAGGAAGGTGACGAAGCCGTTGGCGTCGACGACGACGTTGCTGCTGGAGAAGTCGCCGACGACGAGGCTGTCGTAGTGCAGGCGCGCGGTCATGAAGGCGAGGTTCCAGGAGACCCCGAGCAGGAAGCGCCAGTCCGCCTCGGCGAAGAGCCTGAGGCGCTGGGCGCGGGTGAACAGGCCGACCAGCTGGACGTGTTCGGGCTCACCGAAGCGGTGCATGGCGTAGCCGAGGAACTCGCCCTCGGGGCTGCGGGCGAGCGCGGTGGGCCAGGCCAGTTCGGGCGGCTGGGAGCGGTCGGTCGGGCGGGCGGCGAGGGGGGACATGGTGAGCATCCGGGCCAGGCGGCGCTCCTGGTCGGGGCCGGGCGGGTCGCGGTAGAGCTTGACGACCGTCGCGTGGTCGCCCTCGACCGGAAAGACGGCCGCCTGGCCGCCGCCCTTCAGCGGGAGCTCCGCGAGCACCACCGGTTTCCCGTCCAGGTGCACGACCCGGCCGCTCATGGCCGCACCTGCCGTACGGCCCGCAGCAGTGTCTTGTCGTCGGCGTTCAGCGCGGTCAGCCGGTCCGACCTGAGCAGTGCGGCCAGGTTCTCGTGTGCGGTGTCGGACACCGGTCCGGAGGCGTCGAGGGAGCGGAAGACGGCGTCGGCGAAGGAGGCGTTCGGTGTCGGCGCGCCGCCTGCGGACCGGGAGAGCGCGGCCTGTGCGAGTCCGTCGGTGGACAGCAGCACCCCGTCGATCCCCGCGTCGGACACGCAGTCGGTGTGCACCCAGCGGGCCGCGTCCGGCGAGGTGAGGAAGACCGTCTCGTTGCTGTACTCACTGGCGGCCGCCGCCTGCGGCAGCAGATGGAACTGCCGTTCACCGTCCTCGGCTCCGGCACGCAGTACGACGAAGCCGTCGCCGACGGTGAGGTGGCCGAGCCAGCCGGGGGCCAGGACGACGACGGTGAGCGTGGTCGCGAAGTCGCCGGCCGCCGGTCCCGTGGTGTCCAGGAACACCTTGGTGACGTCGTGGAAGGCGTCCGTGAGCAGGTCGTGCACGGCAGCGCCGGGCGGGCTGTCGACGGCCGCCGCGGCCCGCCGTACGAAGTGCTCGGCGGCCAGCTCCACCGCCAGCCGGGAGCCCTCGTCGGCGCGCGGACGGCTGCCGGCGCCGTCCGCGACGGCGAGGACGGCGACGGGCCCCGACTCGGTGTGGGCGCACGCGTCCTGGCAGGGCAGACCGTCCCGGCGGTGCCGGTAGCCCTCGACGCTCATGCCGTGGATCCGCCAGCCGGCCCGGCCCGCGCCCATCGCCTAGCTCTCCCACGCCGGGCGCTGGGTCTTGAACTGGCTGAAGATCTTCTCGAAGACCTCGTCCCCGGCGCCCTTCTGCTCTGCGTTCGCGCTGGCGGACATCATCTGCAGCAGTTCACGGAACGGGAATCCCTGGATCCTGGCGTTGAAGGTCGGGGCGAAGGCCCTGAGGACCTGCTCGCCGGTGTCGGTGATGCCGCCGACGCCGATCGCGTACAGCCTGAAGCGCCGGGCGCGCTGCTCCTCCTCGAGCACGGGGATCAACCGATGCCAGGAGTCGGTGAGATGGCCCGTGGCGTCGGTCGGGATGCCGTCGGTGACCAGGCAGATCTGCGGCCGGTAGTACTGCAGCCCGGAGGCCCGCAGCTCGGCCTTGCGGGCGGCGACGATGTGCATCGACAGCTCCAGGGCCTCCGTCATCAGGGTCACCCCGGAGGCGGCGAGCTGCGGCGGCCGGAACATGTGGGCGGGCACGAAGGGGCTCAGCCGGGTTCCGGGGGCGAGGAGCTGGGGTCCGCGCCAGGCGGCGACACCGCGGCCGCCGAAGGTGACCAGGGCGACCTCGACGCTGTAGCTGAGGGCGACGTCGTCGTGCAGTTCGCGGGTCCAGTCCACGAGGGCGTTGTTGAGCGTCTGGATCGGCTGTCCCGCCATGGAGCTGGAGGTGTCGAGGCACAGCACCAGCGGCAGGCGCTGGGCGTTGTTCTCGAACTCGATGTCGGCGTACTCCGCCGGCAGGGTGGGCGGGTATTCGCTGGACATGGGCGTCTCCTGGTGGACCGGTGCGTCAACGGGCGTGCGCGTGCCGTCCGGCGGCGGGCGGGAAGGCGTAGAGGACGTCGGAGTCGGGTTCCGCGGGGTCGGTGACGTCGACGCGTGAGCCGGGAGCGGGCGCGGGCCGGCCGGGCTGCGCCCACACCGCCCGGTACAGGACGCGGTCGAGCTCGACGTATCCCTGGGGATGCAGGTCGGTGCGTACGAGGGCGGACCTGGCGGGGCCGTTTCCCGGCACGGGTGTTCGACGGCCGTACGCGGAGGCCGAGGTGGTCCTGAGGCGGGTTGTGGGCTCGTCGGACACCGGCAGGGAGCCGATGCCGGGGGCGGCGAGAGGGCGGGAGCGGCGGACGGCGTACACGAGGGCGGCGAGGAGAAGGGCGAGCAGGGCGCTCATGCCGATGAGGAGCCAGGTCTTGTAGTCGGTGCCCTTGTCGGCGGGGGCCACGACGTATGTGTATTTCCCGGTCACCTGCTCGGTGGTGATCAGTCGGTTGCCGGTGACCTGGGCCGTCCTGCCCGGGCCGACCACATCGCACAGATCCCTGCTGTCGCGGTGGCAGGCGCCCACGCCCTCGAGTTCCTTGACGGTCTTCGGCGACAACCGGTCGATCCTGGCGTCCGGGTCGACGAGTCGGCGCCCGGCGAGCACGAGCAGCACCGTTCCGCCCTCGCCGGTCGAGACGCCGGCCGGCACCTGGACCTCCAGGTTCGCCTGGTGCCGCACGGTGCCGCGCAGGATGGTCTCGCGGTCCCCGGGAGTTCCGCCGAGCGGCAGCGCATGGTCGACCGTGACCGTGACGGTGCCGCCGCTGAGCCCGCCGGACCAGCACTTGAGACGGGCCGGGAAATCCCCGCCGCAGGCGCCTTCGACACCGGTCGCCGGTATCGACGGCAAGACGGCGATGAGAATCCCGGCCAGCACGGTGAAACAGAGCGAACGCCTCATGGGCACCCCCGTGGCCGTAAAGCCACACCCCCGTGGCCCGAAATGGCCCTCGCCCATAGTGGCGGCAACAGCCCGGTGTCCGAAAGGGGTTGAAGCCCCTCACACGTTTCACTTCTACAGCTGGAATACCTGATGGCAACGGGTGAACATCTGCCGCGCCCGTTCCACCCAGTCACTGGCCAGGGCATCGAAGTCCGCCTGGGTGACCCGGCAGGTCAGCGGCAGGTCGCACACCCCGGCGAGACAGGGACGCGGCCCCCGGACGTCCCACACCGAGAGCATGGGATTCAGCTGTTCCGTGTTCCACGCGTTCGACGCCGCCGCGGCGACGGCCAGCTGGTCGTGGCGCAGGAAATGACCGTCCGTGACGAAGGCGACGAGCAGCCGCTTGGTGGTCATGAATCGGACCGTGAGCACACGGCCGGTTTCCTCGAGATCGAATTGCAGGGACACGGAATCCGTCTCCGCCACGGCACGGTAATTCCGGTCGGTCCCCCATTTCCGCACCAACTGTCGCCAGTGCGTACCGATTTCGAGGACGGCGCCGGGAGGCGACTCAGACGGTGCCACGGCCCACCGCCCGGGTGACCATCGCGTCGGTCAGGCCGGCGTCCAGCAGGGCCTGGGCGTGCAGCATCAGGCAGGAGGGCACGGACACGCCCGTACCGGCCGCACGGCGGGCCGCCAGCTCGCTGACACGGATCTCGATGGTCCGTTTCACCTTGGGCGGCGGCCATGACGGCTGCTGCGGGGTCTCGGCGACCAGTTCGGCCAGCAGTTCCTCGAGCCGGGGCCGGTCCTCGGGCCGCTTGGCCAGACACCGTGAGACCAGCGGTCGCAGGCCCGGCGGTACGGCGCCCAGGTGCGGCTCGCCGAACACGACCTGGTAGCGCACCGACTCCCCCGTGCCGTGCGGCGGCCGGCCCGACAGGGCGTAGACCAGCACCCCGCCGAGGGAGAACACGTCGCTGGGCGGGCCGGCCTGTGCCCCCTTCATCTGCTCCGGCGACATGTAGGGCGGGGTGCCGACGATGAGGCCGGCCTGGGTGAGGCCGGGCGCTCCGTCGACGCGGGAGATCCCGAAGTCGATGACGCGCGGCCCGTCGGACGCCAGCAGCACATTGGACGGCTTGAGGTCCCGGTGCACCACTCCGGCGGTGTGCACGGCCTGCAGCGCCTCGACCAGGAACGCGCCGAGCCGGCGTACCTGCTCCTCGGGCAGCGGACCGTCCGTGCGGACCGCCTCCGCGAGCGACGGGCCGGGTACGTACATCGTGGCCAGCCAGGGCAGTTCGGCCTCCGTGTCGGCGTCCACCACCGCCGCGGTGTAGGCGCCGCTGACGACCCGGGCGGCCGCGACCTCGCGGGCGAAGCGCTCCCGGAACTCGGGCTCGGCGGCCAGTTCGGGGCGCACGACCTTCACCGCCACCTCGCGCCCGGCGGGCGAACGGCCGAGATACACCCAGCCCATGCCGCCGGAGCCGAGCCGTCCGACAATGCGGTACGGCCCCACCTTCATCGGATCGCTGACCGGTGTGCGCACCCCGCTCACCTCTTTTCGGGGTTCGTTGCAGGATGTCCCGAGTGTCCCGCGAAATCCCGGTCCGCACAGAGGTGATGCGGAAAAAGACGAAGGCCTGTCGTCGCCTTCCCGTCGGGGCGGACGGGAACGCGACGACAGGCCCAGAGCCCCGCACGCCGTTGTACGGAACCTCGTCGGCTGTCACCGCGACCGGCCGTGACGATCACTGGTCAGGGCACATCCGTGCCGGCCGCGGAGCTTTCTCGAAGGGCGGGGTTCAGCCCAGGCGCTGCACCAGCGCGCGGTACTCGTCCCACAGTTCCTTCGGGGTGTGGTCGCCGAAGGTGTTGAGGTGGTCGGGGACCAGGGCGGCCTCCTCGCGCCAGACCTCCTTGTCGACCGTGAGCAGGAAGTCCAGGTCGGACTCGGAGAGTTCGAGGCCCTTGGTGTCGAGGGCGCCCTTGGCCGGCAGGATGCCGATCGGGGTCTCGACGCCCTCGGCCCTGCCGTCGAGGCGGTCGACGATCCACTTCAGGACGCGGCTGTTCTCGCCGAAGCCGGGCCAGACGAACTTGCCCGCGTCGTTCTTGCGGAACCAGTTGACGTAGTAGATCTTCGGGAGCTTCGACTGGTCCTTGCCCTTGGCGACGTCGATCCAGTGGCCCATGTAGTCGCCCATGTTGTAGCCGCAGAACGGCAGCATGGCGAAGGGGTCGCGGCGCAGCTCGCCGACCTTGCCCTCGGCGGCGGCGGTCTTCTCGGAGGCCACGTTGGCGCCGAGGAACACGCCGTGGTTCCAGTCGAAGGACTCCGTCACCAGCGGGACCGCGGTGGCGCGGCGGCCGCCGAAGAGGATCGCCGAGATCGGCACGCCCTTCGGGTCCTCCCACTCGGGCGCGATGATCGGGCACTGCGAGGCCGGGACGGTGAAGCGGGCGTTGGGGTGGGCGGCCGGGGCGTCGGAGGCCGGCGTCCAGTCGTTGCCCTTCCAGTCGGTGAGGTGGGCCGGAGTCTCCTCCGTCATGCCCTCCCACCAGATGTCGTTGTCGTCGGTCAGCGCCACGTTGGTGAAGACCGAGTTGCCCCACAGCGTCTTCATCGCGTTGGCGTTGGTGTGCTCACCCGTGCCGGGCGCGACGCCGAAGAAGCCGGCCTCGGGGTTGATGGCGTAGAGGCGGCCGTCCTCGCCGAAGCGCATCCAGGCGATGTCGTCGCCGATCGTCTCGACCGTCCAGCCGGAGACCGTGGGCTCCAGCATGGCGAGGTTGGTCTTGCCGCAGGCGCTCGGGAAGGCGGCGGCGACGTACTTCGACTCGCCCTGCGGCGGCGTCAGTTTGAGGATCAGCATGTGCTCGGCCAGCCAGCCCTCGTCGCGCGCCATCACCGAGGCGATGCGCAGGGCGTAGCACTTCTTGCCGAGCAGTGCGTTGCCGCCGTAGCCGGAGCCGTAGGACCAGATCTCGCGGCTCTCGGGGAAGTGCGAGATGTACTTGGTGGAGTTGCACGGCCACGGGACGTCCGCCTCGCCCTCCGCGAGCGGGGCGCCCAGCGTGTGCACGGCCTTCACGAAGAAGCCGTCGGAGCCGAGCTCGTCCAGGACCGGCTGCCCCATGCGCGTCATCGTCCGCATGGAGACCGCGACATAGGCGGAGTCGGTGATCTCGACGCCGATCGCGGAGAGGTCCGAGCCGAGGGGGCCCATGCAGAACGGGACGACGTACATCGTCCGGCCCTTCATGGAGCCGCGGAAGACGCCCTTCTCACCGGCGAAGATCTCCCGCATCTCGGCGGGGTCCTTCCAGTGGTTGGTCGGGCCCGCGTCCTCCTCCTTCTCGGAGCAGATGAACGTCCGGTCCTCGACCCGCGCGACATCGGTCGGGTCGGAGGCGGCGTAGTAGGAGTTGGGGCGCTTGATCGGGTCGAGCTTCCGGAAGGTGCCCTTCGAGACGAGCTCCTCGCACAGGCGCTCGTACTCGGCCTCGGATCCGTCACACCAGACCACGTTGTCCGGCTGGGTCAGTGCTGCGATCTCGTTCACCCACGAGATCAGTTCCTGATGGTTGGTGGGGATGACGGGGGGAGCCGCGATGTCGCGCGCCACGATTGCTCCTAAATGAGGGATTTTTGTTTTGGAGGCCCCGTGGGGGCTGCGGCCCGGATGCTCCGTGGCTGGATCTTCAGCGCTCATCCGGTGCCGACCGCACTCATTTGATCATCCGACGAGAGCGCCCATATGTCCAGAGGGCCTCACAGGTGAGCGGAGTGAGGATCGCCACGTGCTTTTTGTGCGCGGAACGTTTATTTGCGTGCACGTAGGGTTCAGGTGACCGTCTCTTGGCGCGGTAGGCCCGAGTGTCAACTCCCGTGAGATGATGGCCACTCTTGGCCGGTTCTCAGGCCGCACTCATCCGCAACTTACGGTTCCGTAGGTACGATGCCGGGCATGACTGCGCCCGTCCCCGACGCGACCACGGACACGCCGGCCGCCGGCCGCGGTTCCGACGCGCCCTCCCTGCCGCACCAGATCAAGCAGCACGCCCAGCACCTCGCCGAGCCGATCAAGCCGAAGCTCCGGGGCTGGCTGCACCTCGGCATGTTCCCGGCCGCGCTGATCTCGGGCCTGGTGCTCACCGCCCTCGCGGACTCGACCAGAGGGCGCATCGCCTGCGGGATCTTCGCCCTGACGGCCTGCCTGCTGTTCGGCGTGAGCGCGCTGTACCACCGGGGCAACTGGAGCCCACGCATGGACGGCGTCCTGCGCAGGCTGGATCACGCCAATATCTTCCTGATCATCGCGGGCACCTACACGCCCCTGACGATGCTGCTGCTGCCGGGCGCCAAGGGGCAGTGGCTGCTCTGGGGCATCTGGGGGGCCGCGGCGGCCGGAATCATCTTCCGGGTCTTCTGGGTCGGCGCCCCGCGCTGGCTCTACACCCCCTGCTACATCGCGATGGGCTGGGCGGCGGTCTTCTTCCTGCCGGACTTCATGCGCACCGGCGGCATCGCGGTGCTGGTCCTGGTGATCGTGGGCGGCCTCCTCTACAGCGCGGGCGGCGTGATCTACGGCATCAAGCGGCCGAACCCGTCACCGCGCTGGTTCGGCTTCCACGAGGTCTTCCACTCGTTGACGCTGGCGGCGTTCGTCGTCCACTACGTGGGGATCTCACTGGTGGCGTACCAGCACGCGTAGCACCACCGACTCCTGAAGGGCCACGGCTTCCGTGGCCCTTTTTTCATGCCCCAAACCTATCGGGAGTCGATGCCTATTGACAGCAACTAGATTTTGACAGCTACTCTCATTTCATGGAAACCATCACTCCCGACCCCCGCCGCTGGTGGGCTCTCGGCGCCCTCGTCGCGAGCATGCTGACCCTCGGCTTCGACACGACGATCCTCAACGTGGCGCTGCCGACGATGGCCGGCGACCTCGGCGCCACCACCGGCCAGCAGCAGTGGATGGCGGACGCCTACGTCGTCGTCTTCGCGGCGCTGATGCTCCCCGCCGGACTGCTCGGCGACCGCTTCGGACGGAGGCGGATGCTGATCGTCGGGCTCGCGATCTTCCTCGCCGGCTCGTTGGCGGGCGCGCTGGCCGGGGACGTGAACTGGGTCATCGCCGCCCGCGCCCTGATGGGTGTCGGCGCCGCGCTGGTCACCCCACTCGCGCTCTCCGTCGTGCCCACGCTGTTCGCCCGCGACGAGCAGCCCAAGGCCACCGCCATCGTCTCCGCCGCCTCCGCGCTCGGCCTGCCGCTCGGCCCGATCATCGGCGGCTGGCTGCTGAACCACTTCTGGTGGGGCTCGGTCTTCCTGGTCAACGTCCCGATGGCCGCGATCGGCATCGCCGCCTGCGTCTTCCTGCTCCCCGAGACCCGCGACCCCGCCTCCCCCGAGGTCGACACCGTCTCCACCGCGCTCACCGCGACCGGCCTCGGCGCCCTGGTCTACGCGATCATCGAGGCGCCCACCCGCGGCTGGGGCGACCCGCTGGTCCTGGCCATGCTCGCGGCAGCCGTCGTCCTCATCACCGCCCTGGTACTGCGCGAACGCCGGGTCGAGCGCCCCATGCTCGACATGACCCTCCTCGCCCACCGCGGCTTCCTCTTCAACACGATCGCCGCGACCCTGGTCATGTTCGTCCTGTCCGGCCTGCTGTTCGTGCTGCCGCCCTACCTCCAGGCCGTCCTCGGCAACGACGCCTTCGGCACCGGCGTACGACTGCTGCCGATGATGGGCGGAATCCTGGTCGCCTCCCGGACGGCCCCGCAGGTCGCCGCCCGCTTCGGCGCCCGGGCCGCGGTGAGCGCGGGTCTGGTGGCGCTGGCCTTCGCCGCGCTCCTCGGCAGCCGTACGACGATCGACTCCGGCTACGGCTTCACCGCGCTGTGGCTCTCGGTCACCGGTCTCGGCTTCGGCTTCTCGCTCATGCCGGCCATGAGCGGCGCCCTCGGCGCCCTGCCCCGGGACCGCGCCGGCAGCGGCTCCGGCCTGCTCATGACGCTGCGCCAGGTCGGCGGCGCGATCGGTATCGCCCTGCTCGGCAGCCTGCTCGCGAGCACCTTCCGCGACCGGCTCGACGTCACCGGGCTGCCCGCCAAGGTGGCCGACACCGCCGGGGACTCCGTCGTCGCGGCGCACATCGTCGCGGAGAAGGCCCACTCCGCCCAGCTGGCCGCCTCCGCGAACAGCGCCTACGTCCACGGCATGGGCCTGGTGCTGCTGGTGTGCGGGGCCGCGGCGCTCGTATCGGCGCTGCTGGCGGCGGCGTTCCTGCCGGGCACCCAGCCCGCGCGGGCTGCCGTACCGCCGCAGGAGACCCCGGACATGGCAGCCGAGCAGGCGGATGCCCGACAATGACCAGCATGACGGCCGCACGTTCTCCCCTCTCCCCCGCCGACCGCCCTGGACTGGGCCTGCGCGAGCGCAAGAAGATCAAGACCCGCGAGGCGATCCGCTCGGCGACCTACGCACTGATCAAGGAACAGGGCTACGACGCCACGACGATCGAGCAGATCGCCGAGCGGGCCGAGGTGTCGCCGTCGACCGTCTTCCGTTACTTCCCGACCAAGGAGGACATCGTCCTCACGGACGAGTACGACCCCCTGATGGTGGAGGAGTTGCGCGCACGGCCCGCCGGGGAGCCGTGGATGGACTCGCTGCGGCACATCATGCAGAAGGCGATCGAACTGACCGCTGCGGAGGACCCCGAGATGATCAAGATGCGCGCGCATCTCGGGGTCCAGGTCCCCGCCGTCCGTTCCCGGATGTTCGAGAGCATGTCGGAAACCGGGCGGATGCTGTGCGGGGCGATCGCCGACCACTTCGGGCTGGCACCGGACGACCTCAGGGTCCGCGTCTACGCGATGTCCCTGATCGGCGGCCTCATGGAGGTCTCCATGTACTGGGCGGAGAACGACTTCAAGGGCGACCTGAAGGACCTCATGCTCCAGGCCCTGGACGTCCTGGAACACGGCCTCCCCACCGAAAAGCCCTGAGCCCGGGGTCCCCTCGCGTGACATCCTGACCCCGTGAACGGTCCCGAGATCCACGTCGAGTTCGCCCCCGACCTTGCCCTGTTCGTCGCCGGTGAGCGGCGCCGGGGCGCGACCCCCGTCACCACGGACGGCGTTTCGTCCCTCGGCCATGTCGTCGAGTCGACCGGGGTCCCGCTGACCGAGGTCGGGGCGCTGTGGGTGAACGGCCGCGAGGTGCCGCACTCGTACGTCCCCGAGGCGGGCGACACCGTGGAGGTACGGACCGTCGACCGCCCCCAGCAGGTCCCCGGCGCTCCCCTGCGCTTCCTCCTCGACGTCCACCTCGGCACCCTCGCCCGCCGCCTGCGCCTGCTCGGCGTGGACACGGCGTACGAGTCGACGGACATCGGCGACCCGGCCCTCGCCGCCCGCTCGGCCGCCGAGAAGCGGGTGATGCTCAGCCGCGACCGGGGCCTGCTGCGCCGCCGCGAGCTGTGGGCCGGGGCGTATGTCTACAGCACCCGGCCCGAGGACCAACTCCGGGACGTCCTCGACCGGTTCCGGCCCGAGCTCAGGCCCTGGACACGGTGCACCGCCTGCAACGGACTGCTGAAGGAGGCCACCAAGGACGAGGTGGCCGACCAGCTGCAGGGCGGCACGCACCGGTCGTACGACGTCTTCGCGCAGTGTCAGGACTGCGGGCGCGCCTACTGGAAGGGCGCGCACCACGAGCAGCTGGTGGCCATCGTGGAGCGCGCCCTGGCGGAGTTCGCCGGTTAACCCTTGCGGATGTCCGCCTTTCCGCAGGCGAGCCCGTCCTTGTTCGGGTCGAGGCCCAGCGGGTCGTCCTTGCCATTGATCTTCAGGCGACCGTAGTCGTTCTTCTTCAGCCAGGCGCAGCGGGAGGCCGCCGTCTTCTTCACGCCCTTCGGGAAGGCGGTCGGCACGCACACGTTGATGGAGCCGTAGTGCCGGTCGCAGCCGGAGATGGTGACGGAGACCTTCTGCGACTTCCGCTTCTTGCCGGGCTCGATCACCTTGCCCGACAGGGAGTCGGCGAAGGAGTGGACGTGCGCGTCGGCGGTGCTCGCGCTGAGCGCCTGCGGGCCCTGCAGATGCACCCACTTGGCCACCGACGGAACGCCGTTGGCGTCGACCGCGAAGAGCATGTACCAGCCGGGCGGGGCCACGTTGGGGTTGCTCGTCACGTTCAGGTCGACGTTGTTGCCGTCCACCGAAAGCGGCAGGTCCACGAACCGCTGGTTCGGGTCCGAGGAGTGCGTGACCGCGGCCGGTCGGATCAACTCGGCCTTGGCGATGGGCCGGTCGACCGTGATCCGCTGGGTGTCGCCGTAGTTCCACTCGGTGTCGATCACCGAAGTGATCGTCGGACGCGTGCCCTTGAGGAGATAGGGCGGCGTGTAGATCGACACGTTGTGGTTCCAGGTGCCGTTGCCCGGGTTGTCACCGGTGGCCATCACCCGGCCGTCCGGCAGCAGGAACGCGGACGAGTGGTAGCCGCGGGCCTCGGGGTCGGCGGCCACCGGGTCGAAGGTGTTGGAGTCCGGGTCGTAGATCGAGGCCTCGAAGACCGGGTTGGCCCGGTTGTGCAGACCGCCGCCCGTCTCCAGGACCTTGCCGTCGGGCAGCAGGACCGCGGAGACGTACATCTTGCCCTGGTTGCCGGTCTCGGGGACCTTGCCGTTGCCCAGGTCCACGGTCCCCTGCGGGATCTGGGGCCCGGCGACGTACGACGGGTTGGCCTGCTTGAGGTCGATGACGTCCGTCAGGCGGTTGCCCTCCGGATTGGAGTCGATGTTGCCGCCGCCGATGGTGAGGACCTTCTGGTCCTGCGCCGGAGGCAGCAGCACGCTCGCGGACTGGTCGCGCTGGTCCTTGTTCTGCAGGCCCGGGATCTGCGTGATGGTGTTGGCGTTGTAGTCGTAGATCGCCGATCCGGTGCCCGGGATGTTGTTGCCGAAGACGTGGCTGCCCGAGTAGAAGAGGCGGCCGTCCTGCATCAGGATCATCGACGGGTACAGACCCCAGTACGACCAGGTCTGGTTGACCTGCCACAGCGCCAGCCACTTCTGCTGGGCGTCCGACCAGTACTCGGCGGTCACCGAGCCGGTCGAGTCCTCGCGCAGACCGCCGAAGGAGACGACGTCACCGTTGCCGAGCTCGGTCGCCGAGGGGTACCAGTGGCCGTCGTTGAGGTCGTTGGTCTTGCTGTACGTCTCGGTCGTCGGGTCGAAGATGTACGAGTCCTTGTAGCCCTCGTAGCCGTGCCCGCCCGCGACCGGGAACGCCTTGTTGCCGCTCAGTACCAGCACCCGGCCGTCCTGGAGCTGGATGTGGCCCGAGCAGAACATGTCCTTCGGGGTCGGGATGACCTTGTAGGAGCCGTCGGCCGGGTTGTAGACGGCGGACGTGAAGGTGCCCGCGTTGAAGTTCTCCTCGCTGTTGCCGGAGCCCGCGATCAGCAGCACCTTGCCGTTGTTGAGGACCACGGAGTGCATGGAGCGCACCGGGTTCTGCGTGGGCAGCACGTCCCAGCGGCCGTTGGCGCACTCGTCCGCCGTGCCGGTGCAGGTGGCGGGCGGGGTGACGTCCGGGACCTGGTCCATCGTGTAGTCGTCGGTGGTCGCCGAGCCGGTGCCGTAGACCGAGACACCCCAGGTGATGCGGTCGGTGCCGGCCGGGACCTCGGGTGTGCGGACCGTGGCCTGGGTCCAACTCCCCTGCATCTCCAGGGTCTTGAGGTCGGTCCAGTACTGCCAGCCGGCGGTGGTGTCGTGCCGGAACAGCGTGATGTTCGCGTCCGGCGTCGTCGTCTTGTACCAGAGTCCGAGGTCGTACTGCTTGCCCGCCGTCACCACCGGCGCGCACCCTGTCGACTCGGTGATCAGCGCCTTGCGGTCGCCGTTGACGCGGCGGGTCAGCGACACCTTCATCGCCTTGGACCCGCTGTGCGCGTCACTCGTCGTCTCGAACGTGAAGTCGTTGTCGCCCCAGCCGGACTTCTCCCAGCAGTACGGCATCCCGTCGGTGCCGGCCGTCTCGAAGCCCGGGTTCTTGACGAGGTTGGCGGCCTCGGCGGACTGGGGTGAGGTGAGGAGCAGACCGGCGGTCAGGGCCCCCACCCCGACCAGTGCGGTCCGTCTTCTGTGCTTGGCCGAAATGCGTCTGTTCACACGGCTCTCCTTGGTGCGGTACTCCCCCCACGCCCCCTGCGCGGGAGATAGACCAGCGCTTCAGTCCCCACGAAGCGCAGGACGAACGTCGTCACCAGCGCGAGCGCGGTGGCGGACAGGGCCCCCATCCCGAACCGGTGCACGAACAGCGCGATCAGCGGGATGCGCAGCACCAGGTCGGCATTGGCGAGCAGCGCGAACCGGCCCACACGGTCCCACCAGTTGCGGTGCCGACGGCGGTCGCGGAACAGCAGATGCTCGATGAGTACGAAGTTCCAGGCGACGCCGAGCTGGTTGGCGAGGATCTCGGCGGGGACGTAGTGCATCCCGGCGGCGGTCAGCGCCCACAGCCCGAGCAGGTTCGGGAAGAAGCCGGTCGCGCCGATCAGACCGAAGGCCACCATGCGGGCGATCGGCGAGGCGGTGCGCAGGCCGACCAGGTGGCGCAGGAAGCGGAAGCCTTCCTGCGCGGACGACTTGGACTCCCCGGCGAACCGGTCCTGGAAGACGAACGGCACCTCGGTGACCTGGCGGGGCCGACTGCGGACCGCAAGTTCGAGGAGGATCTTGTAGCCGAGGGGCTTGAGGGCCTCCGCGGTGATGTCACTGCGGCGGATCGCGAAGAAGCCGCTCATCGGGTCGCTGATGCCGTGCAGTTTGCGCGGGAACAGGGACTTGGTCAGCCAGGTCGCGCCGCGCGAGACGGCCACGCGGTAGCTGCCGGCCAGCCCTGCCCGGCTGCCGCCCTTGATGTACCGGGAGGCGACGACGAGTCCGGCGTTCGCGCGCTCGCCGGTGGCCACCAACTCCGGTACCAGGGACGGCGGATGCTGGCAGTCGCCGTCCATGACGACAATCCAGTCCGACCCGGCCGCCTTCATGCCCTCGACGACCGCGCCGCCGAGCCCGCCGACCGGCTCCTCCCGGTGCAGGACGGTCACCGGGAACGGGCAGTCCTTGGCGGCCTCGTAGATGACCTCGGGGGTGTCGTCGATGGAGTCGTCGACGAAGACGACCTCGCAGGGCAGCCGGGAGGGCACCGACTCGGTGATCTGGTGCAGGAGTTCGCGGATGTTCGCGGACTCGTTGAACGTCGGTACGACGATGGTGACGGCACCGGGCTCGGCGATTTCGGCGCCGCGTACGGCGGGATCGTTGAGCTCCCCCGGAGCGGTGTACTCGTGGGTCATCGGGTGCCTCCATCAGCGGTACCGGCCGTCTGGATCTGCCGGATCTCGATCCGGTCCTCTCCGGTACCGAACGTGGCGACCGGGGTCGAATGCTCAATGGCGGCCTTGACGTTGGGCAGGTCCACCGCGTCGCGCCGCACCGTCGGGGAGGCGACCACGTAGTCGAGGTCCTTCCAGCCGTGCGGCATCGTCTTCGTGACGGCCGGGTCGAGGTCGGCCTTGTAGAACCAGATGACGCCGAGCCCCGGCTGGTACCCGTCGTGCACGAGGTCCAGCCAGAGCGCGTCGTCGACCAGCACCCGGGTGTCCTTCGGGTCGGCGACCTCGGTGGTGAGCCACTTGGAGGCGGCCCGGTAGGGGGCGTTGGCGTCGGCGGTGACGGCGGTGCGGTCGCCGTCGTACCACTTCGGGACGACGTACGCGCCGGCGGCGATCGCGAGGACGGCCGCGAGGGCGTACCGGCCGCCCGTCGTCCAGCGCTGCTCTTCGGGGCGCCGCCACCTGCGCAGCACGGCGTGGGCGACGGAGGCGGTGCCTCCGGCGAGGACCAGGGCGAGGAAGGGCAGCGCCTGGATGACGTACATGGCGGGCAGGTAGCCGTTGGGCCGCATGGCCAGCCCGGTGAGGATCGCGATCGTGAGGGCCGGTCCGGCGAGCGCGCGGGCGGTGACCGACCAGCGCCAGGTGGCCACCAGCAGCAGCGCGCCGGCGAGTCCGCCGAGCGGCAGGACGCGGTCGTAGTAGAGCCACGAGTGCAGGACGCCGTAGGAGCCGGAGCCCTGGTCCAGGATGAAGCCCGAACCGGGCCTGGTCATCTGGTACTTGATGCCCTCGAAGAGCGAGACGTGTCCACCGCCCGGGAACAACTCGCCCTTCAGCAGTGCGAAGAGGGGATAGCTGAAGCCGATCAGCGCGCAGGCGGTGACGGCGCCGGTCACCGCGAACTTGCGGGTGTCGCGGTGGCTGTGCCGCCACATGGTGACGAACAGCGCCGGCAGGACGACGAGCATCGTCTCCTTGGTGAGCACCGCCGTGGCCGCCGCGAGGCCGGCCCCGAAGTGGTGCCAGAGGTGGCGGCTCGGGGAGGCGGCGAGGGTGAAGGCGAGGAGCGTCCACATCACCGCGAGGTTGTCGAGAAAGATCTCGCGCTGCAGCACGACCGAGAGCGGCGAGAGGCCGAACAGGGCCATCGCGAGGCCCGCGGCCCAGCGGGGCAGGGACAGGCGGCGGGCGAGGACGTAGACGAGGACGGCGCTGACGGCGCTGATCACGAGCATCGTGACGCGCATGCTGCCGACGGTCATCGAGCCGGGGCTGAGCCACGACGGTATCCAGGTCAGCAGGGCCAGCTGGATCCAGCCGAGGGGCGGGTGGTCGTACCAGTACGTGTAGTGGGCGAGGCCCTTGCCCTGCTGGACCGCCCAGGCCTGGGCGAGGTAGGTGCCCTCGTCGTCGCTGAGGGTCGGGTAGTCGGCGATGTTCCAGCCCTGGACGACGAGGATCGCCACGAGGAGCGCGCCGCACAGGAGGAGGTCGGGGCGGGAGGAGCGGAGGCGTTTCGGCGGGGCCGTTCGACCGGTCGAACCGGCCTCAGGCGCAGGCTGCCGCTGCGCGGGGACCTTCGGAGTGGTCACCGCGGGAAGGGTGGAGGTCACGCAGGGACGTCCTCTCGGAGGTCTCGGGTCACTTCGGTCCGGGTGAGGTGGGCCCCGACATGGCTGGTCAACTCCCAGTCGTTGCGGCCGCGTTGCTCACGCCATACGGCGCGGATCGCGGCCCCGGCGAGGAGGACCTGGTAGAAGGGGCCGCCCACGATCAGCTTGAGGTAGTGGACGAGGCGGACGCGCAGTCCGTACTGCTTGCCGAAGTCGTGCAGTCCGACGATCTCGAAGACGAAGGTGACCGCGGCGGTGACCAGCGGCAGGAAGGTGAGGAAGGCGATCCCGACGGGCACGTCGAGGAAGAGCGCGACCGCCGCGTTGAGAGGGATGATCACGCCGGAGAAGGCCTGCAGGAACGGCGTCATGAGGGTGTACCGGGCGAGCAACCGCTGCCCGAATCCCGGCAGTTGCTTCCAGTCCTTCTTCCGGTAGACCTGCAGGAAGCCCTGGTTCCAGCGGGTGCGCTGCTTGAGCAGCGACATCAGCGAGCCAGGAGTCTCCTCCCGGGTCACCATGTCGGAGTCGTAGGCGACGACGACCTTCTTGCCGACGGAAGACAGCCGCACGCCCAGGTCGCAGTCCTCGGCAAGGCAGTTGGGGTCCCACCCGTCGGCTTCCCTGAGCACGTCCGTCCGTACGAAGACGGTGTTGCCGCCGAGCGGGATGAACCCCTTCTGCGCGTGCAGATGCAGTCGGGAGCGGAACCAGAAGAAGTACTCCAGGCAGTTGCGCAGGGAGTACCAGCTGGAGTGGAAGTTGATGAGCTGGACCCCGCCCTGCACGACGTCCGCACGGGTCGTCCGGAAGGCGTGGTCGACGTGCGCGAGGAGCTCGGGATGGACCTGGTCCTCGGCGTCGAAGACCCCGACGACGTCGCCGCGGCAGTGCGGCAGCGCCGTGTTCATGGCCTTCGGCTTGTTCTTCTTCTCATGGGTGTCGACGACGACACGGACGCGCGGGTCGCGTTCGGCGGCCGTCTCGGCCACCGCCGTGGTCTCGGGATCGTCGTGCCCCACGATCACGATGATCTCGAAGTCGGTGTGTGTGGACTCCAGCAGCCGCTGGATGGTGTGGTCCAGCACGGCCTGTTCGTGCCGCGCCGGCAGCAGCAGCGAGAACGAGACATGCTCGTCCCCGTCCGGTCTGCTGAATCGGGTGGAGGCGAGCACTTCGGGCGTACGCCACGCGTGCATCTGCCACCACAAGGTGAAGGCCGCCATCCAGAACAAGGCCAGCGAGACAGCAGCAATGAAGACAGACGTCAACAACAGATCCCCCCAGATCCCAATGCCCCCTGTCGCGACAGTGAGTCACATCCGTCGCGTCACTGTGCAGAGATTAGGGGGGAACTGTGAAGCGGGGGAGCTGTTCCGATAAATAGCGTGTTTCGGAACGGTGGGGCGACTAGCGGGACTTACCCGAAGAGCTGCCCTATCCGGGCATGCGGAATCGCCCCGTCCCGTTCCGTTTCAGCCGCTCAATGCCGTGCGCAGCCGCTCCCGGTCGGTGGTCGGGGCGTCACAGGTGAAGTTACGGCAGACGTACGCGGTTGGTTCACCGCCCACGAGGGGCCGATCGGCGAGCAACGGGAACTCGTCACTCTCCGCAGTTCCCACGGCTACGACGGTGCCGGGCGCGGTGGCCAGAAGTGCCGTACGGTGCAAGGCCTTTGTGCCCTCGTCGTCCAGTGCGGGGCCGACGATCGCCACCTCCCGCGGCCCGTCGAGCTGCGCCTCGGCGACGGCGAGCCCCCAGCCGATGAACCGGGGCACCCGCGGACCGAGCGCCTTCACGACCCCCAACGCCCTTTCGGCGGCGGTGCGATGGGGCTCGGCGCCGGTCTGGGCGGCGTAACTCAGCAGCGCACCCGCGGCGGCCGTCCACCCGGAGGGTGTCGCGTTGTCGGTCGGGTCCTGCGGCCGGCGGATCAGCTGCTCGGCGTCGGCGGCGGTGTCGTAGAGCGTGCCGGTCTCCGGGTCGACGAAGCGGGCGAGTACGTGGTCGAGCAGGAACCCGGCGAACTCCAGCCAGACGCCCTCACCGGTGACGGACGCGAGCGCGAGGAAGCCCTCGGCGACGTCCGCGTAGTCCTCCAACACTCCCGCGTTGGCGCCGACTTGGCCGTCCTTGCTGGTACGGGCGAGACGGACCTGCTCGTCCAGATGCAGCCGTACGAGGAGATCGGCCGCCGTTACGGCCGCCTCGACGAGGTCGGGGCGGTCGAAGTAGGCGCCGGTCTCGGCGAGCGCGGCGATCGCGAGCCCGTTCCAGGCGGCGACGACCTTGTCGTCACGGCCGGGGGCGGGGCGGCCGGAGCGGGCCTCGAGGAGACGTCCCTTGACGGACTCGACCTTCACGGCGTCGAACACGCCCTCCTGCTGCGGAAGTTGGAGGACGGACTGACCGTGTTCGAAGGTGCCCTCTTCGGTGACGCCGAAGTACTGGGCGGCGAGCTCGGCGTCTTCGCTGCCGAGGACCTCCGTCAGCTGCTGAGGGGTCCACACGTAGTACGCGCCCTCGACATGCTTCCCGCTCCCGTCGTCGCTGTCGGCGTCGAGGGCGGAGGCGAACCCGCCCTCGTCCGTGCGGAGTTCACGGACCATGAAGTCGGCGGTCTCGAGCGCGACACGACGGGCGAGCTCGGAGCCGGTGCTGCGCCAGAGGTGGGCGTAGACGCGGCACAGCAGGGCGTTGTCGTACAGCATCTTCTCGAAGTGCGGTACGACCCACTCGCGGTCGACGGAGTAGCGGGCGAAGCCGCCGCCGAGCTGGTCGTAGATGCCGCCGCGGGCCATGCGTTCGCAGGTGTCGTGGGCCATCTGCAGTGCACCCTCGGCGCCGGTGCGGGCGTGGTGGCGCAGCAGGAACTCGACGACCATGGACGGCGGGAACTTGGGGGCGCCGCCGAATCCGCCGCGCTGCGGGTCGTATTCGCGGGTGAGGCCGAGCAGGGCCCGGGCGAGCTCCTCCTCGCCGGGGGTCTGCGTGTCGCCGTAGGAGATCTCCCGGCCGGCGAGGTCCCGCACGATCTTTCCGGCGACCTCGGCGACCTCGTCGCGCCGGTCGGTCCAGGCGGAGCGGACGCCCTCCAGGACCTGGCGGAAGGAGGGCATGCCGGAGCGGGGGGCGGGCGGGAAGTAGGTGCCGAAGTAGAAGGGTTCGGCGTCGGGTGTGAGGAAGACGGTCATGGGCCAGCCGCCCTGACCGGTGGCGGCCTGCACGGCTTCCATGTAGACGGCGTCGACGTCCGGGCGCTCCTCGCGGTCGACCTTGACGCTGACGAAGTGTTCGTTGAGGAAGTCGGCGGTGGCCCGGTCCTCGAAGGACTCGTGCGCCATGACGTGGCACCAGTGACAGCTGCTGTACCCGACGCTCAGCAGAACGGGTCTGTTCGTCTTCCGGGCCTCGTCGAAGGCCTCCGTCGACCAGGGCCACCAGTCGACGGGGTTGTCGGCGTGCTGAAGGAGGTACGGGGACGTCTCATGGGCCAGTCGGTTCACTGTTCCACTCTCCCACGGGCTCGGGCACCGCGTAGAAACGCATGCTGACCGGGCGCGCCCCCTCGGGGGCGGTGTCGCGGGAGTGGCCGTGGCGGTCGAGGAGGGCGTGGTACTCGCGCATGAAGGCGAGGAGTTCGTCCTTGGTCATCCAGGCGCCGTGCCGCTGGACCTGCGCCCAGCCGTCCGGCCCCCGGTACTCCTGGTGGGCGCGGCGGAACAGCTCGGTGTCGACGTCGATCTTCAGCAGGGCGAGGTGCTCGGCGGCCGCGTACTCCTCGGCGGTCATCGTGGCCGGGTCGGGCGTGGTGTGGCTGAACGGCAGCGAACGCCACCACCTCTCCCGGCCGCCGGACTTCTCCGGGATCTCCTCGATGAGCCGCTGCTCGGCGAGTTTGCGCAGGTGGTAGCTGGTGGTGCCGGAGCTCTCGCCGAGCTCCTTCGCGAGCACGGTGGAGTTCGCCTCGCCATGCCGACCGAGGTACTCGAGGATCCGGCGGCGCAGGGGGTTGCCGAGGGACTTGTAGAGGGCGGTGCGCTCGAGACCGGTCATCTCGGGGCGCTCGGCGCTGGTCGTCTCGGGCGGGCCGTCGGTCATGCGGCCACGGTAACCCTGAGAACCCTGAGTCGTCCCTGATGTCTGCCGAATTTTCTTTGCAGAATTTTCTCTGCGGTCTAGCGTTGGAGGCGTGGGAAACGGGAGGGAGCAATCCATGAGGCCGACGAGTCCGACGACGCCGATGAAGAGGCAGCCGTACAAGAAGCTGCTGCTGGGGTGGACGCTGCTCCTGCTGGGCGTGGCGGCCTTGCTGCTGAAGAGGTGGACGCTGGTCCTCCTGGGCGCGGCGGCCGTGCTGCTGGTGCCGTGGATGGTGGTGCTCGGCCTGACGCCGCCGGGCAGCACGGAGGTGCGGAACTGGTCGCTGGCCTGGATCGGCCTGGACGTACTGATGGCAGCGGGCTGCGCGACAACGGCCCTGCTGGGCCTGCGCGGTGACCCCCGAGCCCGCCTGACGGCTTCCGCAACGGCCGCCGTCGCGGTCCTGGACGCCTGGTTCGACATAACCACGGCCACGTCGGGCTCGGCCCTGCTGCAGGCGTTGGCCTGCGGGGTGGCGGAGGGGGCGCTGGCGGTGGCGTGTGTGTTTCTGGCGGTGGGTGGGCACCGTTCCCGCGCAGAATGATCGCCGCACCCTCGCGCTCACGCCCGACCCGAAGGACACTCGTAGGCAAAGGAGTTGCCGCCGGAGGGGGACGTGACATGCGGGACAGCCATCGGGCGGATGCCGAACGGCTGTTGGCCCGGGCCGTGGAGGAGGAGGTGCGGCGCTCCGGCGGGCGCACCGACGGGACTGTGCTGCTTTCGCGGGCGCGCGGCGCGCTGGACGTGATGGCGCAGACGGCCGCCGAGGAGTACGAGGCCTACACACGCGCACTGGACGAGGCGGAGGCCGGCCGGCTCACCTTCGCACAGCGCTACGCGAAGGAGGGTTCGGGAACTCCCCTGCTGGTGGCGGCCGTTGGCGCGGTCGCGGCCGCCGTGGCCGACCTGGTCCTCGGCACCGACACGGGCACGGCCGTCGGCGTGGGCGTGACCGTCGGTGTCGTCGGCGCCGCCGCGACCGTGGTCAAGGTCGCCGGCTCCCATCTGCCCGCGGCCCACCACAAGGCCGGCGCCGTGAGCCAGCCGGGCGGCCCGGAGCAGCTGCGGCTGCAGTGGCTGACGGCGCTCGAGGTGCGCGGCATCCGCCCGTTCCTCGACCAGCAGCGCGTGCTCGCCGCCTCCACCGGCCCGAAGAAGACGGGACCGAAACTGCGCGGCACGGACAAGAGTGCGGCGGCCCGCGGACGGAACGTACTGGCGCAGTCGTTCGGTCAACTCCCCGAACCGGCAGGCGTGTTCGCGGGCCGGCGGCAGGAGATGGCGCGGATCCGGCAGTGGGTGCAGGCGGCCCGCGCGAGCACGGAGACCCGACCGACGGTCGTGGTGCTGCACGGCACGCCCGGCAGCGGCCGTACGACACTCGCCGTACGCGCCACGCACGACCTGAAGGACTACTTCCGAGGCGCCTGCGTCGTCGACCTGCGCGGCGGCAGCCCGGAGGAGCAGCCGCTGTCCACCCGCGACGCCCTGCTGCACCTGCTGAACCGGCTGGGCGCACCGCGCGAGCAGCTGCTGTTCCGTGAGCGCTCCTCCCCCGACCAGCAGGTCAAGCGGCTGAGCGAGCTGTACCACCAGCATCTGACGGGCCTTCCGGTCACGATCGTGCTGGACGACGCCTCGGACGCCGACCAGATCCGCACGCTCGTCCCCGAGCGCTCCGACAGCCTGGTCCTGGTCACCGCACGTGAGCCCCTCGAGCTGCCCTCCGACCTCCAGGCCCATGTGCACGAACTGCCGGTCGAGGCCCTGGACTCGGCGGGCGCGGAGGAACTGCTGGACGCTGCGGCACAGGACAGCTCCGGTCCATACGATGCCGATTCAGCCGACCGGATAAGGGAGTTGTGCGGCGGGCTGCCGCTGGCGCTGAGCATCGCGGGCTCGTCGCTGGGTCCGCGTGCACCGCGTCAACTGGCCACGGATCTCGCGGCGTACGGCCCCGTCGAGCCGATCGAGCGCGTGCTGTGGCTGCGCTACACGGACCAGTCGGAGACGGCCCGCAGACTGCTGCGCCGGCTGGCCCTGGCCGGCCGGGCCTCCCTGGGCGGCGCCGCGGCCGCCTCCCTCCTGGCGACGGACGAGGCGGAGGCGACCCGCCATCTGGTCGCGCTCTCCCGGGCCGGCCTGATCGACCATGTGCGCGGCAACCGCTACCGCCTGCACGACCTGGTGCGGGCCTTCGCCCAGGCCCGCCTCCTGGACGAGGAGGAGGCGGCCGAGCGCTCGGCCGCGCAGGAGCGCCTGATCGTGAACTACGCCGACCTCGCGGACTCGGTGCTGCGCCTGGTCGACGGCAACATGTCGACCCGTTCGGACCGCTTCAGCCCGCACGGCTTCACGTCCCTCGACGAGGCGCTGCGCTGGCTGGACGACGAGTCGAGCTTCATCACCTCGACCCTGCGGCACGCCGAGGGTGTGAACCAGGCGGCGGTACTGAACCTGCTGGGCGCGCTGTGCGACTACTGCCTGCTGCGCGGCGACCTCTACCGCCTGGGCGAGATCAGCGAACTGGCGCAGGCCGTCGACCAGGGCCTGCTGGTCCGCTCGGTGCAGTGGCGCACGGGTATCGCGGCCCGGCAGCTGGGCGAGCTGGACAAGGCGCGGACGACGCTGACGTCGGTGGTCGATCTGTACATGGAGGCCCACCACGACGCGGGCGCGGCGCGCGCCCTGTGCTCCCTCGGCATCACCCTGCACCACCAGGGCAACCTGACGGAGGCGGCGGCCAAGCTCCGCGAGGCCCTTGACCTCCAGTCGCCCCCGGAACTCGCGACGGACCGCGCCTGGACGATGCACGCCCTGGCCGCGGTGGAGCGGGACGAGGGCCATGTCTCCGAGGCGCTGCGCCTGCTCAGCGAGTCACTGGTGCTGCACCGCGAGGGCGAGTCCGTGCACGGCGAGGCCTGGGCCCACTTCCAGCTCGGCCAGCTGTCGCTGCGCATGGGCGACGTCCCGCGCGCGGAGTCGGAGCTGCGCGCGGCCCTCGACCGCTACGGCCGCACCCGCGACGCCCGCGGCGAGGCCTGGGCGCTGACCCAGCTGGCCCGCGCCCGCCTGGTCGCCGGCGACCCGTCCCCGGCGGTGGACGGCCTGCGCCAGGCGGCGTCCCGGCACCGCGAGAACGAGGACGCGCGCGGCGAGGCCTGGACTGTCTACTACCTGGGCCAGGCCCTGGAGGAGACGGGCAACCTCGACCACGCGGTCCGCGAGCTGGAGCGCTCCCGCACGATGTTCTCCCGTATGCGTGACGTCTATGGCCTGGCCTGCGCCCGCCACCACTCGGCCAGAGTCACCCGCGACCAGCGCGCGGCCCAGACGGGCTCGCTGCGCAACTCCGGCTTCGCCCGCCAGCTACTGGTCGACGCCCGGGCCGACTTCCAGCGCATCGGCGTCGCCCACGGCGAGGCGTGGACCTGCCTGGAACTGGCGGTGGTGGACGCGGGCAACGCTCGCACCCAGCAGGCGCTGACCCTGTGCGACGAGGCGGTCGGCCTGTTCACGTCGTACGGCGACCGCCGCGGCGAGGACTGGGCCCGCTTCCTGCGCTGCACCCTTCTGCCGTACGCGGCGCCCGGCGGCTTCGAGGTCGGCACGGCGGTGGCCCAGGAGGACCTGGCCCAGCTGTCCCGCACGGGCCATCCCCTGCGGGACGAGAAGCTGGACGACTACGTGGAGGCGTACCAGCTGCTGCTGGAACGCGGCGTGAGCCTCGAGGCGGGCTGGCAGGCCTGGCGCCTGGGCATGGTGCCGAGCCGGCACGCGCGGGAGGTGATGGGGGTGGCGGTGCCGGCCACGCAGTGACCGCCGCGCACCCCCCTCTGCCCGCGCTGTCAGCCCTGCTGGGCCTTGGAGTCGGTCGTCGGCTCCGAGGCCTCGGCCTTCGGGTCGGCCGGCTCCTTGAACTCCACCCGGTTCATGTGCCGGTTCATGGACTTCATCAGTGCCCACACCGCCAGGGCCATCGCCGCGAAGACGATGAAGCCGAGGACGCCGGGGGTGACCTTGTTCTCGTCCACCTCCTTGGCGAGGGGGACGAGGTTCGTCAGTGCCAGGCTCACGCTTGCGCTCATGTCAGGCATTGTCGCGGATGCCCGCGAAGAGGTCGTCCTCGGGGAGGGAGGTGTCCACGAGCGACTTCGCGAGCTCGTACTCCTCCGTCGGCCAGACCTCCTTCTGGATCTCCATCGGGACCTTGAACCAGCCGCCGTCGGGGTCGATCTGCGTGGCGTGCGCGATCAGCGCCTTGTCGCGGATCTCGAAGAACTCGGCGCAGGGGATGTGCGTGGTCAGCGTGCGCTCCGTGCGCTCGAACTCGCTCCAGCGCTTGAGCCAGTCCCCGTACGGGGACTCCATGCCGCGCTCGAGCAGCGCGTTGTGCAGCGCCTCGGTGCGCGGGCGGTTGAAGCCCTGGTTGTAGTAGAGCTTGAGCGGCTGGTACGCCGCGCCGAACTCCGACTCGGGGTACTTCTCGGTGTCCGCCGCGCCCTCGAACGCCACCATCGAGATCTTGTGGGTCATGATGTGGTCGGGGTGCGGGTAGCCGCCGTTCTCGTCGTAGGTGGTGATCACCTGGGGACGGAAGGAGCGGATCTGCTTCACCAGCTCGCCGGCCGCCTTGTCGACGTCCTCCAGGGCGAAGCAGCCCTCGGGCAGCGGCGGCAGCGGGTCGCCCTCGGGCAGGCCCGAGTCGACGAAGCCGAGCCACTCCTGCTTGACCCCGAGGATCTCGCGAGCCTCGTCCATCTCCTTCTTGCGTACCTCGTGGATGTGCTCCTCGATGTACTTGTCGCCCTGCAGCTTCGGATTGAGGATGGAGCCGCGCTCCCCGCCCGTGCAGGTCACGACCAGCACGTCCACCCCCTCGGACACGTACTTCGCCATGGTGGCCGCGCCCTTGCTCGACTCGTCGTCGGGGTGCGCGTGCACGGCCATCAGTCGCAGCTGGTCAGTCAAGACTCAATCCTCAGTAAGTCGGCGCCCGGTGTGAACCGGCGCGATCGGCGCTTCTATAGTGACCGAATCGGAGGGTGAAAAATTCCGGGCCCCGGTTTCCGAGAGGACGATCATGAGTACGGCGAGCACGCGGCTGCCCGAGGGCCGCTACGGCCGCTCCTCGGACGAGCGTGCCGACCGCAAGCTCAAGATCGCCGGAGCGGTCCTCGGGGCGGCACTGCTCGCCCTGGTCGGCTACTTCGCCTACCACTACGTCGGCCAGAACAAGATCAGCGGTGAAGTGATCACGTTCGAGCCGCACAAGAACTCGGTCTCGGTCCATCTGGAGGTCCGCAAGGACTCCGGCGCGTCCGGCTACTGCACCGTGCGGTCCCAGGCGGAGGACGGGTCCGAGGTGGGCCGGGCCGACTTCCGCTTCGACGGCAGCACCACGCGGATCGACAAGGTCGTCACGCTCCGTACGACGTCCCCGGGCACCACGGCCGAGCTGCTCGGCTGTCACGCCGACTGACACAGAGCCTTCCCCGGATACGTAGGCCCTGACCTGCGTTGACGCAATTCTGATGGCTTATGTCCTCCCCCTTCAGCCGCTGAATTGTTAGGCTCGTGGTTTCGCCCATCCGTGAAGGAACATTCTTCTGGGTAGGGCGATGCTTTGTATTCCCAGTACCTACGAGGAGCACCTGTGACCCAGACCAGCGAGAACGTCACCTGGCTGACCCAGGAGGCGTACAACCAGCTCAAGGCCGAGCTGGAGTACCTGTCTGGTCCTGCGCGCACGGAGATCGCCGCCAAGATCGCGGCCGCGCGCGAGGAGGGCGACCTGCGTGAGAACGGCGGGTACCACGCGGCCAAGGAAGAGCAGGGCAAGCAGGAGCTCCGTGTGCGCCAGCTGACCCAGCTCCTGGAGAACGCCAAGGTGGGCGAGGCGCCGGTGTCGGCGGACGGCGCGGTGGCGCCCGGCATGGTCGTGACGATCGCCTTCGACGGCGACGAGGACGACACGATGACCTTCCTGCTCGCCTCGCGCGAGTACGCGAGCTCCGACATCGAGACCTACTCGCCGCAGTCGCCGCTCGGCTCCGGCGTGATCGGCCACAAGGTCGGCGAGGACGCGGAGTACGAGCTGCCGAACGGCAAGAAGGCCTCCGTGAAGATCCTCAAGGCCGAGCCCTACACCGGCTGACCCCTGCCGGCCGGCCGCTCCCGGCCGGCACGCCCTTGGCGAGCCCCCGGCGTCCGCGAGACGCCGGGGGCCTCGTCATGCGGCTGCCGAGCGGTACTTCCGTACCGCCAGGGTCCGGAAGATGACGATGATCAGGACCGAGTAGATCAGCGAGGCCCACACCGGGTGCGCCATCGGCCAGGCGTCCGAGGGCGAGACACCGGGGTTGCCGAAGAGCTTGCGGCAGGCCTGGACGGTCGCGCTGAACGGATTCCACTCGGCTATGTGCCGAAGCCATGGGGTCATGCGGCTGGAGTCCACGAACGCGTTCGAGATGAACGTGACCGGGAAGAGCCAGATCAGCCCGCCCGAGGTGGCTGCCTCGGGGGTGCGCACGGACAGGCCGATCACCGCTCCGATCCAGGTGAAGGCGTACCCGGTCAGAAGCAGCAGGCCGAAGGCACCGAGCACCTCGCCGATGCTGGTGTGGGTGCGCCAACCGACCAGCAGGGCGACCATGGCCAGCACGAACAGCGTGAGTGCCGTCTGCACCAGGTCGGCGAGCGTACGCCCGGTCAGCACCGCACCGCGCGCCATGGGCAGCGAGCGGAAGCGGTCGATGAGCCCCTTGTGCATGTCGTCGGCGATACCGGCGCCGGCGCCCGCTGTGGCGAAGGTGACGGTCTGGGCGAAGATGCCGGCCATCAGGAACTCCCGGTAGACCGAGGAGTCCGTGGTGCCCCCGATGTTCATGGAACCGCCGAACACATAGCTGAACAGCACCACGAACATGATCGGCTGGATGAGGCCGAAGATGACCATCTCGGGGATCCGGGACATCCGGATCAGATTGCGTTTCGCGACGACCAGGGAGTCCCTGATCCCTTGGCTGATCGCGTTGCCGGGCGGCGCGATGCGTACGGCGTCGGTGACGGCGCTCACTTGGCGGCCTCCTTCTTCTGCCGGCGGTCCTTGGCGGCCGCGTCCGTGCTCTCGCCGTTCTCCTCGGGCTTCACCTCGGCCACATGTCCGGTCAGGGACAGGAACACGTCGTCGAGGGTCGGGCGGCGCAGGCCGATGTCGTCTATCTCGATGCCGCGGACGTCCAGTTCGCGGATGACCTCGGCGAGCAGCTTCGCGCCGCCGGTGACGGGCACGGTGAGCTGGCGGGTGTGCTGCTCGACGGTGACGTCGCCCTTGCCGAAGCCGCCGAGGACCTCACGGGCGGTCGGGATGTGCTCGCGCTCGTGCACCACGACCTCGACGCGCTCGCCGCCGGTGCGGGCCTTGAGCTGGTCGGAGGTGCCGCGGGCGATGACCCGGCCGTGGTCGACGACCGCTATGTCGTGCGCGAGGTGGTCGGCCTCTTCCAGGTACTGGGTGGTCAGCAGCAGGGTCGTACCGCCGGAGACGAGTCGCTTGATGACCTCCCACAGCAGCTGGCGGTTGCGCGGGTCGAGGCCGGTGGTCGGCTCGTCCATGAACATCACGGGCGGCGAGACCACCAGTGCGGCCGCGAGGTCGAGCCGGCGACGCATGCCTCCGGAGTAGGTCTTGGTGGGGCGGTCGGCGGCGTCCGTGAGGTCGAACTGGGCCAGCAGCTCCTCGGCCCGGGCCTTCGCGGCCCTGGCCTTCATCTGGTAGAGCTGGCCGACCATCTGGAGGTTCTCGCGGCCGGTCAGGTATTCGTCGACCGCGGCGAACTGGCCGGACAGGCCTATGGAGCGGCGCACCTCGTTGGGCTGCTTGAGCACGTCGAGGCCCGCGACCTCCGCGCGGCCGCTGTCGGGCTTCAGCAGGGTCGTCAGACAGCGGACTGTGGTCGTCTTGCCCGCGCCGTTCGGCCCCAGCAGGCCCAGCACGGTGCCCTCGGGGACATCGAGGTCGACGCCGTCCAGAGCCTTTACGTCACCGAAGGTTTTCACCAGGCCTTCGGCATAGATGGCGCCTGGCATGTGAGTCTCCACGTCGTCGGGGATTCTTCGGAAAGCCTAGATTTTGTACATTTCATGCCGCCTGACAAGTGGCGGCAGGCAGATCGGCGAGACTGACCATAACGCGATGTATCGCGTCTCTCAACGGATTTTCCCGATCGGACCGCTCGGCGCCTCAGTCGATGACCGTGTAGCCCGCCTCGCGCAGGGCTCGGCCGACCTCGGCGCAGTGCTCCGGCCCCTTCGTCTCCAGGTGCAGCTCGACCTCCGCCTCAGTGAGCCCGAGCCGGGGATCGGTCCGTACGTGACTCACATCGAGGACGTTAGCGTCCACCACTGACAACACCCCGAGAAGTGTGGCGAGGGCGCCCGGCCGATCCGTCAGCCGCAGCCGTACGGCCAGGTAGCGGCCCTGCGCGGACATGCCGTGCCGCAGGACGCGCTGCATCAGCAGCGGATCGACGTTCCCGCCGGAGAGCACCGCCACCACCGGCCCGTCGAAGGCTCCCGGATCGCTCAGCAGTGCCGCCACCGGGCTCGCGCCGGCCGGCTCGACGACCAGCTTGGCCCGCTCCAGACACAGCAGCAGCGCGGTCGCCAGCTCGTCCTCGGAGACCGTACGCACCTCGTCCACGAGTTCGCCGATGATCCCGAACGGCACGTCGCCGGGCCGCCCCACCTTGATGCCGTCGGCCATGGTCGCCGGGTTCTCGATCGACACCGGGCGCCCGGCCGTGAGCGAGGGCGGATACGCCGCCGCCCCCTCCGCCTGTACGCCCACGATCCGCACGTCCGGCCTGAGCGCCTTGACCGCGACCGCGATGCCGGCCGCGAGACCTCCGCCGCCGATGCCGACGACGATCGTGCGCACCTCCGGGCACTGCTCCAGGATCTCCAGGCCGACCGTGCCCTGGCCCGCGATGATGTCGGGGTGGTCGAAGGGGTGGATGAACACCGCGCCGCTCTCGGCCGCGTACGCCTGCGCGGCGGCCAGCGTCTCGTCGACCACCTGCCCGTGCAGACGCACCTCGGCGCCGTACTCGCGCGTGGCGCTGATCTTCGGCAGCGGGGCGCCCTTCGGCATGAACACCGTCGCCCGCACGCCGAGCAGCGACGACGCGAGGGCGACGCCCTGCGCGTGGTTGCCGGCGCTCGCGGCGACGACCCCGGCGGCCCGCTCCTCGGGCAGCAGTCCGGCGATACGGACGTACGCGCCGCGCAGCTTGAACGAACCCGTCCGCTGGAGGTTCTCGCACTTGAAGTGGACCGGCGCGCCCACCAGCTGGGTCAGGTGCCTGCTGCCCTCCATCGCCGTCACCCGTGCCACGCCCGAGAGCATCTTCTGGGCGCCCCGGACGTCGTCCAGGGTCACGGGCCGAAAGGAGTCAGCCGTGCTGTAGCTCATGACTCAAGCATCGCAGTTCACAGGCGCACACGGCCGCTGTGACCAACGTCCGAGACTGGTTTCCGCAGCGCCGGTACGGCCCGCCCCCCGGCCGCGTACTCTGTCCCCCATTCCAGACAGCCCCCCTTCATGAAGTGAGCCTCCGGCCATGCCCACAACACCTGAAATGTCGATGGACATGACGACCGTCGGTGACACCGGTCTCCTCGACACGCTGCAGCACGAGGTGGCGGTCTTCGCCCGCCGTGCCGAACAGACCCGGCTCGGCGGGGTCGGCCAGGTGCGCAACTCCATGGACCGCGCCGCATACCTGCTGCTCAACCGCCTGGACAAGGAAGGCCCGATGGGCGTCAAGGCGCTCGCGGCCAGCATGGGCATCGACTCGTCGACGGTCACCCGGCAGGTGGCTCCGCTCGTCGACACCGGGCTCGTCAAGCGCACCTCGCACCCGGAGGACGGGCGTGCCGTGGTGCTCCAGCTGTCGCCGCGCGGCCAGTCCCGCCTGGAGGAAGTGCGCTCCTCCAGGCGCCAGTTGATGGCCGAGCTGACGCACGACTGGGCGCCGGAGGAGCGCGAGGCGTTCTGCACGCTCCTCACGCGCTTCAACACCGCGCTGTCCTCCCGGATGGCGGCGCAGGGGATGCCTGGGCCGGAGGTGCAGTCCCCGTCGTAGACACGCACGCGTGCGTGCTCGCCGGGATCTTGCGCGCGCGTGCCGCCCGGCTCTTGACCGAAGGGCCATCGCGGGCCTCATATGAGATCGGGTCCTCGTCGTACGCGGTTCAAATTCCGTACGCGGCCGGGGTCCCGGTTCCTCAGGGCGCGTCAGGCGGGAGGCGCGGTGCGACAGCGGCAGGTGTCACAAGGCGCCCGCCGGGCCCGGGAGTTCGAGGCGTTCGTCGCGGGCGCGGCAGGGCGGCTGCTGCATGCCGCCACGCTGCTCACCGCGGAGGCACCGGACGACAACCCGCGCGCGCGTCGCCTGCTGTCGCTCGCTCTCGCGCACACGTACGCGTGCTGGGGCCGGCTGCGTGGCGAGGACCCCTACGACCGCACCCGCCAGTACCTGGCCACCCGCTTCGCCCGCGCGGCCTGGCACCAGTACGGCGGTTTCGGCCGGGGTCGCCCCCACCCCGGCAGTCCACTGGCCCGGCTGTCACCGCAGGAGCGCCTGATCCTGGTCCTCAGGCTGTACGAGGGAGTCGCCGAGGAGCAGACCGCGGCGCTGCTCGGCCTGCCGACGGAACGTGTCCACACGATCTGCGACCGGGCGACGGCGACGCTGCTGCATCCGCCGCGAAACCCGGCACCGGCGGTGACGCCGGCGAAGGTGGTGCCGTCATGAGGCGCGTCCGTGAGAGCAGAGGGAGGCGTACATGAACCGGCTCGAACGGGAGGCCGCGGCGCGGCAGATCATGGAGCGGGTGCCGCCGCCGGTGCCGCCCGAGCTGTACGCGGAGGTCATGCGCCGCGGCGCCCGCATGCTGCGCCGCAGGGTGCTCGCCCGCCGTCTGCTCCTGCTGCTGATGTGCGCCGCGGCCGTGGCGTTCCTGGTGTGGGCCATGATGGCCCGCCCCTGGGTGGAGCCGCCCTCGCAGACGACTCCCCCGTACACGGGCTGGTGAGCACGCGGCCGACTAGCCGAGCGCCTGCTGCAGGTCCTCCAGGAGGTCGTCGACGTTCTCGATGCCCACGGAGAGGCGCACGAGGTCGGCCGGCACTTCCAGGGCCGAGCCCGCGGCGGACGCATGCGTCATGCGGCCGGGGTGCTCGATCAGGGACTCGACGCCGCCCAGGGACTCGCCGAGCGTGAACACCTTGGCGCGGTTGCAGACCTCGACGGCCGCCTCCTCGCCGCCCTCGACCTGGAACGAGACCATGCCGCCGAACGCCTTCATCTGCTTGGCGGCGACCTCGTGGCCGGGGTGCTCGGGCAGACCGGGGTACAGAACGCGCGTCACGCGTGCGTGCCGGGTGAGCATGTCGGCGACCTTGGTGGCGTTCTCGCTGTGCCGGTCCATGCGCACCGACAGCGTCTTCGTGCCGCGCAGCACCAGCCAGGAGTCGAAGGGCCCGGCGACCGCACCCATCGCGTTCTGGTGGTACGCCAGCTCCTCGCCCAGGTCCCGGTCGCTCACCACCAGCGCGCCGCCGACGACGTCCGAGTGGCCGCCCATGTACTTCGTCAGGGAGTGCACGACGACGTCCGCGCCGAGCGCCAGCGGCTGCTGCAGGTACGGCGTGGCGAAGGTGTTGTCCACGACGAGCTTCGCGCCCGCGTCCCGGGCGATCTGGGCGACCGCGGCGATGTCGGTGATGCCGAGCAGCGGGTTGGAGGGGGTCTCCACCCACACGGCCTTGGTCTTGGGGGTGATGGCGGCCCGTACGGCGGACGGATTGCTGGTGTCGGCGACCGACCACTCCACCCCCCACCGGGAGACGACCTTCGCGAACAGACGGAACGTACCGCCGTACGCGTCGTTGGGGATGACCACGTGGTCGCCGGGGCTGAGCAGCGTACGCAACAGGCAGTCCTCGGCCGCCAGTCCGGACGCGAACGCAAGGCCGCGGCGGCCGCCCTCGAGGGCGGCGAGGTTCTCTTCCAGGGCGGTCCTGGTGGGGTTGGCGCTACGGCTGTACTCGTAGCCCCCGCGCAGACCGCCGACGCCGTCCTGCTTGTAGGTCGAGACCTGGTAGATCGGCGGGACGACCGCGCCGGTGAGGGGATCGGCGGTGTTGCCCGCGTGGATCGCGAGGGTCTCGAAGTGCTGACTGATGTGCCTGTCGCTCATGGGCACCGAGGGTAGTGCGCTCGCGGGGCGCGCGCCGGACGGCGAGGCGCTCAAGGCAGCAATGCCGGGTTTTCCCTCGGTTCCGACGCAGGTGCACGGCGCATGGGCCCCGGAGTCTTCCACAGGTCGGGAGACCGGGTTGGCCAATTGTCACAGGCGTCTGGAACGCTTGAGGCATGGAATTTCTCTGGGTCCTGATCGCGATCGTCATGCTGGGCTTCGTGCTGCTCCCGGTCATGCGGCGCAGGCGGGGCATGATCGAGCAGGTCCCGGCCGGCCACCCGGACGCCGCCGACCCCGCGAACTACGGATTCGTGCGGGAGGAGGAGCTGGACGTCCGCATGCCCGGCCCCGACCAGGACCTCCTCGACGTCCTGGACCTGGTGCAGCGCACGCAGGACTACCGCGCGGCCTCGCAGCTGTTGGCGGGCACGGAGGCGGAGGGCGAGCTGCGCTGGCAGCGGGTGCAGGCCTTCGCGGGCGCCGCCTCGCTGGAGCTGCAGCAGCGGCCGGGCGGGGTCAGCGAGACGCCGGGCGGGCAGTGGCTGCGGGTGTGGCGGGCCGAGCAGCCCAAGGACGCGGGCGGCGCGGCGGTGCATGCGGAGTTCCTGGCCCAGCAGGCGTGGCGGACGTCGACGCGGGGCACGGACGAGTTCCGGATCATCATGGAGGAGGCGAGGGCGGCGTGCGGTGACGCGGCGCTGCTCGCCCCCGGCGACCCGGTCCCGTACATCGTCGAGCTCTCGGTGGCCCGCGGACTGGCGTACCCGCAGCCGGAGTTCGAGGAGCTGTGGCTGAAGATCCTGGACCGCGACCCGAAGCACATGGGCGCCCACCTGGCGGCGCTGCACTACTGGTGCGAGAAGTGGCACGGCTCGCGGGAGCTGGCGTACTCCTTCGCGGAGGCGGCGGCCGCGAGAGCCCCCCAGGGCTCGCTCCTGGCAGCCATGCCCCTGTTCGCGGTCTTCGAGCACCTCCCCGAGGTGAACCTGGTCAGCAGCTTCTACCAGAGCGAGGTCGTGACGAAGGCGATCCACGGCGCGCTGCACGCCGTGCACTCGGCGCGCCCCGACGACCCGATGCTGGCGCACGTACGGCACCTGCTGGTGTTCTTCCTGGTCCGCGCCGAGCGCTGGTCCGAGGCCATGAACCAGCTCATACACATCGACGGCCACATCGGCGCCCTCCCCTGGACCCTCTCACCGGACCCGGCGGCGGAGTTCGCGGTCTACCGCGCCCTGGCGGTGGCGGGCTACGAGGCGAACGGCGGCAGCCCGGCGACACTGCCGCACTGACCGTACGGGGGCCGGCTAAATCCTGGCCGGCCTCCACACGTTGACCTGGGCGAACCCCAGGACCCTCTCTTCTGCGGAACCGCGGCACCGGCAATGCGCGCGGTGCCCCGCCGGCGCGGCGAGCGACAGTCGAAAATCAGTGGCCCCCTGAACCGGCCGACTCCACGCTGTACGCCATGGAAGAACCGCAACGCAGGATCCGTGCGGCCCACTCGGAATCCACGATCACCGTCTACCAGGCGTACGCCCCCGAAATCGGCCTGCCCGCTGTTCGCGACGGCCGTTTCCCCGCCGCGTGGAAGCGGGACAGGATGACGTGGATCAAACCGTCGTTCCTGTGGATGATGTACCGCTGCGGCTGGGGCGCCAAGGAAGGGCAGGAGACCGTTCTCGCCGTCGAGATCACCCGGGAGGGCTTCGAGTGGGCGCTGCGCCACGCCTGCCTGTCGAGCTACACCCGCGGGGTCCACCCCGACCGCGCCACCTGGCAGCGGCAGCTGAAACGCGCGCCCGCCCGCGTGCAGTGGGACCCGGAGCGGGACCTGCACCTGCAACCCATGCCGTACCGGTCCCTGCAACTCGGCCTCTCCGCTGAGGCCACACGACGCTACGCCGACGAGTGGACAGTCGCCATCCGCGACGTGACCCCACTCGCGCACGAGATCCACTCCCTCGTCAGCGGTGGGGACCTGGACTCCGCCGCCCAACTGCTGCCCCAGGAACACCCCTACCCCACTGGAGACGAGCTTCTTGCCCACCTACACGGATGACGGGCAGCTCCACCCGGCAGCCGGCTCCGGCCCATGGGTCACATGGCAGCGCAGGCTCGCAGGCACTGGCGTGTCCTGTCCGATCGGTGTGGCGAAGGCCGAAGGCTGAGGTCACCGGGTGGGCTTCGGAACGTACGCGCGCAGAGTCCGTGACGAGCGGTTGCCGCTCGCGCAACGACACGCGGCACTGAGGTGTGCCGTCGGGCACTACTGTCCGCTCGGCTTCAACGCGACCTGGGCGTATCTCGCCGCGACAGCGTGCCCCACTCCCGATCTGCGCAGGGACCCTGCGGCCCTGCTGCGCGCGCTGGAAACATTGGAGGAGAGCCGAGCAGTTCACCTGAAGGCGGTGGATGACTTCGCTGCCCGCCGCCGGATGGAGAAGGCAGACGGCCGGCGCACTCCGCGGACCTCGGACACGGCCGCTCTACGCGGACCCCACTGGCCGAGTGCAACGGCCCCCTCCCGACTGGGGTTGATCGCCGCCGTGGCCAACCGACACTCGGCGTTCCAGCGCCTCCCGTACCCCGACGAGACGCTCTCGTCCGACGTCCAAGTGCGACAACTCGCCGACCTGCACGCACAGCTCGACGCCTGCGCCGCTTCGTACCTCAAGGCCCTCGGCCATCTCGACGCACCGGCAGCAGAGCAACTGGTCAACACCGTCCATGGCATCCGCAGCCATACCCGGCCGGGCTACTCGCCTCTGAACATGTACCTGCTCCCGTGGCTACGCTTCGCAGACCTCCTCGCCTACGCCGGGCACGAACTGCTCCGCCACCCGCGCGGTCAGGAATTCGGTTGCCTGCCGTCCGCCGATGCGCGCTAATGCCACCCATGGCTGACATTCAGGGCTCGTACGACGACCTGTTCACCGCGGTGCCGGGCGCGCTGGCCGCGTTGCTGGACGCCGGAGATGCCGGCGGCTCGGTCGCGGTCTTCGTGGACGGTGAGCCGGTCGTGGACGTGTGGGGCGGGTTCGTTGACGCCGGGCGAACCGTCCCCTGGCAGCGGGACACGGTCGTCAACGTCTATTCCGTCACCAAGACGATGACGGCGCTGTGCGCGCTGGTCCTCGCCGACCGCGGTGAGCTCGACCTGGACGCGCCGGTCGCCCGTTACTGGCCCGAGTTCGCCGCGGCGGGGAAGGAGGCGGTGCTGGTACGGCATCTGCTCTCGCACACCGCCGGCCTTCCCGACTGGGACGGGCCCGTCGAAGAGATCTACGACTGGGCGTCCGCCACGGCGCGGCTCGTCGCGCAGGCTCCGCAGTGGGAGCCGGGCAGCGCGGCCGGATATCACTCGCTCACTCAGGGGTTCCTCGTGGGCGAGGTCGTCTGGCGGGTCAGTGGCCGCAGCGTGGGGGAGTTCTTCGCCGACGAGATCGCCGGGCCGTTGGGCGCCGACTTCCACATCGGGCTGGGCCCCGAGCACGATCACCGGGTGGCGCTCACCGTCCCGCCGCCGGGGCGGGACGAGGACTACACCGCGAGCGCGCCCGGCCGCGGCACTGCACCCACCGCCGGGACGGCGCTCAGCGTCCGCGACGGCAACAGCGTGGCCTGGCGCCGCGCCCAGATACCCGCGGCGAGCGGCTTCGGCAACGCCCGCTCGGTCGCCCTCGTGCAGTCGGTGATGGCCTGCGGAGGCACCACGAACGGGGTGTCGCTTCTGTCGCAGGCAGGTGTCGACCGTGCGTGGGTGGAGCAGTTCAGTGGTGAGGACCGTGTCCTGGGCATGCCCGTGCGCTGGGGGCTCGGCTACGGGCTCTTCGGCAGCACGTACGGGTGGGGCGGCTGGGGCGGCTCGCTCGTCATGATCGAACCCGCCGCCCGGCTGGTGGTGGCGTACGTGACGAACCAGATGCGCGAACCCGCCGAGGACACAAGGGGGTTGGAGATCGTGATGTCCGCCTACGACGGGATCACGGGCATGGGGTTGCGGGCGTGAGCACACACAGATCCGGTACGCGCACCTTCCTCGTCGGCGGCGGATGGGACGCGGAGGCCGCGCGCACCGTCTACGAGCCGTTCCTGCGCGCCGCCGGAGAATCCGCCGGTACCACTGAGACCGCCGCCGCGCCCCGCATCGGGTGCGTGGTGGTCGACGAGGGCGACGGGGCCGAGCAGTTCGCCCGGTACGAGGGGGTGCTGCGAAAGGTCGCCGACTGCGCCCCCGTACCCCTGCTCGTGCCGCTCGGCGGGCGGTTCGAGCTCGGTGCCCTGCAGGGGCTGGACGGCCTCCTGGTCTGCGGTGGGCTGACGCCCGCGTACGAGGAGGCGTTCGCCGGATGTCTGGACCAACTGCCGTCCGCGCTGGCCGAGTTCGGCATTCCGTACGCCGGTTTCTCCGCGGGTGCCGCGGTCGCCGCGCGACACGCCGTCGTCGGCGGATGGCTCGACGACGGCGTTCCCGTGTGCCACGAGGACACCGCCGAAGACCTGGAGGAGATCGCCGTGAGGGACGGGTTCGGGCTCGTGCCTTTCGCCGTGGACGTGCATGCCGCGCAGTGGGGGACGCTGCCGCGGCTGATCGCCGCGGTCACCAGGAAGGGGCTGGCGCACGGCGTCGCCGTCGACGAGAACACCGTGGTCGAGGTCGCTCCGGACGGACGCGCCCGGGTCTCGGGGCTCGGGCGCGCGCATTCCGTACGGCCGTCGGCCGACGGGGGCGTTCTCCTACGGTCCTACGGAGCCGGTGAGTTCATCCCCACCGACTGATCAACTCCCGCTGCCGTACGGCCTGGTAAGGATCTCCAGGTTGTGGCCGTTGGGGTCGTCGAAGTACGTGCCCCGGCCGCCGTCGTTGTGGTTTATCTCGCCGGTGCGGTGGTGGTACGGGTCCGCCCAGTAGGTCAGGCCGGCGTCCTGGATGCGCGCGAAGATGACGTCGAAGTCGTCCTCGGACACCAGGAACGCATAGTGCTGCGGCTTGATCTCGCCGGATGTCTCGATGTAGTCGAGGGTCACGCCGTTCGGGATCTCGACCGGGATGAACGGGCCGAACTCCGGACTCACTTCGAGGCCCAGGATGTCGGCCAGGAACCGGGCCGACGCCTTCCTGTCGTGCGCGGCGACGATGGTGTGGTTCAGCTGCACGGTCATCGTGTGGAACCTCCTCCTTCTTCACCATACTCCGACTCAACCTAAGGTAAGCCTTGCCTTAGCAAATGGTCGGAGCAGTCGTGCGCGCAGTGGTGGCAATGAAGGCCGTTGTGGCCGCGGGTGTTGTCGGAGGGATGCTGGCCGGGTGCTCCTCGGCGGACGGCGGTGACTCGGGATCCGGAACGGCGGACGGCTCGCGCAACCAGGTTGCGGCCGCTCGCGCTCGACCCCGACACCGCGGCCGCCCTCGGCGTGCGGGTGGACCGGCGGCTCACCCGTACACCCCAACTTCCGCTGCTCAACTCCGCGTTGACCGGGGCGGCCATTCTCGTCGCCGCCGATCTCGCCGCCCGTACGCTCCTGCCCCCGCTGGAGATCCCGGTCGGCGCGCTCATCTCGCTGGTCGGGGGGCCGTATCTGCTGTGGCTGCTGGGACGGCGCACAGCCGTACGCCGAGGGGCCCCGACGCGACATCGTCGGGGCCCCTCGGGCACGGGTCGGGTCAGGTCAGATGGTCGCCGTGTCGATCACGAAGCGGTAGCGGACGTCGCTCGAGAGCACCCGCTCGTACGCCTCGTTGATCTCGTCCGCGCGGATCAGCTCGATCTCCGCGCCGAAGCCGTGCTCGGCGCAGAAGTCCAGCATCTCCTGGGTCTCCTGGATGCCGCCGATGCCGGAGCCGGCGAGGGTCTTGCGGCCGCCGATCACCGAGAACAGGTTGAGCTTGACGGGCTCCTCGGGGGCGCCGACGTTCACGAAGGCGCCGTCCGTCTTGAGCAGGGACAGGAAGGCGTCCAGGTTCAGCGGGGCCGAGACCGTGGACAGGATCAGGTCGAAGGTGCCCTTCAGGTCCTGGAAGGTCTGCTCGTCGCTGGTCGCGTAGTAGTGGTCGGCGCCCAGCTTCAGGCCGTCGTCCTTCTTGCGCAGGGACTGCGAGAGCACCGTGACCTCGGCGCCGAGCGCGTGCGCGATCTTGACGCCCATGTGGCCGAGGCCGCCCATGCCGAGGATCGCGACCTTCTTGCCGGGGCCGGCGTTCCAGTGGCGCAGCGGGGAGTACGTGGTGATGCCGGCGCAGAGGAGCGGTGCGGCCTCATCGAGAGACAGACCGTCCGGGATACGGACGACGAAGTTCTCGTCGACGACGATCTTCTCCGAGTAGCCGCCGTAGGTGGGCTCACCGCTCTTGTCGAGGGCGTTGTACGTGCCGACGCTGCCGCCGGTGCAGTACTGCTCCAGACCGGCCTTGCAGTTGTCGCACTCGCGGCAGGAGTCGACCAGGCAGCCGACGCCCACGCGGTCGCCGACCTGGTACTTGGTCACGCCCGTGCCGACCTCGGAGACGATGCCCGCGATCTCGTGGCCCGGGACCATCGGGAAGATGGCCTCGCCCCAGCCCTCGCTGGCCTGGTGGATGTCGGAGTGGCAGATGCCGGCGAACTTGATGTCGATCAGGACGTCGAACTCACCCACCGGGCGGCGCTCGATGGTGGTGCGCTCCAGCGGCGCCTTGGCGGCGGGGGCGGCGTACGCAGCAACAGTGGTCATGCCGAGGGGTCTCCTAGCAGTAATGACGCGCCCGGCTGCCTTCTGATCTTCGTTCCGACCGGGCTGGTGTTCAGCATGCCGGACAGCTCACGGGTCACCCAGTCCCCACCTCTGCGTACGTCCGCCGTGCCTACCACTGGCGGGGTCAGGATGGTGTGCGTACGACCGTGAATACTGGACGTATGGACGAACAGCCCGATGCCGTACAGAGGGCCGGCGGCGCTCTGGACCGGCGTGCCGAGCTCAGCGAGTTCCTGCGCACCCGGCGGGCCCGGCTGAAGCCGGAGGACGTCGGGCTGCCCGACTTCGGCCGGCACCGGCGGGTGCCGGGGCTGCGCCGCGAGGAGCTGGCGCAGCTGGCGGGCGTCTCGGTGGCGTACTACACCCGGCTGGAACAGGGCAACGGGCGGAACGTGTCGGCGGAGGTCCTCGACTCGATCGCCCGGGCGCTGCGGCTGACGGACGCCGAGCACGCGCACCTCACGCACCTGGCGAAGCCGAAGCAGCACAAGAAGAAGCCGGCCGGGCGGGCGCAGCAGGTGCGGGGTGCGCTGCGGCAGCTGCTGGACACGATGGACGGGGTGCCCGCATACATCTCGGGGCGGCGCTCGGACATCCTCGCCTGGAACCCGATGGCCGCGGCCGTCTTCGGCGACTGGGGTGAGCTGCCGGCGCAGGAGCGGAACTGGGCGCGGCTGGTGTTCCTGAAGCCGGAGTACCGCGACCTGTTCGTGGAGTGGGACGAGAAGGCCTCCGACATCGTCGCGTTCCTTCGCATGGACGCCGGCTGCTATCCGGACGACCCGCGGCTGTCCGCGCTGGTCGGTGAACTCTCCGTGAAGAGCGAGGAGTTCAGGCGGCTGTGGGCCACGCACGACGTCAAGGAGAAGAGCTACGGCGTCAAGCATCTGCGCCATCCGCTGGTCGGCGACCTGACCCTCAACTTCGAGGCGTTCCGTCTCGCCGACGACGACGGCCAGGCCCTGACCACGTACCACGCGGAGCCGGGCTCCCCGTCGGCGGAGGCCCTGCGGCTGCTGGCGAGCTGGGGCGCGGACGCGACACAGGCGGGGGCGGCGGCACCCAAGGGATGACCGTCCCCGGATGTGATCAGTCCGCGACGCCCAGGTCCTCCCGCATCAGCCGCCGCATCGCGGACAGCCGGGGTTCGGCCTCCTTCAGGTCGAGCAGGGCCTGGTCCGCGCTCTCGCCGTCCGGGGCGAGCCCCCGGTCGAGGCGCTTGAGCTCGGCGTCGATACCGGCGAGGACGGTGTTCAGCATCCGCGAGGCCTCCAGGATCCGCTCGGGCACCACCATCTGCGCCTCCGCGTACCTGTCCCGGTAGTCGCGGCGGGCCTCCTCGAGCTGATCGCGCTCCTGCTCGGTGTAGACGCCGTCGCGCAGGCGGTGCAGGGCGTCCTTGAGGAGTGTGTGGAACTGCCGCGAGGCCCGGTTCATGTGGGTGTACGCGGTCCGCCGCTCCTCGAACTGCCGCCTGCGCTCGGCGAGTTCGGCCTCGTCCGCCCTCTGCCGGGCGGTGAGCCGCTGGCTGAGGACGGGGGCGAAGAGGGTGCCCAGGACACCGACGACGGCGGTGATCATGGCGGTCACGGCGGCGGTCATGCGGTGACCCTAATGGTCACCCCTGATACGGCGGCATGGCCCCCCAGTTCCACTTCGGCACCGGCTGCTCCGCCGGCGGCTTCGCGTTCGGGCTGGAGAAGTACACGGCGAGCCTGGTGCCCCACTCGACGTACGCGAGGAACGCCGAGCGGAACTCGGCGTCCTTGGGCAGCCCGGCCTCGTCCGCCGCATCCTGGATCAGGTTCACCCAGCGGCGGCGCTGGGGCTCGGTGATGTGCTTGCCGAAGTGCTTGGAGACCATGTGGCCGTGGCCTCCCTGGGTGAGGGAGTAGGCGGACGGCCCGCCGAAGACCTCGCCGAGCCACAGGGCCACGTGCTCGGCGTGCTCGGGGGCCAGGTCCGCGAAGAGCGGTGCGAGGAGGTCGTCCTTCAGGACCTTGTCGTAGAAGACCGAGGTGAGGCGGGAGAAGGCCTCCGCGCCGCCCGCCCACTCGTACAGCGTCGGCACCGACGAGCCCGTGCCGCGCACCGTCGTCGGCTTGTAGTGCCGCATCTCCTCGATGTTCTCGATGTACGGGCGGATCTCCGCGAGGAAGCCGGGGAACAGCTCCGACTTGCGGAAACCCTCGACGTGGTCCTCGGTGGACGTCCATGTGATGCGCAGGACGAAGTGCTCGAAGTCCTCCTCGCAGCGCGCCAGCTCGTAGTCCACGCACTGCGGCGCCGCCGCCAGCTGGGCCGCGGCGCGGGTGTAGGCGGCCAGGAACTCCGCCGAGCGGTCTTCCGGGATGCGGTAGCGGATGTACTCGACGGTCGTTGTGGTCATGCGTCCACGGAAACACGAAGGCCCGCCGGAAGCTGTACTTCCGGCGGGCCGTTCGCTCATGGCCTACTTCGGCGGACTACCGGCTCACTTGCCGTAGTACGCGTTGTAGATCGAGATCGTCGACTTGTTGTTCTTCTTGTCGGTGATCTTGGCGTGGAAGGAGATGGCCTTCCCCTTCGCCGGGTTCTTGACCTTGATCTTGCCGTTCACGACGTCGACCTTCTTCCAGGTCTGGCCGTAGTCGTACGAGACCCAGATGCCCAGCGACTTGAGGTTGCTGCCCTTGGCCGAACCCTCGACGACCACCGGGATGCTGACCGTCTTGTCGGCCTCGACCTTGCTGCCCAGGTCCGTGGTCGCGTTGAAGCGGACCGTGGAGGCGGGGAGCTTGGTGAGGTCGGCCTTCTTGGAGCGGAACGTCCAGCTCGCGTCGATGCGGGTGGAGGCCGCCGCGACCTTGACGCTGCGCTTGACCGAGGTCGTCAGCTTGTACGCGGCGTCACCGGCCGGGACCTTGAACTGCTTGTCACCGAACAGCGGGTCGTCGTTGGAGCCGACCTTGGTGCCGTTGCGGTACAGGGTCGTGTTGACCGAGGTGAAGAGCGAGGAGCCCGCGTGGGTCTTGCCGTCGGCGAACAGCGGGATGCTGCCGTAGATGTTGTTGCCGTCGCGGAAGAGCCCGAAGTACGCGTTCAGATGCGGGCCGAAGACCGCCGTGTTGAAGGTCTTCGAGTAGGTCGCGCCGCCCTTGAAGGTCTGCGGCGCGCCGATCGTGTACTGGGCCTCGGCGATCGGGAAGCCGTCCGAGTCGACGCCGCCGTCCTGCTCGAAGTCCAGCTGCCACTTCACACCGTTGGTCGTGGACAGGTGCAGCTTGCGGGTGCCCGGCAGGGTCTGCTGGACGCCGATCGAGGAGGCACCGCTGCTGATGGGCAGCCAGCCCACCGCGTTGACCGAGCCCTTCTTGCCGCTCGCCGCCGCGCCCATGCCGACGTTCACCGTGGCCAGGTCGCTCGCCTTCCAGTGCTTGGTGTAGCCGGTGGCGAGCTGCTTGACGACGGCGCCGGTGGTGGCGTCGTACTGCTCGTCGGTGCCCTTGGTCCAGTGGCCGTCCCACGTCTGGGTCAGCGAACCGTCGGTGAGCTGCGGACCGAGGCCCTTGGAGCGGAAGTTGTCGTACGAGTCCAGGAACCAGCCGAAGCCGTAGCCGGAGTTGCCGACCTCGACGTCGTACCCGGGGAAGGCGAACGCCGACTTGGCGGCCGCGTCCGGGATGGTGATGTCGACCGGCTTCGTGGTGCGCGCGTCCAGCGTGACCGTCGTGTTCTTGGTGACGTCCAGCTTCGGCTGGGCCAGCCAGTCGAGGCCCTTGGTGGCGTCCTGCGGGTCCACGAAGACGCTGCCGTCGAGGACGTAACGGCCCTTGGGCACACGCACGGTGACGGTGCCGGACTCGTCGTACGGCGCGTAGAACTTGTCCTTGCCGAGGCCGGAGACCCCGATCAGCGTGGCGCCGTAGTTCTTCGTCGCCTGTCCGTCACGCCCGATGGCCTTCAGCGTGACGTCGTAGGACTCGACCTCGCGCTGCACGGCCGCGGCCGTACGGACCGTCTGGCCGTCGCCGGTCGCCGTCACATACGCGGAGTACGCGCCGTCGAGCGTGCCGCCCAGCTTGGTGTTGACCGTGAAGTCGACGGAGGCCTTGCCGCCCGCCGGGACGGTGACCGTGGTGGCGGAGAGCTTGAAGAAGCCCGCCGGTGCCGCCTGGCCCTTGGGGTTGGTGGCAGTCGACGTCAGCTTCAGCGTGACGTCCTTGGTGCCGAGGTTGCGGTAGGTGAGCTGCTTGGTGACCGGCTTGTCGTCGGTGTGCGGCCACTGCGCGACGCCGAAGCTCACCGACGCCGGGTCGGCGATCACGGACTGCTTGATGGCCTTGTCGACCGCGATACGGCCCGAACCCTGCTGGAACGGCGTGTACTTACCGCCCTTCGCCGAGCCCGTCAGCGCGCCCTTGAGCTCGCTGAACTTCCAGTCCGGGTGCTGCTGCTTGAGCAGTGCGGCGGCGCCCGCGACATGCGGGGTCGCCATCGACGTACCGGAGATCGTCAGGTAGCCGGCCGGCTTCTCGCCGACCTCCTTGTCGATCACGCTGCCCGGAGCGGCGGCCGCGGTGATGTCGACGCCGGGCGCCGTCACGTCGGGCTTGATCTGGCCGTCGAGGCCGGGGCCGCGGCTGGAGAAGGACGCCAGCTTGTCGTTGTCGTCGACCGCGCCGACCGTGAGCGCGTCGGCCGCGCTGCCCGGGGAGCCGATGGTCTGGTCGCCGAAGTCGCCCTCGTTGCCGGCGGCGATGGCGAAGAGGATGCCCTTCTCCTCCGACAGCTTGTTGACCTCGGCCTCGAGCGGGTCGATCTCCGGGGTGTCGCCGCCGCCCAGGCTCAGGTTGACGACATCGGCGCCCTGCGCGGCCGCCCACTCCATGCCGGCGAGGATGCCGGAGTCGTCACCGGAGCCGTTGTCGTCGAGGACCTTGCCGTTGAGCAGCTCGGCGTCCGGGGCGACACCCTTGTACTTGCCGCCCGACTTCGCGCCCGTGCCCGCCGCGATGGACGCGACGTGCGTGCCGTGACCGAAGTGGTCGGTGGCGTCGGCGGCGGTCGAGAAGTTCTTCTCGGCGATCACCTTGCCCTTGAGGTCCGGGTGATCGCCGTAGATGCCGGTGTCCAGTACGGCGATCTTGACGCCCTTGCCGGTGTAGCCGGCCGCCCACGCCTTCGGCGCGCCGATCTGCGGCACGGACTTGTCGAGGCTCGCCTTGCGCACCCCGTCGAGCCAGACGTGCGCAATGCCGGAGGCCGTCCTGTCGCCGTTGGTGACCGCGTTCCACAGCTCGGGCGCGTCCTGCTTCGGCGTCTGCACCGCGTCCGCGTTGAGCAGCTTCAGGCTCTCGCGGAGCTTGCCCGCGTCGCGCACGTCGGCCTTGGTGGCCGTGGCCGCGCCCTTGTAGCCGACGATGACCTTCAGGCCCTTGGCCTGGGACTTGCGGGTCGCCGACTTGTTGAGCTCGGTGACGTCGAACAGCCGCTGGTCGACCTTGCCGGTCGCGATCAGGCGGGCGACGTCGGCCGGTACGACCAGGGTGTGGCCGTCGGCCTTGCGGATCTGCACGGGTATGTGCTCGCGGCCCTTGGCCGGCTCCAGGCCTATGACGCGGCCCTTGGCGTCGACGGCGACGCGGTCACCCGTGATCAGCGTGATGCGGTGCTTGACGGCGAGCGAGGACTTCGAAGCAACCTTCGAAGTGGCGCTCGCCGGCTCGGCCTTGGCGGACGCCGGGCTGGTCATGCCCGCCGCCAGGGCCACGGCCGCCGCTGCGGCGATCGTGCCCGCGCACGCTCTTCTGACTTGTCTGCGCAAAACTCCCCCTAGGAGATGGTCCGGGCGAACAGGCCCGCCGGAAGCGGTACTTCACTTCCGGCGGACCGATCGCCGTGGGACCGGATCGGCGGACTAGCGGCTCACTTGCCGTAGTACGCGTTGTAGATCGAGATCGTCGACTTGTTGTTCTTCTTGTCGGTGATCTTCGCGTGGAAGGAAATGGCCTTCCCCTGGTCGGGGTTCTTGACCTTGATCTTGCCGCCGACCACGTCGACCTTCTTCCAGGTCTGGCCGTAGTCGTACGACACGTACACCGAGAGCGACTTGAGGTTGCTGCCCTTGGCGGCGCCCTCGACGGTGACCGGGATCGAGACCGTCTTGCCGGCCTCCACCCTGTTGTCCAGGCCCGTGGCCGCCTTGAAGCGGACCATGGACGCGGGCAGCGTGGCCAGATCGCCGGAGGCCGGCTTCTTGGAGCGGAACGTCCAGCTCGCGTCGATGCGGGTGGACGCCGCCGCGACCTTGACGCTGCGCTTGACGGAGGTCGTCAGCTTGTAGGAGGCCTCGCCTGCCGGGACCTTGAACGCCTTCTCGCCGAACAGCGGGTCGTCGTTGGAGCCGACCTTGGTGCCGTTGCGGTAGAGGGTCGTGTTGACCGCGGTGAAGTCCGAGGAACCCGCGTGCCCCGCCCCGTCGGTGAACAGCGGCACATAGCCGTAGATGCTGTTCCCGTCGCGGAAGAGCCCGAAGTACGCGTTCAGGTGCGGGCCGAAGACCGCCGTGTTGAAGGTCTTCGTGTACTTCTGGCCCGCCTTGAAGACCTGCGGATCACCCAGTGTGTAGTACGCCTCCGGGATCGGCAGGCCGTCCGCGTCGTGGCCCTTGTACTGCGTGAGGTCCCACGTCCACTGGATCTTGTCGGACGTCGAGAGGTACAGCGTGCGCGAACCCGGCAGCTTCTGCTCGATGCCGCCGGCGAAGACGGCGTCCTCGGGGAACAGGCCCAGCGGGGTGAGCGCGCCGGTCTTGCCGGCGGCACCCGAACCGAGGTTGTTCTTCACCGTGGCGAGTTCGCTCGCCTTGAAGTGGCGGACCTTGTCGCCCTGGATCTTCTTGACCTTGGCGGTGGTCGCCACGTCGTACTCGATGTCGTCGCCCTTGGTCCACTGGCCGTTCCAGGTCTGGTGCAGACCCGAGACCTCCCCGCCGAGCGGCGCCATGCGCACGTCGTCGAAGGACTGCAGACCGACGCCGACCCCGATGCCCACGGTGTCGTAGGTGTAACCGATCACCCCGAGCTGCTGCTTGGCCTGCGCGTCCGGCACGGTGATGTCGGCCGCCTTGGTCTTACGGGCGTCGATCGTCACGGTGGTGTTCTTGGTGACGCTCAGCTTCGGCTGGACCAGCCAGTCGAGGCCGCCTTCGAACTTCACGAAGTCCTTGGCTATCCAGGCGTCCAGCAGGTAGTTGCCCTTGGGCAGACGCATCGTCGTCGTACCGGAGTCCGAGACGGTCACCGCGTAGCCGCGGCCCTCGGCGAGGCCCGAGTAGCCGAGCAGGATGTCGTTGTAGCTGCCGGTCGGCTGCCCGTCACGCCCAATGTGCTTGAACGTGACGCTGTACGACTCGATCTCGCGCTGCACGCCCGCGGCCGTCCGCACGGTCTGGCCGCCACCCGTCGCCGTCACGTACGCCGAGTACGCGCCGTCGAGCGTGCCGCCCAGCTTGGTGTTGACCGTCAGGTCGACGGACGCCTTGCCGCCCGCCGGGACGGTGACCGTGGTGGCACCGAGCTTGAAGAAGCCGGACGGTGCCGCCTGGCCCTTCGGGTTGGTGGCCGCCGAAGTGAGCTTCAGCGTGACGTCCTTCGTACCGAGGTTGCGGTACGTGACCTTCTTGGTGACCGGCTTGTCGTCGGTGTGCGGCCACTGCGCGACGCCGAAGCTCACCGACACCGGGTCGGCGACCACCGTCTGCTTGATGGCCTTGTCGACCGCGATACGGCCCGAACCCTGCTGGAACGCCGAGTACTTGCCGCCCTTCGCGGAACCGGTCAGCGCGCCCTTGAGCTCGGAGAACTTCCAGTCCGGGTGCTGCTGCTTCAGGATCGCCGCCGCGCCCGCGACATGCGGGGTCGCCATCGACGTACCCGAAATGGTCAGGTAGCCGGGCGGCTTCTCGCCGACCTCCTGGTCGATGACGCTGCCCTTGGCCGCGGCGGCCGTGATGTCCACGCCGGGAGCGGTGACATCCGGCTTGATGGCGCCGTCGACGGTCGGGCCGGTCGAGGAGAAGTCGGCCAGCTTGTCCTTGTCGTCGACCGCGCCGACGGTGAGCGCGTCCTCGGCGCTGCCGGGCGAACCGACCGACTCCGGGCCGGAGTTGCCCGCGGCGATCGCGAACAGGATGCCCTTCTCCTCGGACAGCTTGTTGACCTCGGCCTCGAGCGGGTCGATGCCGGGCGCGTCCTGACCGCCGAGGCTCAGGTTGACGACGTCGGCGCCCTGCTCGGCCGCCCACTCCATGCCCGCGAGGATGCCGGAGTCGTCACCGGAGCCGGTGTCGTCGAGCACCTTGCCGCTGAGGATCTTGGCGCCGGGAGCGACGCCCTTGTACTTGCCGCCCGACTTCGCGCCGGTGCCGGCCGCGATCGAGGCGACGTGCGTGCCGTGCCCGAAGTGGTCGGTGGCGTCGGCGGCGGTGGAGAAGTTCTTGGACTCGATCACCTGGGTCTTGAGATCCGGGTGAGTGGCGTCGACTCCCGTGTCCAGCACGGCGATCTTGACGCCCTTGCCGTCGTAGCCGGCGGCCCACGCCTTCGGGGCGCCGATCTGCGGGACGGACTTGTCGAGGCTGGCCTTGCGGGTGCCGTCGAGCCAGACGTGCGCGATGCCGGAGGCCGTCCTGTCGCCGTTGGTGACGGCGTCCCAGAGCTCGGCCGTCTCCTTCTGCGGAGTCTGAACGGCGTCCGCGTTGAGGGACTTGAGGGCCCGTCGGAGAGTTCCCGCGTCCCGTACATCGGCCTTGGTGGCCGAGGCGGCCCCCTGGTAACCGACGATGACCTTGAGCCCCTTCGCCTGGGACTTGCGGGTCGCGGACTTGTTCAGCTCGGTGACGTCGAACAGCCGCTGGTCGAGCTTGCCGGTGGCGACCAGCCGGGCCGCGTCGGCCGGCACGACGAGCGTGTGGCCTTCGGCCTTGCGGATCTGAACGGGTATGTGCTCACGACCCTTTGCCCGCTCCAGGCCGACGACACGGCCCTTGGCGTCGACGACCACGCGGTCGCCGGTGATCAGGGTGATGCGGTGCTTGGACGTGAGCTGAGTCTGCGATGCGGTGGTGGACCGCTCCGCCTTGGCGGAGGCCGGGCTGGTCATGCCCGCCGCCAGGGCCACGGCGGCGGCCGTGGCTACGGTTGCCGCGCATGCTCTTTTCACTTGTCTGCGCAAGTCTCCCCCTGGAGATGAGTTACCGGGCGAATTCCCCTTTCACCCGGCCGGGGGTGGTCTCGCACGCATGCGCGCAACCCCCCGGGATACGGAGTATGCCGGGGGGTGATCAGGCACCTCAATAGGTGAGAGGAAGGTGAGAGACGGCCTTCACAACTGTTACGCGCCCGCAGGAAAGCCGTTACCGTTCCGTCGAGTTACGCGCCCGCGTTCTCCTTGACGGTGAGCTTGCCCTTGCGGATCGTCGCCAGGCGCGGGGCCTTCTTCGCGATGGCGGAGTCGTGGGTGACCATGATGAAGGTCAGGCCCAACTCCTTCCACATCCGCTCCAGCACCTCCATGATCTCGTCGCGCATCGACTCGTCGAGGTTTCCGGTGGGTTCGTCTGCGAGCAGCACCTTCGGCTGCTTGACGAGCGCGCGGGCGATGGCGACGCGCTGTTGCTGACCGCCGGACATCTCGCCCGGCAGATGCCCGAGGCGTTCGCCGAGACCGACCGACTTCAGCGCCTCGGCGGCACGTTCACGGCGGTCCTTCACCTTTACGCCGAGGGGTACGAGAGCGGTTTCCACGTTCTCCTGGGCGGTGAGGGTCGGGATGAGGTTGAAGGACTGGAAGACGAAGCCGATGTTCTCGCTGCGGACCTTGGTGAGCTTGGCCTCGGAGAGCTTGGCCAAGTCGGTGCCGTCCAGGACGACTTCACCCGCGGTGGGCCGGTCGAGACCGCCGAGCATCTGGAGGAGCGTGGACTTGCCTCCGCCGGTGGGGCCTTGGATGACGAGACGGTCGCCGTCGGCGATGGCGAGGTCGACTCCGTCGAGGGCGTGGACTGTGTCCTTGCCTCGGGTGTAGCGCTTGGTGACGTTTCTGAGGTCGTACACAGGGGCTCCTGGGAGGGTTCGGGGGTGGTGCGCGTCGTTGTCGGCTGCCGGTGGGTGGGGGCTGGTCGCGCAGTTCCCCGCGCCCCTTGAGTCGGCCCGGTCGCCGTTACTCGACGCGGCGAAGTGCATCCGCCGGACGGAGCCTTGACGCCCGCCAGCCACCGAAGGCACCCGCGATCAGCCCACCGGCCACCGCAAGGGCCACCGCCAGCGCAATGGTCGTCACGCTCACCGGTGCGGTCAGCGCGACCTCGAGCGTCTTCGCCGCCTGACGCCCCGGACCGCCACCGAAGCCGCCGCCGCCAGGACCGCCGCCGGCACCACCCGCGTTGCCGCCGCCCCCGCCCAACTGCGCCTGCAGCGTGGGGCTCACGGAGGTCACGGCATACGCCCCCGCCAGACCGATCGCGATCCCCAGCACACCGCCCAGCAGACCGTTCACCATGGCCTCGCCCACGACCTGGCGGGTCACCCGCCCCGACTTCCACCCCAGCGCCTTGAGCGTGCCGAACTCCCGCACCCGGCGCGAGACGGCCGACGACGTCAGCAGGCCCGCCACCAGGAACGCGGCCACCAGTACCGCGATCGACAGCCACTTGCCGACGTTGGTGGCCAGGGAGGACGCCGTGGACAGCGACCCGGACACCGTCTTCGCCAGGTCCGTCGAGGTCGTGACCGTCGTACCCGAAACGTTCTTCTGGATGGTCGACTTGACGGAGTCGATCTGCTGGGAGTCGGTCGCCTTGACGTAGATCGTGGTGACCTTGTTCTTCTCCCCGGCCAGCGTCTGCGCCTGCTTCAGCGGGATGTACAGGTTGGCCGCCGCGTCCCCGCTGTCCGCGGTCGCGATGCCGATCACCTTGTACTTGACGCTCTTGACGGTGACGGTCGAACCGACCTTGTACTTCTTCTCCTTGGCGTACGCCGAGTCCACGACCGCGACCTTGGCGTCGGTCTCCGTCGTCTTGAACGTACGGCCGCTGGTGATCTTCGAGGAGGTCAGCGGACCGAGCCCGGTCCTGGTGACGTCGGTGCCGTAGACCGAGTACTGGTTGAGGCTGAAGTCGGCGCCGCCGCCCCGCACTTCGCCCTGCGGCTGGCCGGTGCTGCCGCCGTTGCCCTGGCCGGGACCGCCCTGGTTGTTGCCGCCGGAGTTCTGGTTCTGCTGGAACTGCCCGCGGGTGAACTGGCCGCTGACCTTCACCACGTTGAGACTCAGCCCGCCCACCGCGGACGAGACGCCCTTCTGGCCGCCGACCTTGGAGACGGTCGAGGAGGCCAGCGTCGTGAAGCCCTGCACGATGACCCGGTCGCTGCTCTGCGTCGAGTCGTCGCCGTTGTTCTGCGCGTCGAACTGGAAGCGCGGCCGCTGCGAGTTGCTCGCAGTCGGGGTGGCCGCCTTGGTGACCGTCATGTCCGTACCCAGACCGTAGAGCGACTGGAGGACCTTGTCCTGGGCCTTCCCCATGCCGTTGGACACGGAGTTGACCACGATGACCAGCGCGATGCCCAGCGCGAGCCCGGAGGCGACGACGAGGGCCGCCTTTCTGCGGCGGCGCAGCTCGCGCCTCAGGTAGGTGAAGAACATGGCCGAAAGCTAGGGACGGCTCGTGATGACTGGATAAGGCCGAAATAAGAGATGCATGAGAAGGCTGTGCCCGCCCCAGGAAAGAGCCCGGAAAGGCCCCAGAAACACCGATGCCGCCCCTGGGGGCGGCATCGGAAAGCTGTGGACTGAGCCTGCGTCAGGCGGCCGAACCGGCCTTCCAGTCCGCCCAGCTGAGGTTCCAGCCGTTGAGGCCATTGTCCGGCTGGACCGTCTTGTCGCCGGTGTTGGAGACGACCACGACGTCACCGAGGATCGAGTGGCTGTACATCCAGTAGGCCGGCGTGCTGGTGTCGTTGGCACCCTTGGTGTCCGACAGGCCCACACAGCCGTGGCTGGTGTTCACCGAGCCGAAGATGGACTTGGCGCCCCAGTAGTTGCCGTGCAGGAAGGTGCCGGAGTTGGTGAGCCGGATGGCGTGCGGCACGTCCTTGATGTCGTACTCGCCCTTGCCGTCGTCGTCGGTGAAGCCCACGGTCGCGCCGTTCATGCGCGTCTCCTTGAACTTCTCGGACATCACCATGGTGCCGTTGTACGTCTTGTTCTCGGGCGAACCGGCCGAGATCGGAATGGTCTTGATCGTCTTGCCGTCCTGCGTGACCTTCATCTGCTTGGTCTTCGCGTCGACGTAGGAGACCTGGTTGCGGCCGATGTGGAAGGTGACCGTCTTCTGCTGCACGCCGGTGACACCGGAGGCACCCTCGACACCGTCCAGCGCGAGCTTCAGCGTGACGGTGGAGTTCTCCTTCCAGTAGTCCTCGGGGCGGAAGTCGATCCGGTTGGCGCCGAACCAGTGCCCGACGACCTCCTGGCCGCTGCTGGAGGAGACCGTGATGCCCTTCTGGACCGCGGCCTTGTTGGTGATCGCCTTGTCGAAGTTGATCGACACGGGCATGCCCACGCCGACCGTCGAGCCGTCCTCCGGCGTGAAGTTGCCTATGAAGCTGTTGGACGGGGAGACCGTGGTGAACGAGGCGTTCTCGTGGGCCTCGAGGCCCTTGGAGTCCTTCGCGGTGGCCGCCACCTTGTAGGTGGTCGAGCGCTCGAGCTGGGCGCTGGGCTTCCAGCTGGTCTTGTCGGCCGAGAGGGCGCCGGAGACCGCGGTGCCGTTCGCCGTCGTCATCGTCACGTTCGTGAGCGTGCCCTTGCTGACGGTGACGGCGGCGGAGTTGTTGATGGAGGCGTTGTCGGAGCCGTCCTTGGGCGTGATCTTGATGTCGGCCTCGGACGTCTTCTTGGCCGCCGCCTCGTCGGCCTTGGCCTGCGAGGTGTCCTTGCTCTTGGAGCCGGAGGCGTCGTCGTCACCGCCGGAACAGGCCGAGAGCACCAGGACCCCGCCGAGCAGTGCGGACGCGACCGTCAGGCCCCTGCGCCGCTTACTGTTCGTCATCACACGCTTCTCCATCGTTGCCGTATCCCCAAAAACCCCGAGAGTCCCCGTCGACGGACCTCAGCCGAAACTTCAGCCCTCAACGAGCTTCAACGCTACGACCGGTTTCTCCCGTTCCACATTCCTTGAAGGTGTGGGGCACGCCACGTTCGCCGGGGCGGATGGTGCGGACGGTGCGGATGACGGTCAGTGCGCCGCTTGGGACGACGAGACCCCGGACGGCGATTGCCACCCGGGGTCACGATTTCCCCAAGCCGCTCAGACGACGCCGCCCTCCTCGTCATCTTCGCCCTCATCATCCTCGTCCAGGTCCCAATCCGGCGAATCGGGGTCGTAGTCGATGGGCTCACTGGACCAGGAGGCCTGCGCGAGCTCGACCCCCGGCACCTCGCCCACCAGGTCGAACGGGTCGACGAGATACGCGAGGGCCTCCGCCGTGTCTTCCGTCACAGCAGCCTCGGCATGCGCCCGCTCGTCGGCCGGCATGTCGGTCTCGCCGGCGATCCGGTGCAGCGCGGCCTTGGTCACGGCGTCCGCGTCGTCGATTTCGACGACAAGTTCCACGCGAAGCCGGACAAAACGTGATGTCTCTTCAGTGCTCATGGCGTGAGCGTACGACCCAGTCCTCCCGTGACTTTCCCGTGACCCGCGCCTTTCACTAACATCGCTCCACACGGCCAATTCGCCAGCGCCACAAGGGGATCGATATTCCGTGTCATCCGCTCGCCGTCCGTTGCTGACCGCCACCGCCGCAGGGACCCTCCTGTGCGCCCTGTGGTTCGTCCCGTCCGCCAACGCGACCGGGGACGCACCGGCCAGAACGACCCCCGGGACGACCCCTTCCGCGCAGGTCACGACGCAGGCGCGGGCGGCCTCCGAGACCACGGGCACGACCGGCACGGACACCCAACTCGCCGACACCGGAAGCCCCGACACCACTCCGTACCTCGTCGGCGGCACGCTCTTCCTCGGCGTCGGCGCGGGGTTCGTGGTCTATTCGGTGCGCCGTGAACGCCTCGGGTTTTGAATTGGCTTGACGATTCCTTGACGCGGACTTCACACTCCGCTCATGAAGAGATCATCGAGGGCGCGCATGGGCGCCACGGCGACTGTGAGCGTGCTGTCGCTCGCCCTCATCACAGGTTGCGGCGGGAACTCCGGCTCCGAGGACTCCAAGGACTCGGCGGACAAGGGTTCTTCGTCGACTGCGGCCGCGAAGGCGCTCAGCGCGGCCGAGCTGGAGAAGCTGATCATCAGCAGCGCGGACCTCGACGGCTACGACGTCAAGTCCGCTGACACGGGCGGCAAGTTCGCCGAGTCCAAGGACCAGGTGACGGTGGCCGACGCCAAGTGCGAGCCGCTCGCCTACGTCCTCACCGGCTTCGCGCCCGGCGACGACGAGAGCGCGTACGTGAACCGCATGGCGACCAAGAAGAGCGTCGAGCCGACGTCCACGGGCACCTCCGACGAGGACCTCGACGCCCTCGAGGACAGCCTCAAGGACATCATGGGCTCGACGATGACGATCGTCTCCCTGTCCTCGTACGACGGCGAGGGCGCCCAGGAGACGATGAAGTCCGTGTCGGACGCGGTCAGCGGCTGCGCGGGCGGGTTCACGGTCTCGGCCAAGGGCCAGGACACCCAGAAGTTCAACAAGGTCGCCGAGGAGAAGTCCTCCGGCACCGGTGACGAGTCGGTGGCGTTCGAGGTGACCGGCAAGGTCGAGGGCGACACCCAGACGGTGCACGGCGAGGTCGTGCGCCACGGCTCCACGGTCGCCGCGTACTACTCGATCAGCCTGGCCGCCCTGGCCGGCGAGCAGACCAAGTACGACATCCCCGCCGAGGTCATCAAGGCCCAGGCGGCGAAGCTCAAGTAGCACGAGGTCGTAAGAGGGCCGCCGCCCAAGGGGGGAGATCGACGGCGGCCCTCGTACCTACAAGAGCGGTCAGGCGAGCGGACCCGTCACACGCTCGACCGCGGTCACCAGATGCCCGGCGCGTACGAACGCGTCCGCGGCGGCCAGGTCGGGCGCCAGGAACCGGTCCGGGCCGGGACCCTGCACACCGGCCTTCCGCACGGCCTCGATGGCGGCCTGCGAGGCGGGCGCCGGGGCCAGGCCCTCGCGGAGCTCGATCGCCCGCGTGGCGGCGTAGAGCTCGATGGCGATCACGCGCGTGAGGTTGTCGACGGCCGTGCGCAGCTTGCGGGCGGCCGACCAGCCCATGGAGACATGGTCCTCCTGCATGGCGGAGGAGGGGATCGAGTCCGCCGAGGCCGGCACGGCGAGCCGCTTCATCTCGCTGACCAGCGCGGCCTGCGTGTACTGGGCGATCATGAGCCCGGAGTCGACGCCCGCGTCGTCGGCGAGGAACGGCGGCAGCCCGTGGCTGCGGTTCTTGTCGAGCAGCCGGTCGGTGCGCCGCTCGGCGATGGACGCGAGGTCCGCGGCGGCGATCGCGAGGAAGTCCAGGACGTACGCCACCGGGGCGCCGTGGAAGTTGCCGTTGGACTCCACGCGCCCTCCCCCAGTGCCAAAAGCCTGGGAGGTGCCCCCAGGCAGCACCACCGGGTTGTCGACGGCGGACGCCAGCTCGCGCTCGGCGACGAGCCGGGCGTGCGCCATGGTGTCCCGTCCGGCGCCGGCGACCTGCGGGGCGCAGCGCACCGAGTAGGCGTCCTGGACCCGCGGGGCGTCGTCCTGGTGGTGCCCGGTGAGCTCCGAACCCTTCAGCACGGCAAGCATGTTGGCGGCGCTGGCACCCTGCCCGGGATGCGGGCGGATGGCGTGCAGCTCGGGGGCGAGCACCTTGTCCGTCCCGAGAAGGCCCTCCAGCGACAGGGCGGCCGTGATGTCGGCGGACTTGTAGAGGGAGTCCAGGTCGGCGAGGGCCATGACCAGCATGCCGAGCATGCCGTCGGTGCCGTTGAGCAGGGCGAGGCCCTCCTTCTCGCGCAGCTCGACGGGGGCGATCCCGTGCTCGGCGAGCAGCTCGCCGGCCGGACGCACGGTGCCGTCGGGCCCCTCGGCGTCCCCCTCCCCCATGAGCGTCAGGGCGCAGTGGGACAGCGGGGCGAGATCGCCGGAGCAGCCCAGCGAGCCGTACTCGTGGACGACCGGGGTGATCCCGGCGTTGAGCACATCGGCCATGGTCTGCGCGACCTCGGGGCGCACGCCCGTGTGTCCGGAGCAGACGGTCTTGAGCCGCAGGAACATCAGGGCCCGTACGACCTCCCGCTCGACCCGCGGCCCGAGGCCGGCGGCGTGCGAGCGGACGATGTTGCGCTGCAGCTGAGCGCGCAGCTCCTGGCTGATGTGCCGGGTCGCCAGCGCACCGAAGCCGGTGCTGACGCCGTAGACGGGCTCGGGCTTGGCCGCCAGCGCGTCCACGATCTCGCGGGCGGCTGCAAGCGCCCGGACCGCCTCCTGCGAGAGCTCGACGCGGGCGCCGGCGCGCGCCACGGCGAGAACGTCGGACGCGGTCACCCCGGACGTCCCCACCACCACAGTGTGCATATCCATATTCAGGAGCGTACGCAGTGAATTCGAGGTTGTCACGAGTGGGTGGCCGGTTTACCCCTTACCGAATTGGTCACACCCCGGACCGGCGCTCAGGGCCTGCCCCGGAACCGGCGGCGCTCGGCGGTCCGCTCGCCGGAGGGCGAGTCCGCCAGCCGTACGACGGGGTCGTCGGGGCCCGCGCGGCCGGCCACGACCGGCTTGGCCGCCCGTTCGGCCTTGGCCCGGTACTGCGCCGCGTCCGCCAGCCGGAACAGCCGGCGGGCGGAGCGCACGGGCCCGATGGGATCCTGCGTGGACGCGACCCCGCAGGCCACGCCGTCCCCGAGCTCCAACTCGGCCGCGCGGCGGCAGAGTTCGTCGGCCGCCTTGACCGCCTCGTCGGCGCCGGGCCCGACGGCGAGCAGACAGAACTCGTCACCGCCGAGGCGGGCGGCGAGCGCACCCGGCAGCATGGCGCCGCACAGGGACAGGACCGATCCGAAGCGTTCGAGCAGCCGGTCGCCGACGGCGTGCCCCTGGGAGTCGTTGACCCGCTTGAGCCCGTTCAGATCGCAGACGACGAGACTGACGACCGTGCCGTCGGCGCGGTGCCGCTCGATGGCCTCGTCCAGTCGCACGTCGACGGCACGGCGGTTGGCGAGGCCGGTGAGGGCGTCGGTGAAGGCGAGCCGTCTTGCCTCCTCCAGCCGCTCGGCCTGGGCGATCCCGGCGGCGACGACGGCGGCCAGGACGGTGGCGAAGTCGGCGTCGCCCCGGTCGAAGACGGGGTCGCCGGCCGGCCGGGCGACATACAGCTCACCCCACGCCCGCCCGTTCAGCACGATCGGCGCGACGACACAGCACCCACGCCCGCGCCGACGGAGCGCGGCGACGCGCTGATGGATGTAACCGGGTCTGCCCACGGCCGTCGGGCCCCGGGCCGTCTCGACCCATGCGTTGGGCTCCCCACCGCCGGCCCACCTCTCGTGCAGGAACTCGGTGATCTCGGGGAACTGGTGCACCGGATACGACTCGTCCTCCGGATACTCCTCCTCCCCCTCCACCCGCTCTCCCACGTTCACGAGGACCCGCAGCCGGCCGAGCTCCCGCTCCCACACCGACAGCGCGGCGAAGCTCCCGCCGAGCGCCCGGCACGCCCCGACCGCCGCCGCCCGCCACGCCTCATGCGAGCCGTGGGCCGCCGCCATGCCCTGCGCCAGCGCAACGACGGCCGCCAGCCGCTTGTCCTCACCCATTACCCCAGGTTAGGGAGGTTTCGGACGATTCGTTCTATTGATACGGCGCTGGGGTGACCGCTCCCCGAGGTCGGCGCAGCCGTCCTACTCCCCCGGCCACTGGGGCTTCCGCTTCTCGTTGAACGCAGCCACCCCCTCCGCCCGGTCCCCCGAGAACGCCACGGACCGCCAGGCCGCGTCCTCGACCTCCAGCCCGGCCCGCAGATCCAGCCCCTGCCCCAGCCGCAAAGCCCGCTTGGCGGCCCGCAGCCCGACCGGCGAGTTCGCAGCAATGCGCGCGGCCAGAGCCAGGGCCTCCTCCCGGTCCCGCCCCTCCTCCACCAACTGGTCCACCAGCCCCAGCTCCCGTGCCTCCCCGGCCTCCAACCGCCGCCCCGTGAAGATCAGCTCGGCCGCCCGAGCGGCCCCCACCCGCCGCGGCAGCAGCTGCGTACCGCCTCCACCGGGAATCACCCCGACGGACACCTCCGGCAGCCCCACCACCGCCGTACGGTCGGCCACGATCACGTCGCACGACAGCGCCAGCTCGAAGCCGCCGCCCAGCGCAAACCCGTGCACCGCCGCGATCGCCGGCACCGGCAGCTCAAGGACCGCGGTGTAGGCACCGCGCGTGACGGGCCGCTGGCGCATCAGATCGGCGTCGGTGAAGGAGTTCCGCTCCTTCAGGTCCGCCCCCACACAGAACGCCCGCTCGTGCGTCGACGTCAGCACGACCGCCCGTACGTCACGGTCGGCCCCCAGCGCCGCACACGCCCCCGAGATCGACCGCGCCATCTCGCTCGACACGGCGTTCATGGCCTTGGGCCGGTCGAGGACGAGCTCCGCGACATGCCCGCTCTCGTGCCGCCGCACCAGCACGAACTCCCCGAACCGCTCCTCGCTCATGACACCCTCCGGTTAACGCGTGTTAACAACCGTCGACCCGATCATCGCAGGGTTTCCTCCCGTTGTCCCCGTTCGGGTGACATCCCGCCCAACTCCCGCCGCACCGCGCACAGGAGCGCATAACGTGCGTCCGCCACGGCGCGCAGGGGGCGCGGGCGCAACGGGGAGGGGACCGTGATGGCACAGACGTCGGTGGGGCCTCGGACCGGACAAGAGGGTGTGCGCACCCGGGGGCGGCATCGCAGGCCACGGCCCCGCAAGGTGCTGTACGCCGTCGGGGGGCTGGCGCTGGCCGCCGGTGCGCTGAGTCTCGTACGGATGGCGCCGGAGACGGGCGTCGGCGCGGTCGGGACCGCCGAGGCCGAGCCCCGGCATGATCCGGTCACCGGTGCCGACCGGTCGGACAACGCCGTGGCCACCGTCGAGGCCGTGCCACAGGTGAGCCCGTCGGCGACCTCCGCGATGGGCGGGGTGAGCGCGACACCGACGGGGACTGCAGGCCTCGTACCCCTGCCGACGACGACCACGCCACCGGCCTCCGCAACTCCCGGCACGCCCACGACCATCCCCGAGGCGCCCGACACCCCCGCACCGACCACGACAGCCGCACCGACGACCGCGGCCCCGCAGCCGACCCCGAACCCGAGCCGGACGACCGAGCCCCCGGCTCCGAAGCCGAGTCAGCCCGACCTGTGCGTCCCGGTCATCGGCCTGTGCGTGGACGCGGACGCGCGGGACCACTGAGGACGGCTACGACGCCGGTCCGCTCCGCCGGGTCAGCAGCCACGGCTCGACGACGCCGAGGCCGCGCACCGGGCGCTGCCACATCGGCTGGAGCGCGAAGCGGTACGTCGGGGGCTCCTCGCCCTCCTTCTCGGCGGCCGCGGCGGCCTCGGCCGCCTCCGCCTCGGAGGCGGGTGCCTCTCCGGTGCGGATCAGCTCCTGAGCGAAGTCGCTGTCGACGAGGACGGCGTCGCGCGGGGCTATCGACGTCAGCCGGGAGGCGAGGTTGACCGTCGTACCGAAGACATCGCCCATTCGGGTGGTCACCGTGCCGAAGGCGATGCCGACGCGCAGTTCGGGCATGGTCTCGTCGTTCGCCATGGTCTCGATGAGCCGCAGCGCGATCTCGGCGGCGACCGCGGAGTCGTCCGCCGCGTAGAGCACCTCGTCGCCGAGCGTCTTGACCAGCCGCCCGCCGTGCGCGGCGACCAGGTCGGCGGCGGTGGTCTCGAAGGCCTCGACGAGCTCGCCGAGTTCCTCCTCCTCCATACGGCGGGTGAGGCGGGTGAAGCCGACCAGGTCGGCGAAGCCGACGGCCAGGCGCCGGTCGACCATCTCCTCGTCGTCGGCGGCCTGCACGACCCGGCCGGCCGAGGCGGCGAGCTGGCGCCGCCAGACGTAGACGAGGAACTCCTCCAGCTCGGGCAGGAGCAGCTCGACGATCGGGTACGTCACCTCGGTGCGCGTCATCCCCGGCTCGGGCGGCTCGGTCAGGCCCTCCAGGAAGGAGTCGATCTGCCACTCGGCGAGCCGGGCCGTGGTCTGCCCGGTGGACCGGGCCACCTGCACGGCCATCGCCTCGCTCAGCAGGCCCGCCTCGACGAGACCGGACAGGCGGCGCAGCGCGAGTACGTCGGCCTCGGTGAGCGCCTTGGCCTGGCCGATGTCGGCGAAGCCCATGGCCCGCCAGAAGCGGGTGGCGAGCTCCACGGAGACGCCTGCGCTCCGGGCCGCCTGGAAAGGGGTGTAGCGCCGCTCGGCGCCGAGGATCAGATGCTCCAGACGCAGGGCGAGGGGGTCCTCGACGGGATCGGCGGCGTGGGGGTCCACCCGGCCGTCCGCGCCCGTGCCGGAGCCCGTGTCGTCGACGGTCACGCCTGCTGCCCTTCCGATCTGCCACGGTCAGGTATCGACCGGCCTCAACTGTACGGCAGGTGTGCGGTAGCTCACTCCTTCGCTTCGCCGGGTGGAGCCGCGACACAGGGGTGGCTGATGCCCTTGGTCGCGTGCGGGCTGTCAGTGACTTGGTCGCGCCCACGCGGCGGAGCCGCGTATCGACACAGCCCCGCGTCCCTCGGGTCGGTCGAGCTCACGCCGGGCGCAGGTGCACGATGTCCCCGGCCCCCACCGGCTCCTGCACTCCGTCCTCCGTCGCGATCACCAGCCTGCCGTCCCCGTCGAGCGCGACCGCCTCCCCGGTGATCGACCGGTCTCCCGGCAGCTCGGCCCGGACGCTCCTCCCCAGCGTCGCGCACCCGGCCGCATACGTCTCCTGGAGACCGCTCACCGTCGGGTCGCCCAGGGCCGCCCGCCAGCGCCCGTACCACTCCTCCAGGGAGCGCAGCATCGCCCGCAGCAAGGGATCCCGGTCCGTGCTCACCGCCCCTGCCAGGGCGAGCGACCCGGCCGTGGGCACCGGGAGTTCGTTCGCCCGCAGGGTCACGTTGATGCCGACGCCGATGACCACCCCGTCGTCCCCGGCCCGCTCGGCGAGGATGCCGCCGGCCTTGCGTTCCTCGCCGCCGATGGAAACGAGCAGGTCGTTGGGCCACTTGAGTGCCGTGTCCACGCCCGCCGAGCGGGACAGCCCCGTCGCCACGGCGACCCCGGTGAGCAGCGGGAGCCAGCCCCAGCGGGCCACCGGCACCTCGCCCGGCTTCAGCAGGACGGAGAAGAAGAGGCCGGAGCGGGCCGGTGCCGTCCACTGGCGGTCCAGGCGGCCCCGCCCGGAGGTCTGCTCCTCGGCGACCAGCACGGTCCCCTCGACGGCCTTGCCCGCGGCCGCCAGGGCGACCAGGTCGGAGTTGGTGGACCCGGTGCTCTGCACCACCTCCACCTCGCGCCACAGCCCGCCGTCCTGCACGAGCCCGCGGCGCAGCGCGGCGGCGTTGAGCGGAGGCCGGTCCAGATCGGACCAGCGGCTGTCGTCTGATGCATCTCGCGGCGTCATGCAAGCCACCCTAGGTGTGTGAAACGCCGCACTGCTGATTCGTAGCGCCACCACTACTCTACGGATGAGTAACCGTCCCCCCTTTTGAGCAGGCAGGGAGCCGCGATCCCGATGTCCGAGCCGGAAGCGATCGACATTCACACCACCGCGGGCAAGCTCGCGGATCTCCAGCGTCGTATTGACGAGGCGACGCACGCCGGCTCCGCACGCGCCGTCGAAAAGCAGCACGCCAAGGGCAAGTTGACGGCCCGTGAGCGCATCGAGCTCCTCCTGGACGAGGGTTCCTTCGTCGAGCTCGACGAGTTCGCCCGGCACCGCTCCACCAACTTCGGGCTGGAGAAGAACCGCCCGTACGGCGACGGCGTGGTCACCGGCTACGGCACGGTCGACGGCCGCCCGGTGGCCGTCTTCTCCCAGGACTTCACCGTCTTCGGCGGCGCGCTGGGCGAGGTCTACGGCCAGAAGATCGTCAAGGTGATGGACTTCGCGCTGAAGACCGGCTGTCCGGTCATCGGCATCAACGACTCCGGCGGCGCCCGCATCCAGGAGGGCGTCGCCTCCCTGGGTGCGTACGGCGAGATCTTCCGCCGCAACACCCATGCCTCCGGCGTGATCCCGCAGATCTCCCTGGTCGTCGGCCCCTGCGCGGGCGGCGCGGTCTACTCCCCCGCGATCACCGACTTCACGGTGATGGTCGACCAGACCTCGCACATGTTCATCACCGGCCCGGACGTCATCAAGACGGTCACCGGCGAGGACGTCGGCTTCGAGGAGCTGGGCGGCGCCCGCACCCACAACTCCACCTCCGGCGTGGCGCATCACATGGCCGGGGACGAGAAGGACGCCATCGAGTACGTCAAGCAGCTGCTGTCGTACCTGCCGTCCAACAACCTCTCCGAGGCGCCGGTCTTCCCGGAGGAGGCGGACCTGACGGTCACCGCCGAGGACCTCGAGCTGGACACCCTCGTGCCCGACAGCGCGAACCAGCCCTACGACATGCACACGGTGATCGAACACATCCTGGACGACGCCGAGTTCTTCGAGACGCAGGCGCTGTTCGCGCCGAACATCCTCACCGGCTTCGGCCGCGTCGAGGGCCACCCGGTCGGCATCGTCGCCAACCAGCCGATGCAGTACGCCGGCTGCCTGGACATCACGGCCTCCGAGAAGGCCGCCCGCTTCGTGCGCACCTGCGACGCCTTCAACGTCCCGGTCATCACCTTCGTCGACGTCCCCGGCTTCCTGCCCGGCGTCGACCAGGAGCACGACGGCATCATCCGCCGCGGCGCCAAGCTCATCTACGCCTACGCCGAGGCCACCGTCCCGCTCATCACGGTCATCACCCGCAAGGCCTTCGGCGGCGCCTACGACGTCATGGGCTCCAAGCACCTGGGCGCCGACCTCAACCTCGCGTGGCCGACCGCCCAGATCGCCGTCATGGGCGCCCAGGGCGCGGTCAACATCCTGCACCGCCGCACCATCGCCGAGGCGGAGGCGAACGGCGAGGACCTGGAGGCCGTCCGGGCCCGCCTGATCCAGGAGTACGAGGACACCCTCCTCAACCCCTACATCGCGGCCGAGCGCGGCTACATCGACTCGGTGATCATGCCGTCCGACACCCGCGGCCACGTCGTCCGCGGCCTGCGGCAGCTCCGCACCAAGCGCGAGTCCCTGCCGCCGAAGAAGCACGGCAACATCCCCCTCTAGCCCGCGGACCCTGGGAGCCGTCATGAACATCAAGGTCGTACGGGGCAACCCGACCCCGGAGGAGCTGGCCGCCGCCCTGGCGGTGGTCAGGGCCCGCGCCGCGGCGGCGGCCTCCGTCCCGCCGGGCGCGGCGCGGGACAAGGACTCCTGGTCCGACCCGGCCCGCATCGCAAGCCACCGCCTGCCCCAGCCGGGCCCCACGTCCTGGACCCGCACCTACTGGCCGGGGTGAGCGAGAGGCTTTGAGGGGGCGCGGGGAACTGCGCGAACAACCCCCACCGGCCCGCAGGCAGGTCACTACGTCTGCGGGCCGAAAACTTGAGTACGCGTACTCAGGCGCACAGGACCTAACCACCGCAAGCTAAAAGACATGCTGTGGTCCGACCCTGAGAACGAGCCGCCCAAGGACCTGCAGGACATGCAGGTCATGATGCGGCGGCTCGGCCTTCTCATGGCCCTGGCCATGCTCCTGGCGATGATCGTGATCGGTCTCAAGTGACCGGCGATACCCTGACCGCATGACCGATCAGCCGCGCCGCCGCCTCATCCTCGCCTCCCAGTCCCCCGCCCGACTGAACCTCCTGCGCCAGGCCGGACTGGACCCCGAGGTCATCGTGAGCGGCGTGGACGAGGACGCCGTGACCGCCCCCACACCGGCCGAGCTCGCCCTCGCCCTCGCCGAGGCCAAGGCATCCGTCGTGGCAGCCCGGCCGGAGGCCCACGGCGCCATCGTGATCGGCTGCGACTCGGTGCTGGAGCTGGACGGGGAAGCCCTCGGCAAGCCCGCCGACGCCGAAGAGGCCACCGCCCGCTGGAAGTCGATGCGCGGACGCGCCGGCACCCTCCAGACGGGCCACTGCATCTGGGACACGGCGAACAAGCGGTACGCGTCCGGCACCGCCTCCACCGTCGTCCGCTTCGGCGAGCCCACCGACGAGGAGATCGCCGCGTACGTCGCCTCGGGCGAACCCCTCTACGTCGCCGGTGCGTTCACGCTGGACGGCCGCAGCGCGCCGTTCATCGAGGGCATCGACGGCGACCACGGCAACGTGATCGGCATCAGCCTGCCCCTGGTCCGCAGGCTGCTCGCCCAACTGGGCGTCGGCATCACGGAGTTGTGGGCGCCGGCGGAGGCGTGAGCGGCGAGCCCTCGTCGCCCTTGCCGCCCTCGGGGCCGGGGACCTCGGTGGGCGGGGTGTCGCTGGGTTCGGCCGGACTGTCGTACGTCATCAGGAGCAGCACGATGAGGGCGAGTACGACGATCATGAACAGGAACGCGGGCCAGCCCACGAGCCCCCACACGAACGCCCCCAGCAGTCCGTGCACCACGGCCGCGCTGATCAGCAGGATGCGGCCGAAGCCGGCCGGCGGGCGGTTGCGCAGGGCCACGAGGAGCGCGACCAGGCCGCAGAGGGCGTAGTAGAGGCCGAAGACGATGCCGCCGACCTTCGAGGACACCGACATCGTGTCGGGGTCGAGGCCGGCCAGGGACATGTCCTGACGGTCGACCACGACCCCCAGGAACCAGTTCAGCGCGGCCACCCCGAACGCCTCCACGAAGAGGACGACGGCCACGATCCACGCCACCGGTCTGCGCATCACCGGTCCCACCCACTTTCGACTGCCGCCCGAGCCCGCCGGGCAATGCTCTGTTACCCCAAGTACGTCCGAGACATCGTGAACGCTACTAACGGGTAAACCCCGGGACAAGAGTTCTGCCGGCGGCAAAGAATCGTTGGGCCATTCGTAGGGACTCCACAAAGAAACCGAGTGGCCCGCAGCACGCTCTCACAGAGACCTTGACCACATGGGAGGGCTAGGGTTGCCGGGAGGAGTCCTGCGTACCGAGGTGCGACATGGGATTTCGCGGGTCGAGCGAGCCTCGTATCACGCTCCGTGTGGGCAAGCTCACCATTGGGGACGGGTCGAAGTGCCGTGTCGGCAGTCCCTAAACTCGGCTTGTTTCAAGGAGGGAGCCTCAATCGTGCGCAAGGTGCTCATCGCCAACCGTGGCGAAATCGCTGTCCGCGTGGCCCGGGCCTGTCGGGACGCGGGGATCGCGAGCGTGGCCGTCTACGCGGACCCGGACCGCGACGCTCTGCACGTCCGCGCCGCGGACGAGGCGTTCGCCCTGGGCGGTGACACCCCGGCGAGCAGCTACCTGGACATCGAGAAGGTCCTGAACGCGGCGCGCGAGTCGGGCGCGGACGCCATCCATCCGGGCTACGGCTTCCTGTCCGAGAACGCCGAGTTCGCGCAGGCGGTCCTGGACGCCGGGCTGATCTGGATCGGCCCGCCGCCGCAGGCCATCCGCGACCTCGGCGACAAGGTCGCAGCAAGGCACATCGCGCAGCGCGCCGGCGCCCCGCTCGTCGCGGGCACGCCCGACCCGGTCAGCGGCGCCGAGGAGGTCGTCGCCTTCGCCGAGGAACACGGCCTGCCGATCGCCATCAAGGCCGCCTTCGGCGGCGGCGGGCGCGGCCTGAAGGTCGCCCGCACCCTCGAAGAGGTCCCCGAGCTCTACGAGTCGGCCGTCCGTGAGGCGGTGGCCGCCTTCGGCCGCGGCGAGTGCTTCGTCGAGCGCTACCTCGACAAGCCCCGGCACGTGGAGACCCAGTGCCTGGCCGACACCCACGGCAACGTGGTCGTCGTCTCCACCCGTGACTGCTCGCTGCAGCGCCGCCACCAGAAGCTGGTCGAGGAGGCCCCGGCGCCGTTCCTGTCCGAGGCGCAGGTCGCCGAGCTGTACTCGTCCTCGAAGGCGATCCTCAAGGAGGCCGGCTACGTCGGTGCAGGCACCGTGGAGTTCCTCGTCGGCGCGGACGGCACGATCTCCTTCCTGGAGGTCAACACCCGCCTCCAGGTCGAGCACCCGGTCACCGAGGAGGTCGCCGGCATCGACCTGGTGCGCGAGATGTTCCGCATCGCCGACGGCGAGGAGCTCGGCTACGGCGACCCCGAACTGCGCGGCCATTCCTTCGAGTTCCGCATCAACGGCGAGGACCCGGGCCGCAACTTCCTGCCCGCGCCCGGCACGGTCACCGAGTTCGCCCCGCCCACCGGCCCCGGTGTCCGCCTGGACGCCGGCGTCGAGTCCGGCAGCGTGATCGGCCCGGCCTGGGACTCCCTGCTGGCCAAGCTGATCGTCACCGGCGCCACCCGCGAGCAGGCCCTGCAGCGCGCCGCCCGCGCCCTGGCCGAGTTCCAGGTCGAGGGCATGGCCACCGCCATCCCGTTCCACCGCGCGGTCGTCACCGACCCGGCCTTCGCGCCCGAACTCACCGGCAGCGCCGAGCCGTTCACGGTCCACACCCGCTGGATCGAGACCGAGTTCGTCAACGAGATCAAGCCCTTCACCGCCCCCGCCGACGCGGAGACGGACGAGGAGCCGGGCCGCGAGACGGTCGTCGTCGAGGTCGGCGGCAAGCGCCTCGAGGTCTCCCTGCCCTCCAGCCTGGGCATGTCCCTGGCCCGCACCGGCCTCGCCGCCGGCGCCCGCCCCAAGCGCCGCGCCGCCAAGAAGTCCGGCCCGGCCGCCTCCGGCGACACCCTCGCCTCCCCGATGCAGGGCACCATCGTCAAGGTCGCCGTCGAGGAGGGCCAGGAGGTCAAGGAGGGCGACCTGATCGTCGTCCTCGAGGCGATGAAGATGGAACAGCCCCTCAACGCCCACAAGTCCGGCACCATCAAGGGCCTGGGCGCCGAGGTCGGCGCGTCCATCACGTCCGGCGCCGCGATCTGCGAGATCAAGGACTGACCCAAGGGCCGCATTTCGTACGGCATCCCGAGGCGCCCGGCGGACTGGCACAGTCAGTCCGCCGGGCGCCTCGTTTCTCCGATGGCATGCTGGAGGCATGGTGGGCACGATCCCGGCGGCGACCGGCGACACGACGGCGACCCCGCGCGCCATGCGCGCCGACGCCCGCCGCAACCACGAGCGACTGCTCACCGAGGCCCGCTCCGCCTTCGCCACCCACGGCACGGACGCGTCCCTGGAGGACGTGGCCCGCCGAGCAGGCGTAGGCATCGGCACCCTGTACCGTCACTTCCCCAACCGCCACGCCCTGTTGAGCGCGGTCTTCGAGGAGGCGGTGGGAGACCTGCTGACCCGCTCGCGCGAACTGCTCGGCTCTCCCGAACCGTGCAAGGCACTGGTGACATGGCTGCGCGAGATCGTCACACACGCGGGCGAGTACCGAGGCCTGGCTCACGCACTTATGGCCGCCACGTCCGACGACACTTCCGCCCTGGCACGCTGCAGCGGGCCCATTCGGGAGGCGGGCGCCGCGCTGCTGGCACGTGCCCAGGAGGCGGGAACGGTGCGCGCCGAGGTGGCGATAGGCGACCTCCTGCAGCTGACCCACGCGATCGCATTGGCGGCGGAGGAATCGCCGGCCGACCCGGGGTTGCCGGACCGCCTGCTGACACTCACCTTGCGGGGCTTGAAACCGGCGTAAGGGCAGCTACCCCCGGGGGCGCGGGGAACTGCGCGAGCAACCACGACCAACCCGCACTCGCCCAACAACGCAAGCCCCTACGGCGAACAGGCGACCCTACCGCCGCCGCAGATCAGCAACCCGCGCCCGCTCGGCCCCGGCCGAAGCCTCACCGAGCACCGTCGCCGCCCTCAGGCCGGAGGCCCCCGGCCCCGCCGGAACCTGGCCGCGGCGAGGCCCCGGAAGGGCGACGTCCCGGCGCGCCTGGCGCGGGGGGACGGAATCACCGCCCGAGTTCCCCGACGCCCCGGCGACAGCGATCTGCACGCCCTGGTCGGCCAGCGCCTGCAACTCCGTCGCCGCCCGATCGTCATGCGGCGGCGGCTCATCGGTCACCAGCCGCGTGATCACATCCGTCGGCACGGTCTGGAACATCGTGTCCGTACCGAGCTTGGTGTGATCGGCGAGCACGACGACCTCGGCCGCGGCCTGCACCAACGCCCGGTCGACGGACGCCGACAGCATGTTGGACGTGGACAGCCCCCGCTCGGCGGTGAGCCCGCTCCCGGACAGGAAGGCCCGCGAGACCCGGAGCCCCTGCAGGGACTGCTCGGCCCCGCTGCCCACCAGCGCATAGTTGGAGCCACGCAGGGTGCCGCCGGTCATCACGACCTCCACGCGGTTGGCATGGGCCAACGCCTGGGCCACCAACAGGGAGTTGGTGACGACGGTCAGCCCGGGCACCCGGGCGAGCCGGCGTGCCAGCTCCTGTGTGGTGGTACCCGCCCCGACCACGATGGCCTCGCCCTCTTCCACGAAGTTGGCGGCGAGGTCGGCGATGGCCGTCTTCTCGGCGGTCGCGAGATGTGACTTCTGCGGAAAGCCGGACTCCCGCGTGAACCCGCCCGGCAGTACCGCACCGCCGTGCCGGCGGTCGAGGAGTCCTTCTGCCTCCAGTGCGCGCACGTCCCGCCGTACGGTCACTTCGGAGGTCTGGACGACGCGGGCGAGCTCACGGAGCGACACGGCCCCATTCGCTCGCACCATTTCGAGGATCAATTGGCGACGTTCTGCAGCGAACACGAAACTGACAGTAACCCCAACGACCGTCTGCTTTCAGCTGTTTGCGCCGAATAGCAGAAGTTGTTCGCACAGGAGGGCGGGAAGTGGTATAGGGCCTACCCGCCCCGCCTATGCCGTACGCATGCTCGACAACTCCCCGTGACCAGCGGGGAGTCGGTTTCGGCCGTCAGACCTCGCCGCCGGACTTGCGCGTGTGGAGCTGGCGCGCGACCTCGGCGATCGACCCCGAAAGACTCGGGTAGACGGTGAACGCGTTCGCGATCTGTTCGACCGTCAGATTGTTGTCGACGGCGATCGAGATCGGATGGATCAGTTCCGATGCGCGCGGGGAGACGACCACACCGCCCACGACAATGCCCGTACCCGGTCGGCAGAACAGCTTCACGAAGCCGTCGCGGATGCCCTGCATCTTGGCGCGCGGGTTCCGCAGCAGCGGAAGCTTCACGACCCGCGCGTCGATCTTGCCCCCGTCGACGTCGGCCTGCGTGTACCCCACGGTCGCGATCTCGGGATCGGTGAACACGTTGGACGACACGGTCTTCAGATTCAGCGGGGCCACCGCATCACCCAGGAAGTGGTACATGGCGATACGTCCCTGCATGGCGGCCACCGACGCGAGGGCGAAGACGCCCGTCACGTCACCGGCGGCGTACACACCGGGGGCCGTGGTCCTGGACACCTTGTCGGTCCAGATGTGCCCGGACTCGCGGAGCTTGACGCCGGCCTCCTCCAGGCCGAGGCCCGCGCTGTTGGGGATGGCACCGACGGCCATGAGGCAGTGGGACCCGGCGATGACGCGCCCGTCGGCCAGGGTGACCTCCACCCGGTCCCCGACCCGCTTGGCGGCGGAGGCCCGCGACCGGGCCATGACGTTCATGCCACGACGCCGGAAGACGTCCTCGAGGACGGCGGCGGCGTCAGGGTCCTCACCCGGCAGCACACGGTCCCGGGACGACACGAGCGTGACCTTGGACCCCAGGGCCTGGTAGGCACCGGCGAACTCGGCACCGGTCACACCCGACCCGACCACGATGAGCTCCTCGGGCAGCTCGGTGAGGTCGTACACCTGCGTCCAGTTGAGGATGCGCTCGCCGTCGGGCTGGGCGTCGGGCAGCTCGCGCGGGTGGCCGCCGGTCGCGATCAGCACGGCATCGGCGGTGAGGGTCTCCTCGGAACCGTCGGCAGCCGCCACGATCACCTTCCGCGACCCGTCGAGGGCCTGCATGCCCTCGAGGCGAGCCCTGCCGCGCATGACGCGGGCGCCGGCGCGGGTGACGGAGGCGGTGATGTCGTGGGACTGGGCGAGGGCAAGCCGCTTCACACGGCGGTTGACCTTGCCGAGGTCCACGCCGACCACCCGCGCCGCCTGCTCCAGCGGTGGGGTGTCGTCCGCGACGATGATCCCCAGCTCCTCGTACGACGAGTCGAAGGTGGTCATCACCTCGGCCGTAGCGATAAGGGTCTTCGACGGCACGCAGTCGGTCAGCACCGACGCTCCGCCCAGACCGTCGCAGTCGACGACGGTCACCTCCGCGCCGAGCTGAGCGGCCACCAGCGCCGCTTCGTATCCGCCGGGTCCGCCACCGATGATCACGATCCGAGTCACGTACCCCATTGTCCCGCACGGTTCAAGGTGCCACTGCCCGGGGGCGGGGCAATGGGTTGGCAAGGGGCCCTTGATACCGCAGGGGCTCGTGTACGGACTGCCGTACCCTCGACGCATGTCGCTCTACGCCGCGTACGCCGGCAACCTCGACGCGCGGCTGATGACCCGCCGCGCCCCGCACTCGCCGATGCGCGCCACGGGCTGGCTGAACGGGTGGCGGCTGACGTTCGGGGGCGAGCACATGGGCTGGGAGGGCGCGCTGGCGACGATCGTCGAGGACCCGTTCTCGCAGGTCTTCGTCGCGTTGTACGACATCGCGCCGCTGGACGAGGAGTCGATGGACCGCTGGGAGGGCGTCGGCCTCGGCGTCTACCGCCGGATGCGGGCCCGGGTGCACACGCTGGAGGGCGAGGAGTCGGCCTGGCTGTACGTCCTCGACGGTTACGAGGGCGGCCTCCCGTCGGCCCGGTACCTCGGCGAGATCGCGGACGCCGCCGAGTCCGCCGGGGCCCCGCACGACTACGTGATGGAGCTGCGAAAGCGCCCCTGCTGAGCACAGCGGACACCCAGGTTGGCCACAGGCACCACATAGGTCCCGTTGTGTCTCACCCTTCGTTGGAAACGACAAGACAACGATCGCCATCCCGTGAGCTCTGTCATCTACGCGCGTAGGCACAAACCGGCTACCCTCAGTCGCGTGAACGCATCTCTTCTTCCGGACGACATCCAGGGCGACCCCCATGCCGCCGCTGACGCCGCCGCCGCGCGCCTGCGCGAACTGACCGGCGCCGAGACCCACGACGTCGCCCTCGTGATGGGCTCCGGCTGGGCCCCGGCCGTGGACGCCCTCGGCGCACCCGACGCCGAGCTCCAGGTCACCGAGCTGCCCGGTTTCCCGCCGCCGGCGGTGGAAGGGCACGGCGGCAAGATCCGCTCGTACAAGATCGGAAACAAGCGGGCCCTGGTCTTCCTGGGCCGCACCCACTACTACGAGGGCCGTGGCGTGGCTGCCGTGGCCCACGGCGTCCGCACCGCGGTCGCGGCCGGCTGCAAGACGATCATCCTCACCAACGGCTGCGGCGGCCTCCGGGAGGGCATGCGCCCCGGCCAGCCGGTCCTGATCAGCGACCACATCAACCTGACGGCGACGTCCCCGATCGTCGGCGCCAACTTCGTCGACCTGACGGACCTCTACTCCCCGCGCCTGCGCGCCCTGTGCAAGGAGATCGACCCCAGCCTGGAGGAGGGCGTCTACGCCCAGTTCCCCGGCCCGCACTACGAGACGCCGGCCGAGATCCGCATGGCCCGAGTCATCGGCGCGGACCTGGTGGGCATGTCGACGGTCCTCGAGGCCATCGCCGCGCGTGAGGCGGGCGCCGAGGTACTCGGCATCTCCCTGGTCACCAACCTCGCGGCGGGCATGACCGGCGAACCCCTCAACCACGAGGAGGTCCTCCAGGCAGGCCGCGACTCGGCAACCCGGATGGGCTCGCTGCTCGCCCAGGTACTCGGCAGGCTCTGACCGCCGTAGTGGCTGGGCACGCAGTTGCCCGAGCCCTCGGGTGGCTGCAGTCGCCCACGGCGGGAAGGGGACGTGCCGGGGGGTGTCCGCCCGCAGCGGCGGGCGTCCACCACCGAGCACAGCCCCACCACACAGCAACCGCCCGACCGAGGACGGACACCCCCCGGCACGGCCCCGACGACAATCGAACCGCAGGCGCTGCACGCACCCCCACCGACCCGCAGATGCGCCGCAGGCATCCCCCTCAGACACACGAGAGGCTGGACCGACCGTGCACGACGATCTCATCGCCCGGGCCAAGACCTGGCTGGCGGAGGACCCCGACCCGGAGACCCGCGACGAGCTCTCCAAGCTCATCGAGGCCGGAGACGTCACCGAGCTGGCCGACCGCTTCAGCGGCACGCTCCAGTTCGGCACGGCAGGCCTGCGCGGCGAACTGGGCGCCGGTCCCATGCGCATGAACCGCTCGGTCGTCATCCGCGCCGCAGCCGGTCTCGCCGCGTACCTGAACGCCAAGGGCGGGCGCGGCGGCCTCGTGGTCATCGGCTACGACGCCCGCCACAAGTCCGCCGACTTCGCCCGCGACACGGCCGCCGTGATGACCGGCGCCGGCCTCCGCGCCGCCGTACTCCCCCACCCCCTCCCCACCCCCGTCCTGGCGTACGCCATAAGGCACCTGGGCGCGGTAGCCGGCGTGGAGGTCACCGCCAGCCACAACCCGCCCCGCGACAACGGCTACAAGGTCTACCTCGGCGACGGCTCCCAGATCGTGCCGCCCGCCGACGCGGAGATCGCCGCCGAGATCGACGCGATCGTCTCGCTGAACGACGTCCCGCGCCCGGACTCCGGCTGGGAGACCCTCGACAACGACGTACTCGACGCCTACCTGGCCCGCACCGACGCCGTACTCGCCAGGGGCTCCGCGCGCACGGCCCGCACCGTCTACACGGCGATGCACGGCGTAGGCAAGGACACCCTCCTCGCCGCCTTCGCCCGCGCCGGCTTCCCCGAGCCCGTCGTCGTCGCCGAACAGGCCGAGCCCGACCCGGACTTCCCCACCGTCGCCTTCCCCAACCCGGAAGAGCCCGGCGCCATGGACCTGGCCTTCGCCCAGGCCAACGCGACCGACCCCGACCTGATCATCGCCAACGACCCCGACGCCGACCGCTGCGCCGTGGCCGTCAAGGACGGCACCGACTGGCGCATGCTGCGCGGCGACGAGGTCGGCGCGCTGCTCGCCGCCCACCTGGTGAGCCGCGGAGCGCGCGGCACCTTCGCCGAGTCGATCGTCTCCTCCTCCCTCCTCGGCCGTATCGCCGAGAAGGCGGGACTGCCGTACGAGGAGACCCTCACCGGCTTCAAGTGGATCGCCCGCGTAGAGGGCCTGCGCTACGGCTACGAGGAGGCCCTCGGCTACTGCGTCGACCCCGGCGGCGTACGCGACAAGGACGGCATCACGGCCGCCCTGCTGATCACCGAGCTGGCATCCGAGCTCAAGGAACAGCGCCGCACGCTCCTCGACCTCCTCGACGACCTCGCCGTCGAGCACGGCCTGCACGCCACCGACCAGCTCTCGGTCCGCGTGCAGGACCTCTCGGTCATCGCCCGCGCCATGGAGCGGCTCCGCGAGCAGCCCCCGACCCAGCTCGCAGGGCTCGCGATCACCAAGGCCGAGGACCTCACCCAGGGCACCGACAAGCTCCCGCCCACCGACGGCCTGCGCTACACGCTCGACGGCGCCCGCGTCATCGTCCGCCCGAGCGGCACGGAGCCGAAGCTGAAGTGCTACCTGGAGGTCGTGGTCCCCGTCGCCACGCACGCCGGCCTCCCGGCGGCCCACGCGACCGCCAACGACCTGCTCGCGGCGATCAAGCGGGACCTCTCGGCAGCGGCCGGCATCTGAGGAGCCGAGCCGCACTCGCGGGGTGCCCCCGTTCCGCCAGACGCGGGGCACCCCATCGGGTGATTTACCCAGGGCTGTTGACCTGGGTTCCACGCCCCGCCGGGGCGCCCGGGCAACGGTGGAACGGCAACCGCACCGCCGAGTCAGCCCTGGAGCCGCCGCCGTGTCCTCGACCGCATTCCGGCCGAAACCCCGAGCGACCGCCGCACCCCCGGGCTCACTACAGCCCCGGGCCGCTGCATCCCTCCTGCGCCGCGCGGTCCCCGCTCTCCTCGCCTACCTCGCCGTACGCCTGACGGGCCTGCTCGTCCTCACTCTCTGGGCCCACCGCCGGCACCACGGCCTCTGGCCGCTCCTGGCGATCCAGTGGGACGCCGACTGGTACCTCGGCATCGCCGACCACGGCTACACCCGCACGCTCGGCACCGCCTACGACTCGAACAACCTGGCCTTCTTCCCGCTGTACCCGTACCTGATGAAGGCGGTCGCGGTACTCACCCCGGGCAGCCGCGCCTCCACCGGCCTCGGCATCGCCGTCCTCGCCTCGTTCTTCGCGGCCTGGGGCGTCTTCGCGGTCGGCGACCGGCTGCACGGCCGCCGGGTCGGCGTCCTGCTGACCGTCCTGTGGGCCGCGCTGCCGGTGAGCCTGGTGCAGTGGATGGGCTACACCGAGTCCCTGTTCACGGCGTTCGCGGCCTGGGCGCTGTACGCCGTACTGACCGACCGACCGCTCCTCGCCGCGTCCCTCGCCTCGCTCGCCGGCCTGACCCGCCCGACCGGCATCGCGGTGGCCGCGGCGGTCACCGTCTGGGCGCTGCTGTCGCTCCACCGCCGCCCGCGCGACACCCGCCTCCTCGCGGCCGCCGCCCTGGCCCCGCTCGGCTGGTGCCTGTACGTCGGCTGGGTGGGCCTGCGCCTCGGCCGCTGGGACGGCTACTTCGCCGTACAGCGGCTGTGGCACAACGAGCTGGACGGCGGCGAGGAGACCCTGCGCCGGATCAAGGAGACCCTCGGGGTCGACCCGCGACCGCACCTTTTCATGGTGATCGTGACGTGCACGCTGATCGTGTCGGCGGTGCTGTTCGTCCTGTCGGTGTGGGACCGCCAGCCGCTCCCCCTGCTCGTCTTCACCGGCATCCTGCTGGTGATCGTCCTGTGCAGCGGCGGCGTCTACTTCCCCCGCGCCCGCTTCCTGCTGCCCGGCTTCCCGCTCCTGCTGCCGGTGGCCCTGCACCTGAACCGCGCATCCCGCCGCCACCGCGCGCTGGTGCTGACGGCGGCGGTGCTCGGCTCGGCCTACTGCAGCGCGAACATGATCCTGCTGTGGCCGAGCGCGCCGTGAGACGGGCCTACAACAGGATCAGGCCCGCGGTCCAGACGAACGCCACGAGCACGGCCACGGGCCACAGCAGTCGCCTGCGCTCCCGCTCACCGGCGGCGGCGAACGGCCGGTAGGCGGGCTCCCGCCACATCGCCGTGATCTCGGCGGCCGCCCGCTCGTAGGGGTGGATGAAGCCCGCCTTCCGCTCCAGCCAGGGCCAGCGGAAGCCGAACACCGACCACTCGCCGTGGGGCCGACGGCTGTCGATCTTCAGCTCCTGGCCCTTGCACTCGACGACCCGTATGTCGTCCCAGGCGATGTGCCGGGCGCGGCGCAGCCCGTTGAACCACAGGCCGTCCCGGTCGGCGGTGATGCGCCAGGCGAGCCACTTCGGCAGCATCAGCACGGCGACGATCCCCAGAATGCCGCCGACGCCGTACCACCACACGTCGTCCTCGTCCCAGGCGAAGTGCACGGCCCACACCACCGCCATCGCGGCGGTCAGCCAGTCCGGCCAGCCCGAGCGCCACCGCCGTACGCCCTTGCCGGCCACGGCGTAGGGCGCCCGGGCGACGGCCTCGGCGGCGGCGCGGCTGCGCTCCGCGTACTTCGCGTCGAGGGCGGCCCTGCTCTTCTCCGCGCGCAGCCCGCGCCGGACGTGGGGGTCGGACAGAGGCCGTACGGGCCCGATCGACCGCTCCACCGTCGGTTCCTCGCCCGGCTTCTCGGCCGCGCAGACCAGCAGCACCTCGGCGCCCTCGTACGGCGCCCCGTACAGGACGGCCTCGCGCAGCGGGCCGGGTTCGTCGCTGTCGAGCTGGTCGACGAGCTCGTCGAGCTCCTCGTCGTCGAGGTCCTCGTCGTCCTCGTCGTCCACCTCGGTCAACGAGACCGTGAACAGCGGCCGCAGCGCCCCGAGGTCGTCCGCGGCGAACACCTCCGTGTCCACCATCCCGCTGTCGCGCACCAGCACGCGCAGGACGGGCGCCGGCTCCCGGCGAAGCGCCACAGACCTGCGGCGGCCCAGCACCCCGGAGAGCAGCGCGGTGAGGCCGAGTCCGGCGAGGTAGAACCCCGCAGCCGGCCCCACCTGCCGGTCGTCGGCGGCATCGGCGCCGGTGGCGACGACGGCCAGCGCGGTCCCCGCCGCCAGCAGTACGAACCCGACCAGGGTGAAGAACCTCCCGCGCCACAGCGGCCCTTCCGGCAGAGAGGCCGTCACACCGCCGGACGCCGCCAGCGCCGCGTCCGACTGCCGCTTCCGGGCAGCCAGGCGCAGGTGCGTGGCCCGCGCGCAGACCCCCGCGAGCAGGACGCCACCGGGCAGCACCCACACGGACGGCGCCGCCGACGGTGCCGCGACCATGAGGACCTGCATCGCCGCTGTGATCCGTACGACCTCGGGCCGCACCAGCAGCCACACCACCTGCAGCGCGAGGAAGGCCGCGACGAAGGGCTGCACCCCGAAGTCGGCCAGCCCGCAGGCGGCCAACAGAGCGCAGAACTCCACCAGCAGAACCACCCGCCTGGGCACCCGCACCGGCACCCAGCGCGGCGCCAGCGCCTGCGTCCAGCGGCGCGTCTGCTCGCCGTCCCAGGGAACGCATCCATCGGGTGTCGCGGCAGCGGGCAGCGGCCGAGGGCTCGTACTCATCGTTTCCCAGACACTCAGGACCACCGAGGTGGCAGCGGCCCTCGGTTCCGTCCGGGTGGGGGATGGGGATGCCGTCGTGCCCGAGGTGTGAACGCCGATCATGCCCAACGAAACTGTGAAGCGGTAGCCCGCCGAACAGCCCGCCCTGCGTCAGCCGGTCGCCAGCAGAATCGCCAGCAGTACCGCCCCGGCCGCCGCGGCGCCCGCGATCTCGTACGCCCAGCGCACCGTCACCTCGCCCTGCGCCGTCTCCGCCTGCTCGCGGTTCTCCAGCAGCTCGCGCAGGTCGTCCATGACCTTGTCGGACTCGGCGCGCATCGGGCCGTCCGCATCGGCGTCGCCGCGCGAGAAGCCGCCGCCAAGCCCGCCGAAGCCGAAGCCGCCGCCCAGCCCGCCACGTCCGCCGCGGTCGCCCCGCCGCGCGTCCGCCGCCGCCCGGGACGTCCGCCGGGCCGCCTTCTTGCGGGCCCGCAGCGAGACCGGGACGGCCCACAGCTGGTACTTGCTGCCGGACTTCGCCACGACCTCGTTGGAGTAACCGGACCGCAGCGAGGCGATCTGCCCCCACGGCACCACGATCACGCGGAACGGGTTGCGGATGCGCAGCCGCTCCTCGTTGGCGTAGACGGCCGGGCGCAGGGTGAGGGCGGCGACCAGCGGCACGACCAGGATCAGCGCGGCGAGCGCCAGCCACGGCGTACGGCCGTGCCCCTTGACGATCGCGTCGATGCCGAGCCAGCCCGCGATGGCGAGCAGCAGGACACCGCCGACGATGCCCGCGGGCGACCGGTAGACCCGGTCCTTGGACTCGGCTGCCGGGGACTGCGGCGAGGGTGACTGGGGCTCGGGCGTCGTCATGGTCCCGATTCTGCCCGACGCCACCGGCAGCGCTCGTACGCGGTGGCCCAGTAACGGATGAGCATCCAGGGGTTCTCCGGGGGTGTACAGCCGCTACGCGCGTAGATATGCTCGTCTGGTGACCATGCCCACCATTGCACCCAACGCAGCTCACACACTCTCGGACGTCACCTCGTCCGACAGCACGCTGCGCCGCTTCCTCCACGGGCTGCCCGGCGTCGACGCGGTCGGCCTGGAGGCGCGCGCCGCCTCCCTCGGCACCCGTTCCATCAAGACGACCGCGAAGGCGTACGCCATCGACCTCGCCATCTCGATGGTCGACCTGACGACGCTGGAAGGCGCGGACACCCCGGGCAAGGTCCGGGCGCTCGGCGCCAAGGCGGTCCACCCCGACCCGACCGACCGCACGACCCCCGCGACCGCGGCCGTCTGCGTCTACCCCGACATGGTGCCCGCCGCCAAGGAGGCCGTCGCCGGTTCGACCGTGAAGGTCGCCTCGGTCGCCACCGCCTTCCCGGCCGGCCGCGCCGCGCTGCCGGTGAAGCTGGCGGACGTGCGCGACGCGGTCGCCGCGGGCGCCGACGAGGTCGACATGGTCATCGACCGCGGGGCGTTCCTCGCGGGGAACTACCTGAAGGTCTACGACGAGATCGTCGCCGTGAAGGAGACCTGCGGGCCCTCGGCCCGCCTCAAGGTCATCTTCGAGACCGGCGAGCTCTCCACGTACGACAACATCCGGCGCGCGAGCTGGCTCGGCATGCTGGCGGGCGCCGACTTCATCAAGACGTCCACGGGCAAGGTCGCGGTCAACGCCACGCCCGCCAACACCCTGTTGATGCTGGAGGCCGTCCGCGACTTCCGCGCCCAGACCGGGGTACAGGTCGGCGTGAAGCCGGCCGGCGGCATCAGGACGTCCAAGGACGCGATCAAATTCCTGGTCCTGGTCAACGAGACCGTCGGCGATGACTGGCTGGACAACCACTGGTTCCGCTTCGGCGCCTCCTCGCTCCTGAACGACCTGCTGATGCAGCGTCAGAAGCTGGCCACCGGCCGCTACTCCGGCCCCGACTACGTGACGGTGGACTGATCACCATGGCATCCGCATTCGAATACGCGCCGGCACCCGAGTCCCGCTCGATCGTCGACATCGCGCCGTCCTACGGCCTGTTCATCGACGGCGAGTTCGTGGAGGCCGCCGACGGCAAGGTCTTCAAGACCGTCAGCCCCAGCACGGAAGAAGTGCTGTCCGAGGTCGCCCAGGCCGGTTCCGGGGACGTCGACCGTGCGGTGAAGGCAGCCCGCAAGGCGTTCGAGAAGTGGTCGGCGCTGCCGGGCGCCGAGCGCGCCAAGTACCTGTTCCGCATCGCCCGGATCATCCAGGAGCGCAGCCGTGAGCTGGCGGTCCTGGAGACGCTGGACAACGGCAAGCCGATCAAGGAGACGCGCGACGCCGACCTCCCGCTGGTCGCCGCGCACTTCTTCTACTACGCGGGCTGGGCGGACAAGCTCGACCACGCGGGCTTCGGCGCCCGTCCGCGCCCGCTGGGCGTCGCGGGCCAGGTCATCCCCTGGAACTTCCCGCTCCTGATGCTGGCGTGGAAGATCGCCCCGGCGCTGGCGACGGGCAACACGGTCGTCCTGAAGCCGGCCGAGACCACCCCGCTGTCGGCGTTGTTCTTCGCGGACATCTGCCGCCAGGCCGGCCTCCCCAAGGGTGTCGTCAACATCCTTCCCGGTTACGGCGACACGGGCGCCGCGCTCGTCGCGCACCCGGACGTCAACAAGGTCGCCTTCACCGGTTCCACGGCCGTCGGCAAGGAGATCGCGAAGACGGTCGCGGGCACCCGAAAGAAGCTCACGCTCGAACTGGGCGGCAAGGGCGCCAACATCGTCTTCGACGACGCCCCCATCGACCAGGCCGTGGAGGGGATCGTCAACGGCATCTTCTTCAACCAGGGCCAGGTGTGCTGCGCGGGCTCCCGTCTCCTCGTCCAGGAGTCGATCCAGGACGAGCTGCTGGACTCGCTCAAGCGCCGTCTGTCGACGCTCCGCCTCGGCGATCCGCTCGACAAGAACACGGACATCGGAGCGATCAACTCCGAGGAGCAGCTCTCGCGCATCACCACCCTCGTCGAGCAGGGCGAGGCGGAGGGCGCCGAGCGCTGGTCGCCGGCCTGTGAAATCCCCACCTCCGGCTACTGGTTCGCGCCGACGCTCTTCACGAACGTCACCCAGGCGCACCGGATCGCCCGCGACGAGATCTTCGGCCCGGTGCTGTCGGTGCTGACCTTCCGCACGCCCGACGAGGCCGTCGCCAAGGCCAACAACACGCCGTACGGCCTGTCGGCGGGCATCTGGACGGAGAAGGGTTCGCGGATCCTCGCGGTCGCGAACAAGCTGCGCGCAGGCGTGATCTGGTCCAACACGTTCAACAAGTTCGACCCCACCTCGCCGTTCGGCGGCTACAAGGAGTCGGGCTTCGGCCGCGAGGGCGGCCGCCACGGCCTGGAGGCGTACCTCGATGTCTGAGAAGACCGAAAAGACCGAACGGCTGTCGGTCTTCAAGACCTACAAGCTGTACGTCGGCGGGAAGTTCCCGCGTTCCGAGAGCGGCCGGGTGTACGAGGTGAGCGACAAGAAGGGCAACTGGCTGGCGAACGCGCCCCTTTCATCCCGCAAGGACGCTCGCGACGCGGTGGTCGCCGCGCGCAAGGCTGTCGGCCCGTGGTCGGGCGCGACGGCGTACAACCGCGGCCAGATCCTCTACCGCATCGCCGAGATGCTGGAGGGGCGCAAGGCCCAGTTCGTCCACGAGGTCGCCGACGCCGAGGGGTTGTCGAAGTCCAGGGCCGCAGAACAGGTCGAGGCCGCGATCGACCGCTGGGTCTGGTACGCGGGCTGGACCGACAAGATCGCCCAGGTGGTCGGCGGCGGAAACCCGGTCGCGGGCCCGTACTTCAACCTCTCCTCGCCCGAACCGACGGGCGTGGTCGCGGTCCTGGCCCCGCAGGAGTCGTCCTTCCTGGGCCTGGTCTCCGTGATCGCCCCGGTGATCGCGACGGGCAACACGGCCGTAGTGGTGGCTTCCGAGAAGTCCCCGCTGCCGGCCCTGTCCCTGGGCGAGGTCCTGGCCACCTCCGACCTCCCCGGCGGTGTCGTCAACGTCCTCTCCGGCCGTACCTCGGAGATCGCGACGCCTCTCGCGGCCCACCAGGACGTCAACGCGATCGACCTCGCGGGCGCCGATGACGTACTGGCGAAGGAACTGGAGATCGCGGCGGCCGACAACCTCAAGCGAGTTCTTCGTCCACAGCCTGTGGACGAAGTCGACTGGGCGGCGACTCCGGGCATCGACCGCATGACGGCGTTCCTGGAGACGAAGACGGTCTGGCACCCCACGGGTTCCCTGGGCGCGTCCGGCTCGGCGTACTGACGAGCGGCCCGCAGACCGAGAGCCGCGTCCTCCCTCCGTCCGGGGAAGACGCGGCTCTCTCTCGTGCGCCGTCAGCTGAACGAACCGACCGCGGACTCGCCGCCGCCCCCGCCCAGCAGGTTCGCGAACTGCTCCAGGGTCGGAACGGCGCCGACCGGACCCGTCTGGGTGACCGGGCCGGTCAGCCCGGAGAGCGGGACGTCGAAGCCGGGGTTCTTCGGGTCGGCGGCGCCGCGGGTGGCCCGGGTGCTCTTGAGGCCCTGACGGGATCCGGTGACGTAACGGGTCGGCTGCGCAATGCTGTTCTGGTCGATCTTGCTGAGCGAGGTCGGGCTGATGCCCATCACGTCCACCGACGGCTCCGTGCCTGCGGAAGCCGTCGCCGCGCCCGCGCCGAGCGCCGCCGATGCGGTCGCGAGGGCGATCAGGGCGCGCTGGGCGGTGGGGTTGAGGGGGGACGCGTGTCGAACCATGGCTGATGCCACCTTCTGCTGCGCTGGGTAATCAGGTCGACACGAAGGGTAGTTGAGGTGTGATGCGCACTCCAAAGCCGACCCGCAGGGTCGGCAGGGCGTACGGAATACGTCAAACTGGTGTCCCGTGAGCATCCATCTCCCCTCCCCCGCCCGCGTCGTGCTGCTCTGTGGCCCCTCGGGCTCGGGCAAATCCCTCGTCGCCGCCCGCTCCGGCCTCCCCGTGCTGCGCCTCGACGACTTCTACAAGGAGGGTGACGACCCGACGCTGCCGCTGGTGGCGGGGAGCTCCGACATCGACTGGGATCACCCGGACTCCTGGGACACGGACGTCGCGGTCGCCGCGATAGCCGAACTGTGCCGCACGGGCCGTACGAAGATCCCCGTCTACGACATCTCGCTCAGCGCCCGCACCGGCGAGGCGACCGTCGACATCGGCCGCACGCCGCTGTTCGTCGCGGAGGGCGTGTTCGCGGCCGAGATAGTCGAGCGCTGCCGGGAGTTGGGGCTGCTGGCGGATGCGCTGTGCCTGAGCCGGGGCCCGGTCAAGACGTTCCGGCGCCGCTTCGTGCGGGACCTCAAGGAGGGGCGCAAGTCGGTGCCCTTCCTGCTCCGCCGCGGCTGGCGCCTGATGCGCCTGGAGCGCGGAATCGTCGCCCGCCAGACCGCACTCGGCGCCCACGCCTGCGACCGCGACGAGGCCCTGAGCCGCCTCGCGGCGGCAGCGGTGGGCCGGCGTCCGGCGGCCACGCCTACGAGCTGAGCAGCGCACAACGAAAAGCGGGACTGGACGGACCCCCCGGCCCTCCAGTCCCGCTTCTTTTGTGCTTCCCCCGTGGTGGTGCTTCCCCCGTGGTCCCCCGTGACCCCGTTGATCCCCCCCGGTTACTGCTCCCCCGCAGTACCCCCGCTTTCCCCCGTTACTTGCTTCCCCCGTGTTACTTGCTTCCCCCCAACCCTCAGGCGACGAGCTCCCCGAAGGCGTCCTCCTCGTCACGGCCGAAGCTGAGGACCTCGTCCTCGCGCAGCCGGCGCAGGGAGCGCCAGATGCTGGACTTCACCGTGCCGACACTGATGTCGAGGATCTCCGCGATCTCCGGGTCCGTGCGGCCCTCGTAGTAGCGAAGGACCAGCATGGTGCGCTGGAGTTCGGGCAGCCGGGCCAGCGCCTGCCACAGGACCGCGCGCAGTTCGGTGCCGCGCATCGCGTCCGTGTCGCCGGGCGTCTCCGGCAGTTCCTCGGTCGGGTATTCGTTCAGCTTGCGGCGGCGCCACGCGCTGATGTGCAGGTTCGTCATGGTGCGGCGGAGGTAGCCCCCGACCGCGGCCTTGTCGCTGATCCGGTCCCAGGCCTTGTACGTCGAGAACAGCGCGCTCTGCAGCAGGTCCTCGGCCTCGAAGCGGTCACCGGTCAGGTGGTAGGCGGTTGCGTACAGGGAGGCGCGGCGCTCCTGGACGTAGGCGGTGAACTCCGCCTCCGACAGCGAGCGACGCTCCCCCGTGTCCTCCCTGTACGCGCTTCCCCCGTGCTGTTCCCCCGTGAAACCGTCAACCACCGTCATGTACGCGGTGTGCTGACGCCCGGTGCCGCGAGCGCACCCCCGCCCGCTCACGGCACCGGACTTCTCGGAACCCCGGCCCCCGTTCACGTCGTGGAGCCGCGTGATCACTGCGCTAGTGCTGGTGCTGTGCAGCGTGTTCATCTCGCGCCCCCCGTCGTGGACTTCCGGTGTTCGGCTTGCTCAGGCTGTGCTTCCTTGCCTGTGCCGAAAAGCTTGCCCTCGCACCTTCATGGCCGTGTCCGCCGACTGTCACAGACCTGTCACAGGGGTCGGTCGTGGCCGAAGCACAGTGCGGTCACAGAGAAGAGCCGTATGTGCACGTAGACGTACAGGTGTCGAAACCCCACCCCCGATGGGCCAGAATGAGCCCCGTGCCTTCCCTGTTGCTGATCGAAGACGACGACGCCATCCGTACGGCCCTGGAGCTGTCTCTTACACGCCAGGGACACCGGGTTGCCACCGCTGCCACCGGTGAGGACGGTCTGAAGCTCCTGCGCGAGCAAAGGCCGGACCTGATCGTGCTGGACGTGATGCTGCCCGGCATCGACGGGTTCGAGGTGTGCCGGCGCATCCGGCGCACGGACCAGCTGCCGATCATTCTGCTGACCGCGCGCAGCGACGACATCGACATCGTCGTCGGGCTGGAGTCCGGCGCGGACGACTATGTGGTCAAGCCGATCCAGGGGCGGGTGCTGGACGCCCGGATCCGGGCCGTGCTGCGGCGCGGCGAGCGGGAGTCGACCGACGCGGCGAGCTTCGGCAGCCTGGTCATCGACCGCGCGGCGATGACCGTGACGAAGAACGGCGAGGACCTGCAGCTCACGCCCACCGAGCTCAGGCTGCTGCTGGAGCTGAGCCGGCGGCCCGGGCAGGCCCTGTCGCGGCAGCAGCTGCTGCGCCTTGTGTGGGAGCACGACTACCTCGGCGACTCCCGGCTGGTGGACGCGTGCGTCCAGCGGCTGCGCGCCAAGGTCGAGGACGTGCCGTCGTCCCCGACGCTGATCCGTACCGTGCGTGGCGTGGGTTACCGGCTGGACACGCCTCAGTGACCGAAGCGCAAGGGGGGGTTCGCGGCTGGGCCGCGACTCGCAAGGGACATCTTTCACGGCTGCGCTTCACCAGTCTCCGGCTCCGCCTGGTCGTCGTGTTCGGCCTGGTGGCGCTCACCGCGGCCGTGTCCGCGTCCGGGATCGCGTACTGGCTCAACCGCGAGGCGGTGCTCTCCCGTACCCAGGACGCGGTGCTCGCCGACTTCCGGCAGGCGATGCAGACCCGCGCGGGCACCCTGCCCACGCACCCCACCCAGGACGAACTGCAGCACACCGCGGGCCAGATGGCGAACAGCAGCCAGCGCTTCAGCGTGCTGCTCGTCGCCCGGAACCCCGACGGCAAGACGGTGTACGGCAGTTCGGGCGGGCTGGACGGCTTCTCGCTGCAGGACGTGCCCAAGTCGCTGCGCGCTGCCGTGAACAAGCAGCAGACGGTCGACTCCGGCAACAAGTACCCGTACCACCTGTACTGGCAGCGCGTCGTCGACCACGGCACGCCGTATCTGGTGGCCGGTGCGAAGGTGATCGAGGGCGGGGCGACCGGCTACATGGTGAAGTCGCTGGAGCCGGAGGCCAAGGACCTCAACTCCCTTGCCTGGTCGCTGGGGATCGCCACCGGTCTCGCGCTGGTCGGCTCGGCGCTGCTCGCGCAGGCCGCCGCGACGACCGTGCTGAAGCCGGTGCACCGGCTCGGCGTGGCCGCCCGCCGGCTCGGCGAGGGCAAGCTCGACACCCGGCTCAGGGTGTCCGGCACCGACGAACTCGCCGATCTTTCGCGGACGTTCAACGACGCGGCCGAGGCGCTGGAGAAGCGGGTGGACGACATGGCCACGCGGGACGAGGCGTCGCGGCGCTTCGTCGCCGACATGAGCCATGAACTCCGTACGCCGCTCACGGCGATCACCGCGGTGACCGAGATCCTGGAGGAGGAGCTGGAGGCGGAGTCCGGGTCGATGGACCCGATGATCGAGCCGGCCGTACGGCTCGTCGTCAGCGAGACCCGGCGGCTGAACGACCTCGTCGAGAACCTCATGGAGGTCACCCGCTTCGACGCGGGCACCGCCCGGCTGGTCCTGGACGACGTCGACATCGCCGACCAGATCACCGCCTGCATCGACGCCCGGGCCTGGCTGGACGCGGTGGACCTGGACGCCGAGCGCGGCATCCACGCCCGTCTCGATCCGCGCCGCCTGGACGTCATCCTCGCCAACCTCATCGGCAACGCCCTCAAGCACGGCGGGTCGCCGGTGCGGGTCTCGTTGCGGGTGCCGGACGAGGAGATCGTCATCGAGGTGCGGGACCACGGACCCGGCATCCCCGAGGACGTCCTGCCGCACGTCTTCGACCGCTTCTACAAGGCGAGCGCCTCCCGGCCGCGCTCCGAGGGCAGCGGCCTGGGCCTGTCCATCGCCCTGGAGAACGCCCACATCCACGGCGGCGAGATCACCGCCGCCAACTCCCCCGACGGCGGCGCGGTGTTCACGCTGCGGCTGCCGCGGGACGCCTCCTCGCTGACCGAGGAGGCCGACGGCGAGGGAAAGAAGGGGGACGCCTGATGAACGTACGCCGACTGGCCGCGCTGCCCCTGCTCGCCGTGCTCCTGGCCGGCTGCGGCATCCGGGCCACGGAGGTACCCACGGACGCCGGGGCCGCGCCCTCGAAGATCCTTTGCTCGCCGGCCGAGCCGGACGTCTCCACCCAGGCCTCGCGCGGGCTGCCGGTGCAGGTGTTCCTGCTGTGCGGCTCGTCGCTGGTCGCCGTCGACCGGACGGTACGGGTCCCGGACGGCACCGCGGACTCCCAGCGGCGGGTACTGGTGGCCCAGGGGCTGCTGGACCAGCTCGCGGCGACGCCGTCGGCCGCCGAGAAGGAGGCCAGGTACACCACGGACGTACGCGGCGGCATGAACGTCAGCGGCCCGCGCGAGGGCGACCCGGAGGACACGCTGCGCCTGAGCAACCCGCCCGAGGACCTCACGTCCTACGCGCTCGCCCAGGTCGTCTGCACGTTCTCCGACTCGGCGGCGGCCGATGGCGACGGCTCGGTCATCCTCGGCGGGCCCGGCAAGGAACCGCTGCGCCGCTACGAGTGCACGGACGAGGTCCGCTCCCGGCCGGGGACGGAGCAGCCGCCGTCGAGCCAGGTTACGGGCGGCTGACGTACCGGTGTGGCGGAAGCCTCATACAGGTACGTACGGGCGAGCCGGAACCGATCCTGCCGCAGGCCGCGTCTAGGGGGGCGTGCAGCGTCAAGGCTCCATCGGCGGCAGCGCCGCGATCCGCATCCGTGCGACAGGGGGTGTCCTCCTTGTCGCACATCTCGCGTTCGTCGCCTGGCTCACGCTGCGGCCGCTGGACGTGCCCTGGGTGATGCCTCCCAACCTGCATCCGTTCGCCGGCATCCGGGCCGACCTGGCCCTGGGGTGGCCGGAGGCGGCCCGCCGCATCGCCGAGGGCGTCGGCCTGCTCGCGCCGCTGGGCGTGCTGCTCCCGGCGGTCCACGGCCGGCTGTGGGCCTTCCCGCTCGCTTCGCTGGTGCGTACGGTCGCCGCCGGTGCGCTGGTCTCCCTCGGCATCCTGCTGCTGCAGACCGGTGTGCCGGGCCGGGTCCCGGACATCGACTCGCTGCTGATGAACACCGTGGGCGTGGCCCTCGCCCATCTCGCCGTCGTCCCGGCCGCCCGCGCGTGGCTGCGCCGCAGGTCGGAGCGTCGGGAAGGCACGGCCGTCCGCCAGGAGGAAGCGACTCAGGGTCGAACCCCGACGTTTCCCAGGGTCGGGATCGCACCGTAGAGCGACGCTTTGCCCCCTTCGTCTCCGTAGCGTTGAAGGCAGATGAGGAAGCCACACGGGCCGCCTCACCCGACGCTCACGAAGGAGCCGCACATGTCCGCCCTTGCCCGCCCCACCAACGGCCGCATGATCGGCGGAGTGTGCGCAGCGCTGGCGCGGCGCTTCGGCACCTCCGCGACCACGATGCGGGTGATCTTCCTGCTCTCCTGCCTGCTGCCGGGCCCGCAGTTCCTGCTCTACATAGCGCTGTGGATCCTGCTGCCCTCCGAGGACAAGGCCGCGCGCACCGCCTGGTGATCGCCTGCACAGATACGCCGAAGGGGCGCACCCCGTGTCCAAGGGGTGCGCCCCATCGGCGCGTTCAGGGGCGGGTCAGCCGACCGGCGAACCGTTCACCTGGGGCAGGCCGGGCTGCATGGGCAGGCCGCCGAGCAGCCCGGAGACCGGCATGGTCGGACCGTCGGCGAGCGCCTTGCGGGCGGACGGCTGCACGGAGGCGAGCCCACGCTCGATCGCGGGCTTGCCCTGGTTCACCGCCTGACCGGCAGCCGGCATCGCCTGAGTGAGGCCCTCCGCCGGGAGCGTCCGGGTGACCGTGTCCAGCGTGCCGGTTGCGTCCGGGACCGCCGGGGCCGCGTTCGCGGCGCCCGCGCCCGTGGCGGCGAAGGCGGCACCGAGCGCGGCGACACCGAGGGTCTTGGCAGCAGACTGCTTCATGAAATGCGTCCTCGAAAATGGGTTACGGGGATGTGAGCGGTACACGACCGTAAACATGCGAACCCACCCGCGGCAAACATCGAAATGCGGACGGGTTGTGAATACCCGTCCGCATTCCATGCACCCCAATTCTCCGAATCAGTCCTCCGAGGCCACAGAACCGCTGGTGGAGGCGGTCTGCTGGAACAGCCATTCGGACTTCAGCTCGGCATATCCGGGCTTGACCACGTCATTGATCATCGCCAGTCGTTCATCGAAAGGAATGAACGCTGATTTCATCGCATTGACGGAGAACCACTGCATGTCGTCGAGCGTGTAACCGAATGCGCCGACAAGGTGCTCGAATTCCCGGCTCATACTCGTGCCGGACATGAGACGGTTGTCCGTATTCACCGTCGCACGGAAGTGCAGTCGACGCAGCAGCCCGATCGGGTGTTCGGCGTACGAGGACGCCGCGCCGGTCTGCAGGTTGGAGCTCGGGCACAGCTCCAGCGGAATGCGCTTGTCCCGTACGTACGAGGCGAGCCGCCCGAGCTTCACCGTGCCGTCGGCGTGCACCTGGATGTCGTCGATGATGCGCACGCCGTGTCCGAGCCGGTCGGCGCCGCACCACTGCAGGGCCTGCCAGATGGAGGGCAGCCCGAAGGCCTCGCCGGCGTGGATGGTGAAGTGGTTGTTCTCGCGCTTCAGATACTCGAAGGCGTCGAGGTGCCGGGTGGGCGGGTAACCGGCCTCCGCGCCCGCGATGTCGAAGCCGACCACCCCCAAGTCCCGGTACCGGTTGGCGAGTTCGGCGATCTCCAGGGCGCGGGCCGCGTGCCGCATGGCGGTGAGCAGGGCGCCCACGCGGATGCGGTGGCCGTTCTCCCTGGCGAGCCGCTCCCCTTCCCGGAAGCCCTCGTTGACGGCCTCGACGACCTCCTCGAGGGTCAGGCCCTTCTCGAGGTGCTGCTCGGGGGCGTACCGGACCTCGGCGTAGACGACACCGTCCGCGGCGAGGTCCTCGGCGCACTCGCGGGCGACCCGGACGAGCGCGTCCCGGGTCTGCATGACTCCGACGGTGTGGGAGAAGGTCTCCAAGTACCGCTCCAGCGAACCGGAGTCGGCGGCCTCCCGGAACCAGATGCCGAGCTTGTCGGGGTCGGTCTCGGGGAGGCGGGGGTAGCCCGTGTCACGGGCTAGTTCGACGATCGTCCCCGGGCGGAGGCCGCCGTCGAGGTGGTCGTGCAGCAGAACCTTGGGCGCCCGGCGGATCTGATCCGAGCTCGGGGTGTTCCCCAGCGGGGCAGTCTGGCTCGTCATTTCCGCACTCTAACTCCTACGCGCGTAGATCGCGCGTTGTACAACTCCGTCGATACGTAACGGTGACCGCAAGTAGGGGTGGCGTACACCGACGCTTCTGACACTGTTCTGTCATGGCACACCAAGCGACGCCGGTTCGACGGGCCCGGCTGGGGAGGGCACTCGGCCCGGAGCCGACGGCGGTGAGCGGAGTGGTGCTGCTGCTCCCCGGCGGTGACGAGGAGTCGGCCCGCAGACCGTCCCCCATGCTGGCGACCGCATCCGTACGGGCGTTGGGCCGCCGCCTGGCCCGCGCCGGCCGTGACGAGGGGCTGGCCACACACGTCGTCCACTACCGCTACCGGGGCTGGAACGGCGCCGAGGCGCACCTCGCGCGCGATGCGTCCTGGGCCGCCGACGAGGCCGTACGGCTGTACGGGGACGTGCCCGTCTGTCTCGCCGGGCTCGACATGGGCGGGCGGGCCGCGCTGCACGCGGGCGGGCACGAGGCCGTCAACTCCGTGCTGGCGATCGCTCCTTGGCTGCCGGAGGAGGACGTGGCGGCTTCGCCGGAACCGGTGAAACAGCTGGCGGGGCGGCGGGTGCTCATCGTCCACGGAACGAATGACGAGCGGACCGATCCGGAGTTGTCGTTTCGGCTGGCGGCCCGGGCGAAGAAGGCGAACCGGGACGTGTGCCGGTTCGAAGTCCATGCGGACGGGCACGGGTTGCATCAGTACCGGGGCGAAGTCCATGCGCTGGCCGAGGACTTCGTGATGGGGGCGTTGTTCGGGCGGTCCTTTTCGCGGCCTGTTGAGGATGCGCTGGCGGCTCCGCCTCCTTTGGGGTTGCGGATGCCGTTGGCTGCGGGGTTCGGTAAGTCGTTGCGTCGGTAGCGCCGTTGAGGTGTGGATCGTCGTCGGTCTGCGGGTTGTGTGTGGTTGCTCGCGCAGTTCCCCGCGCCCCTGAAAAGCCGCTGCCGTTCACGTAGGCAGCAGGTTGCCCCTTCTTGCGAGCAGGAACCTCTTGAAGGCGGCCACCGGGGGTGTGTCCGGGTGGCCGTCGAGCCATGCCACGCCGATTTCTCTTGCCGCTCTCGGGGCTGTGACGGTGAGTTCCACAACTCCCGGGCGGGGGAAGGCCGGTGGCGGGAGGAGTGCGACTCCGAGGCCGGCCGCGACCAGGCCCCGTAGGGTTTCCGCCTCCTCTCCCTCGAAGGCGATTCGGGGCCGGAAGCCGGCCTCCTGGCAGAGGTCGTCCGTGATGCGGCGCAGGCCGTAGCCGGGTTCCAGGGTGACGAAGGTTTCGTCGGCTGCTTCCGCGAGGCGGATGCGGCGGCGGGTGGCGAGGCGGTGGTCGGCGGGGACGACCAGGCGGAGTTTCTGTTCGTCCAGGCGGCGGGCCACGAGGTCGGGGGCGTCGGGGACCGGGGAGGTGAGGCAGAGGTCGAGTTCGCCTGCGCGGAGTTTCTCCAGCATCGCCTCGCCGTAGTTCTGGACGAGGCTGAAGCGGACGCGCGGGTGGTCGACGCGGAAGGCCTGGATGAGGCCGGGGACCGTTTCCGCGCCCATCGTGTGCAGGAAGCCGAAGGCGACCTTGCCGGTGGCCGGGTCGGCGTCGGCGCGGACCTCCTCGGCTGCACGCTCGATCTCGGCGAGGGCGCGTTCGACGTGGGTGAGGAAGGTGCGGCCGGCCGGGGTGAGGGAGACTGTGCGGCCGCGGCGGGCGAACAGGTCGACGCCCAGGTCCTGTTCGAGGCGGACCATGGCACGGGAGAGGGTCGACTGGGGGACCTGGAGTTCCTGCGCGGCCCGGGTGACGTGCTCGGTGCGGGCGACGCCGGCGAAGTGCGCGAGACGTGGGGCGAGCAGCCGCGCCATGTCCGCCATGTCTTCTGTGTCACTGGACGGTGACAGTCGAGGCTGTGAGCTGTGTTGATGCACCATGGGAACGATTATGGCGATTCCATGCATTGGACGGATGAGCGGGAGCGTACGTAGCTTCGAGGCATGTCTCCCGCCAGTACCGGGGCGTCCACCGTCGTGGGCGCCGTATCGTCCCTTTCCGCCTCCGACTCCGCCGCCGATTCGCGCCTGGCTCCCGGTGGGCCCGGCTATCGGCGGATGAGTCTCGCGCTCTTCCTCGCGGGGGTGGCGACCTTCGCGCTGCTGTACTCCACGCAGGCCCTGCTGCCGCTGATCTCCGGTGAGTTCGGGGTGGCGGCGAGCGAGGCGAGCTGGACGGTGGCGGCGGCGACCGGTGGGCTGGCGCTGTTCGTGCTGCCGATGAGCGCGCTGTCGGAGCGGTTCGGACGCCGCGCGGTGATGACCGGTTCGCTGGTGGTCGCGGTGGCCGTGGGGCTGTTGGTTCCTTTCGCGCCTTCGCTGGGCGTGCTGGTGGTGCTGCGCGGGCTGCAGGGTGCGGCGCTGGCCGGGCTGCCGGCCTCGGCGACGGCGTATCTGGCCGAGGAGGTCCGGCCGAAGGCGCTGGTCACGGCGATCGGGCTGTTCGTCGCGGGCAACAGTGTCGGCGGGATGAGCGGCCGGGTCATCACCGGTTGGGTCGCGCAGGAGTGGGGCTGGCGGGTCGCCGTCGGGGTGATCGGTGCGATCGCGGTGGCGTGTGCGGTGGCGTTCCGGCTGCTGCTGCCGGCGCCGAGGCACTTCGTCGCGGGATCGCTGCGGCCGCGGGTGCTCGCGCGGACTGTCCGCGACCACCTCTCCAACCCGCTGCTGTGCCGGCTGTACGCGATCGGCGCGCTGTTCATGACGGTGTTCGGCGGGGTCTACACGGTGATCGGCTACCGGCTGACGGAGGCGCCGTTCTCGCTCCCGCAGGGTGTCATCGGGTCGATCTTCCTGGTGTATCTGGTGGGTACGGTGTCGGCGTCCACGGCGGGGCGGCTGGTGGGTCGCCTGGGCCGCCGTGGGGCGCTGTACCTGGCGGGCGGTACGACGGCGACGGGGCTGGTGCTGTCCCTGGCCGGGTCTCTGGTGCCGGTGCTGCTGGGGCTGGTGCTGATCACGGCGGGCTTCTTCGCGGGGCATGCGGTTGCTTCGTCGGCGGTGAGCAAGACGGCCACGAGCGGGCGTGCGCAGGCTTCGGCGCTGTATCAGTCGGCGTACTACGTGGGGTCCAGCGCGGGCAGCACGGTCGGGGCGGTGGCCTTCCACGCCGGCGGTTGGGCCGGGACGGTGGGGGTCGGCCTGCTGGCGGTGCTGGGCGTCGTGACGATCACCGTCTTCGGAACGCGTGCGGCTCGGGCCCAGCAGCGGCTCCTGACGGCCTGAGCCGCACGTCCCCTCCCCCCTTCTTCCCCCTGGCCGAGGTCGGTCGGCCAGGGGGACTGCCCTTTCCACCTGGGTGTTCTTCTGCTCCGGGGGCCGTTGTCAGTGGGCTGCGCTAGCTTCGAACGTGCTGGGGCGCAAAGGCGCGACACAGAACGGCCACAGGGGTGGGTGGACGATGAGCGACGGTACGGCGACTACGACAGCGGATCTCGACGTCAGGCTGGAGAAGCACCGCGTCGAGCTGACCGGGTACTGCTACCGCATGCTCGGCTCCTCCTTCGAGGCCGAGGACGCGGTGCAGGACACGATGGTCCGCGCCTGGCGAAGTTACGAGAAGTTCGAGGGCCGCTCCAGTCTGCGGTCGTGGCTGTACCGGATCGCGACCAATGTGTGCCTGGACATGCTGACCGCCGGGAACAAACGCGCCCGGCCCATGGACCTCAGCGAGTCCACGCCCCTCGCCCAGGCCGCCCTCTCCCCCCGGCCCGACAACACCTGGCTCGAGCCGATGCCGGACGCCCGGGTGCTGCCGACCGTCGAGGACCCCGCGGAGGCCACCGTCGCCAAGGAGTCCGTGCGGCTCGCCTTCATGGCCGCGTTGCAGCAGCTGCCCGCCAAGCAGCGGGCGGTGCTGATCCTGCGCGAGGTGCTGGCCTGGAAGGCGAGCGAGGTCGCCGAACTGCTCGACACCTCGGTCGCGTCGGTCAACAGCGCACTGCAGCGGGCCCGGGCCACGCTCGCCGAGCGGGACGGTGAGAAGGCCGCCGGCGCCGCCGTCTCCGACCCCCTGGACCCGGAGCAGCAGAAGCTGCTCGACCGGTACGTCGCGGCCTTCGAGGGCTACGACATGACGGCGCTCACGGCCCTGCTGCACGAGGACGCCGTGATGACGATGCCGCCGTTCGACCTGTGGCTGACGGGCCACGACGACATCACCGGCTTCATGACGACGCTCGGCTCCGCCTGCGAGGGCTCACGGCTGATCCCGGTGCAGGTCAACGGACTACCGGGCTTCGCCCAGTACAAGCCGGACCCGGAGGAGGGCGGCTACACCCCGTGGGCGGTGCAGGTGCTGGAGATATCAGACGGGAGGCTCACCGGGTTCCACTTCTTCCTCGACACGAAGCGGTGGTTCCCGCTGTTCGGCCTGCCGCTCCACCTCGAAGCGGAGTCCGACCAGGTCGAGGAGGGCGTGTAGGGAGGGGGCCGGGTCGCGGAGACGGATGCGGCCTGCCGCCCGCCGGGCGGCCAGCTCCAGCCGCGCCAGCAGGTCCACGGCCCCGAGCCCCGGCGGCCCGATCGCGGCGACGTCCACCACCACGACCGCGGCCCCGGTGGACTCCAGCAGCGCGCGCACGTCCTCGCACAGCCCGGTCACCTCGTCACGGGTGACGGGGCCGGGCAGTACGAGTACGGCGGGTGTCCTGGCGGCGTCCACGAGCGGTAGACCGGGCGGACGGACGGAACTCATCGCGGCACACCCGACCACCGTGCGTGTCCGCGGACCGGGATCACATTGACCCGCTCCCCTCGTTCCCAAGAGGGTTGGGTGTATGCCCCAAGCATCAGCACCGCCCTGGATACCCGACGGCCTCCTCCACCCCGTCGAGGAGGCGCCGTGCAGGGGGTGCTGACGGGCTTCGCGGTCATCGCGGTCGTCATCGGCGTGGGCTATGTCATCGGACGGCAGGGGCACCTCGGCGAGCACGGCCGCGAGGTCCTGACCAAGCTGGCCTTCCATGTGGCCTCCCCGGCCCTCCTGTTCACGACGCTCGCGAAGGCCGACCTGTCGGTGATCTTCTCCAGCCGGCTCCTGGTGACGGCGATGAGCACGGCCGCCGCGGCCGGGGTCTTCGTGGCGGTAGGTGTCGTACGGGGCTGGGGCATCGGGCGCACCATCATCGGCGCCCTGTGCTCCAGTTACGTCAACTCGGGCAACCTCGGCATCCCGATCGCCGTGTACGTGCTGGGCGATGCCTCGCTGGTGGCGCCGGTGCTGCTGTTCCAGATCATCGCGCTGACCCCGATCGCCCTGACGATCCTCGACCTGTCCGGCAAGGGCGAGAAGGGCCCGCTGTGGCTGCGGCTGCTCACACCCCTGCGCAACCCGATCGCCGTCGGCTCCCTCGCCGGCGTCGCGGTCGCGGCGACGGGGCTGAAGGTGCCGGACCCGGTCATGGACCCGGTGACGCTCATCGGCAACATGTCGGTCCCGGCGGTCCTGCTGGCCTTCGGCATCTCGCTGTGCGGCAGCACGATGCCGGGGCGGGGTGCCGACAGGGGCCCGGTGTTCCTCTCGGTGGCCCTCAAGGCAGTGGGTCAGCCGGTGGCCGCCTGGGCGCTGGCGACGGGGGTGTTCGGCCTCCACGGTCACCAACTCCTCGACGTGGTGGTGACGTCGGCGCTGCCGGCGGCGCAGAACCTGTACACGTACGCGAGTCGGTATCGCGTGGCGGAGGGGTTGGCGCGGGACTCGATCCTGCTGTCGACGGTGCTGTCGGTGCCGGTGTTGGTCGTGGTGGCGGCTCTGCTCGGCTGACCCCGCCCGAGCCGCACGCCACCACGCCCGGGCCGCGGCCGACCCGCTCGAGCCGGAGGGGCCGGCCCCGAAGGACCGGCCCCTCGCAGAACGCGCGGCAACGTCAGGCGATGCGCTCCAGCACCACCGGCGACGCCGAGAACTCCGTGCCCGCCGCCCCGATGTCGTAGGAGCCCTCCACCGACTGCAGCGCGTACTCGAAGCGCTCCGGGGTGTCCGTGTGGAGGGTCAGCAGGGGCTGGCCCTCGGTCACCGTGTCGCCGGGCTTCGCGTGGAGCTCCACGCCCGCGCCCGCCTGCACCGGGTCCTCCTTGCGGGCGCGGCCCGCGCCCAGGCGCCAGGCGGCGACGCCGATGTCGTAGGCGTCGAGGCGGGTGAGGACACCGGTCGACGGGGCCTTGATGACGTGCTGCTCACGGGCCACCGGCAGCTCCGCGTCCGGGTCGCCGCCCTGGGCCGCGATCATGCGGCGCCAGACGTCCATCGCCGAGCCGTCGGCCAGGGCCTTCGCCGGGTCGGCGTCCTTCACGCCGGCCGCGTCGAGCATTTCGCGGGCCAGGGCGATGGTCAGTTCCACCACGTCCGAGGGGCCGCCGCCCGCCAGGACCTCCACCGACTCGCGGACCTCCAGGGCGTTGCCCGCCGTGAGGCCCAGGGGGGTGGACATGTCCGTGAGAAGCGCGACCGTCTTCACTCCGTGGTCCGTGCCGAGGCCCACCATCGTGGACGCCAACTCCCGTGCGTCCTCGATGGTCTTCATGAAGGCGCCCGTGCCCACCTTCACGTCCAGGACCAGCGAGCCGGTGCCCTCCGCGATCTTCTTCGACATGATCGAGGACGCGATCAGGGGGATCGCCTCGACCGTGCCGGTGACGTCGCGCAGGGCGTACAGCTTCTTGTCCGCGGGAGCCAGACCGTCGCCCGCCGCGCAGATCACCGCGCCGGTGCCGTCCAGTACGGAGAGCATCTCCTCGTTCGACAGCAGCGCGCGCCAGCCGGGGATCGACTCCAGCTTGTCCAGGGTGCCGCCGGTGTGGCCGAGGCCCCGGCCCGAGAGCTGGGGTACGGCCGCGCCGCAGGCCGCCACCAGGGGCGCCAGCGGGAGCGTGATCTTGTCGCCGACGCCGCCCGTCGAGTGCTTGTCGGCAGTCGGGCGGGACAGGGACGAGAAGTCCATGCGCTCGCCGGACGCGATCATCGCGGCGGTCCAGCGGGCGATCTCACGGCGGTTCATGCCGTTGAGGAGGATCGCCATGGCGAGTGCGGACATCTGCTCGTCGGCGACCTCCCCGCGGGTGTACGCGTCGATGACCCAGTCGATCTGCTCGTCGCTGAGCTCGCCGCGGTCCCGCTTGGTGCGGATGACGGAGATGGCGTCCATGGCCATGGCTTGCTTTCCTTCCGAAGGTTCCAGAAGTCGTACGGCCCCTCTGAGCCGGTCACTTGAACAACTCGGAGGGGCCGTACGGGAATTACTTGGTGAGGTGCTCCGGCCCGAAGGCCTGCGGGAGCATCTCCGACAGCGGCAGGATCCCCGCCGGGGTCTCCAGCAGCAGGTCGGGGCCCCCGAACTCGTACAGCAGCTGACGGCAGCGGCCGCACGGGACCAGGATCTCGCCCCGGCCGTCGACGCACGTGAAGTGCGTCAGGCGGCCGCCGCCCGTGCGCTGCAGCTCCGAGACCAGACCGCACTCGGCGCACAGGCCGAGGCCGTAGGAGGCGTTCTCGACGTTGCAGCCGGAGACCGTGCGGCCGTCGTCGACCAGGGCGGCGACCCCGACGGGGAAGTCCGAGTAGGGGGCGTACGCGTGCGACATGGCCTCGCGGGCCAGCTCGCGCAGCGCCTCCCAGTCGACGGCGGCCGGAGTGGTCACTTGCCCTGGCCCTTCCGGTAACGCATGCCGTCGGCCTTGGGCATCCGCAGGCGCTGCGCGGACAGCGACAGCACCAGCAGGGTGACGACGTACGGCGTCGCGCCCACGAAGTCGCTCGGGACCTCGTCGGTGACCAGGTACCAGACCAGGACACCCGCGCCCACCATGAGGCTGATTCCGCCCTGCCAGTGCGCCTTCCGGTACAGCTTCCAGCCGGCCAGGCCCACCAGGAGCACGACCAGCAGGAGCAGCAGCGCGTGGACGGTCTCGCCGCCGTTGCGCAGCTGCAGCGCGTCGGAGTAGCCGAACAGGCCCGCGCCCATCGCGAGGCCGCCGGGCCGCCAGTTGCCGAAGATCATGGCGGCGAGACCGATGTAGCCGCGTCCGCCGGTCTGGTTCTCCAGGTAGGTGTGCGAGGTGACCAGCGCGAGGAAGGCGCCGCCGAGGCCGGCGAGACCGCCGGAGACCGCCACGGCCACGTACTTGTACTTGTAGACGTTGACGCCGAGGGACTCCGCGGCGATCGGGTTCTCACCGCAGGAGCGCAGGCGCAGACCGAACGAGGTCCGCCACAGCAGCCACCAGCTGCCGACGAACAGCAGCGCGGCGAAGAGCGTCACCACGGACAGGTCGGTGACGAGACCGCCGAGGATGCCGGCGATGTCGGAGATCAGGAACCAGTGGTGGTTCTCGAGGGACTTCAGGCCGTCCGACAGACCCGGTACGTCGATGTTGGGCAGCGAGTCCACCGGCGGGGACTGCTTGGGGTTGCCGCCCGCGTCGGCCGCCTTGCCCTCGGAGAAGAAGATCTTGGCGAGGTACTGGGTGATGCCCAGCGCGAGCAGGTTGACCGCGACACCGGAGACGATGTGGTCGACACCGAAGGTGATGGTCGCGACCGCGTGCACCAGACCGCCGAGGACACCGAAGCCGATGCCGCACAGCAGGCCGAGCCACGGGTTGGACTGCCAGCCGATCCAGCCGGCGCCGAAGGTACCGAGGATCATCATGCCCTCGAGGCCGATGTTGACCACACCGGAGCGCTCCGACCACAGACCGGCGAGACCCGCGAGGCCGATCGGTACGGCGAGACCGAGCGCGGCGGAGACCTGGCCCTCGGAGGTGAGCTGGTCGGAGCCGGTGATGACGCGGACCGCGGCGACGAGCAGCAGCGCACCGGCGACGATCATGAGGATCTGGCCGATCGGACGGCCCGAGCGGCCGCGTTGGGTGTCCGCCTTGGGAGCCGCGGGGGGCGGCGTGTCGGTCATCGTGGCAGTCATCACGCCACCTCCTGCTTCTTGGTCGGGGCGGCGGCCTGGGCGGCGAGCTCGGCGCCGACCCGCTGCTGCTGGCGCCGGAGGCCGTAGCGGCGTACGAGCTCGTAGGCGATGACGACGCACAGGACGATGACGCCCTGGATGACGCCGAGGATCTCCTTGTCGTAGCCCTGGAACTCCAGGTGGTTGGTGGTGCGCTCCAGGAAGCCCCACAGGAGCGCGCCGAGCGCGATGCCGACGGGGTTGTTGCGGCCGAGCAGCGCGATGGCGATACCGGTGAAGCCGATGCCCGACGGGAAGTCGTTGCTGAACTGGTGGCTGTCGTTGAGCAGGGTCGGCATGCCGATCAGGCCGGCCACCGCGCCCGAGATGACCATGCTGGTGGCGATCATCTTCTTGACGGAGACACCGCTCGCGGTGGCCGCGCTCTCGGACTGGCCGACGGTGCGCAGGTCGAAGCCGAAGCGGGTGCGGCCGAGCACGAACCAGTACGCGACGCCGATGATCACGGCGATGACGATGAAGCCCCACAGCTCGCCCGCCGCGCCGGTGTTGATCTGGAAGAAGTACGAGGACTCCGGCAGCGGCTTGGTGGAGATGACCGTGCCGCCGCTCTGCAGCTCGGCGAGCTTCCCGGGCTGCAGCAGGTAGGCGATGATCGCGGTCGCGATCGAGTTCAGCATGATCGTCGAGATGACCTCGCTGACGCCTCGGGTCACCTTCAGGACACCCGCGATGGCCGCCCACAGGGCACCGGTCGCCATGGCGCACAGGATGATCAGCGGGATGGCGATCCAGCCGGGCACGGTCAGCGCGCCGCCGAGGACGGCGGCGAAGAACGCGGCGATGCGGTACTGGCCGTCGACGCCGATGTTGAACAGGTTCATCCGGAAGCCGATGGCCACCGAGACGCCCGCCAGGTAGTACGTCGTCGCCTTGTTCAGGATGTAGACCTGGCTGTCGCTCGCGGTGCCGTAGGTCACCATGTCGCTGAAGGCGCTGCCCGGGTTCTTGCCGGTGGCGAGGATGACCAGGGCGGTGACGACGAGGGCGGCGACGATCGCCAGCAGCGGCGCCGCGATGCCGAGGAGCAGCCGCTCCTTGTCAATGCGTTTGGTCAGCTTGTTCATCGGGCGTCGTCCTCTGTGTGCTCCAGGTGGCCGGTGGCCGCACCCGTCATGGCGGAGCCCAGCTCCTCGGGGGTGATGGTGGCGGGGTCGGCGTCGGCGACCAGACGGCCGCGGTACATCACCCGCAGGGTGTCGGAGAGCCCGATGAGCTCGTCCAGGTCGGCGGAGATCAGCAGCACGGCCAGGCCCTCGCGGCGGGCCTCGCGGATGTGGTCCCAGATCGCGGCCTGCGCACCGACGTCCACACCACGGGTGGGGTGGGCGGCGATGAGCAGCTTCGGCGAGTGGCTCATCTCCCGGCCGACGATCAGCTTCTGCTGGTTGCCGCCGGAGAGGGAGGCGGCGGTGACGTCGATGCCGGGAGTGCGGACGTCGTACGCCTGGATGATGCGCCGGGTGTCGCTGCGGGCGCCCTTGATGTCGAGCAGCTGGCCACGGGAGTTGGGCCGCTCCGTGACGTGGCCGAGCATGCGGTTCTCCCACAGCGGGGCCTCGAGCAGCAGGCCGTGGCGGTGGCGGTCCTCGGGGATGTAACCGACGCCCGCCTCGCGGCGGTCGCGGGTGGGGGCGTGGGAGATGTCGATGCCGTCGAGGGTGATGACACCCGCGTCGGGGTCGCGGATGCCCATGATCGCCTCGACCAGCTCGGACTGGCCGTTGCCCTCCACGCCGGCGATGCCGAGGACCTCGCCCTTGTGGATGGTGAAGGAGATCGCGTCGAGGATGATGCGCTCGATGCCGTCGAGGTCGGTCTGGCTCAGGTGCAGCTTGTCGACCTTGAGCAGCGGGACGTCCGTGACCGTCGACTCCTGGGTCTCCGGCGTGGGCAGTTCGCTGCCGACCATCAGCTCGGCGAGCTGCTTGGGGGTGGTGCCGGCCGGCTCGACCGTGCCGACGGTGGTGCCGCGGCGGATGACGGTGATCTCGTCGGCCACGGACAGGACTTCGCCCAGCTTGTGGGAGATGAAGATGACGGTGAGGCCCTCGGCCTTGAGCTCGCGCAGGTTGTCGAAGAGCGCGTCGACCTCCTGCGGCACGAGCACCGCGGTGGGCTCGTCGAGGATGAGGGTCTTGGCGCCGCGGTAGAGGACCTTGAGGATCTCCACCCGCTGGCGGTCGGCGACGCCCAGCTCCTCCAGCAGGACGTCGGGGCGGACGTTCAGGCCGTACGCGTCGGAGATCTCCTTGATCTTCGCGCGGGCCTTGGCGCCGATGCCGTACAGCTTCTCCGCGCCCAGGACGACGTTCTCCAGGACGGTGAGGTTGTCGGCGAGCATGAAGTGCTGGTGCACCATGCCGATGCCGCGGGCGATGGCGTCGGCGGGGTTGTGGAAGGTGACCGTCTCGCCGTTCACCGTGATGGTGCCCTCGTCCGGCTGCTGCATGCCGTAGAGGATCTTCATCAGGGTGGACTTGCCGGCGCCGTTCTCACCGCACAGGGCATGGACGGTGCCCGTACGGACGGTGATGTCGATGTCCTTGTTGGCCACGACACCGGGGAATCGCTTGGTGATGCCGCGCAGTTCGACGGCAGCGGGAGGGCTGGACGCGTTGATGGCGCACTCTCCTCGGGGAAAAGGGGCTGCGTAGGGGAGGGCAGGCGTCGGCGACGCTAGCGCGGCAACTCCATGCTACACGCGTAGAGTTGACACATTGTTATGGCTCGACGAGGGGGTTTGTCGAGCGCCCCCTCGCCGAGCCCGGGTTCCCGCGGGAACCGTCAGGTCAGCTGGTCTTGACCTTGACGGTGCCGTCGACGATCTTCTTCTTCGCGGCGTCCAGCTGGGTCTTGATGTCGTCGATGAAGCCACCGCTGGTGGCCAGGCCGACACCGCCCTTGGCGAGGGAGTAGATCTGGTTGCCGGTCAGCGGCTTGCCGTCGTGCACGGACTTGACGAAGTCGTAGACACCGACGTCGACGTTCTTGACCATCGAGGTCAGGATCGAGTTCTTGTACTTGGACAGACCCGGGATGTTGTACTGGTCCGAGTCCACGCCGATGGCCCAGGCGCCCTTGACGCCGGAGACGGCCTCGATCGAGCCGTTGCCGGAGGAGCCGGCCGCGGCGTAGATCACGTCGGCGCCGTTGTCGAGCTGGCCGGACGCGGCCTCCTTGCCCTTGTCGGGGCTGGCGAAGCCGGACAGGTCGGAGCCGTGGGTCAGGTACTGGACGTCGACCTTCACCTTGGGGTTGGTGTCCTTGACGCCCTGGACGTAGCCCGCCGCGAACTTCTTGATCAGCGGGGTGTCCACGCCGCCGATGAAGCCGACGTGGTCCTTCTTGGTCTTCAGCGCCGCGGCGACACCGGCCAGGTAGGAACCCTGCTCCTCGGTGAAGGTGATGCTGTCGACGTTCTTGGCGGTCGCGACCGAGTCGATGAGGCCGAAGCTGACCTTGGGGTACTTGGCGGCGACCTTGTCGACCGAGGTGGCGTAGGAGAAGCCGACGGCGACGATCGGGTTGTAGCCGGCGTCCGCCAGGTCGGTCAGGCGCTGTTCGCGGTCGGCCTCGGTGTCGGAGCTCTTGGCGGTCAGCTCCTTGATGGAACCGCCGAACTCCTTCTCGGCCTTGTCGGCACCGCGCGCGGCGGAGTCGTTGAAGGAACGGTCACCACGGCCGCCGACGTCGTAGGCGAGACCGATCTTGATGCCCTTGCCACCGCCGGCGGAGGCGGAGGAGGACGAGCTGTCCTTTTCGGACGAGGTGCTGCCACAGGCTGTGGCAGTCAGTGCAAGAGCTGCAGTGGCGATACACGCAGCGGAAAGCTTGGCTACCCGGCGCACGGGAGGCTCCTTCACCTGACCTGAGCGCCTTGTCGGCGCTTCATGTGAGCACCATGCCAGTGCTCGGGCCCGGACGCCCCTGCGGCGTCGGCTTCGCGGCATCGTAACGCGCGTAGATGTCAGAAAAAGACCTCTTCCAAAGCCGTTATCGATTCGAGGCAAACGGCGTCTGAACTCGGCGTCTGGAGCCTTCACACGCGCGGATTTCGAAGAGTGCACGATTGGCTTACGACCATGTTGCGCCGGACGGCGCAGCGGCCCCCGAGGGGGCCGCACGTCACGCTCGCGTCACTCGGCCGCGTCCAGCAGCGCCGCCGCCGTGAACAGCTCCACGCCCACCTTGATCGCCGACTCGTCGGCGTCGAAGTCGCCCTGGTGCAGATCGCGCACGGTCCGCTCGCCGGGGGTACGGACGCCGAGGCGGGCCATGGCGCCGGGCACGTGCTCCAGGTACCAGGAGAAGTCCTCGCCGCCGAGGCTCTGCTCGGTGGACTCGATCGACTCCAGGCCGCGGCGCGCGGTCATGGCGTCGCGCAGCAGGTCGGTCACGTCCGGGTCGTTGACGACGGGCGGGACGCCGCGCACGTAGTTGATCTCCGACTTGGCGCCGTGCAGGTTGGCGACCTCGTCGATGGCGGCGACGACGATGTCCGGGGACTGCCGCCAGGTGTCGAGGTCGAGGCAGCGGACGGTCCCGGAGAGCTCGGCGTGCTGCGGGATGACGTTCGGGGCGTGACCGGACTCGATACGGCCCCAGGTCACGGCGAGCCCGGCGCGGGTGTCGACGCGGCGGCCGACGAGCGCGGGCACGTCGATGGCGACGCGGGCGGCGGCGGTGACCAGGTCGGTGGTCAGGTGCGGCCGGGCGGTGTGGCCGCCGGGGCCGTCGAGCGAGACCTCGAGGCGGTCGCAGGCGGAGGTGATGGCGCCCTGCCGCAGGCCGATACGGCCGGCGTCGACCCGGGGGTCGCAGTGCACGGCGAGCATCCGGCCCACCCCCTCCAGCACTCCGCAGTCGATCGCGTCGGCGGCGCCGCCGGGCAGCACCTCCTCGGCCGGCTGGAAGAGGAGCCGCACGGGGCGGGGCAGACGGCCCTGCCTGTGCAGTTCGGCCAGGACGAGGCCGGTGCCCAGGACCACGGTGGTGTGCACGTCGTGGCCGCAGGCGTGGGCGCGGTCGGGGACCGTGGAGCGGTAGGGGCAGTCACTCTTCGTGTCCGGGATGGGCAGGCCGTCGATGTCGGCGCGCAGGCCGAGCATGGGGCGGCCGCCGTCCCACTCCCCGATGTCACAGACGAGGCCGGTGCCGGTGGCGAGCACGCGGGGCCGCAGGCCGGCCCTCTCGAGGCGCTCCTTGATCGCGGCGGTCGTGCGGAACTCCTGGTTGCCGAGCTCCGGATGCATGTGCAAGTCGCGCCGGAACGCCACGAGTTCGGCGAACAGTTCCTCGCCCAGCGTGCCGGGGAGCACTGCTTCCCCGGGAAGATCGACCTCGGACTCCAGTGACATCAGTTGCTTCACCCTCTGAAGGGTAGGACGCCGGGGTGGCCAACTGACCCTCGATCAACAAAAGTTCAACCCCTCAGGGGAAGAAAATCTGGCCGCTCGACGCATGGGTGTGGATTGAGATGGGTAAACCTCTCCTTTCTCTACGCATACCACGCTCCGCACGCTCAAGGCCGGTTCTGTTCACCTGTCGGAACACCTCTGTGCCCCGCCCGGTTCCCGGTCCCGGAATCATCACCACCGCGCGACGATTCCAGCACGCTGCGCACACAGCGGCCGATCGCGGGCACCCTGCCTCCATGGAGGCATGCGGCTGCGGCGAGGAACACATCCCCTGGATGCTGGCGAAATTCGGCCTGCTCGGCACGGCGGGGCTGTTCCTGGGCCTGCTGGTCGCGATGATCCTGACGGGCTGGCTGCTGGTGCTGGCGGTATCGCTGTACCAGCGGTGGCGGCACCCGCCGGTGTCGGTCGAGTTCGAGGAGACTTCGCAGGACTCTCTCGGTGGTTTCACCTGGAGGACGCACGAGCCCGAGTAAGGTGCGGGCGCGTGAGCTCCGAGATACCGGGTGCACCGGGATTCCTGAACGACACACGGGCCGCGTACGACGCGATCGCGCGGCCCTACTCCGAACAGCTCGCCGACTGGCTGAGCGGCAGACCGCTGGACCTGGCCCTGGTCACCGCCTTCGCGGAGCTGGTCCGGCAGGGCGGTACGGCGCCCGTCGCCGACGTCGGGAGCGGTCCCGGGAATGTCACCGCCCGGCTGGACGCGCTCGGCGTGCCGGCGTTCGGGGTGGACGTGTCGCCGCGGATGGTGGCGCTGGCCCGGGAGGCGCATCCGCACCTGCGCTTCCACGTGGGTTCGATGACCTCGCTGGACCTGCCGGACGAGACGCTCGGCGGCGTCCTCGCCCTCTACTCGATCATCCATGTCCCGGACGACCACCTGCCGGCGGCCTTCGCCGAGTTCCACCGTGTCCTGGTCCCCGGCGGCCATGTCCTGCTCGGCTTCCAGAGCGGCGACGAGGAGGACCGGCTGCACCTGTCCGAGCGGTTCGGTCAGGAGATCTCGCTCGACTACTACTGGCGTACGCCGGACAGGGTCGTCGAGCTGCTGGTCAAGGCGGGTCTGCGGCTGCACGCGCGCGTGCTGCGCGAGCCGGACGACGACGAGACGCGGCCGCGGGCGTATCTGCTGGCGCAGAAGGTCAGCCGACCGCGCTGACGGTCTGGAGGCGGGTGACGTCCCGGGCCGTCCCCGTCACCCCCGACAGGAAGCCCTGCGCCCGCGGTGAGGCGTGTTCCGTCAGCCAGGCGGGGTCGATGTCGCAGACGGCGACCTTGACGTCCGTGCCGGCGAGGGCGAGGGGCAGGGTGTGCACGACGGTGGAGGGGAAGCTGAGGATGGTGCGGCCGACCGGGCCGCGGCGGGCGATCAGCTCCAGGGGGAGGTCCGGGCGGACTATCTCCAGGCCCGTCTCGACCGCGAGGCGGTGGAGCTTGTCCGTGCTCTCGCGGCGGTGCGCGAAGTAGCGCGTGGCCCCATGAGCCTTCGCGAGGGTGCGGACGGCCTCCAGGTAGCGGTCGCCGTCCACCACGCCGGTCTCCACCAGCGAGGTGCCCACCATGTCGGCACCCTTGGTGATGCGCGGCGGGCCGAAGCGGGCCCGGGTCCAGGCGAAGGAGTTGGCGGTGACCGTCACTCCGACGAGGGTCTCCTCCATCGGCATGGAGGAGAAGATCTCCACCCTGCGCTTCTCGCTCGGCGTGAGGCGGCGCCGGGCCGAGGACGACACCGGCGCGAAGATCAGGTCCCGCGCGCCCGGGCGGCCGCCCTTGCGGTGCCAGCGCACCAGGCGCTCCCCGCGGGCGAGCTGGGCGACGAACTCCATGGTGGCCGTGCCGTCGTCGACGACGACGAGATCCCGGGCCTTGGTGATCGTCAGCAGGAGCTGTACGTAACGGGAGAACGGATCCCCCATCACGACCCGGCGGGCCCGCCGCAGCAGCGGGGTAAGACCGCCGATGGTGTGGAAGGGGGCGCCCGGACCACCGCGCGCCTCCTCCCAGCGGACCGCATACCCCTCGTCCCGGGCCAGCTCGGCCATCCGGCGCAGCTGGCCGCGGGTCATGGGGTCGTTCGGGGACAGGACGACGACGGTGAGCGCCGCGCCGGGTGCCTCCTCGGCCCCGAGGGCATGGAGGTGCGCCCACTCCAGCACGTTCAGCAGCTGTACCGGGCTCTCGACGAAGGCGAGAGTGTGGGGGCCGGCTGACCCGGCGCGGGGGCTCATCTACGTACGACCGTCCCGTCGTAGAGCGTTGCAGGGTGTCTCAGACCGCGACCGGCTCGCCCGCGGCGGCGGCGATCTCCGCCTCGGCGACGACGCCCGTGACACGGCGCAGCTTCTTCATCGGGCCGAGCTCGGAGTCGTAGACCTTCTTGACGCCGTCGCCGAGGGAGGCCTCGATGGTGCGGATGTCGCGGACCAGGCGCGTGAGGCCCTGGGGCTCGACGGAGGCGGCCTGGTCGGAGCCCCACATCGCGCGGTCGAGGGTGATGTGGCGCTCGACGAAGGTGGCGCCGAGGGCGACCGCCGCGAGGGTGGTCTGCAGGCCGGTCTCGTGGCCGGAGTAGCCGATCGGGACGTTCGGGTACTCGTCCTGCAGGGTGTTGATGACGCGGAGGTTGAGCTCCTCGGCCTTCGCCGGGTACGTCGAAGTGGCGTGGCAGAGCAGGATGTTGTCGCTGCCCAGGACCTCGACCGCGTGGCGGATCTGCTTCGGGGTCGACATGCCGGAGGACAGGATGACCGTGCGGCCGGTGGCGCGCAGGGCGCGCAGCAGCTCGTCGTCCGTGAGGGAGGCGGAGGCGACCTTGTGGGCCGGGACGTCGAACTTCTCCAGGAAGGCGACGGCCTCGGTGTCCCACGGGGAGGCGAACCAGTCGATGTTCTTGGTCTTGGCGTACTCGTCGATCTGGCGGTACTCGTCCTCGCCGAACTCCACACGGTGGCGGTAGTCGATGTAGGTCATCCGGCCCCAGGGGGTGTCGCGCTCGATGTCCCACTGGTCGCGCGGGGTGCAGATCTCCGGGGTGCGCTTCTGGAACTTGACGGCGTCGCAGCCGGCCTCGGCGGCCGCGTCGATCAGCTTGAAGGCGTTCTCGAGCTCGCCGTTGTGGTTGATGCCGATCTCGCCGACGACGTACACGGGCTGGCCCGGGCCGGCGGTCTTCGAACCGAACGTGCGCAGACGGGAGTTGGTGCTCATGGCAGGAACTGTCCTTACTTGGTTAGGGAATCGAGAGAGGGGCCGAGGATCCAGCTGGCGATCTCTCGGATCGCGCCGTCGCCACCGGGGACGGTGGTGACCGCACGTGCGGCGCCGCGTACCACGTCGTGGGCGCTCGCGACCGCCACGGGCCAGCCCACGAGGGCGAAGCACGGGAGGTCGTTGACGTCGTTGCCGACGTAGAGCACGCGCTCGGGCGCGATGCCCTGCTCCTCGCACCACTGCTTCAGTGCGAGGTCCTTGCGGTCGATGCCGTGCAGCACGGGAATCTGCAGCTTCCGTGCGCGGGCGGCGACGACCGGGTTCTGCTCCGTGGAGAGGATCAGCATCTTCAGGCTGCTCTTGCGCAGCGCCGCGATGCCGAGGCCGTCTCCGCGGTGCACGGAGACGAACTCCTTTCCATCGGCGTCGATCAGCACCCGGTCATCGGTCTGGGTGCCGTCGAAGTCCAGTACGACCGCGTCGATGTCCTCGGCGGTCGGCAGCGAACCGGGGCGGTCCGCGTCGAAGAGGGGCGCGAGGGCGCGGGCCCGCGCGAGGTCGTGCGGGTCGTCGATCTCCAGCACGCGGGCGGGGTCCGTGCGGATGAGTTCCGTACGGCCGAAGAAGCGGTGCTGGTGCTTGCGGAAGCCCTCGGCGGCCATGGCGTAGGCGGCGCCGGTCTCCAGGAGGTCCTGGGGGCGGTCCTGGCGGCGCGGGCGGTAGGACTTGTCGTGGTTGACGCCGTAGCCGCCGCCGGTGGCCGCGTCGGCCTCCGAGACGGTGCCGGGGGCGATCTCGTCCTCGGCGTCGCGCCAGATGAAGCCGTGGAAGGGGGCCACGGTCACCGCGGTGTCGGCGCCGTTCTCGACGACCGCGCCGGCCACCCCGTCGATGTCCTCGCGGATGATGAACGGGCTGGTGCACTGCACGAGCAGCACCACGTCGACGGCCGCGCCGTGCAGCGCCTCGTGGGCGTCCATGGCGTGCAGGACGGCGGCCTCGGAGGTGGCGGTGTCGCCGGCGATGGCGGCGGGGCGCAGCACGACCTCGGCGCCGGCCTCGCGCGCCGCCGCCGCGATGGCCTGATCGTCGGTGGAGACCACGACGTCGGTCACCAGGCGGGTGGCGAGGCACTCGCGCACCGCCCGGGACACCAGCGGCACACCGCCGACGGGGGCGAGGTTCTTCGCGGGCACGCCCTTGGAGCCGCCGCGTGCGGGGATCACCGCGAGCACCCGGCGCACCGAAGCGCCTTGGCCCGCTTGCGGGTTGGACATGGGCTCTACTCCTTGGGCTCCTTGCGGAGGAATCAGGGCGGGCACGGCTCGCGCCTCTGTCGGGTCGGCGGCGGCCGCGGCTCGTGCGACGCCGGTCGGGTCTGCGGCGGGCACGGCTTGCGCCTGCGTACCGGTCGGCCGGATCGCACCCGCCTTCGCGGCGGACACGGCTCGCGCGACCGCCGCTTCCGCGGCGCCCGCGGCCTGCACGCCGGTCGTCCGGTCGGCGCTCACAGCTCCCCCATCCGCCGGATGACGGGCGCCACGCGCTGCACCCCGTGCCGGTAGGCACCCCGTGCCGCCCGGCGCACGATCTGCCGGACCGGGCCCGGCTCCTTGTCGGCGGCGGGCGCTCCCGGCAGCGGGCTGCCGTCGGGGCCGAGGTGGTGGCGGGCGAGGATGCCGGGCAGATAGCCGGGCGCGGTCGCCGGTGTGTAGTACGGGGTCAGCGGGGACAGCTCGGGCGCGGCCAGCAGCTTGGCGATGCGCTCCCGGGCCGCGTCGAAGGCCGTCTCGTAGGAGCCTCCCCCAGCCGCGACGCCCTGCCGGGCCACCCACTCCTCGTCCGGCGTCGGCCGGTGGCCGGCGTCCAGCTGGTCCCAGGAGGCGAGGCACCCGGAGCCGACGAAGTGGTGGTTGCCCAGCACCTCGCGCACACCGAGGTCGGTCAGGACGACCGTCGGGATACGGCGGTGCAGGGACTCCAGCGCCGCCGTCGAGCTGATGGTGACCAGCAGGTCGGTGCGGTCGAGGACCTCGCCCATGTTCCCGTACACCAGGCGGAAGTTGGCCGGCGGGTCGAGCCGCTGGACCAGCTTCTGGTAGGGCTGCTCCTCGATGTGCGTGGTGTGCTCGCCCGGCTTGGAGCGCAGCTTCAGCAGCACCTCGCGCTCGGGGTGCTTCCGGGCGTGCTGGACCAGGCGGTTCAGCAGGTACGTACGGTCCTTGCGGCTGTCCGGCACGGACGGCTGGACGGCGAACACCACGGTGTACGGGTCGTGTTCGCCTTCGTAGGCCGCGCCGCCGAGGAACGGGAGTGCCACCTCCGTCACCGACGAGGCGTCGGCGCCCACGCCCTCGTACACCGCGCGGAAACGCTCGGCGTCCTGGCGGGAGTTGGCGAGGACGAGGTCCGCGCCGTGCCGCAGCAGTAGGCCGTCGGCGAGCTTCTCGTAGACGACGCCGACGTAGCCGGTGACCACGACGGGGCGCCGGGAGCGGCCCTCCCAGACGCGCTTCAGGCCGTGCAGCATCGCCTGGACGCCGCCGCCGACGAGGGCGAGCACGACGACGTCGTACTCCTCCTCCGCCATGGCGCGCAGGAACTCGACGGAGGTGACCTCCCGGAGGGAGTCGGCGCGCACACCGACCTCCGCGAGCTGACGGGCGGTCGGCGTCGCCCGCCCGCGCAGCAGGAATCCGCTCAGCTCGAGGCCGACTTGCGCGTCCTCGCGGGGTGCGGCTTCCATGGACGGGCCCGGGGCGACACGAGCCGCGGTCAACGCACCCCATTTCCAGCGGGTGTCGGAGTCCGCGAGTACGGCGATTCGCGTGGGCTTCGTTGTACTTGGTGGCACGACGAAGACGCTAGGAAGCAATTCCGAGGAGCGGCCCAACCGCACCTCAACAAAAAGTTAACAACACCTCGCCGAGAGCCGAACTGGGCCGCCAATTCTCAGGAAGTACAGGGGATGCACCGATCCGACACATTGAGTTCACCCCCTGTACGGACACCGGAAAGTTACGCCGCCGGACGGCCTCCTAGGCTTCCGTGTGTGCCAAAGCTTTCCGTGATCGTGCCGTTCTACAACGTGCAGCAATACGCCCCCGACACCCTCAGAAGCCTTCGATTGAACGCGCAACGGGATTTCGAGTTCGTACTGGTCGACGACCATTCGAAGGACGAAACTCCGGCCATTCTCGAACGCGCGGCCGACGAGCTTTCCGATGTCGCGCAGGTGCGTTACATCCGCCATGAGAAGAACGGGGGACTCGCCACCGCGCGCAACACCGGCCTGGACGCCGCGCAGGGCGAGTACCTCACCTTCCTGGACGGCGACGACTGGCTGGCCCCCGGCTACTTCGCCGAACTGGTGGGCGCCATCGAGGGGTTGGGCTGCGACTTCGTGCGGACCGACCATGTGCAGGCGACCGCCCGCGCGCGCAGTGTGCACCGGGTGCCGATCGGGCGCCGCTGGGAGGCCTTCAACCCGCGCGAGGCGATCCTGCCGGCCGACCGTTCGACCTCCGTGGACTACGCGTACGCGTGGGCCGGCGCCTACCACCGCCGCCTCCTCGACAAGGGCCTGCTGCACTTCACCGACGGGCTGCGCACGGCCGAGGACCGGCCGTGGATCTGGCGGCTGCACCGCGAGGCGGAGTCGTTCGCCGTGGTGAGCCTGCTCGGCGTCTTCTACCGGCGCGGGGTCGCCTCCTCACTGACGCAGATCGGCGACGTCCGCCAGCTCGACTTCATCCGCGCCTTCGACCAGGTGATCGAGGAGACGCGGAAGGACCCGGACGCCGACCAGCTGCTGCCGAAGGCGGTGCGCACGTACTGCGCGATCATCGCCCACCACGTCTCGGACGAGGACAAGTGGGAGCCGTCCGTGTACAAGCAGCTGCGGGCGAGGGCCGCGGCCGCCATCCAGCGCCTGCCGCAGGACATGCTCGGCGACGTGCTGGAGACCATGGACATGCACCGCTCCTCCAAGCTCCGGCGGCTGCGGCGCCGGGTGACCACAGCGAAGGCGGCCGCCTGATGTCCCGTACGACCCGTATCTTCTGCGTCTCGACGCTGTACGGCGCCGCGACCCTGGCCGCCGCGATCGACTCCGACTCCTTCACGGAGCGGGACGAGGACCGCCGGCTGCTGCTGGTGTTCAACAACTCCGCGACACCGGAGACCACGCCGCCGGTCGACGAGATGCCCGGCTTCGAGCCGCTGCGCGACCACTTCGACGCCGTGCTGTCCTGGAACGAGGCCATCCGCCCCTTCCATCCGGGCGCCTGGACCCCGCGCCAGGACGACATCCCCCTCTTCGAGCGCTATCTGCGGCTGCTGTGGGACCTGGGCGACGACCGGGTGGAGCTGGTCCTGGAGTCCATCCAGGTCACCCCGGCGCTCACCGTGGCCCAGCTGTTCACCGACGCTCCCGTCGACGTGTACGCCGACGGTCTGATGAGCTACGGCCCGACCCGCAACAAGATCGACCCGCTGGTCGGCACGCGTGTGCGGCGGCTGCTCCACCTGGACCTGGTGCCGGGGCTCACGCCGCGGCTGCTGACCGAGTTCGAGGTGCCGGCGCAGATACTGCCGACGGAGGCCTTCCTGAAGGTGCTGGGCGAACTCACCGCCTCCCTCCCGGAGTTGCCGGTACTGCCGGAGAACTCGGCACTGCTGCTCGGTCAGTACCTCTCCGCGCTGAACATCCTCTCCCCCGAGGAGGAGGAGGACCTGCATGTGCGGATGATGCGCGGGGCGGTCGAGCGCGGCCACCGCGCCATCGTCTTCAAGCCGCACCCCACCGCACCGGCCCGCTACAGCCGCGCCCTGGAGAAGGAGGCCGACAAGCTGGGCGTCGACCTCACCGTCCTCGACGTGCCGGTGCTCGCCGAGGTGCTGTTCGAGAAGTCCCCGCCCGGCCTGGTCGTCGGCTGCTTCTCCACGGCGCTGTTCACGGCGTCCGCGTTCTACGGCCTCCCGGTCGCCCGAATCGGCACCGAGCCGCTCCTGGACCGGCTCACGCCGTACCAGAACAGCAACCGGGTCCCGGCCGTCCTCGCCGACGCGCTGGTCCCCGACCTGGAGGGCAGGAAGGGCGAGGCCGTCGTCGCCGCGGACACGCTGGACGGCCTGCTCGACGCGCTCAGCTTCACCATGCAGCCGCAGATCTACCCGAGTCTGCGCCGGGCGGCGGAGCGCCACCTCTCCCAGCACCTCGGCCCGCGCACCAAGCGGTACTTCAAGCGCAAGCGCCTCACCGCCCTCGGCCTCCCGGGCGGTATCCCGGAACGCCTGGCGTTCCTCCCGCGCAACTCCACGGCCCGCCGGGTGGTACGCCGGGCGAGGGCGTTGAAGAAGGCCGTCACGAAGTGAAGCGCAACGGGGAAGACCTCCTTCCGACGCGGGTTGTTGGGGTGGGGTTCACAGAGCCTCCATAGCTTCCCCGAATGGCGCAAACAGCACTCTTCGTCTCCAGACCCTCCGGCGTCCCGGGCGGGCCGAGATGACCCAGCAGGACATACGTCCGCCCGCCCAGGCCCCGGTCGTGCTCGCGGCGGTGGAGCCGGATCCGGAGCCGACCGGGCGGGCGCTCGTCTCGTACGTCCTGCCCGTCTTCAACGAGCAGGACGGCATCGCCGCGTTCCACGGCGAGCTCACCGCCGCGCTCGACGCCCGCCCGGAGCTCGACTTCGAGCTGGTCTACGTCAACGACGGTTCCACGGACGGGTCGTTGGCTCTGCTCAAGGGGTTCGCGCAGCGGGACCCCCGGGTCCGGGTGGTCGACTTCGCCCGCAACTTCGGGCACCAGCTCGCCATCACCGCCGGGCTCGACCTGGCCGCGGGCGACGCGGTGATCGTCATGGACACCGACCTCCAGGATCCGCCTAAGGTCAGCCTCGAGCTGGTCGACGCCTGGCTCGAGGGCGCGGAGATCGTGCACGCCCGCCGCCGCAGCCGCCAGGACACCGCGTTCAAGCGGGCCACCGCGCACCTGTACTACCGCCTCCTGCGCGCCTCCACCGAGGTCGACATCCCGCTGGACACCGGTGACTTCAGGCTGCTGGACCGCAAGGTCGCCGACGAGCTGCGCAGGTACCGGGAGCGGAGCCGGTTCGTGCGCGGGATCGTCGCCTCGATGGGGTACGCCCAGGCCGAGGTGGCCTTCGACCGGGACGAGCGGTTCGCGGGCGAGACGAAGTACCCGCTGCGCAAGATGGCCCGGCTGGCCGTGGACGGGATGACCAGCTTCTCCACCGCCCCGCTGAAGATGATCACCCGGCTGGGTTTCGTGGTGCTCGCGCTGTCGCTGCTCGGCATCCTCTACGCGCTCGGCATGAAGTTCTTCCGCCCCGACATCACCGTCTCCGGCTGGACGATGCTGATGTGCGTCGTGCTGTTCCTCGGCGGCACCCAGATGCTCTCGCTCGGGGTCATCGGCACCTACATAGGGCGCATCTACAGCGAGGCGCAGGGCCGTCCGCTGTACCTGGTGCGCGAGGTGATCGGCGGCGACGGTGACCGCTGAGACCACGACGACCACCGTGGCTCCCCGCATATCGCGCCAGCTGATCAGCTACACCCTGGTCGGCGGCAGCGGAGTCGCCCTCGACCTGCTCGTCTTCCTGCTGCTGCACAACGTCGCCGGGATGAACGAGCAGTTCGCCAACGCGATCAGCACCACCCTCGGCATCGCCAACAACTTCGCGCTGAACGCCCGGTTCACCTTCGAGCGCCGGGACCGGCTCGTCGTCCGCTTCCTGCGCTTCTACGCCGTCGGCCTGACCGGCATCGCGCTGACGAACCTGCTCTTCCTCGCCTTCACCGACGGACTCGGAGTCGACGCCAACCTGGTCAAGGCGGGTTCGCTGCCGCTGGTTCTGGCGCTGCAGTTCGTGCTCAACAGAAAGTGGAGCTTCGCATGAACCTCGGCATCATCGGCGCGGGTGCCACGGGCCTGACCGCCGCCTGGGACGCCGTACGCGCCGGCCACCAGGTCACCGTCCTGGAGGCGGCCGACGAACTCGGGGGCCTCGCCGCCTCGTTGGAGGTGGGGGGCGTCCCGCTGGAGCGCTACTACCACCACATCTTCCGGAGTGACAGGGCCATGATCGCCCTGATCGAGGAGCTGGGGCTGGGGGACGCCCTGCGCTTCCACAGGCCGACGACCGGCATCTACCGGGGCGGCAGGCTGACCGACTTCACCACGCCCCTCGACATGCTCCGCTTCCCGGAGTTCTCCCCCGTCGACGCCGTACGCTTCGCCGGTTCGTCGGCGGTGCTGAAGGCGGTGCGGGGCGGGGAGCGGTTCAACGACCTCACCGCCCTTGCCTGGTTGCGCCGCTGGGCCGGCCGGAAGGTCACGGCGGCCATCTGGGAGCCCCTTCTCCGCGGCAAGTTCGGCGACCGGGCCGAGCAGGTGTCGATGGCCTGGCTGTGGGCCCGTATCCACTGCCGTACCTTCGAACTCGGCTATGTGGACGGCGGGTTCGAGCGGGTCTACGCGGCGCTGCGGGACGGCGTCGAGGAGCGCGGCGGCAAGGTGGAGTTCGGCAAGGCGGTCGAGTCGATACGGCAGGACGGCGACGACGCGCCCGCGGTGGTGCGGTGCGCGGACGGCTCGTCGTACGACTTCGAGCGGCTGATCGTCACGACCCCGCAGCCCGCGTTCGCGAAGGCCGCCGGGCTGCCCGCCGACGACACGGTGTGGAAGAACCAGTACCTGGGCGCCACCTGCTTCGTGCTGGAGCTGGACCGCAGTGCGATCCCGTACTACTGGCTCAACATCAACGAGCCGGACTTCCCGTTCCTCGCGGTGGTCGAGCACACGCGCATGATCGACCCGTCGGTCTACGGCGGCCGGCACATCCTCTACGTCGGCAACTACGTCGAGCGCGACGACTGGCGGTTCACGACCGAACCGGGCGAGCTGCTGACCCGCTTCCTGCCGTATCTGCGGCGCGTCAACCCGGACTTCGACGCCTCCTGGGTCCAGGACTGGCACTTCTCGAAGGCGCCCTTCGCGCAGCCGGTGGTGACACCCGCGTACCGCGCCCTGATCCCGGCCCACGAGACACCGATGAGCCGGGTCACGCTGGCGACGATGGCCCAGATCTACCCGCAGGACCGGGGCCAGAGCTACTCGGTGGAGCTGGCCCGCGAGGTGACTGCGTCGCTGGGACTGCGCTGAGCGCTCCGCCGGCCCCGACTGGCTGCCCGCGCCCCTTGAGGGCGCTGCCGGGCCGGGGACAGCGGTCAGTCGTGCGCCCGTGCGTCGTCGCTCTTGCGCACGCAGAGGACCATTCTGGTCCCGGCGTCGCCGGGCGGGCAGTCGTAGACGGCCCGGATGCGGCGCCACAGCTCCGGGTCGACCTTGCCGGGCTTGAACCAGGGGCGCTCCAGCACCGCGTACGGGGCGGGGCCGTGGTCGACGCAGTCGGCGTTCTCCTTGAAGGACTTCAGCCGGGCGACGTCCGGGAGGAAGCGGCTGCGCTGCAGGAACGTGGCGATCGGGTAGCGGCAGCGGGCCGGGTGGTCGACGTAGTAGGTGGTGTCGCCGAAGGCGAGGTAGAGGACGGGAGCGTCGGCCGGCATCTCGGCCCGGATCCGGTCGGCCTCCCGCTCGATGCCCCGCATCTCGTCCAGGTACTGGGCGCTGGTCACGGTGACCCTGCCGTCGAACACCAGATGCGGGGAGCCGGGCCAGACGGACGCGGCCAGGCACACCACGCCGGTGAGGGCGACCAGGACGGCGGATCCGGCGGAGGCCTTGGAACGGCGTCGTTCCAACAGGGCGTCCAGGAGGGCCGCGAGCAGGGCGACCAGAGCGAACACCCAGACCACGTACGGTCGTTGGTCCTGCTCCGGCGCCTTCGCGTACAGCACGGGCAGCACGCCGTACGCCAGTGACACGGCCCCGAACGTCCACGGCGGGGACCGGCGCGCGCCGCCCACCGCCAGGCCCCAGGCCGCTGCGGCGAGCACCGGCAGCTGGGCCGCGTGGTAGAGGAACCAGTTGCCCTGCACGACCACGACCGCCAGGGCGGCTGTGCCGATGGTGAGGGCGACGAGGAGCAGTTCGGCCCGCCGCCGCCATCCGCGCACCCGGGCCAGGACCAGAAGCAGCGCCCCGGGCAGGAGCAGCAGCACCGGGCCGGCCACGGCCCGGTCCGCCAGGAACTCCACGGACCGGGTGAGGATGAACTGCGGGCGGATGCCGGTACGGCTGAGCGCCGACTGGTTGATCAGCGGCATGTCGTGCGTCCACTGCAGCTCATGGGAACCGCCGAGCACGCTCAGACCGAACAGGGCCGCCGCTGCCGGTGCCGCGACCAGGGCGACCCGTACGGCGCGGCCCCGGTCGACGACGTACACGAGGAGGATGCCGATGGCGGCCGTGGCGGCGGTGGAGTACTTCATCATCACCGCGAGGCCGAGCGGGAGCGCGGCGAGCAGGGCCGCCCGCCACGGCTGCTTCGGGCCGATCGCGGCGGCGACGCCGAACACCGTCAGCACGACCGCCGCCCACTCCGGCTGGAGGAAGTCGTTGCGCGGGGCGAGCGCCAGGGCCAGTCCCGTGGTGCCTGCCGTGAGGGCCGCCTCCCGTCCGCCGACCCGGCGGCGCAGGGCGGCGAACAGGGCGGCGGCGGCCGCCGCGGCGAGCAGCACACCGGCCGCTGCGATCAGGGCCTCGCGCACCGACGTCGTAGCGGCGAAGGAGGTGCCACGGTCGAGGAGGGCGATGAACCACCGGTAGAAGAACGGGCGGTGGGTGAAGACCTCCGACGGTCCGAAGCCGGCCGCGCGGCCCGTGCGCAGGGCGGCGAGGACGTAGTGGAGGTCGCCGGTGAGCCGCCGGGTGAGCACGGTGTACACCACGGCCGCCGTGGCCGGCAGGGCGACCGCCGCCCACCACAGGGGTGAGCGGCGGCCGCTGCGCGCAGGCCGTACGGCGGTGTCGTCGTCGGCCAGGGCCGTCGCCATGGTCAGCCGCCCAGGACGATCCGCAGATCGGCGGCGTTCGCCTCGGTGACCTTCCACAGCTCCTGCTGGCGGCCGTGCACGTCGGCCACGGTCTTCGCGTGGTCGGCGAGGAGGTCCTTGGAGCGCTCCACCAGGCGGGCGGCGAGATGGCGTTCGTGGACGGAGACGCCCCACTCGGGGCGCTCGATGTCCCGCAGGAAGTACGCCATCTTCGGGTGCGAGATCAGACTGATGATGGGCGTGCCGCAGCCGAACGGGATCATGCCCGCGTGACCGCGCATGCCGATCACCAGCTTGGTGCGGGCGTACAGGTCGCGGATCTCGTCGTTCTCGAAGTCGTACATCGGGATGACCGGCATCGAGATGCCGTGCTCGCGCCGCAGGTCGAAGGCGATCCGCTCGTCGTCGAGCGAGTGCGCCGCGCACCGCACCTCGGCGAGCTCACCCAACTCCCGTACGGCCTTGGCCATTTGGGCGAGGAAGTAGTCGTAGTCGTGGCCGAAGCGCAGGCCCGCGCGGTCGTAGGCGGCGTTGATCAGGATGGTGTCCTCGCGGCTCGCCGGATCCTGCCAGCCCTCGACCAGCTGGCGGGTGACCGTCGTGGGACACGGCTGGAAGCGGACCTTGTCGTGCAGGTGGGCCGGGAGCATGGCGCGCACCTTGTCGATCGAGCCGTGGTTGCGCAGCCCGAAGAAGCTTGCGCGCTCGACGAGTTGGCGCAGCGAGGAGCGGAAGCGGCCCGCCCGGTAGGACTGGCCGTCGAAGGCGTTGAAGCCCACCGCGTAGACCGCGATCGGCACGTCGATGCGGTTCAGGAGCTCGTCCGGGACGTTCCACTGCCAGGCGCTGTTGCCGTTCGGCATGGTGTCCGGGATGAACAGGCCGCCGCCGCCGATGACCAGGCCGCGGCGGGCGTTGACCCGCTCCAGGGCCGCCTGGTCGAAGAGACGGTGGGCGTGCACGGAGTGCCAGCGGCGGGAGGTGGTGTCCTTGCCGAAGGCGAGCCGGACGCTCTCCGGGAGCAGCTTGTCGCCCGCGTTGCCCTGCCGGTCCATGTAGAAGGCGACGTGGGCGAGTTGGTCCTCGGGGGCGCCCTGCTCCTGGGCGGGGAGGGCGGCGGCGCGCTGCGCCCACAGGCGGCTGGGGCGGTGGGTGGGGTCGACGGAGATGCCGGCCGTGGCGTGCTTGAGGGCCTGGGCGTTGTCGCCGTGCACCCAGGAGATCTGGGCGAGCCGGGCGTAGGCGGTGGCGGCCCGGTTGGGGGCGGCGGTGGCCAGCAGCAGCTGGGCCTTGGCCTCCTCGTACCGGGAGACGCTCATCAGGGCGTGGCCCAGGACCTCGTGCGGCCACGCCTCGTCGAGCGGGATGTGCACGCTGCTGAGGATGTCGACGGCGTTCTGGTAGTCGCCGGACGCGATGTGCGCGGCGGCGACCTTGCGGGCGACCTCGGCGTCCTGGGTGCGGGCGACGTGCGGGGTGCCGTAGTGGACGAGCAGGTCGTGGTGGAGGGCGGCCTGCTTCTCCAGGTAGGCGGCGTGGAACTCGGCGTCCGTCAGCTCGAATTCACGCCAGCGCTCCTCCGCCAGGCTGTAGCCGGCCTCGCCGCCCTGCCACGGCTTGTGACGGCCGGTGAAGTGCAGGATCGCGGTGTCGTCGGGGACGGGCAGATCGCCGGACAGCCGCCGCTTGACGAAGTTGTAGCGCGCGTCGAGGCGCACGAAGTCGCCGTCCAGGACGGAGTTGAGGATGCCCTGGTCGTGCTTGTCGAGCTCGTAGTGGCCGGAGCGGCCGCACTTGTCGAGCTTCGCGCAGAACACGTCGCTCAGGTATTCGCGCTGGATGACCAGCAGCCCCGAGTTGAGCTTGTGCTGCCCGTAGAAGAACTGCGGGACGGCCGCCAACCCCTCGCGCAGCTGCAGCAGTTCACTCAGGTCGCCCAGCACCACCATGTCGGTGTCGAGGGTGATGACGGTGTCGTACTCGCGGATCCTGAAGACGTCGAGGATGAAGTACGCCTTGCGGACCAGGTAGTTGTCCTGGTCGCCCTTCTTGTACGAGTCGTAGCGGTCGGCGTCGACGCGCTTCAGCACGATCCGCGGGTGCAGGGCGCGGATCTGCGCGATCGAGCCGGGGCGCAGGTCGTCGTAGAGGACGACGAAGTCCTCGCACACCTCCGGGTTGGACAGGGCGAGGCTGCGCAGCAGGACGAGGAAGCCCGGCAGGTAGTTCTCGTCGACGAAGCTCGCGAAGGCGATGCGGCGCTTGCCGGTGAGCGCGGACGCGTCGGTCACCGGGGCCAGGGGGGCGGCGGCCGAGGTCGGGGAGATCGTGATCATCGCAGGGATATCCTCATGTCGGTCACGCGCTGGGCCCGCTGCATGACCCAGTCCTTCTCGCTGGTGTATTCGTGCACGGACGTGATGGCCAGCTTCATCGCCTCCGGCACGCGATAGGCGCCGCTCTCGTAGAAGTCGAAGCCGATCAGGTCGAGGGTCGGGCTGACGTCCAGGAAGTCCAGCAGCCACAGCATGTTGAAGCCGGTCGTCGGGATGCCCGACCACACGTCGCTGCCGACCTTGCCGATGTTGCGCACGGGCCAGCGCAGCGACTCGTCGCCGAGACAGGTCTGCGCGCCGGGCACCAGGCGGTTGCGCAGCGAGTGCCTCCAGTCGCCGGACACACCGCCGAAGACCAGCCGGGTGTCGACCTGCTTCTCCCAGTTGAAGCCGTGCTTGTGGATCGTGGCGTGGATGTCGGTACGGCTGCCGGTGTGCTTCGGGTCGATCCGGTACGAGTTGAAGCGGACCACGAGGTCGTACGAGTCGATCTCGGCGCCCAGCGAACTGGCCCCCACCCGGCCGGAGTTGGCGATCAGGCAGATCGACCTGCCGGCGATGCGGTTGCGGAACTCGCCGAGGCTGATCCACTGCACACCGCCGATCGTCGGGTCGGCGACCGGACCACGCATCCGGGCGCGGCGCTGCTCGGCGTAGAGGGCGAGGGCCGCGGTGAGCGCGGGCAGGTCGCCGCCGGGGGCGGCGGTGCGCAGGTCCAGGTACTGGCTGAGCAGCTCCTGCCGGTCGGTGACCGGGGCGTCCTCGGCGGCGAGCGCGAGGAGCGCTCCCACGAGGCGCGGCTCGGCCTCCGCCCAGTCGCCGACGGCGTGCGCGGCCAGGCCCTCGGCCCACACGTCGGTGGCGGGGCGGGGGGCGAACTCCTCGGCGCGCGGGGCCTGCCGGACCAGCAGGTCCAGCAGCTCGCGCTCCTTCTCGGCCGCGATGCGCAGCCCTGCGATCCGGGCGCGGACGCCGAAGCCGTCGTCCTGGGTGAGCTCGAGGTACTTCTCGTACGCCGCCAGTGCCTCGGCCTCGTCGCCGACGGCCTCCAGGAGGCGGGCGCGCAGCCGCCAGCCGGCGCGGGAGTTCTTCCGCTGGGCGAGGACGGTGTCGCTGATGACCAGGGCGAGGTTCAGCTCGTCGTCGTAGCCGCACTCCAGCGCCTTGTTGGCGACGGCGAGCAGGGCGTCGAGCAGCTCGGGGGCGATCGGCGAGGCGGGGGTCGCGGCACCCTTGACGGCGCGCTTGAGCAGGGCGGTGGCGCCGGCGGCCGGGGCGGGCGCGGGGGCCGTGGTGGCGGTCGTGCCCCACACCACGAGCAGCCTGCGCAGCTGTTCGGCGAGTTCCACGCGACGACGGTCGATGCTGCCGACGAGTTTGCCGCTGTGGGCGGCGCAGGCGCGCAGGCAGTCGTCCAACTCCCCTCCGCGTGCGCGTCCCCGTCTGTTCTGGACCCTCGTCATGGCGCTCCTGGATACTTGCCGGTTGTTTACCGAGCTGGTGCTGCGAGTGGTTGCGGATGACCGAGTCGTGTGACGGGTTTACCGCGGCGTGGGGGGATGCTGGGGAAAATTAGGTAGCGAAAACGACATCCAGGTGAACCGCTCGGTACCTAAGAGCGAATCGTTGGCTCGTCAACCAAGCCTTGTCCACGATTCGACGCCCGCGACGATCAGCGCCAGCCCCTCCTCGAAGTGCCGGTCGTAGTCCTCGAAGATCTCCGCGCCGGCCGCCGCCGCGAGGGGGAACTCGGCCAGCAGTCGGGCGCGTTCCTGCACGTCGTAGCCCTCCCGGCGCTCGCCGGGGAGGGGCTTGACGCCCTGCTCCTCGATGACGAAACCGATGGTGTACGAGTACGCCGTCGAGTTCGCGCGGACCGTCTGGGCGAGGGTGAAACCGGAAGCTGTGAACAGGCGCAGATTCGACTCCATCTCGCGCGCATGGTCGGTGCCGGTGAAGCGCGAGCCGCTGTAGACCCGGGCGCCGTCCCGGTAGGAGAGCAGGGCCGCGCGCAGTCCGCGGTTGGCCTTCAGCATGCGTTCCTGCCAGCTGTCGGCGGGATCGAGGGCGGCACTGGCGACCATCCGGCGGTACATCTCCGTCGCCATCTCGTCCAGCAGCGCCTGTTTGTCCTTGAAGTGCCAGTACAGGGCGGGTGCCTTGACGTCCAGCTCCTTGGCGATGGCCCGCAGCGTGAGCCCTTCCAGGCCCACCTCGTTCAGGAGCTTCAGGGCGGTGTCCGCCACCCGCTTGCGGTCGAGGGGCGCGCGTCGTTCCGTACTCACGCTTGACAGCTTAACAGCGTTAAGGGCACTCTCCTGAAGGACGGCACTTAACAGCGTTAAGGAGAATGGATCATGAGTGGTACCGACGCAGTGACCGGTGGCGCGGACGTCGTGATCGTGGGCGCGGGCCCGACCGGTCTGGCCCTCGGCGTCGACCTCGCCCGGCGGGGAGTGGACGCGCTGGTCGTGGAGAAGGCGGACGGTCTGTTCCCGGGTTCGCGCGGCAAGGGCATCCAGCCGCGCACCATGGAGGTCCTGGAGGACCTCGGCGTACTGGACGCGGTCCTCGCGAGCGGCGGCCGCTATCCGGTCGGGATGATCTGGCAGGACGGCAGGCAGGTCGGCGAGCACCGGATGTTCGACGCGGACGAGGTGAAGGAGGCGGCCGGGGACTCGGCGTTCACCGAGCCGTGGATGGTCCCGCAGTGGCGGACGCAGGAGATCCTCTTCGAGAGGTTGCGGGAGCTGGGCGGAAGGGTGGTCTTCGGCCGGGAGGTCGTCGGGCTCGACCAGGACGAGGACGGCGTGACCGTGCGCCTCGCCTCCGGGGCCGGCCTGCGCGCCCGGTACCTCGTCGCCGCGGACGGCGGCCGCTCCGTCGTACGGCGCGCGCTCGGCATCGGCATGACCGGGGAGACGGTCGACCCGAACCCGGTCCTGGTCTCGGACGTCCGCATCACCGGCCTGGACCGCGACAACTGGCACGTCTTCCCGCCGAGCGGGGACGGCGACGGCTACCTGGCGATCTGCCCACTGGCCGGTACGGAGGACTTCCAGCTGGTCGCCCAGTTCCCCGAGGGCACGGACGTGGACGTGTCCCTGGACGGCATCCGCAAGGTGGCCGCCGCGCGCTCGCACCTCGCGCCGGAGGACATCACGGAGGTCCGGTGGGCCTCGGACTTCCGCCCCCGGGCGGCCCTGGCGGACCGCTTCCGCTCCGGACGGGTCTTCCTCGCCGGGGACGCCGCGCACGTCCACTCCCCGGCGGGCGGGCAGGGGCTGAACACCAGCGTCCAGGACGCCTACAACCTGGGCTGGAAGCTGGGCGCGGTGCTCCGGGAGGGGGCGCCGGCCGCGCTCCTCGACACGTACGAGGAGGAGCGGCGGCCCATCGCGGCACAGATGCTCGGCATCTCGACGGGCGTGCACCGCGGCGAGATCCGGCGCGGGGCGGCGACCGTCCAACTCGGCCTGGGCTACCGGGACTCGGCGCTCACCGAGGACACCCGGACGGCCCCGGGCCAGGTGCACGCGGGCGACCGCGCGCCGGACGCCACCGTGGCGGACGTACGCCTCTTCGACGCGTTCCGCGGCCCGCACTGGACACTGCTGGCGCTGGGCACCCGGGCGCCCGCACTGGACGTCGACTCGGTGCGGGTCGTCAGCGGACCGGCGGCCCAGGAGCCGTACGGGACGGGCCTGTTCCTCGTACGGCCCGACGGTTACGTCGGCTGGGCGGGCGACTCGGCGGCCGGGCTCGGGGAGTACGCCGGGCGGCTGGGCCTCGTCCCGGAGTCCCGCTGACGTCAGAACGCGTCGGACGGGACGTACGTCCCCCAGACCTCCCGCAGTGCGTTGCAGACCTCGCCCACCGTCGCCCGCGCCCGCAGCGCGTCCTTCATCGGGTACAGGACGTTGTCCTCGCCCTCGGCGGCCTTCTTCAGGGCCGCCAAGGCCGCGTCCACGGCCGGCTGGTCGCGTTCGGCGCGGAGTGCGGCGAGGCGTTCGGCCTGCTGGGCCTCGATGGCCGGGTCGACGCGGAGGGGCTCGTACGGCTCCTCCTCGTCCAGCTGGAAGCGGTTGACGCCGACGACGACCCGCTCGCCGGAGTCGGTCTCCTGGGCGATCCGGTACGCGCTGCGCTCGATCTCGGACTTCTGGAAACCGTGCTCGATGGCGGAAACCGCACCGCCGAGGTCCTCGACCTTCCGCATCAGCTCGACGGCCGCCGCCTCGACGTCGTCCGTCATCTTCTCGATGGCGTACGAACCCGCGAAGGGGTCGACGGTCGCCGTCACATCGGTCTCGTACGCCAGCACCTGCTGGGTGCGCAGCGCCAGCCGCGCGCTCTTGTCCGTCGGCAGCGCGATGGCCTCGTCGAAGGAGTTGGTGTGCAGCGACTGCGTGCCGCCGAGCACCGCGGCAAGGCCCTGGACGGCGACCCGGACCAGGTTCACCTCCGGCTGCTGGGCCGTCAGCTGCACCCCGGCGGTCTGCGTGTGGAAGCGCAGCATCAGCGACTTGGGGTTCTTCGCGCCGAACTCGTCCCGCATGACCCGCGCCCAAATGCGCCTTGCCGCACGGAACTTGGCGACCTCTTCGAGAATCGTCGTACGCGCCACGAAGAAGAACGACAGGCGGGGCGCGAAGTCGTCGACGTCCATCCCGGCCGCGACCGCCGTACGGACGTACTCGATGCCGTCCGCCAGCGTGAAGGCGATCTCCTGCGCGGGCGAGGCGCCGGCCTCCGCCATGTGGTAGCCGGAGATCGAGATCGTATTCCACTTCGGGATCTCGGCCCTGCAGTACTTGAAGATGTCGGCGATCAGGCGCAGGGAGGGCTTGGGCGGGAAGATGTACGTCCCGCGCGCGATGTACTCCTTCAGCACGTCGTTCTGGATCGTGCCGGTGAGCCGGTCGGCGGGAACACCCTGTTCCTCCGCCACCAGTTGGTACAGGAGCAGCAGGAGAGCCGCGGGTGCGTTGATCGTCATCGACGTCGACACCTTGTCCAGCGGGATCCCGCCGAACAGCACCCGCATGTCGTCGACCGAGTCGATGGCGACGCCGACCTTGCCGACCTCGCCGTGTGCGATCGGGGCGTCGGAGTCGTGGCCCATCTGGGTGGGCAGGTCGAAGGCGACCGACAGGCCCATGGTGCCGTTGGCGATCAGCTGCTGGTAGCGGGCGTTGGACTCCGTCGCCGTACCGAAACCGGCGTACTGGCGCATGGTCCAGGGACGGCCCGTGTACATCGACGGGTAGACGCCGCGGGTGAACGGGTACGAGCCGGGCTCGCCCAGCTTCGCGGCCGGGTCCCAGCCCGCAAGGTCCTCGGGCCCGTAGACCGGTTCGATGGGCAGTCCGGACTCCGACTCGCGCGCCATGGTCGATGCCTCCCGCCGAGCAATGCTCGAGTTGGCCTTCAGTTACTCACCAGTACAGCACAGGCTGTTCCCGGTCCCGCCCACAACAATGCCGCGCCGTTCGCAACCCGTCACGCGGGGGCAGCATCTGTGGTGACATGCGTGCACACCGGTGAGACGACGGGGGTCGCAGTGCGTACTACGGGCATGGGGAGATCGATCGCCGCCACGGCGGCCCTCGCGGCCCTGGCCGCCGTGTGCGGGTGCACGGTGCAGGGTGCGGACGGCAAGGGGAACTCGCCGGTGCACATCACGCTGCCGAGCAGCAAGGCCCCCTCCCCCGGGGCCGACTCAGACTCCGACGACAAACCGAGCGCCACCCCGTCCACGAAGTCCGGTGCCCCCGTCCTGTGGTCGCCCGGAGACAGCGGCACCGACGTCCGCGAACTGCAGGCCCGGCTGCGTCAGGTCGACTGGCTCTTCGACGGGCCGACAGGGACGTACGACGACCTGACCGTGAAGGCGGTCAAGGGGTTCCAGGGCAAGCGCGGGCTGCCGAAGACCGGCGAGACGGACACCGTCACCTGGCAGCGGCTGAAGAAGATGACGCACGAGCCCGGGAAGTGGGAGCTGTATCTGATGGGCGGCCAGCCCGCCGGCGCACCCGATCCGCGGTGCCTGACCGGTCGGGTGCTGTGCATCGACAAGTCCACCCGGACCCTGCGCTGGATGATCGACGGGCGGACGGTGTCGGAGATGTCGGTCCGCTTCGGCGCGACGGGCACGCCCACCCGGGACGGCGTCTTCCACGTGTACTGGAAGTCGCGGCACCACTGGTCGACGCTGTACGACTCCTCGATGCCGTACGCCATGTTCTTCAGCGGCGGCCAGGCCGTGCACTACTCGTACGACTTCGCGGCCCGCGGCTACTCCGGCGCCTCGCACGGCTGCGTCAACGTACGGGACGAGGCGGCGATCGCGGATCTGTACGGGCAGGTGAGGAACGGCGACAAGGTCGTCGTGTACTGGTGAGGCGCGCGGGAGATGTGCGGGGCGCGGGCGGGACCGGGGGAACGTGTCCCGCCCGCGCCTAGGTGCACGAGCCGTGGGTACGGGGGGAACCCCGGCTCTGTGCGACGGCCGATGACCAGTCGGCTCATTCAGTACTGCGCGGCCGGGCCCGAAAACGTTACTGGCGGGGCGAAGAATTTTCCCACCCCGAGAAACCGCAGGTCAGAGCGCGCTGTACGTCGGTTCCGGGGACGGGGAGGCCGGGGACGGGGAGCCCGGGGTCAGCAGGTGCGGCGGCACCAGCGGCACGAGCGGCGTGACCGTCGGCGTGGGCGCGCCGGTGCCGCCCGTCCCGCCGGGGGCTATGTGGTGGCCGTCGTCGTCACCGCCCTGCTCGCCCTGGTCGCCGCCGTGGCCGTTCTGGTCGCCCTCGCCGCCGGAGCCACCGCCGCCCCTGCCGTCCTTGCCCTTGTCCCGGTCCTTGCCGTCGCGGGCCGTGCTCTCGGCGTCGGCGAGAACGGTCTTGCAGTACTTCCACACACGGGTGGGCCGGGAGCTGCCCGCCGCGCCCTCCAGGGCCCGTCTGCGCTCGGGCGTCAGCTCCCTGCCGTCGCGCACGGCGCGGCAGGCCTCCGGGGCCTCGCTCCAGCCGCCGGAGCCGCCGCCGCGGTTGTCGGAGTCGGAGCCGGGCTTCGCGGAGGCGCCGTCGCCCGCCGAGCCGTCCGGGGTGCCCGGGGCGGTGGAACCGGCGGTGGAGCCGTCCGGGGTGGGTGCGCCCGGGACGCCGTTCGGCGAGGGCGAGACGAGCGGGCGGTTCGGGGTGACGCCGGCCGAGACCGAGGCGGCGGGACCCGGGTTGTCGTCGAACGGCGTCCGCAGCACTCCGGTGGTGGCCGCGACGGCGACCCCGCCGACCATGCCGACGGCCAGCGCGGCCGTCAGCCCGAAGCGCGCGGGCCGGCCCCAGCGGGAGCGCCGGGCGGCCGGGGCGGGCGCGGCGATACGGACGAGCCCGGCGTCGGAGGTGCGCGGACGGGCGTGCCGGCCGCCGGCGGCCTGCTCGGTGCGCCCGCCCTCGCGCGCCTTGCGGAAGGCGGCCAGCGCGGCGGCCTCACCGGGGAGTTCGGCGCTGCTCAGCGGGGCCTGCGGGGCCAGCTCGCCGAGGCTCTTCGCGAGCCGTTCGGCCTGGTCACGGGCGGCGGCATCGACAGCTTCCAGTGACTCTCCGCGCAGCAAAAGCTCCGCTGTTTCGCGGTCCAGCCACCTGTACTGCTCGTCGGCCATCACATGTCCTTCTGCGTCCGCGAACGCATATGCGTCACACTCGCGGACGTCACCGCACGGTCGCGCGGTTCTCGCTGGTTGGGCAGCCCGTCCAGGCCGCCCGTCGATTCCGGATCCTCGCCGAGCAGTTCGGCGAGCCGCTTCAGACCGCGGTGCGCCGCCGTGCGCACGGCCCCCGGACGCTTGCCCAGCGTCTCGGCGGCGGTCTTGGCGTCCAGGCCCACCACCACACGCAGTACGACGGCCTCGGCCTGGTCCTGCGGCAGCCGGGCGATCAGGGAGAGGGTGTGGTCGGTGGCCAGGGCCTCGATGGCCTCGCCGGCGGTGTCGGACTCGGCGGCCTTGCCGGTCAGTTCCGTCTCGTCGCCGCCGATCGCGGGGCGGCGGCCGCGCATGCGTATGTGATCGAGCGCACGGTTGCGGGCTATCCGGGCGGCCCAGCCGCGGAAGCGGTCCGCGTCCCCGTCGAACCGCTCCAGGTCACGGGCTATCTGCAGCCAGGCCTCGGAGGCGACGTCCTCGGCGTCCGGGTCGCCGACCAGTGTGCGGACGTACCCGAGCAGCCGCGGATGCACAGCTCGGTACACAGTCCGGAACGCGGTCTCGTTCCCGTCCTGTGCCGCAAGCACCGCGGCGGTCAGCTCCGCGTCGTCCCCCAGCACCCGATTGTTCCTCGTCATTGGTCGCGGCTTCGAGGCCGCCGATCGTTGCGATGGTCATTCGTCGCGATGGTCATTAGTCTTCCGCGCCCGGCGCGAAAGGCACGTTACGACCTGAAACCGCTGCTCGTCCATGTCCGTACAACATGCAACCACCCTAGGGCGGGGCAGGCCGTACCCGGGGTGTGACAGAAACCGCACTCATGGCGCTGTAGGAAGTACGGGCCGCCGCGCGGCCCGTGCCGTGCGACGGCCGGGGCCTCTCCTGTGGGGGGTGGCGGCCCCGGCCGTCTCCGTGCTCGGCGGGTAAGCGGCATGCGCCATCGAGGACGAACCTGTCGCGGACGCGGGCGGTGTCGGTCTGCGCGTAGCGTCCCTCGAATGACTTCCATCCAGCACGAGCCGCCCCGACTGCCCGCCGTCTACGGCGAACGGGCAATGCCGGGCCCTTGGCAGCATGGCCCCGTGCAGATTTGGCTGGTCGACAGCCGCCTCTCCGATGCACCCGCGGCCGGTGAGCAAAGCGTGCTGGACACCCATGAACGCGGTCGGGCGCGGGCGTTCGCGCGCGAAACGGACCGACGGCAGTACGTGGCCGCACACACCGCGCTCCGGCGGCTGCTCGGCTGTTACCTGGGAACGGATCCGGCCGCGCTGCAGTTCTACCGCGAGCCCTGCCCTTGCTGCGGCGGGCCGCACGGCCGCCCCGCCGTGCGGGACGCGCCCCTGCACTTCTCCCTCTCCCACTGCGACGGTGTCGCCCTGCTCGCCTTCGCTTCGCACCCGGTCGGCGTGGACGTCGAGAAACTGCCGTCCGCCGACGCCGTCGCGCTGGTGGCCGAGTGGCTGCACGAGCGGGAGCGGGCCGAACTGGCCGCGCTGCCCATGCCCGAACGCCCTGCGGCGTTCGCCCGGTGCTGGACGCGGAAGGAGGCGTATCTGAAGGGCACGGGTACCGGACTCGCCCAGGGGCTCTCCCACGACTACGTCGGCACCGGAACACGCCCGGCCGGCATCGTCGACTGGACACTGCAGGACGTGTCCGCCCCGCCCGGCCACGCGGCGGCCTGCTCGGTCCGGGACGGCGCCGGCTGGCAGGCGGACGACCCCGCCTCCGGGTGGTCGCCCACGGCCTGCGTACCGACCGCGGTCACCCGGCCCGCTGCGGCTGAAGGACCATCCCCGCGGCAAGCGTCGCCCCGTCCTGCGGGTCGATGAGCAGGAACGAGCCGGTTCGTCTGTTCTCCAGGTAGTCGTCGACGGCGAGCGGCTCGGCGGTGCGGATCTGTACGCCGCCGATGTCGTTGGCGAAGAGACCGTCCTGGCAGGGCAGTCGGCGGCCGTCGGTCACGTCCATGCCGTGGTCGATCCGGTCCACCACCGCCGGAACCGTCCTGGTGGTGTGTTTGAGCAGCACGCGCTGTCGTGCGCGCAACGGGCGATCGTGCAGATGGCACACGTTGGCGCTGATGTGCCGCAGCACCTGTGGAGCGGGGCCCGCGGTCAGCATGTCGCCCCGGGAGATGTCGATGTCGTCGGCGAGACGGACGGCCACCGACTGCGGTGCCCACACGCTGTCGGTCTCCCTGCCGAGCACGCTGAGGCCGGCGACCGTGCTGGTCGCCCCGGACGGTTGCACGGCCACCGGGTCGCCGACCCTGAGCAGGCCGGAGGCGAGTTGTCCGGCCAGCCAGCGGTCCACCGTCCGCCGGTCGCCCGAGGGCTGCCGGATCACGTACTGCACCGGCAGGCGCAGCGGCATCCCGATCGGATCCGCTCCGAGTGGCACGTTCTCCAGGTGGGACAGCAGCGTGTCGCCGCCGTACCAGTCCATCCGGGTCGACGGTTCGACCACGTTGTCGCCGGCCAACGCCGACATCGGGATGGCGGTGACCTCGGCGATGCCCAACTCGCGGGCCCGCTCGGTGAATTCGTCCACGATCTCGGTGAAGGTGGACTCCCGGTAGTCGACGGCGTCCATCTTGTTGACCGCCAGCACGACGTGAGGCACCCGGAGCAGTGCCGCGATCGCGCAATGCCTCATGGTCTGTGCGACCACGCCCTTGCGTGCGTCGACCAGGATCACCGCCAGATCCGCGGTGGAAGCGCCGGTCACCATGTTGCGCGTGTACTGGACGTGGCCTGGGGTGTCCGCGAGGATGAACCGCCGCCTGGGCGTCGCGAAGTAGCGGTAGGCCACGTCGATGGTGATGCCCTGCTCCCGTTCCGCCCGCAGGCCGTCGGTCAGCAGAGCCAGGTCGGGGCCGTCCTGCCCTCGCCTCCGGGACACCTCCTCGATGGCCGCCGCCTGGTCGGCGAGGACGGACTTGGTGTCGTACAGCAGCCGTCCGACCAGGGTGGACTTGCCGTCGTCGACCGACCCGCAGGTGGCCAGCCGCAACAGGCCACCCGAGAGCCGGCCGGTGGAGTACGTCTGATCTGCCGCTTCCGCGACGCCCGTTGACATGTCTAGAAGTACCCTTCTCGCTTGCGGTCCTCCATGGCGGCCTCGGACAACCGGTCGTCGGCCCTGCTCGCACCGCGCTCGGTCACTCGGCTCGCCGCGATCTCCGCGATCACCGCTGCCACCGTCGAAGCCGACGAGTCGACCGCGCCGGTGCAGGACATGTCGCCGACCGTGCGGTACCGGACCTGGCGTTCACACAGGGTTTCGCCGTCCTGGGGGCCACCCCAGTCGCCGGGCGCCAGCCACATGCCGTCGCGCTGGAACACCTTCCGCCAGTGCGCGAAGTAGATCTCGGGCAGTTCGATGCCTTCGTGCTCGATGTACTGCCACACGTCCAGCTCGGTCCAGTTGGACAGGGGGAAGACGCGGACGTGTTCACCGGGCTGATGGTGACCGTTGTAGAGCTGCCACAGTTCGGGCCGCTGTCTGCGCGGGTCCCATGCACCGAACTCGTCCCGCAGGCTGAACACACGTTCCTTGGCGCGTGCCTTCTCCTCGTCGCGCCTGCCGCCGCCGAACACCGCACCGAAGCGGCCGTCACGGACCGCGTCCAGCAGTGGCAGGGTCTGCAGCGGATTGCGGGTGCCGTCCGGGCGCTCGCGGAGCGTTCCGTCGTCGATGTAGGACTGCACGGATGCCACGTCGAGACGGAGTCCGTGCTTCTCGACGATCCGGTCGCGGTAGGCGATCACCTCGGGGAAGTTGTGGCCGGTGTCCACGTGCAGCAGCGAGAACGGCAGCGGCGCCGGGGCGAACGCCTTGAGCGCCACATGCAGCATGACGATGGAGTCCTTGCCGCCGGAGAACAGCAGCGTCGACCGGTCGAACTCGCCCGCCACCTCCCGGAAGATGTGCGCCGTCTCGGCTTCCAGCATCTCGAGGTGCGTGAGCACGGCCTGGGTCGCGGCGGTCATGACAGACCTCGTGCCGTGAGCAGCGCGCGTACCTGCTGGACCGACTCGTCGACGGTCTGGTTCTGCGTGTGAATCCGCAGATCGGGGTCGATCGGGGCCTCGTAGGGGTCGTCGGCGCCGGTGAGTCCGCTGATCTCGCCCGCCGCCTGCCTGGCGTACAGGTTCTTGACGTCACGGTCGGCGCAGATCTCCACCGGAGTCGCCACATGCACCTCGACGTAGGGGACGCCGCGCTTCGCGTGCAGGTCCCGGACCGCCGCGCGGGACAGCCCGTAGGGGGCGATGACCGGCACCAGCACCGTGACACCGTGCTCGGCGAGCAGCCCGGCCACGTAACCGATGCGCCGTACGTTGGTGTCCCTGTCCTCCTTCGAGAAGCCCAGTTCCGCGGAGAGTGCCGCTCGGACCTCGTCACCGTCGAGCACCTGAACCCGGTGTCCGCCGGCCTGCAGTCGCTCGGCGAGGCCCTTCGCGATGGTGGTCTTGCCCGCGCTCGGCAGTCCGGTCAGCCAGACCGTGCCGCCCTGCCACACGGCTGGTTCGCTCTTCGGTTCGGTCATGCGCGGATCTCCCTTTCACGTGAGCTGAGGGCCGGCGCCTGCGCGCAGGCGATGCTCACCGTGGTGCCGGCTCCTGCGAGTGCTTTGCTGACGGGGTCGGTGGTGCGTCCGTCTGCGATGCGTACGGTGGCGACTCCGCCGGTGAGCGCTTCGCGTGCGGCGATGAGCTTGAGTGCCATGCCGCCGGTGGCGGACGGGTCGGGTGGGCCGGTCGGGGACATGTGATGGACGCTCTGCACGCTGGTGGGGTCGCCGGGGTCGGCGAGTACACCGGGTGCGCCGGTGAGCAGGAGGAGCTGGTCGGCGCCGAGTGCGGCGGCCAGTGCTGCCGCGGCCCGGTCGGCATCGACGTTGACGGGCTGGTCGTGCTCGTCGATGGCGGGTGGCGAGACGACGGGGACGTAGCCGGCGTTCAGCAGGGTTTCGGGCAGTTCGGTGCGGACCGAGGTGAGCCGACCGCTGTGGTTGTCGCGGATCAGGACGGTGCGGCCGTCGACGACGGCGCGGACGGCGGTTTTGCGGCGGGCGCGGAGCATGCCGCCGTCCATGCCGGTGAGGCCGACCGCGGGCACGTCGTGGCGGGCGAGTTCCGCGACCAGCTTGGGTTTGACCGCGCCGGCCAGGGCGAGGACGACCACTTCGAGGGTGGCCGGGTCGGTGTACCGGGTGGACACGTTGTCCGGGGCGACGAGGGTGCGCTGCGGGACGCCGAGTTCCCCCGCGAGCCGCCGGATCTCTCCGGAACCTCCGTGGACCAGGACGATGGAGTGCCCTTCGTGGACGAGGCGGGCGATGTCGGCGCAGATACCCGCGGCGTCGACGGCGGGATTGCCGCCGCATTTGACGACGGTGAGTGGTCTGGTGGTCACGGTCTCTCCGGTGGGGCGAGGGCTAGAGGGGGTGGAGGCCGGGGAAGGTCAGGCCGAGCGTCTCGGGCCAGCCCATGCGGATGTTGAGGCACTGGACGGCGTTGCCCGCGCCGCCTTTGACGAGGTTGTCGAGGGCGCCGATGGTGGTCAGGCGTCCGGTGTCCTCGTCGAGGGCGTAGCCGACGTCGCAGAAGTTCGAGCCGAGGAGGATCTTCGGGTCGGGGTAGCGGAAGATGCCGCGCTGGTGGGCGACGACGCGGACGAAGGGCTCGTCGGCGTACTGCTCGCGGAAGGCGCGGCGGACCGTCCGGGTGTCGACGCCGGGGCGCAGGGTGGTGTGGCAGATGGTCTGCACACCGCGCACGGCTTCGACGCCGGTGGCGGTCATCGCCGCGGCCATTCCCAGGTGTTGGGAGATCTCGGCCTCGTGACGGTGGCCGGTGGGGGCGAACACCCGCATGGCGCCGCTGCGTTCGGCGTGCAGGTTCGCCGGGCCGGCCGTGGCGCCGGAGCCGCTGGAGCCGGTGCGGGCGTCGAGCTGGGCGCCCGCTTCGGTGTCGATCAGGTCGTGCGCGACGAGCGGCTGGAGCGCGAGGACACCCGCCGTGGCCATGCAGCCGGGCACACTGACCAGGTCCGCGCCGCGCAGACGCTCACGGTGCAGTTCGGGAAGGCCGGGCACGAAGTCGCCCAGCAGGTGCGGTGCCTGGTGGGCGGTGCCGTAGTAGCGCTCGAAGACCTTGGCGTCGTCGAGGCGGAAGTCGCCGGTCAGATCGACGACCAGCTTGGCCCGCTCGATCCAGTGGTCGATCTGGGTCATCACGGCCCGGTGCGGCAGGGCCAGGAAGACCGCGTCGCACTCCTCCACCTCGTCGGCCGAGCAGAACAGCAGATCGGTGGAGGCCCGCAGATTCGGGTGCACCCCGTCGACCCGCTTGCCCGGGAAACGGGAGGAGACCGCGCCCACCACCTCGACCTCGGGGTGCCCGATCAGCAGCCGGAGCAACTCCCCGCCGATGTAGCCGGCCGCACCGGCCACCGCCACCCGGATCACGATTCCACCCCGATCACAGATCCGCTCAAGGTCACCACCACGCGACTCCCTCCCGTCCACTGACACTTGCTCGACCGAACGGCACAAATGTCCGCCGCATCGAAAACGCAACCTACGAGCCCACCCGCCCGGCACACGTCCGCGACAAACGCATTCCCGAGGACGCATCCGGCTGACATTCCCGTCGTACGAATACGCGTCCCGATTACTCGGCCGCAATCCCGCCCGTGCCACCCTGACTTTTGAACACGCAGAACCCGCACCCGGTCCCGGTACTTGAGGGGCGGGGTTTGCTCTGTTTCGCCAATGAATCGACCATCACTGCCGAACACCAAACCCCGGAGGTCGCGGCGTGAAATCCGTGCTCATCTTCTCCACGCAGAATTTCGGCAACGTGGCACTTGTCGCCGAACAACTGCGAGCCCGCGGGCTGCGTTCCGTGCTGGTCTCCGAGCTTTCCGACCACCTCTACCGCGACAAGTGCGACGACCACGTCCTGGTCGACTGGGACAGCGAGGACCTGAACGCGCTGACGACCCGGCTCGAACAGCGCGACATCGAGCCCGTCGCCGTCGTCAACATGCTGGAAAGGCTGGCGCCCTGGCAGCTGGCCACAGCCGCGCACTACGGCCTTCCGGGTGCCGACGAGAACCGTCATGTGCTGTTCAGCAAGGTGCTGGTGCGCGACCGTATGAAGGCACTGGGTCTGTCCGCCATGCGCTACAGCGACGATCCGGCGGCGGTGGACTTCTACCCCGCCATCGTCAAACCCTCACGTGACTCCGGGGCCTCCTGGCTGGTCAGCCGGGTGGACGGGCCCGACGAGCTGGTCGACTACCGACGCCGCCTGGCCGAAGCCGGCCATGCCGACACCGAGTTGATCGTCGAGGAGTATCTGCCCGGCGTCGAGTTCTCCGTGGACGGGCCTGTCGTCGGCGGCCGTTTCCATCCGCTTCTGGCGGTCGAGAAGCCCGAGCACGACCACGTCAGGCACCACGACGCGGGACTCGAGTTCCATCCGCCGGAGCAGGATCACGTACGTGAGGGTGTGCGCACCCTGTGCGAGCGGGTCGACGCGTTCTGCACCGATCTCCGGCTCGACCAGTGCTGGCTGCACTTCGAGGGCCGGTCCACCGAGGACGGCCGGACGGAGCTCATCGAGATCAATCCGCGTCCCGGCGGCGGCATGATCCCCGAAGCGGTCCTCGAGATCAGCGGGATCGACGCGGTCGGCGCACTCGTCTCCATGGCACTGGGCGAGTTCACGCTGGAACAGCCGATTCCGCTGCGTGAGCGGCCGATCGTCGGCTGGATCGACATGGAGGGCGACGAGCTCGGCACCGTCGAGGTGAGCACCACCGAGGACGATCTGCGCGCCCTCCCCGGTGTGATCGGCGCACGGATCACCGACCACTACGAGATCACCGACCTGAAGCGGGAGAACTTCTTCCTCCGCTTCGCGGTCGTCGCCGATTCGATGAGCCAGTTGCGCGACCGCGTGGAGAACACCCTGAACAGGGTCGACTACCGCATCACGCCGCCCTCGCGGGCGAGTTGAAAGACCTTGGTAAGCAAAATCCGCAGTCGCAGCGGAGAAAAGTCAGCGTGATACGTCGCCGCGCATTCAATTGTCGCGGACGTGCACGGTGCGGGCGCGCCTTTAGTGTCCCTTCGGCGCGGCATGTCAACGAAATTCCGACCGGAAGAACCGCCACCGAGGTGGAGGCAAGGAGGGTGAGTGAGTACCGACACAACGACCTGGGCGTACACCGGCCGGCGATACACCATGTATCGCTTTCCGACCGACGTGGCACGCGACCTGAAGGCGCTGAACACGCCTGACAATTGGCACGCGTTGCTTGCATGGCTCGAGGACCTGGTGTGGATGGCCGGCTGTGTCCTGCTGTGCGTGTACGGCTCGTATTGGTTCTATCCCCTGGCAGCCCTCGTCATCGGCGCCAGACAGCGCGGCTTGTCCACGATTCTTCATGATTGCGCGCACGGGGTCGGCATATCGAACCGCAGGCTGCAGATGGCCGTCGGCACCGTGCTGACCGCATACCCGATCTTTCAGCAGCACTACGCGTACAAGGTGTCGCACGTCTACACGCACCACCCCCGCCTCGGCAGCCCCGATCTCGATCCCGACCTGCGCTTCTTCATCGAGCAGGGGGCCTACAAGCAGGACACGGCACCGTCGTACATCCGCCGGGTGGTGCTCATGCCGCTGTTCGGCTCGCAGACGTGGGCGTACATCCGCTATCTCATCCGCAATCGCTACCGGGTGCTCACCGGGGCGGCGGAGAAGTCGTCGGCCCCCGCGAATCCTGTGCAGCGTCGAAAGCGGATACTCGACGGGCTCGGCTTCTGGGCATTCTGGGCGACGGTTTCGGGAGTGGCCTGGCACGGAGACTGGTTCGTCGAGCTGCTGCTCTTCTGGGTCGTCCCCTACCTGACGAGCTTTCAGATCCTGGGCTGGTACATCGAGTTGTCGGAGCACACGCCTCTGGTGCGGGACTCCTCGGTGGACCTCTACATGACCCGCAACCGCAAGAGCCGCCTGTGGGAGCGACTGCTCACCGGGATCCACAACGACCACTACCACCTGGAACACCATCTCGACCCGCGTACGCCCTTCTACAAGCTGCCCCAGGCACGCGAGATACGGATGCGCGACCCGAAGTACGCCGAGGTGGACGCCCAGTTCGGCGGATTGTGGCACCCCGGTCCACAGGGCCAGCCCAGCGCGATCACCGCGATAGTCCGCTCCATGGTCCGAGTTGAGGAGGACAACGGTGTCCCGGTATGACGTACCCGCACAACGCAAGGCATTCCGTGCCGCGGAGACAGCGGCCATCCACGGCGGATACGAATGGCGGCTCGGCCTCACACCGCCGATCGTCACGCCGATCTTCCAGACCTCCGCGTACGAACTTCCCAGCACGGCCGACGCGGCCGGGATCTTCGACCTCCAGCAGGACGGACACGCCTACACGCGGCTGAACAACCCCACGTGCGATGTGCTCGAGGAGCGCATGGCAGCCGTTGAGGGTGCCGCCGCCGGGCTCGCCGTCGCCTCCGGGCAAGCGGCCATCGCACTCGCCCTGCTGAACCTGTGTCAGGCCGGGGACAACATCGTCAGCTCCAACGAGCTGTACGGCGGCACCTGGAACCTGCTCGCCAACACCCTCCAGCGGATGGGCATCGAGACCCGGTTCGTCAGTCCTTCCGACCCGAAGAACTTCGCCGCCGCCACGGACGAGCGCACGCGCTGCTACTTCGGCGAGACGCTGCCCAACCCGCGGCTGAGCGTGTTCCCCATCGAGGCCGTCGCCGAACTGGGCGAGCAGGCGGGCGTTCCGCTGATCCTCGACAACACGATGGTCCCGTACGTGTGCCGGCCGATGGAGCACGGCGCCCACATCGTGGTCTACTCCGCCACCAAGTACATCGGCGGGCACGGTTCGACCCTCGGCGGGCTCATCCTCGACTCCGGCCGCTTCGACTGGGACTTCCACGCGGAGCGCCACCCGCTGCTGACACAGCCGGACTCGGCGCACGGCGGCGTGGTGTGGACGCGTACCGGAAAGAACCTGGACAGTCCGCTCGGCCGGAGCAGCTATCTGCTCAAGGCCCGCGAGACCCTGATGCGTGACCTGGGTCCCTGCCTCAGCCCGTTCAACGCCTGGCTGCTGCTCCAGGGCATGGAGACTCTCCACCTGCGGATGCGTGCCCACGGGGAGAACGCAACCGCGGTGGCACGCTTCCTCCAGGCCCATCCCAAGGTCGGCGCGGTGCGCCATCCCAGCCTCGCCACCGGCGAGCAGGCCGAACTCGCCACACGCTACTTCGGGGAGAACGGCGGTCCGCTCGTCCAGTTCGAGCTGACCGGTGGACGCGAGGCCGGCTGCAGGTTCATCGAGTCGCTCCGGCTCGTCTCTCATGCGACGAACGTCGGTGACGTGCGCTCACTCGCCACCCACCCGGCCTCGACCACCCATGCCCAGCTGCCCGAGCAGGAGCAGCTCGCCGCCGGAGTGACCCAGGGATCCATCCGCCTCGCCGTCGGCGTCGAGCACATCGACGATCTGCTGGCCGACCTCGGTCAGGCCTTGGACCGCTCATGAACCGGCCGCTCGTCGCTCTCGCGTGCTCGGCCGAAACCTGGGACGACGTACGTCATGACGCGGTACGTCACAAGTACGTCGCCGCGCTGGAGGAGGTGGCCGAGTGCACCGTCGTCCTCGTCCCGGGGGACGGCCACACCTTCGCCGACCGACTGGACCGGTTCGACGGCCTGGTGCTCGGCGGCCATGAGACGAACGTCGCCCCGGAGCGCTACGGAGCGTCGGACGGGCCCGGCCCTTTCGACCCCGATCGCGACGCGCTCGCGCTCGCACTGATCCCGGCGGCCGTCGAGGCCGCCCTCCCCCTCTTCGGCATCTGCCGGGGACTGCAGGAGCTGAACGTCGTCCACGGCGGCACCCTGCGCACCCTCGAGTCGGGGACTCACCGCGAGGACCTCTCGCTGCCCCGGGACGAGCAGTACCTCCCCGCACATGAGATACGGATCGTCGCGGGCGGAACGCTGGACGAGCTGACCGACCGCATCGGTTCGGCGCGGGTGAACTCTCTCCACGGCCAGGCCATCGACCGTCTGGGAGCGGGACTTCGGATCGAGGCCGAAGCTCCCGACGGTGTCGTCGAGGCGGTGGCCGTCACCGACGGCCACCCCTTCGGGCTCGCCGTGCAGTGGCATCCCGAGTGGTACGCCACCACGGACGGGCTGTCGAGGAGGATCTTCCACGCTTTCGGTGAGGCTGCCCGGAAACATGCGGCGGGCCGCTGACTTCTGGAGGACAAGAACTTGAACGCGTTTCCCGTCATCGAAGACCGCAGGGCTGCCACCTCCGGCCTTCCCGCGTCTCTCAGCCGTCACCTGAAGATCGCCACTCTCTTCACCCCGGACCGTCCGCTCATTCTGGAGTCGGGCCGTTCGCTCTCCCATGTGCAGGTCGCCTACGAGGAGTACGGGACCCCTGCACGCCACCACGACAACACGGTGTTCGTCTGCCACGCCCTCACCGGGGACTCGCACCCCGCACGGCATGACCCGGACGACATACCCGGGTGGTGGGACGTGATGGTCGGTCCGGGCCGGCCGATCGACACCGACACCTTCCACGTCGTGAGCGCCAACGTCCTGGGCGGCTGCGCGGGAACGACGGGCCCCCTGTCTCCGGGGGAGACCGGCCGCCCGCTGGGCCCTGACTTTCCCGAGATCACGGTCTCGGACATGGTCACCGTGCACCGGGCACTCCTCGCCCATCTCGGCATCGATCGCCTGCACTCGGTGGTCGGCGGCTCGATGGGCGGGATGCAGGCGCTGGAGTGGCTGCTGCGGCACCCCGGCGACGCGGGGCGCTTCGTTCTCATCGGGACGGCGCCCCGTCTCACCACCGACGGTCTGGCGGCCCACGCGGTCGGCAGAGCGGCGATCCGCTCCGACCCGCAGTTCGACGGGGGCCGTTACGCGGACGGCCTCTTCGGGGCGGGCCCCCGGCAGGGCCTGGGTATCGCGCGGATGGTCGCCCACCTCACGTACATGTCTCCCGAATCACTGGAGACCAAGTTCGGGCGCGCCGTCCAGACCGGCCGCGAGCCCACCGGTCCGGCGCACGGCCGCTATGCCGTCGAGCGCTATCTCGAGCACCAGGCCGGCAAGTTCGTGGCCCGTTTCGACGCCAACAGCTATCTCCATCTGACGACCGCGATGGACCGGTTCAGCGCCTTCGACCGCCCGCACGGCCTCACACCGGACCACGACCCCGCGGTCCACGTGTTCAGCTTTGCCTCGGACCGGCTCTTCGGCAGCGACATCACCACCGAACTCCTGGTGCAGCTGACGGCCACCGGCCTGACGAAGGTCACCCACTACCGGGACACCGACTCGCCGGCCGGCCATGACGCCTTCCTGCTCAACGTCCCAGGATATCTGCGGGAGATGAGAGCCGTTCTCGCGCCGGCTGTCGTGTGACGCCGTACGCCCCCAGCAATCCGATCCTTCATCCGCAACGTCTGTAGGGACATGCCTTGATCGACAACGCGCCGACAGTAGTGAACACACAGGGCGGGGACCTGAGAGGCCTCCGCGACAGGGAGTATCTGGACCTGGGAACCTGCGTGAACCGCTACGGCCCTCCTCCTGTCGTGGAAGCCGCACTGCGGTCCATCAAGCCGGAGCATCTCCTCGCGCACCCCTACGGATCCGAGGAGAGCTTCACCGAGGCCTATGCGCACTTCATGGGGACGTCGCCGGAGCAGCTGATACCCGGGCGCGGGATCACCGAGTTCATCCGCGTCCTCGCACAGCTTCTCCCCACGGAGCAGGTCGCGGTCGTCACGCCCGACTACACCGACACCATCCGGTGGTTCCCCACGCATCTCGACCCTCCGTCGGGGACCGTGGAGACGCCCCAGTCGCGCCTGGAGCGCGTGGACTTCGGGATGCGCAACCATCCCTACGTCTTCCTGTCCAACCCGAACAACCCGCTGGGCTTCTATCTGCACCGGGACGACCTGGTGGAGATCTGCCGCGCCAACCCGGACTCGGTCCTCATCGTCGACGAGGCGTACATCGAGTTCCTGCCCGAGTACGCCGAACTCTCGATGACGCAGACCGGTCTGTCGAACGTGGTGGTGCTGCGCTCCCCGAACAAGTTCTTCGGGATCGCCGGCACCCGTACCGGGGCCCTGTGGACGCTGAACTCCGAGATCCACCGCAAGGTGGCCGAGCGCAAGCTCAACTGGACGCTCTCCTACGTCGACGTCGCTCTGGCGACCGCCGCGCTGGCCGACACCGAGTGGGCCGACCGCACCCGGTCCGCCCTGCTGACCAACGCCCTCGGCCTGGAGGAGATCATCGGCGACCGGTTCCCCGGTCTGGTGCGCGGTGTTCCCGTCCACTACCGCTTCATCGCCACCGAAGACCCCATCGAGGCGTACCAGTTCTTCCTCGACCACGGTGTGGCCGTGCGGGCCTTCGACGGGAAGCAGCCGGGGCGCGTCTCCGGTCTGCGCATCACGGCACCCACCGCCACGGAGCTGGCGAACCTCAGGGATTCGATGACGCAGTTGTCGTACGCGTGAGCGACGCCGCCACCGTCCTCGACGGTGGCGGCGTCCTGTTTCTCTTTGTCCCGGTCGACACGTAAGGGCCGGGGGCGTTTCCGCCCCCGGCCCTTACGTGTCGGTCGTGTGCTACGCGGTGGCCCGCCTGCGCTCCTCGACCAGCACGGCGAGATCCGCGACGGTCGACGAGCCGATCAGCTCGCTCATCTCCACGCTGACCGAGGTCTCCTGGAGGATGCGGTACTGCACACCGACCGTCTGCAGTGAGCTCGCGCCGAGCTCGCGCAGGGTCCGCGTCCCGACGTCCTCGGGCTCGGGCAGCTGCAGAACCTCCCGGACCGTGGTCTGCAGCCACGACAGCGTGGTGGGGTCGGCGCCGACACTCTTCTGCACTTCGGTGACTCCTTCGTGGGTTGGCCGGGGACGGTCTGCCCGCAGCAGGACGCACATCCGCAGCCCGGACACGCTCGATGCCAGCAGGTAGAGCCCGCCCGGACGTACGGTGCCGGCCGACTGCCGGTCGACCAGGTTGATCAGCGGATCCGCGGCGAAGCAGTGTCCGACCCTGGTGATGTTCGAGGTGTCCAGCTGGGACTGGGCGAACCCGGCCTGGACTTCCTTCATCGTCACGATCGGCAGAAAGATGTTGTTGTGCAGCAGGCCGTCGATCTCCTCGACGGCGATGCCGGCCCCGGCGAACAGCCGCTGGTTGGCCGCCTTGGCCAGATCGGCGCTGATCTCGGTGCCCCTGCCCATCGAGGCCGGGTCCTGGGCGTGCGCGTCGGCGACCCACTCGTAGGACTCCAAAGCGCCGTCCACCCGCTGCGAGACCAGGCAGGCGGCCGCGCCGTCGCTGAACAGGGCGAAGTCGGCCAGCCGCGCGGATTCGTCGGCCACCGCGTCGGTGGTGATCACCAGCACGGTCCGGTGGCGGCCCGCGGCGACCATCGTGGCGGCCGTCTGCAGACCGGTGAGCAGGGTCGCGCACCGGTTCAGTGTGATCCCGGTGACCGGAACGTCGTCGAGCCCAAGCCCGCGCAGGACCGACGCGATCAGCTCACCGTGGGCCCCGACCTCGCCGGGAAACGTGGTGGAGCACAGCACCATCGCGTCGACCTCGCCCGGCTCGACGCCTGCCGCGCTGAGGGTCAGGCGGCCGGCTCGTACGGCGAGCGTGGCCGTGTCGAGTTCCGTACGGTGCACAGTGCCCCAGCCCCACATCCCGGCATCGGGCACCATCCGCCGCTCGTCGACGAGTTCGGCAAATCCCTTGATCTCGGTGTGGTCCATCGAGATCTCGCCGAGCACATACCTCGGCGCGCGCAGAACCACGCGGTTGGTTTCAGCCATTTTCATGTCATCCCAACCGTCGGCGCAGGAAATCGGCGATCAGGCGCATGGCGTTCCTGGACGTCTCGAGCACGGCCGACAACTGCAGAAACCCGTGCGGCAGGTTCTTGTACGGGTGGAACTCCACCGGCACACCCGCACGCGAGAGCACATTCGCGTATTCCTCGCCCTCGTCGTACAGCGGGCAGTACTCGGCGGTCATCAGCAAAGCCGCGGGAAGTCCGCTGTGGTCGTCCGCCTTGGCCGGTGAGGCATAAGGCGATTCACCGTCGGCGGGGTCGGCGAGGTAATGGTCCCAGAACCATTCCGACGAATGCGCGTTGAAGAACATCGGATCGACGTTGTCCTGCATGGACTGCGTCGTGGCGTCATTGCGCGTCGGCGGGTAGACGAGCACCTGGGCGGAGATCTCCGGCCCGCCCTTGTCCCTGGCCATCAGGGCCATGACCGCGGCGAGATTGCCGCCAGAGCTGTCTCCCGCGACGCCTATACGGGCCGGGTCGGCGCCGAGCTCGGACGCGTGCTCCCCCACCCACTTCACGGCGGCGTAGCAGTCGTCGATGGCCGCAGGGAACGGGTGCTCGGGTGCCAGCCGGTAGCCCACGGACACGACCACGCAGGGAGTCAGGCTGGCCACCGCGCGGCAGATCGCCTCGGACGTGTCCAGGGAGCCGACGACGAAGCCGCCGCCGAAGAAGTACACCACCACGGGAAGCGGACCGTCGCTCTCGCTCTGCGGGCGGTACGCCCTGAGCGTCAGCGGACCCGTCGGACCGTCGATGTCGAAGTCGAATACCTCTTTGGGTTGTTCGACCCAGTCCCAGATCTCGGCTTCGGTCTCCCGATCCGCTACCCGGGCCCGGTCCACCGACATGGTGTAGAGCGGTGTGAATCCGGTGGCGACCCGATATTCCCTGATTCCCACGTAGATCGGATCAAGCGGCATTCAAAATCCCCCAGTTCCCAGGGCTGCATCAAGAAAATCCGGACCAGCATCGAGGGTGGCACGGCCCCGCACCGCGCCGGGGTAACCGAGACGCTTAGCCGCAGCGGGGAAAGGTCAACGCGATGTGTCCCCGTGAATGAACTTGTCGGGGACGCGCATGACGTCGGCGGGTCGTAGCGTCCATTTCGCCGGGAGGAAACGCAAGAAAAGGAGCCACGTTGTCCAACAATGTCGTACCCACCAGCAGGCGGCCCTCGGCCCACCGGCGTACCGGGTCGGTCGAGTGAGTACCACGGCGTCGGACCGGTCGAGCGTCGACAAGCCGCGCTTCCGTGACACCTTGCGGAGCCTGCCCCGCCGGGTCTGGGTCATCAGCCTCGGCAGCCTGATCCTGAACGCCGGCAGCTTCCTGCCCTCGTTCATCGTGCTCTATCTGACCGGGCGCGGTTACTCCGCCGGGGCCGCCGGGCTCGTGCTCGGTGCGTCCGGTGTGGGCAATGTGCTCGGCAACGTCATCGGCGGCTACCTCACCGACACCATCGGCCGGCGCGCGGCCATCCTGCTGTCCGTCGTGGCCACCGCGGGCCTGACGGCGCTCGTGCCGTTCGTCGATCCGCTCGCGCTCATCGTCGTGGTGGTCGGACTCATCGGCCTGGTGTCGCAGATCCACCGGCCGGCCATGGCCGCGGTGCTGGTCGACTCCGTGGCGGCGGACCAACGGCTCGCCGCCTTCGGCGTGTTGAGGTTCGCCCAGAACATCGGCGTCGCCCTGGGCGGCGCCGTCGGCGGCGTGGTGGCCAGCATCTCCTATGTGGGGCTCTTCCTCGGAGAGGCCGCCGCGCTCCTGCTGTTCGGCCTGATCGTGACGGTGCTGCTGCGGGACGCGCCGAAGGCGCAGTCCGACGCCGACGACGAGGAAACACAGGAGGATTCGGCGGTCGGGTACCGGCAGGCGCTCGGCGACCGCACCCTGGTGCGTTTCCTGCTGATGGCCGTGTTCGCCATGTTCGTCTACATCCAGACCACCGTCGGCCTGCCCCTGCACGTCAGCGACGTGGGCATGAACGCGCGCGACTTCGGTCTCCTGATGGCGCTCAACGGCCTGGTGGTGGTGCTCTTCGAGCTGCCCCTCATCAGCGTGGTCTCTCGGTACCGGCCGCACCATGTCCTGGCCGTCGGCAACCTGTTCACCTGCGTCGGTCTCACCCTGACCGGGTTCACGACCGGCATGGGCCTGCTGGCGGTGACGGTGCTGATCTGGACGTTCGGCGAGATGGTGTACTCCTCCATCGCCCAGGCCCATCTGGCGAGTCTGACCCCGCCGGGCCTGATCGGGCGCTACCAGGGGCTGTACGGCGCCGCGTACACGATCGGCACGGGCGCGGGGCCGATCGTCGGCGGTGCCGTCTACGCGTTCGCACCCTGGGCTCTGTGGACCATGGTCGGCGTCCTCGGGCTGCTGAGCGCCCAGCTCTGTCTGCGGCTGCGCCGCCCGGACGACGCGGTGGCCGCCGCGCATTCCTGATAGTTCGACATGTGACAGGAGAGAACCAGTGAGTGACTTCGAAGGACTCGTGGCGATCGTTACGGGCGGCGCCCAGGGAATCGGTCTGGCCACGGCGAAACTGCTGACCAGCAGGGGCGCGAAGGTCGCCGTCCTCGATCTCAAGACGGAAGGCCTGCCGGACGACGTCTTCGGCGTCCAGGCCGACGTCGGCGACGACGCCCAGGTCGAGGCTGCCGTGGAGGCCGTGGTCGAGCGGTTCGGCCGCCTTGACATCGTGGTGAACAACGCCGGCATACCCGCGGTCGGCGATGTCGCCACGAACAGCTCCGAGGAGTGGCTGAACGTCCTGAACGTCAACGTGGTCGGCATGGTCAGGGTCGCCCGGTACGCCCTGCCGCACCTGCGCCGCTCGCCCGCCGCCGCGATCGTCAACACGTGCTCGATCGTGGCTTGGGCCGGACACCAGACGCGCACGCTGTACTCGGCCAGCAAGGGTGCCGTGTACTCGCTGACCCTGGCCATGGCGGCGGACCACGCCCGCGAGGGCATCCGCGTCAACTGTGTCGCGCCCGGCACGGCGGACACCCCGTGGGTGGAGAATCAGCTGCAGGGGACGGCGGACCCGGAGGCGGCCCGGGAGTCGCTGCTCAAGTTCCTCGCGCCGGGCCGTCTGGTGACGGCCGACGAGGTGGCCGGCGCGATCGCCTACCTGGCAAGCCCGTTGTCGAGCGCGTCCGTGGGCATGATGCTCGCCGTGGACGGCGGCCAGCACAGCCTGCGACTGCGGCCGCAGGACCAGCATCACCTCATCGGCCGCTGAGCGTCCGCACCCACCGAGTCGAAGCATTCGGCCCCGGGACCGTGTTCACGGTCCCGGGGCCGAACCCGTATGGCACAGAGGTGTCAACTGCTAACGCAGGCAGTGGACCTGCTCCGGCACAGCGGACGGGTCGCCCGGCCACAGCCGCATCTCCCCCAGATCCGGGCGCAGTATCACGGCCGCAACGGTCCGCTCGCGTCGGATGTCGCCGTTGTCCGGCACGAGGATCGGCGGTGTCGACAGGAGCCGGTGATGGCCCGCGGTGTCGCTCGCCTTCGGGATGCCCGCCTCGCGAACCGTCTCCAGACGCCGCCTGGACGAGTTCTTGGCGAAGATGTTGATCTCGTCCCGTTCGGCGAAACCGGCGTCCAGGAAGTGGTTCGTGTGCGCCAGCTCATCGCCTTCGAGAACGCTTCGCTGCGAGCCCAGGGCCTCGACGCACACGGTCCGGTCCGCGCCGCAGATCATGAACGACCGCGAGCTGGCCAGCGGCAGCTCGCGCAGCGTCTCGACGGCCTGGTCGACCGTGTCGGCGGTGTCGAGAACGTGCCGGATCGCCAGGTACGGCGGCACTCCCGGCTCCCATTCACCGCCGAGGACGAGGTTGATGCCCACGGCGATGCCGGCGTCGTTGACACCGAGGTAGCCGAGGAGACCGGCGAAGCTGAGCACCAGGGAGCGGTGGCGCGGTCCGGAGACCGCGAGGACGGCGATCTGGTCGTCGAGGTTCCCGTTCAGGTCGACCGTCTGCGCCAGCACCGGCTCGCCCAGGACCGAGGCGTAGGTGGTGCAGTCCCCGGCGGTGACACGGCTGTAGCCCAGCAGTTCGCGGCGCAGCTGCAGCAGCCAGGCCGCGTCGCGGTCGACTCCGGCGCCGGCGGCGAGGCCGTCGATCTCCTCGGCGAGGTCCGGCAGCGCCCTGGTGACGACCTCACGGTGGGCCGCGATGTCCGGCCGCAGCGAGTCGAGGTCGACCGGGCGGTCACCGAGGTGGCCGAGGCGGGCGAGCGAGTCGTCGAGAAAGCCGCGGAGCCGTCCGGCCAGCGCGCGCCCGTGGGTGAGGCCACGGGCGCGCGGCGGGCCGGACAGCTCGAGGAGCGGCACACTGTTCACGCGCACGGGTTGACAGCCTTGCCGAGCCGGCCGAGCTGGTCCTCGACCGAGGGCCATTCGGCGCGGAGAACCGAGTAGTAGATCGCGTCGCGCCGCCTGCCCTCGGGCATGGGGTTGAAGCTGCGCATGACGCCTTCCTCGTACGCACCGATCTTGCGGAGTCCGGCACGGGCCTGAGCGTTGAGGACGTCGGTCTTGAACTCGACACGCTCGGCGCCCAGGACGTCGAACGCGTGCTGCAGAAGCAGGTACTTGGCCCAGCGGTTGATGCCCTTCCCCTGGAAGTCGACTCCGAGCCAGGACCAGCCGATCTCCAGCCGCCCGTCGGCCTCGCTCAGGTTGCCGTAGCTGGAGCTTCCGGCGACCTGTCCGGTGCCCCTGTCGACGATGATGTAGACCGCGCGCTTGCCACTGTGCTGGTCAGCGAGCATGGCGTCGAAAAACTGGTCAAAATCAGCGTCGCTCTCGACACGGGAAACGAAGTACGTCCAGATCCGGTCGTCGAATGCGATCTTGCGAAGTGGTTCACGGTCATCCTCCGAGATCGGGTGGAGTTCGACGTGCTCGTTCTCGAGGGGCGCGGAGGCGTTCTCGCTCCAGGCGGTGCGGGTCAAGGAACTCATCCCTTCTGGGGGGCGTGGGGCCGCAGGGCGTCGACGACATTGCCGAGGGTGCGCATACGGGCGAGGTCGTCCTCGGTGAAGTTGTCGAGGCCGACGTCGGCAGCCTTGCACAGGGAGGTCAGGAACAGGACCTTGTTGAGCGAGGTGATCCCATAGGTCTCGACGAGGTCCTCGCCGAGGTCGAGGCCCGCGGGGTCAGGATGGTCGCGCAGCACCTGGGAGAGCTTCTCGCGGGCCAGGGTGTCGAGGTCAGTGGGCATGGATGCCTGCCTTCGGGTTGTCGATCCGGTCGCGGTAGCGGTCCGCGATGCGCTTGCGGATCGGTTTGAACTGAGAGGTGAGAAGCCCGTTGTCGACGGTGAACGGTTCATCGGCGACGATCACGCGGGTGATGCGCTCGTCGCGTTCCGAGGCGGTGTTGACCGAGGCGAGAGCCTCGGCGATCGCGGCGGTGTCGACCGGGCCGGCGTGGGGGGAGACGACGGCGACCAGTCCGGCCGGGCTGGGGTGGTAGAGGACGCATTCGGCCACCGCGCCGGTGTCACGGAAACGTGTCTCGACGGGCCTGACGATGATCTTCTTGGCGTTGTCGAGGACGATGACGTCGTCGGCGCGTCCGAGGATGTACAGGAATCCGTCCTCGTCGAGCCGGCCGAGATCCCCGGTGCGGACGATTCCGCCCGGCCGGAACATGCGCTCACTGTCGCCGGAAGCGGCGTACGTGTAAGCGGTGTTGACCGGGTGGTCGCTGCGGACGCAGACCACACCTTCGTCGTCGATGACGATCTCTTTGCCGGGGAGTGCCCGGCCGACGCTGCCTTCACGGTGGGCGCCGGGGTGGTTCTTGGTGGCGATGCAGGTTTCGTTGAGGCCGTAGCCCTCGTAGATCGCAAGCCCGGCCTCGCCGTAGAACCTGAGTGTCGCCGGGTCCGCGGGAGCCGAGCCCGTCCACAGGTAGCGGATGCGGTCACCGAAGAGTTCGGCGGCGGCCTTGGCCGGTTCGATGCCGTCGGCGAGCCTGCTCTCGAGGTGTCGTCTGGCGGTGTCGAAGAAGGCGGGGACGCCCATGACGACGGTGGGGCGGACGGTCGGCATCACGGCGAAGACGGACTGATAGGTCGTGATCGTGATGTCGTGGCCCCAATACAGCGCCGAATACAGCCAGTAGCGCTGTTGGAGGAGCGAGAGGGGCAGGAAGGTCAGGATGTCGTCGCCCGGCCGGTGCTCGAACAGGCTCTGAACGGCGTGCAGGGAGGAGTCGATGCTGCCGACGGTGGCCTCGAGTCCCTTGGGGACTCCGGTGGAGCCGGACGTGAACTTGACGGTGGTGCACTCCGTCGCGCCCCACGCCTCCGGCTCGAACGTCTCGGTGGCCTCCTCGGCGTGGCCGGCGACAGCCGAGATCGGCATGACCCGGGACGGGGCGTCGTCGGGCAGCCGGACGTCGGTGTAGAGGACGTCGAGGCCGTAGCGCTCGATCAGTTCGGCGTCGGGGCTGAACTTGCCGGGCTCGAAACCCGCGGTCTGTGCCTTGAGCATGAGCGCGGCGAGGTCCAGCAGCACCCACTCGAGCCGGTTGGCCGAGAGGATGCCGATGCGGTCGCCCGCGCCGATGCCCCGGCGGCGCAGGGCTCCGGCGACGGCCCTGGCCCGGTCGTGGAACTCGGCCAGCGGCACGGTGGTGCGGTGGCCGAGGCCGGTGACGGTGAGGGCACCGTCGTGGGAGGGCCTGGTGGCGATGATGCGGTTGATGATCGATTCGGTCATCGCTGCTCGTCGGTGCCGAAGAAGTGGGTGCCCGAGAGGGTGCAGCGGCTGCCGGCCTCGACCAGGTCGGCCGTGTCGGGCCAGGTGTCGATCGCCGGGATGCCGAGGGCGGCGGCCAGCTTGGCCGAGAAGCGCGGCATCAGGGGAGCCGAGGCGGTGGCGAGGAGGCGGGCCGCGGCCAGTTCGAGAGCGAGCGCGGTGCGGGCCTCGGAGCTCCATCGGCCGTCCTGCGCCAGGGCGGACTGCTGACGGGAGAAGGCACGGACGTCGGTGACGATGCCGTCGAGCGCGGTCGCGGCGGCCGTCAGCGAGAACCCTTCTGGGCTGAGCGCGGCGGTGACCTCGTCGAGTCGTATCGACAGGCGCGCCAGGAAGGCGGTGTGCTCGGTGGTCCAGGTGCCCGCGTCGGGGACGACGCCGTCGAAGTGACGGTCGATACGGTCGCCCAGGCCGACGAGCCACTCCTCCCACTCGCCGACGAGCGTGTCCGCACGGGCCCGGTCGAACTCGGCGCGACGGAAGTCGGTGCGCTCGGCTTCGGGGCGGGTGCGGGAGAGGTAGTAGCGGACGGCGTCGACGGTGTCGGGAGTGAGGATCTCCTTGCCCCAGATCGCGTGCCGCCGGCTGGTGGAGAACTTCTGGCCCTCGAGCAGATAGAACTCGTTGACGTGGTAGTCGACGTCGGGGTTCCACTCGGGGTGGGCCAGCCGGTAGAGCACCGGGTACAGAATCGAGTGGTAGAAGCTGTTGTCGTAGCCGAAGAAGTGCACGATCTTCCAGTCCTTGGAAGGCTCCTCCTTCGACCACTCCTCCCCCAGGCCGGCGCCGAGCCGTTCGATGCCGTGGAGGAAGCCGTGGCTCATCTCCGGCCAGACCCAGATGACCTGGCCGCTCAGGTCGTCCTCGGCAGGCCGCACTCCCCAGTCGGAGGGGTGGGAGACCGGCAGGTCGAGCGTCTTGCGGGCGAAGACCCGCTGGGCCAGTTCGCGCAGGCGGGCCGGGACACGGCCGAGCTTGTGGTGGTCGGCGACCGTGTCGGCGAACTCGTGCAACGGCAGCGTGTAGCGCTCGACTTCGGCGTTCTTCGGCGCGGCGCTGCTGAGGCGGGAGGTCGGATCGACGAGGTCGGCGACGAGGTTGGGCTCGCCGCACTCCTCGCAGATGTTGCCGCCGGTGCCGTGGGAGCAACTGGGGCAGGTGCCGCCGACGTTGACCTCGTAGAGGTAGTCGCCCGTCTCGGAGTCGAGAAGGGCGGGCGTGGCCTTGGGGCTGATCTGCCCGGAGTCGACGAGCCGGGTGAAGTAGCGCTGGAGGCCTTCGCGGTAGCCCTCGTCCGCGCTCGTGACGTAGTACTCGTCGACGCTGATGTCCATCGCCTCGAGCGTCGCGGCGATCTCGGCCGAGAAGTGGGCGGCGACCTCGGCGTTCGTGGTGCCCTCGCGGGCGGCGACGGCGGTGACATAGCTCTGGAAGTCGTCACTGCCGGTCAGGTGCCAGGCCTGGTTGCCGATGAGGCGCTGGTAGCGGACGTAGACGTCCGCGCCGAGGTAGGGGCCGGAGAGGTGACCGAGGTGAAGGTCGCCGTTGGGCGTCGGAGGCGTGGAGAACACGAACTGGGGACGGTCGGTGTGGTTCGCACGGATACGCGACGTGGCCGAGGCACGGGCGCGGGCCGAGTCGCGCCAGTACTGGGTGAAGAAGACCAGGTCCGTCTCGCCGGTGTTGGTGATGATGTGCGACTCGAACGGCTCGAAGAGCACCACGGTGCCGGTCGGGGCCGGGTAGCTGCGGCCGTCTACGGTCAGCTCGCCCGTACCGGCGACGATGACGAAGAACTCGGTCTCGTCGTGCCGGTCGGTGCGCGAGGAGGCACCGGGGGCGACTCGGCCCCAGCCGGCACCGACACCGAGACCCTCGACCGAGGACATCTCGATGCCGAAGGCTTCGGACAGTTCGGATTCGCTGTACTGGTTGAGGATCATGACTGCCTCTGTAGTGGCTGGGAGATGGGTCCGGTCGGGGTGAGGTCCAGGGCGGCGACGGTCTCGGCGGCGATGGCGGGAGCCAGGCGGTAGCCGGAGCCGTTGGCGGCTCCGGCGAAGACCAGGCCGGGCCGCAGCTCGGCGACGACGGGCTCGCGGCGCGGGCTGTACGCGTCGCAGAAGACCCGGCCCGAGGTGCACCGGGCCACCAGGCCGGGCGCGAAGCGGCCCAGGACGGCCCGGGCGTCCTCGAGGTCGGACTGCTCCAGGACGAGGTCGACGTCGTCGGGGGCGACGTCCCAGCGGTCGCAGGTGTAGCTGAACAGGTAGTGGCCGCGCTCGTGGAGCGGCAGCAGAAAGGCGTCCTCGTCGTGGAAGATCGTGAGCGGGTCGTCGGGCGCGGGAGACGATTCGAGATGGGCGGCGACGACCTTCTTGACGCGCAGGCCGAGCGGGGCGACCAGTTCGGCCCAGGCGGGGTGCGCGAGCCACGGGCCGGGGGCCAGGACGACCCGGCGAGCGAGCAACTCGCGCCCCTGGCCGAGGCTGAGGCGGTGGTGCTCGCCGTCGGAGGAGAGTCCCGTGACCTCGGTTCCCTCCAGAACGGTCACCTGGTCGCGCAGCCCGGCCAGAACGCGCCCCGCGACTGCCCGGACGTCGGCGTAGTGGCACCCGTCCAGCTGCCACGCCCGGGCGCCCGGCGGGGCCGACCAGCCGCGGGCCGGGTCGGCCGGGGCGGTCTCGTCACCGAGTCGCAGGTATGTGGTGGAGAGCGCGTCGGCGTCGCCGGCCGCGACGACCGTCGCGTCCAACGCACGTATCGGCAGGCCGAGTTCGGCGGCCAGGCGCTCCCAGACACGCTGGGAGTGCTCGGACATGGACCTGACGCGCTCGGTCGCACCGCGCGGGAAGTGGACACCGGCCGAGCGGCTGGAGGCGCCCTGGCCGATCAGGCCGCGTTCCAGGACGGCGACGGTCGCGCCGGGGAACGCCGCGACCGCCTCACGGGCGATGAGCGCGCCGATGACTCCGCCGCCGACGATGGCGAGGTCTACGCCGTCCACTGCGTGCCCCTTCCGTTCTTGGCGGACCAGTCGATGAACGACATCGCCAGCTCGGGAGCGCTGCAGCCGCGCAGGCGGTTGGCGATGCGCTGGGCCCGCCAGGCGTTCAGGCTCAGGTTGACGTCGGGCAGGCCGCGCTGGCCGCGCACCGCGTTCTGCACGAAGATCTTGCGGTCCGGCGGGCCGTCCCAGGAGATCGCGAAGTCCTCGTCGACCCGGAACTCGCCGTTCGCGGTCTCGATGCGGTCCATCAGGGGCTCGAGGAACGGCTTGGGCGCGGAGCGGAAGCCGGTCGCCCACACCACCGCGTCGACCGGCAGGCACTGGTTCTGGCCGGACTCGTCGTTGTGGCGCAGCGTCACCTCGAAGGTGCCGTTCGCCGTGCGGTCGGCGGAGACGACGGACCGGTTGGGCAGCAGCCCGAATCGGTGCTCGTCCCGTTCGATGAACTGGAGCCGGTACAGCTGCTGGTAGATCGCCCGCAGGGTCGACTCGGAGATCCCGTCCGAGCTCAGCAGATGGGCCGAGTTGAGCTCGGCGCGCTTGGTCTCGGAGAGCCGGTAGAAGTACTCGGAGTACTCCGGCATGTAGAAGTCGTTGGTGAACGTCGAGTCGTCGATCGGGAAGTAGTTGCGGCGCCGGGAGATCCAGGAGACCCAGGCCGGGCGCTCGGACTCGGGCCGCGAGATGAGGTCGAGGAACGCCTCGGCGCCGGACTGGCCGCCGCCGACCACGGCGACCCGCTTGCCCGCCAGGTTCTTCGCGTGCCGCAGGTACTGGCTGACGTGGAAGTGCCCGGAGCCCAGGTGCGGTTCGGCGAACTCGGGCACCCACGGCACGGTGCCGACGCCCACCGCGATGTTGTCGGCGGTGACCTGGCGGCGGTCCGTGGTGACCCGGAAGACACCGTCGAAGTCGACCCGCTCGACGGTCTCGGAGAAGACCACGTTCTCGTTGGTCTCGGCCGCCCAGGCCAGGTAGTTGCGGAACTCCGGCCGCGGCACCTCGGCGAACTGGGCGTTGAGGAAGTGGTACATCCGGCCGTGCTCGTGCAGATACGACATGAACGAGAACCGGTTGGTGGGGTCGGACAGGCTCACCAGGTCCTTGAAGATCGACACCTGGAGCGTCGCACCGGTGATCATCTGGTCGTCGTGCCAGGTGAAGTTGGGCTTGCGGTCGAAGAACAGGTTCGGCTGCTCGGCGTCGCCGTGCAGCAGCGCGGCCAGACTCAGGTTGGCTGGTCCTGCGCCGATACCGACGAGCCGGAGGTGACTGTTCTGCTCGGCGGCACCGGACGCCGTCATTGGCTTCGGTACAGGTCCCACGTCAGGTCCTTCCTGTGGAGGTGCAGGCTGTTGAGCCCGTTTCGCGACGCCTTGGCGAGGTGCCGTCGGTGTCTGGCCGTAGGCCGGGATCAGTGCTGTCGTTCCTGGTCGGTGGTCTGGAGAGTGCAGGTCAGGCCGGAGAGGGCGAGCCGGTCGAGCCAGTCGCCCGCCTCCCGGGTGTCGGCGGCGGCCCGGTGCAGGCCGGGCGGCAGGGCCCCGGCGAGGACGCGTTCGATGCCACGGGCGGCGGTGACCGAGACGCACCGGGCCATCGCGGTGTCGGTGTCGTCGCCGGTCACGTCGAGCCGGTAGCGGCCGGCCCAGTGCCGGCCGTCGCCCTCGACCTCCAGGCCGACGGTGAGGACGACACGGTCACGGTCGGTGTCGGTGGTCGGATACCGCTCGGCCAGTTCGTCGGCGAGCGCGGCGAGGCGGTCGCGATCGCCGGCGGCGACGGTGTCGAAAACGCTCTTCCACGCCGCCTTCCACCCCTGTGGACGGAGCGTGCCGCGGACGAAGGCGTCGGTGCTCCAGCCCTCGGGGAAGCCGTACTGCCCGATGAAGCCGACGCTGTCCCGGTTGGGATAGACCTCGAAGACCTCACCGTCGAGCACGAGTTCCTCGGTGGCCTCCCAGGACCGCTCGACCTCGCGCACCTGGCCGTCGCGTACGTACCGGGCCGGGGCGGTCAGGGCGGTCAGCACGCCCAGCGGGGCCCAGCTGAACCGGTAGCGGAACTCGTTCGGTTCGGCGGGGATGCCCCCGCAGTAGGAGGTCAGCGAGACGCGGTCGGCGCGGTCGCCGACGGCTTCGCGCGCCCGGGCGACGAGCAGGTGGGTCATGAGGTGGTCGATGCCGGGGTCGAGTCCGGCTTCGGTGAGGACCACCAGGCCCTTCGCCCACGCCTCCTTCGCCAGTTCCTCGATCTCGGGCGTGGTGTAGCTGGTGCAGGCGAAGTGGGCTCCCGCGTCGATGGCGGTGCGCAACAGGCCGGGGTGGTGGCCGGCCGGGAGCATCGAGACGAGGACGTCGCCGGGACGCAGCGTGGCTGCGAGGTCGTCGCGGTCAAGGCCGCGTGTCCGCACCGGAGTTCGCGGGGCGAGCGTCGCGAGGCGGGCATCGGCGCGTTCACGGGTGCGGCCCCACAGGACGACGTCGGCCGCCTGGCCGAGGAGGTCGAGTCCGCTGCGGCCGGTCGACAGACCGGTGCCGACCCAGTGGACGGTCCCGCTGGGCCGGATGGGAAGGTCAGACATCTTGGAGACCCGTCTCGCTCAGGGCGGTGTGGAAGGCTCGGCGGCTGCGTTCCCAGCAATCGCCGTCGGGCAACTGCGGCAGCTGCAAGGCCAGTTGGGCGGAGAAGTCGTCACTGGCCTCGCGCGGCAGCAGGGAGGGGAGGTTGTCGATGGCGATGACCTCGAGCCCGTCGGCGACGGCACGGACCGGCTCGTCCCAGCCGGTGAGGCGGTCGTAGACCGGCAGCAGATGGGTGGGGCCGCCGACGTCGCAGGTCACGTCGACGATGAGCGAGAGGCGGCGGTCTGCTCGCAGATGCTCGGGGGCCAGGAAGGGCTCGCCGGGTTCGGTGAGCTGGACCGCGTTGATGAGGATGTCGTGGTCGAGAATCGCCTCGCGGTCGAGGTCGGCGGTCTCGGCCAGATCCCACAGGGTCGCCTCGATGCCGGTGCGTTCGAGAGCGGCCCGGGCACCCTGGCCGCAGCGTCCGCGCGCCCCGATGACGAGCACGCGCGGCGGCCGCGCGAATGGGCCGAGGAAGGTGTCGAGCACGTCCTTGGTGGTCGGCCGCAGCGGACGGTCGAGCTCGCCGGTCCAGTGCCGGACCGCCAGCGCGGCGCCGACGTAGCCGGCCCAGTGGCCGAAGGCGGCGAGGCGTCGCCCGTGGGCGTCGGTGAGGTACTCCAGATCGAGGATCTCGCCGCCTCCGGTCACGAAGCGGCCCAGGAGTTCCCGAGCGCCCTGCTGGCCTTTGTAGGCGTGCGCGAAGTACAGGTGGCGGCCGTCGACGGAGGCGGTGTCCTCCGGGAGGGCCTTGAGCCCGAGGACGCAGGCGCCGGCGGGTGCTTCGGTCCAGGAGCGGGCGGGAACGGACCGGGCGCCGGCGTCGAGGTAGTCCGCGATCGGGTAGCAGCGCACGGACGAGTGCTCGACGGTCACCTGCGCGCCCTGCTTGACGAGCGTGGCGGTGTCGGCAGGGGTCAGTGGGGTGCGTTGCTCGCCGGGGTGGGTCTCGGCGCGCAGCCACAGGTGTGGTGGCGTCATGGGTGGCTTCCCTTGTCGAGCACGGGGATACGGGTGTTCGTGGCGGGCAGCGGCCGCCCTGTCGGGGCCGTCCTTCACAGGGCGTCGGCGATCGTCATCTCGATCACTTCGGACGATCCCTCGTAGATGCGCAGGGAACGGATCTGGCGGTAGAGCCGCTCCATCGCGCTGCCGGCGACGAGCCCGGCGGCCCCGAAGATCTGGACGGCGCTGTCGACGATCTCGCCGGCGGCCTCGGTGGCGTAGAGCTTGGCGGTCGAGGAGTGCTTGGCGTGGTCGCGGTCGAGGTCCATCGCCCAGGCGGCGCGGGCGGTCAGCAAGGAGGCGGCCGAGAGCTTGACGTCCATGCCCGCGAGAGAGGACCTGACGAGCTGGAGGTCCGCGAGCCGCCCTCCGTACGCCTTGCGGGTACGGGCATGGTCGCGTGCGAGCCCAAAGGCGCGCCTGGCGAAGCCGATCGCGGCGGCGGCCACGGTCGCACGCGCTCGTTCGAGTACGTCGAGCGCGACCACGAGGCCCTGGCCGCGCTCGCCGAGCACGGCCTCGGGGCCCACCCGGACGTCCGTGAAGGTCAGTTCGGCCCACGAGCGGGGCGCGATCGCGCCGATGGGCTCGGCCTTGAAGCCGGGGTCGCCGCAGTCGACGAGGAAGGTGGTCAGGCCCAGCGGGCCGGGACCGTCTCCGGTGCGGGCCAGGACGACACACACGTCGGCGATGTCGCCCTGCGCGATCCAGGTCTTGGTTCCGTTGAGGACGAATCCGTCCCCGTCGGGGGTCGCCTCGAGCACCGCGGCGGCGAGGTCGGAGCCCGCGCCGGGCTCGGAGACGGCCAGCGCCCCCGCGCTGGACCCGTCGGCCAGGCCCGGCAGGTGGCGGCGGCGCTGCCGGTCGGTGCCGTGGCGGGTGATCGCGGCGGCGGTGAGCTCCTGGATCGAGTACGTGAAGTCGGCCAGGTCCTCGTGGTACGCCAGGGCCTGGCGCCTGAGGCAGAGGGACCTGAGGTCGGAGTCGGGCCGGTCCGGGTCGAGGTGGCGCAGCCAGCCCGACCCGCCGAGTTCGGCGAGCATGGCCCGGCCGGCGGCGGCCGGGTCGGTGATGTCCAGGCTCGCCCATGCCTCGGCCCGGTCCGCGCACCATTGCCCGATCTCGTCGGCGAGAGCGCGGTGCGCGTCGTCGAAAAGCGGCAGGGTGAGGACGTCGGGATCGAACACTGCGGAGAGACTCATCGTGATCCTCACTCGGATGGTCAATTCGGCGACCGGCTCGGGAATGCATGGAATGGGCTCGAGCCGATCGCTCAGGTCGACTTCGACGTATGCGGTGAAAGGCCGTCTGCCGCGTTGAATGGACGCTACGGCCACCCCGGCATCAGGTGCGTCCGCGACAAGTTCATCCGCCGGGATGCATGGCGGTTACGGTGCTCCCTTGGGACTGCGCGTGGTGTTTACCCGACGCGACATGAAATCCGGACCCGAGGAGTACTCCGCGGTCGAGGTTGAGCACCGCGATGTCCCCGTCCGCAGGGGCGCAACGGGTCAGCAGCCCCCCGTATCCGGACGCCATCAGGATGACTCCCCAGTTGACGATCCAGGGCTTGGTGCCACCATCCGGATCCGGAAAGAGCTCGGGTACGGGGTGGATTCGACGCTGCAATACATAGGGGCCGTCAAGGGCCTCGAGCAGCAGCTTGCGCCATTCTTCAGGAGTGACCTCCGGCGACCAGCCGGGAACGACACCCTGACCACCGTGCAGCAGAGTGGGCTTGAGGATGAGTTCGTGCTGATGGGCCACTGCGTAATCCAGCAGCGAGCTTTCGGTTCCGTCCTCCGGAGTGACGCCTGTGGAGGTCACCGAGGAAGTCCAGGGAAGCAGCCGGTCGATGACATCCAGTTCTTCGTCCGAGAACAGCTGCCGGTGCGCGCGATCGGAGAGCATGGCCAAGGACGCCTTGCTTCCGTACAGCTCCGACTCCAGCGAGGTGAACATGCGTACCTCGCCGGCTTCCAGCGCTCCGAGCAGGGGCTCCAGCAACGCATCGGTGTCGTCGTCGAGCAGGTCCTCCATCATGAACTGGCGGTAGACGACGTCGACCGGACGGTCACCCAGCCACAGCTTTCCGTCCCGCCTCTCGAGCTGCCCGACGTGACACGGGTACGCCTCCAGGCCGTGCTCTTTCCACACCCTGACGAGAGCGGTCAGGTACCCCTCCATCTCCTCGAGGTTCGAGGGCCATTCGGTCAGCGCGACGACGGGGCGGTCGTCGGGCGCGCATCCCGTCTCCTGCCGCATCGTGCGGATCTGCTCCGCCACCGTGTCGACGTACTGGAGCTCTTCCTCCGCGGCGAACCGGCTGAACTCGGGGTCGGCCAGGATTCCACGGCATACGTCCCCGCCGTCGAATCCGATCGTGCTCCCCATGTTGAACTCCATGACGCGGAAACCCGACCGGTCCAGGAAGAGATCCGCTCGCCCCATGCCGGTCAGGGAGTTCGGCACAGCGGCGGACTCGCGCTCGACGGCACGTATCTGCGCCTTCTCCATTCCGTTCGCACGGGCGAAGGCGGCGATGTCCCCGTCGAACAGAACGTGCGGGAGGCGATAGAGCGCGCCACGCAGCACTTCCAGGTCCCGGGTCAGCCGATGGATCTCTTCCGCGGAGAGGAACACCGGACGGAGTGCGTATTGCCCTCTGGTGAACACACGAATGAACTCGGTGTCGTGCACCGGGCGCAGAACTCGCCGGAACTTCTCCAAGTACCTCTCGGTCAGCGCGTGGTCGCGTGACATCTTCCGTAACTCCCCTCCGCCAGGGATTTTCACCCAGGTCGACGCCAAGAGTGGCACGGTCGGGCCACGTGACTCCTAAGCGAGATGCGTAGTTGCGGCGGAGGGAAGTCAACGCGATGCGCCCTCACGCATGAACGTGCGTGCCAAGTAATCGTTGTGCGTAGACGATTCACCGTTCCGTACGCCTGGTGCGTCGTGGTGAATACGTCTTTTGTTGACGCGCGAGACACGGGTGAGTTCCTAGGTTGACTGTGCCGCCCGATTGATTGAGCGCCTTCGCTACGGAGGCCTCATACGAATGTGTGCCCGGCCTTTCCGAGTCCGTCGAACTCGGCCGTGCAATACGGGTGTTCACCCAGCCCAGAATGGGAGTGACTGACGATGTCAACAGACCTCGGTACCCGAACGAAGCGAGTGGCGATTGTCGACGCCTTCTCGACAGGGAGCCTGCTGCCGGCCGTACTGGACCGGTACGGCATCGAGTGGGTGCATGTCCGCACGCCCAACCCCGACATCCTCCTGTCGAGCGCCCCTGACACCTTCCTCGACGAATTCCGGCATTCCGGCGACGTCGCGGCCACGGCGGACGTACTGCGGGGGCACGAGGTCACCCATGTGATCGCCGGCCAGGAAGCGGGTGTCGAACTGGCCGACCGGCTCTCCGCCGAACTCGGCACCCCCGGCAACGGGATGAGCCGGCCGACGGCCCGGCGCAACAAGTACGAGATGGGCCTGGCCCTGCGCGATGCCGGCCTGGCGCACGCGGCCGGCCTGGTGTCGGCCGATGCCGACGAGATCATCGCGTGGGTCGAGGAGACGGTGGGCTATCCGGTCATCCTGAAACCGGTCGCCAGCTCCAGCACGGACAACGTGGTGGCATGTTCGTCCCCGGAGCAGGTGCGCGCCGTCCACGACAAGATCATGAGCAGTACCGACCGTCACGGGATGCCCAACACCACCGTGCTCGCACAGGAGTTCCTGGCAGGGGACGAGTACTTCGTCAACACCGTCAGCCGTGACGGCAGCCACCACACCGTCGAGGTCTGGCGCTACTACAAGACGCGCCTCCCGGGCGGCAACATCATCTACGACTACAACGAGCCGCTGTCACCCGACGATCCGGTCGCCAGGGAACTGGAGGCCTACACGCACCAGGTGCTCGACGCCCTGGAGGTGCGCAACGCGGCCGGTCACACCGAGGTCATGATGACCTCAAGGGGACCGGTGCTCGTCGAGAGCGCCGCGCGCATGGGCGGTGGCCAGGTTCCGGACATCTACAACCGCCTCTTCGGCACCAACCAGGTGGAGCTGCTCGCTCTGTCCGTGGCGCGGCCGGAGGAGTTCGACCGCCTGCCCACCACCGCGTACCAACTGCTGCAGCACCACCGTTTCGTGCATCTCATCAATCCGCGGCAGCACGGCGTCATCCCGTCGCACGAGGCGATGGCCGCCATCCGCGCGCTGCCGTCCCATGCCTTCACCGTCATGAGGCATCCGGAAGGCCAGTCGCTTCCCCCGACGATCGATGTCGCCACACAGCCGGGCTACGTGTTTCTCATCTCCGAGGACCCGGCGCAGCTTCTCGCCGACTACCGGACGCTGCGGCAGATCGAACAGGACCACCTCTACGACGGCGGCCCCCAATAGGGCAGCGAGCGCGACGCGGCGGGTCGCGCTCTTGCCTTGATCGTCCTGGTTGCGACTACTCGCCCCAGTCCTCCTCGACCTCGGGCGCGAGGGCGAGCACCGTGGGGCTCAGCGCCACGATCTCCAGCTCGCTCCGGCAGCCCACGCACTCCAGAATCTCGTTGAGCCGCACCGAATCGCCGATCTGTACCGACTCCTCGCACTCCGGGCAGGCCTGCAGGGTGGTGGTCATGTGACGGTTTCCTTTCACTCGGTAGACCCTTGGTCGACCGGACGACACAACCGGTCTGCCGCGTCGAATAGGACGGTACGCCCGCGCCGGCGCCGCGAGAGTCCGCGACAAGTTCATTCGCGGGGACACGGTGCGTTGACCTCTCTCACGTGCGACTGAACATCTCGCTTACCCCGGCGCGGCCCCTCCCGCGCCATCACCCAGCCCTGGAGGTCACGGCGTGAAGTCCGTACTCATCCTCTCCAAATGGAATGCCGGCGGTGTGGCCCCGGCCGTCGAACGGCTGCGCGCCCGCGGTCTGCGTCCGGTACTGGTCTCCGACCTTCCCGACGACCGCAACCGGGCCGCATGCGACGACCATGTCCTGGTCGACTGGGACGGCGCCGACCTGCCCACGCTGGCCTCGCGGCTCGAGCGGCGCGACATCGAGCCCGTCGCTGTCGTCAACATGCTCGAGGCGTTGATGCCGTGGCAGATCTCCCTGGCCACGCACTACGGCCTTCCGGGCGCTGACGCCGGCCGCCACGTGCTGCTCAGCAAGACGCTGGTCCGGGAGCGCATGCGTGCCCTGGGGCTGTCCGGCATCCGCTTCTCCGGCGATCCGGCGGAGGTCGACTTCTTCCCCGCCGTCGTCAAGCCTTCCGGCGAGTCCGGGGCCTCGCGGCTGGTGCGCCGGGTGGACGGGCCCGACGAGCTTCGCGCCTACCAGAGACATCTGGCCGAACTCGGCCTCTCCGACACGGAGTTGATCGTCGAGGAGTATCTGCCCGGTACCGAGTACACCGTGGACGGCCCCGTCGTCGCCGGCCGCTTCCATCCGATCCTGGCGGGCGAGAAGCCCGACCTCGACGAGAGCAGGCACCACGACGCGGGGATCAACCTCCATCCGCCCCAGCAGGAACACGTGCGTGCCGGTGTGCGGGTCCTTGCCGAGGCGATCAGCGCGCTCTGCACGGATCTCGGCCTCGACCAGCTCTGGCTGCACGTCGAGGGCCGGAGCACCGAGGAGGGCCGGACGGAGCTCGTGGAGATCAATCCCCGGCCCGGCCGCGGCATGCACTTCCCCACGGTGCACAAGCCCGGCGGGATCGACCCGATCGAGGCGTTCATCTCCATGTCGCTGGGCGAGTTCACCGTGGCGCCGGAACAACTGGAGCCGGTTCCCGACCTGCCGATCACCGGCCTGGTCTACGTGGAAGCAGACGAGCTCGGCACCGTGGAGATCAGCACCAGTGCGGACGACCTGCGTGAACTGCCGGGCGTGGTCGACGCGGACGTCGTCGACGGCTACCAGGTCGGCAGCCTGGAGCAGGAGAACTTCTTCCTCGGTTTCACGGTCACCGCCGACTCCTTGCCCCAGTTGCGGGCCCGCGTGGCGAGGGTCATGGGCACGCTCGACTACCGCATCACGGCGCCACCAAGGACAACGTGAAAATGAGCCTCTTCCGCCCCCGCATGGGCAGTTGCTGCTCACGCGGGGGCGGAAGAGGCTCAGCGAAGCGCGGTCACACGGTGACGGCGGCCGCGTCCAGGGAGGTACGGACCGCCCTGACGACCCGCTCGGCGGTGAGGTCGTAGTGCGCGACGAGGTGTTCCTGGTTGCCGACCTCGTCGACGAACCGGTCCGGCATGCCGAGCCGCACCACTCGGGTGGGCGCCCGCTCCGCCAGTGTCTCGGCCACCGCGCCGCCGAGGCCGCCGCTGCGCCAGTGCTCCTCGAGGGTCACCACGAGCGACGCGGGGCGGGCCGCGGCCACCAGCGTCTCCGCGTCGAACGGGCGCAGGGTGTGCATGTTCAACACCGTTGCCCCGATGCCCTGTCGGGCCAGCGCGTCCGCCGCGTCGAGGCAGGCGAGCACCGGGTAGGGGCCGCAACTGACGAGCACCACGTCGTCGCCCTGGCGCAGCGTCTGCGCCTTCCCGATGACCGGCGGCGGGGCCGCGGGCAGCTCCGGGGTCGGCTTGCGGCCGAGCCGGACGTAGAGCGGTCCGGTCAGGTTCAGGCTCTGCTCGACGAACGCTTCCGTGGCAGCGGCGTCGGCAGGCACCACCACGGTCATTCCGGGCAGTACCCGCATCACGGCAAGGTCTTCCAAGGCCTGGTGCGTCGGACCGAGGTGGCCCGCGGCGAGACCCCCGTGCGTGGCCATGATGCGGACCGGCAGCCGGTTGTAGGCGATGTCGATCTTGATCGCTTCCAGCGCCCGGGAGGTGGCGAAGGCGGCCATCGTGTTGACGAACGGAACCCGCCCGCACGCGGCCATCCCGGCGGCCATGCCCATCAGGTTGTGCTCGGCGATACCGAGGTTGAGGTACTGCTCGCCGGCCGCCGCGGCGTACTCGGCGTTGAACAGACCGGTGTCGGAGTCCAGGCACATCAGCTCGGGATGCCGTTGCAGCAGGGGAAGCAGGGTGTCCCGGTACGCCTCCCGGGTCGCGCGGCTCATCCGGCGTCCTCCGTGGCTCGTAGGGCGCGGACCGCCCGTGCGTGGTTGCGCGGCGACAGCGTCACATAGTGGCTGGCACTGCGGCCGGCGAGGAACGGAAGGCCCTGGCCCTTGACCGTACGGGCGATCAGTACGCTCGGCTTGCCCGGTTCCCACGGCGCGGAGCCGAGGTGCTCCGCGAGGCCGTCCGGGTCGTGGCCGTCCACGTCGCGGACCGCCCAGCCGAAGCTGCGCCAGCGTTCGGCCAGTGGTTCCATCGGCGCGATGCCGTCGGTGGCGCCGGTCAGTTGCAGTCCGTTGCGGTCCACCACCGCGACCAGCCGGTCCAGGCCCAGGGACGCGGCCGCGATGGCCGCCTCCCACACCGAGCCCTCCTGGAGCTCGCCGTCGCCGAGCAGTACGAAGGTGCGCGATTCCCGCCCCGCGTACCGGTTGGCGAGCGCGAACCCGCAGCCCAGCGCGAGTCCGTGACCGAGCGACCCGGTCGGCAGCTCCACCCCGGGCACCGCACGCACCGGATGGCCCATCAGCCTGCTGCCGGGGCGCCCGTAACCCGCGAGTTCCTCGACGGGGAAGAAGCCCCGCTCGGCCAGCGTCGCGTAGAGGCCGACGGCCGCGTGGCCCTTGCTGAGCAGAAAGCGGTCGCGGTCCGGGTCGTCGGGCCGCTGCGGATCCACGTTCAGGACCGAGAAATACAGCGCGGCGAGCACGTCGGCACAGGAGAACGCGCCGCCGAGATGGCCGCCTTCGGGTCCCGCGCACATGTCGACGACATGGGAGCGGATGCGTGCGGCGACCGTGTCCAGGGTGTCCCGCTCCAGGACCGGGGCGGTCGTCATGCGGCCGCCTTCGCGAGCGTGGCCACCATGTCCTTGTTCGCCCACACCTTTTCGAAGGCGTCCGCGTACAGGCCGAGCAGTTCGCCGGCCCCCGGGTGCAGATGGCGCTTCTGGATGGTGAGGGAGTCGGCGATGACCGCGCGCGTCACCGGGTAGCCCTCGCCGGCGACCGTGCCGGGCGCGCCGGTCACGGACCACGGGTAGCCGGAGCCGAAGCCGACGCGGTCCACGAAGACCTTCTGGTCGGGCAGCGGCATCAGCTGGTACTGCGACATCGGTACGCCCTCGGCGCGCAGCAGCCGCCGCAGGGCCGAGCGCAGCGCCTCGGGCCGCACCCCGTCCAGGCCGAACGCGGCCGGGTCGAACCGGAAGCGCAGGATGTGCCAGGCGTGGGTGGTGTCCGGCAGCGCGGTCGGCACCTGGAGGCCGGGCAGCTGGGCGAGCCGGGCGAGGAAGGCGGTGACGTTGTCCTGCCGGGCGCGCTCGTAGTCGTCGAACCGGTCGAGCTGCGCGATGGTGAACGCGGCCTGGAGGGCGTTCATCTTGTAGTTCCAGCCCAGGCCGTACGAGATGTAGTCGCGGTCGCGACCGGCCTCGATGACCTCGCCGAACTGCCGGCCCCGGCGCATCGCCTCGGCGAGGTCGGCGTCGCGGGTCACGAGCAGTCCGCCTTCGCCGCAGGTCGGTATGTTCTTGCTGACCTGGAGGCTGAAGGCACCCGCGTCGCCGATCGAGCCGACCGGCCGCCCGCGGTGGGTCGCGCCGGGAGCCTGTGCGGCGTCCTCGATCACCGCGATGCCGTGCCTGCGCGCAATCTCGGTGATCCGGTCCATGTCGGCGGGCGCGCCGTGCAGGTGCACGGGGATGATCGCCCTGGTCCGGTCCGTGATCCGGCGCTCCACGTCGTCCGGATCGATGTTGAAGGTGACCGGGTCGATGTCGGCGAACACGGGAACGGCCATCTGGTGCACCGGTGCGAGCCCGGTGGCGATGAAGCTGAGCGCGGGCACGATCACCTCGTCGCCCGGCCCGACGCCGAGCGCGGCCAGCGCGAGGGCCAGTGCCGCGGTGCCGTTGGACACCGCGACGCAGTGCTCGTGGCCGAAGCGGCGGGCCCAGTACTCCTCGAGTTGGGACACCGCGTTCACCCCGTCGGTGTCGGACACCAGGCGCGGGCCGTCGAGGGCGTCGAGGACGGCCTTGCGGTCCTCGTCCTCGACCAACGGCCACTGCACACCGCGTCGGTCCCTCGGCACGGCCGCCGTACCGCCGAACGCTGCCAGCTTGCTCATCACTCTCCAGTCCACAGGGTCACGGTGGTCGATGCGTTCGCGGTCACAGCCGCGCCGCCGCCGCGCCGACGGCGTCGACCGCGCGCGCGTACGCGCCGCGCAGCACCGTGGCGTGGTGCGCGATGTCGGGTGCGGCCGCGCGCGGGTCCTCGAGCCCGTGCGCACCGGTGAACCGCAGTCCGGTCCACGCGTGCGCGACGGCCTCGACCGCGCGTCCCGCTCCGGCGAGCGCCGGATCGTCCCATTGGTGGCCGCAGCGGCGCAGCAGTTCACCGTGCAGCGATGCCTGCGCCTGCATGCCCCAGCCGAACGGATACAGCTCGCGCAGCGCCCCGGCGTCTCCCGCCCGGCACCGGTCGAGCAGTTCGCGGGCGAACTCGTCGTACCCGGCTAGACCGGTACGGGCGGAGTTGTTCGGGGGTGCCGTGGTGAAGCCGTCGACGTCGGTGCGCAGGAAGCCGCCGAGCAGTTCGGGCGTCAGGGGCGCGGGCGTGGCGTCGAGGCGGACGTCGAGGCAGCGCCGGCCGATCCGTGCGTCGCTGAAGAACGCGTCCTGGACGTCGGTCGGGTTCGCCGAACCCCAGCTGCGCAGGAACTCCTCGATCGGGACGGCACCGCGGAACGCGGGCGGCATCGCGTCGGAGACGTAGACCACCCCACGGGTCTCGTCCAGGCCGTAGATCACCACGAGGTGCGCGGCGTGCACATCTCCGTAGGCCGGCCGGAACGGCAGGTGGAAGTTGTCCACGGCGGCGATGACCAGCCGGTTGTCGGCCAGTGTCTCGCGCACCTCCCGCCAGACGTCGTTCTCGTCGGCGGGCTGCCACCAGCGCGCGTGCAGTTCGTGGTGCGGGGCCAGCGCGGCACCGAGGTCGGTGCCACCGGACTCGTCGGCGGGGCAGGGGTAGTAGAACTCCTCGGACCTGACGTCGCCCGGCAGGTGCAGGAACCGCCAGCCCGCGCCGAGCACGGCCAGCGGGTCGGCGCCCTCCCGTATCAGGAGTGAACCGAACGTGGACTGAAGGCAGCTGAGGAGGTCGCGGTACCACCACTCGGGTTCCGGTCCGGTGATCATGTACGTCCGTGTCGTCACGTCGACGGTCATGTCAGGGCTCCGTCCGCTGGAGGGTGACCGCGAAGACATGCACCGCCACGTTGCGGGGCAGCAGGATGCCGGTCAGGCCAGCGCGCCGGGTGACCGGCACACGCTGCGCCCACATGACCGCCGGAACGCCCCGTTGCACGTGGTGCGGGTAGTGCATGACGAGGCTCTCGAAGGCCTTGACCTCGCCGAACCACGCGGGCGCCGCCCAGAAGTCGGAGACCCGCAGCGGTTCCGCGTCGACCGTGCCGTCGGCGAAGCTCAGCTCGACGGTGTCCTCGCAGCGCCGTTCGGACGCCGCCAGGACATGGATCCAGTCGTAGCGGCCCTCGGGGACACGGATGAACTGTCCGGCGCAGCGGACGTTGTCCGGCCCGTCACAGACCGGAGGGAACTCGAAGGGAACACCGTCCACGTGGACGAGACTCTTGCCCGCGGGCAGGTATTCGGCCGCGAACGAGTTTCTCCATACATTGAATGCCCCCGCCCTGGTCTCCGCCGCCGCGGAGATGGCCGTGTTGTTGCGATGGCCGGAAATATCGACCGGATCGCACAGCCTTGTTCTGGCGGAGGACACCGATATGCCCGTCAAGTCACCCACCTCACAGGAACGCCTTTTTGCATTTCGAACCTAGCCGGGTCGTTCAAACTTTTCGTCCGCACCGTGATTACCTCGACGGTCACGGCTGGAGCGCGACGGCGCGCAGCTTCTCGTAGTACGGCTGGTGGTAGTCGCGATAGGCCCGCAGCACCGGATCCGCCGCGACCGCCTCGGCTCCGTCGCTCCTGCCGCGCGTGAAGCCGGCGGTCTCACTGGTCGACTTGTGCCACTTGCTGGTCGACTGCCATTCCGAGCGCATGCCCGGCTGCCAGCTCAGCGCGTCCGGAAGGAAGGGGATGCCCACGGCCTCGCAGTACGCCCGCACGGTCTCGGTCGGCCGGTCGAGCAGGTCGTCGGAGTCGATCACGACCGGTGTGGTGCCGGTGGCGGCCTGCACGGCGGTGAAGATCTCGTACAGCCGGGCGAAGCCGATCTCGTCGCGGCCGAGGACCGGGTTGAGCGCGTGGTGCGACGCGATGGCCTCGGCCGGGTCGCGGATGATGAAGGTGTGGGTCGCGGCCGAGAGGAAGGCCTCGTCGGCGAGCAGCGCCGGGTAGTGGAAGTCCGTGGTGTCCTTGAAGAACACCGGCTTCTCCGTGGCGATGGCACGCAGCGCCGCGAGCACGTCCTGCTCGGTGTGCGCGACCCGGTCGCCGAATTCCACCTCGCCGAAGTCGACCACTCGGGAGAACGGCTCGTGCACCACGACGCGGTCGTCCCGCTCCGTCATCATCCGCGCGAACGCGGTGGAGCGGCAGCGCGGCGCGCTCCACAAAGCGAGCACCGGTATCCGCTCGGATGTGTGTCCCACGTTTTCCCCCTCTTCTCTGGCGTGCAGTGAACTATTTCGGCAGGTATTCGGATCCGGTCAAGAGTGACACAGCGGCCGCCTGAGTCGGGTAATCAGAATTCGCAGCCGCAGCAGGGAGGAGTCAACGCAATGCGTCCCCCTGCATGAACTTGTCGCGGACGCGCACGGTGCCGGTGTGCTCGTAGTTTCCTTTTCACGCGGCAGGCCGGTTGTGCCGTCCGGTCAATCAGTGGTTCTAATACGGAGGTCACGTGTCAGCGACACCAGAGCGCCCGGGTGACCGCAGGATCGCGGTGCTCGCCAGCAGGGTAGGCGCGGACGAGAAACGACTGTTCGACGCGTTCGACCGACGCGGTGTCCCCTTCGACCACGTCGACACGCGTCGGCAGTGGTTCCTGGCCGGGCAGCGTGGCCTGCCCTGGGATCTCGCGCTGAACCGGGAGATCGGCCAGGTCCGCGCCGCGTACGCGGCCCGCTGCCTCACCGCGGCGGGAGTCGAGGTGGTCAACAGCGCGGACGCGACCGAGGTGTGCGGCGACAAGTGGCGCACCTCCTTGGCTCTGGAGGCGGCCTGGGTGCCGACACCGCGCACCGCGCTCGGCCTCACTCCGCAGGCCGCGCTGGCGGCCCTGGACTCCATCGGCTACCCGGCGCTGATCAAACCGCTGGTCGGCTCATGGGGCCGGCTGGTGGTTCAACTGCCCGACCGCGCAAGTGCGGAAGGTGTGCTCGAGTACGTCGCCGCGCTGCCCGGCCCGCAGTCGCACCTCGGGTATGTGCAGGAACTGATCGACAAACCCGAACGGGACATCAGGGTGATCGTGGTCGGTGGTCAGGTGCTGGGCGCCGTCTACCGGACCGGTGAGTCCTTGCGTACCAATGTGGCGCTCGGCGGGCAGACCCGGCCGTGCGAGGTGACCCCGGAGATCACCAAGCTCTCCCTCGACGCGGCCGCCGCCGTCGGCGCCGACATCGCCGGTGTCGACCTGATCGAGGACCGCGACGGCCGGCTGCTGGTCCTGGAGGTCAATCACCGGGTCGAGTTCACCGGTTTCCAGTCCGCACTCGGCGACCGGGTCGATGTCGCGGACCACATCGTCGACCACCTACTGGAACGAGCGCAACGATGAACTGGGCGTTCACTTCGTCCGGCAGCGTCACCGAGACCTATGCCCTCGGACTGCTGCGCAAGATGCTGGAGATCCCCTCCGCGTCCTACCAGGAGCGCGCGCTGGCCGACTACCTGGCCGAGGCGATGAGCGACCTGGGTTTCCAGGCGCACATCGACGGGGTGGGCAACGTCGTCGGCGTGATCGAACGCGGCGTCGGCCCCACGGTGATGCTGCTGGGGCACATGGACACCGTCTCGGGCCATGTCCCGGTCCGCTCCGAGGACGGCAGGCTCTACGGCCGGGGCGCGGTGGACGCGAAGGGACCGCTCGCGGCGATGATCTGCGCGGCGGCCGGCGCGGTGGACTTCCGCGGGCGGATCGTGGTGATCGGCGTCGTCGAGGAGGAGACCCCGCGCTCCCGCGGCGCGATGGCGATCCGGGCCACCCACGACCGGCCGGACGCGCTGATCATCGGCGAACCGAGCGGCTGGTCGAGCGTGGTGCTCGGCTACAAGGGCAAGCTGGACCTGCGCTACACCGTCAAGTGTCCTGCCACGCACCCGAGCAACCCGGTGCCGAAGGCGTCCGAACTGGCGGTCGCCTGCTGGGACGCGCTGGTCGAGCTGCTCGGGCCGGACGCGAGCCATGGCGCGTTCGACCAGCCGGGCGCGACGCTGTGCCGGCTCAACGCCGACCTGACCACGGCGACGGCGGACCTCAGCGTCCGTGTCCCGCCGGGATTCGACGTCGACGAGCTGGTGCGCGAGCTGAGTGACCGGCTGCCGGCCGGCAACCTCGACGTGCTGAACTCGGTGGCGGCCTGCCGGGTGGGCCGGGCCGACCCGGCGGTCCGCGCGCTGGTGTCCGGTGTCCGCCAACTGCACGCCCAGCCACGGCTGGTGGTGAAGACGGCCACCTCGGACATGAACACCCTCGCCGAGGTCTGGGACATCCCGATGGCGACCTACGGACCGGGCGACAGCAGCCTCGACCACGCCGACGACGAGCACATCCTGCTGTCGGACTACATGCGCGGCATCGACGTACTGGCCATCGCCATCTCGGAGTTGGCACACCTGCCCGTCCGCCCGGACGACCGGGTCCACGCGCCGCAGCCCGTAAGGAGTCTCAGGTGACCGGCATGACCGAGCGTCTCGCCGCGCTGCCCGCGGAGCGCCGCGAACGGTTCCTCAGCCGGCTGAGGGAGCAGGTGGCGGCCGCGGCCCGGCGGGGTCCGACGCCGCGCGGGAACTCGGGTCCGGCGCCCCTGTCGCATGCGCAGCGCACGCTCCGGTTCTTCGACCGCCCGGCCCCGGACGGCCCCGCCTCCGACGTGCCGCTTTGCCTGCGCCTCCAGGGCGATCTGAACGTGACCGCACTGCGCTCGGCGCTGGCCGGGGTCGTGGCCAGGCACGAGGCGCTGCGGACCGCGATCGTGGAACGCGAGGGCCGCCCGATGCAGGTGGTCGCCACCGCGGTCCCGGTCGAACTGCCGCTGGTCGAGGCGGCGGGCGACGACCACGAGCAGCGGCTCGCCGCCGCGCGGACGCTGGTCCGGGAACGGGCCGGGGTGCCCTTCGACCCGAGCAGGACGCCCATGTGGCGCGCGACGCTGATCAGGGTGGCGCAGGACGATCACCTGTTCCTGCTCGACATCCCTCGACTCGTGTGCGACGCCCGCTCGCAGGAGGTCCTGCTGCGGGAACTCGCCGAGTGCTACCGGTCGTCGTGCGACGGCGACGCGCCGCGGCTGTCCGGTCCTGAAGTGCAGTACCCGGACTACGCGGTGTGGCAGCACCGCCGGCTCGACAGCGGTGACCTGGACAGGCTGGGCGGCTACTGGCGGGACAGGCTGGCGGGCGCCGAGGTGCTGGAGTTCCCGACCGACCGTCCCCGTGGTGACAGCCGGACCTTCGCCGGCGGCAGCGGTGACTTCACGGTCGGGCACGAGGGCCTGGAGCGGGCGAGGGAGCTGGCCCGACAGGAAGGCACGAGCCCGTTCGACGTCCTCGTCTCCGCCTTCTTCACCCTGCTGCACCGCTACTCCGGTCTGGAGGACCTGGTGATCGGCTCGCCGGACGCGGGCCGGCGGCACGACGCCCTGTCCTCGGTCGTCGGACTCTTCACCGACATGCGGGTGCTGCGCGCCGATGTCTCCGGCGACCCGACCTTCCGTGAGCTGGTCCGGCGCGTCGCGCGGGTGTCGTCCGAGGCGTACGAGCACGGCGGGCTGCCGTTCGACAGCCTGGTCGACGCGGTGAACCCGGTCCGCGACCCGTCCCGCTCACCCATCTTCCAGATCGTCTTCGGTACGGAGGGCTTCGGCGCGGAGGGCGTGCCCACCGCCATCTGGCCCGGTCTCGTCGCATCGCAGGAGCGCGTCCGGTCCGGAGCCTCCCGCTTCGACATGAGCTGGAGCCTGACGCGGCCGTCGGCCGCCGGGGCCGAAGCGCTGCTGCGTATCGAGTTCAACACCGACCTCTTCGACGCCGACAGCATCGCCAGGTTCGCCCGGCACTACGACGGCCTGCTGCGCACCCTGACCTCCGCGCCGGACGCCCCGCTGTCCGCCGCGGAGGTGCTGAGCCCGGCGGACAAGGAGTTCCTCGCCGAGGTCGGCAAGGGGCCGATGCGGCCGATCCGCGAGTCCACCGTCGTGGCGGAGTTCGAGGCACGCGTCCAGGAGTCGCCCGACAGCGTGGCGGTCGTCGTCGACGGCGTCGAGACCAGCTACGCCGAACTCAACGCCCGCGCGAACCGGCTCGCCGCCCTGCTGCGCGCCCACGGCGTCGAGCCGGGCTCGCGGGTCGGCCTGTGCCTGCGCAGGAACGTGGACGTGACGACCGCGATGCTCGCGGTGCTCAAGGCGGGCGCGGCCTATGTGCCGCTCGACACCACACACCCTCCCGCCCGGGTCGCGGAGATCGCCGCCGACGCGGAGGTCAGCGCGGTGATCGCGCACGCCGAGGTCGTCAAGACCGTGAGCGAGGTCGACGCGCCCGTCCTGACGCTGGACGAGGTCCGCGAGGAACTGGCGGCGATGCCCGAGGGGAACCCGCCGCTCGCCGCGGAGCCCGGCGACGTCGCGTACGTCATCTACACCTCCGGCAGCACCGGCCGGCCGAAGGGCGTACTGCTGGAACACCGAGGCGTCGTCAACTTCATCGACTCCACGCGCGACCTGTTCGATCTGACGCCGGCCGACCGGGTGCTCGGGTTCGCCTCGGTGACCTTCGACGTCTCCGTGTTCGAGACGTTCTCGGCGCTGCTGACCGGAGCGCGGCTGTACCTGGCGACCGAGGACGAGCGGCTGTCCGTCGACCGGCTCCAGTCGCTGATGGAACGGGCCGGCATCACCGTCATCGACCTGCCCCCGACCGTGATGCCGCTGCTGGCGCCCGAGAAGTTCACCGCCCTGCGGATCGCGTTCGTCGGCGGCGAGGCGTTCAGCGGTGAGCTGGTGAACCGGTGGAACCCGGGCAGGCGGCTGTTCAACGGCTACGGGCCGACCGAGTGCACGGTGACGATGATCGTGGAGGAGTGCGCGGGCACCTGGGAGGCCTCGCCGCCGATCGGTCTGCCCATGGCCAACCATGTGGCGCACGTACTGGACGGTGACCTTCGCCAGGTGCCGGTCGGTGTGCCGGGTGAGCTGGTGATCGGCGGTGCCGGGCTCGCGCGCGGCTATCTCCGCCGGGAGGAGCTGACCGCGGAGAAGTTCGTCACCGACCCGTTCGGCACCGCGCCCGGCGGACGGCTGTACCGCACCGGCGACCTGGTGAAGCGGCTGGCGGACGGACGGCTGATCTTCCTCGGCCGGCTCGACCAGCAGGTCAAGATCCGCGGGCTGCGGATCGAACTGGGCGAGGTGGAGTCGGCCTTGACCGGCTTCGACGGGATCGGACCGGTCAGCGTGAGGGCGTGGACCGACGAGGCCGGTGCCAAGCACCTGGTCGGCCATCTGACGGGCGTCACCGAGCAGCAGGTGCCGTCGGTGCGCGAGTATCTCGGCACGCTCCTGCCGTCGTACATGATCCCGTCGTACTTCGTGGTGCTCGACGAGCTGCCGCTCACCAGCAGCGGCAAGGTCGACTGGCGCAGACTGCCCCCGCCGGACCTGACCCGGACCGACGACGGACCGGGCGACGAGACGCTCACCGAGACGGAGCGCAGGCTGCTGCGCGACGTGCTCGCTCCCCTGCTGCACGACGGCCGGCTCGGCGTGCACGACGACTTCTTCCTGGCGGGCGGCAACAGTCTCCAGGCCGTTCAGCTGATGTCGGCGATCAACCGCCGGTTCGGCGTGGAGATCTCGCTCGGCGACTTCTTCGTCTCCCCCACCGTCGCGCACCTGGCCGCCACCGTCGACTCCGTCCGCGCCGCACGGCGCGACGACGACGATCCGCTCGACGCGCTCGCGAGCCTGTCCGGGCAGAACCCTGCCCGGACTGCCGCGCCGGGTGACGACCGGGCACCGGTGGTGATGCGTTCGTCGGGCCCGGCGCAGGTGATCCTGCTGCATCCGTCGGGCGGTGAACTGTTCTGCTACATACCGCTGGCCAGGGCACTGCACGAGGACATCGGCGTGACCGGTTTCGCCGCCGATCCACGGGACGCCGCCGTGGCTCCGCAGGACGGGATGGCGGCGACCGCCGCCAGGATCGCGCAGTCCCTGATCGAGAGCGGCCTGCCGGAGTCGTGCTGCCTGGCCGGCTGGTCCTACGGCGGTGTGCTCGCCTTCGAGGTCGCCAGGCAGATCGAGCAGCAGACCGGTCAACGGCCGCCGGTGGTCCTGCTGGACGCCGCCTACGACGAGGACACCGTCCCCCTCGACGAGCCGACGGTGCGCCGGCGGTTCGTGCACGACGTCGCCAGGCTGACGGGACGCGACGGCCGGGCGGTGCGCGCGGTCCTCGACGACCCGGTCGCCGGCGTGGCCGACGTCGGGGAAACACTGACCGGCCTCGGCGTCGAACTGGAGCTCACCGAGCAGGAGTTGACCTCCCGCTTCGAGACCTTCCGGTCCTCCGCCCTGTCGATGCAGGCCTACCGGCCACCGGGCCCGTACGGCGGACGGGTCACCGTGCTCACCGCCTCGCCGCACATCGCCATGGAAGAGCAGTGGCGGACGGTGTGCTCGGGTCCGTTCCGGGCCGAAAGCGTGCCCGGCGACCACTACACCCTGTTCACAGAACCGGCGTTGAGCCGGGTCGTCGCAGCGATCGAAGCGGCGCTCGCGTCTTGAGGAGACGTACATGCGGTTCGGATTCACCGAGGAACAACAACGGTTCCGGGCGAGCGTGCGGAAGGCGCTGCGCTCCGCGGAGGTGCGTGCCGCGGCGGCGGAGGCCACCGGCGCGGACGGTGTCGAGCCGGACGCGCGCCCGCTCTACCGCCTGCTCGGCAAGCTGGGGCTGCTCGCCGTGCACTGGCCCATCGAGTTCGGCGGAGAGGGCCGCCCGCTGACCGATGCCGCGATCGTCGCCGAGGAACTGGTGCGCGCGGGGGTGCCGGACACCCTGCATGTCAACACCATCCAGATCGTCGGCCAGTTCCTGTTGATGGCGGGCAGCGACGAGCAGAAGCGCCGGTATCTGCCCGCGCTGGCCCGCGGTGAGAGTTTCGCCTCGGTGCTCTACACCGAACCGGACGCGGGATCGGACCTCGGCGCGCTGCGGGCCGTGGCCGAACCGGACGGCGACGGCTACCGGATCACGGGCACCAAGGTGTTCAGCCTGAAGAGCCGGTTCGTGGACCTCGGGCTGTGCGCGGCCCGCACGACGCCGGGTGCCGGGAAGTACCAGGGGATCAGTCTGTTCCTGGTCGACATGAACGCTCCCGGCGTCGCGGTGTCGGTCATCCCGGGCATCGGCGACGAGCACTTCCACCGGATCGACCTGGACGCGGTGCCGGTGTCGGGCGACGACCTCCTCGGGCCGCGCGACGAGGGGTGGCCGCTGCTCAATCAGGCACTGGCCATCGAACGCACCGGCCTCGACTACTACCTCAAGGCCGAGCACTGGCTGGAGGCCGCGCTGGAGGCACTGGTCGACGGCGGGGCGGACGACCCGCACGACGCACACCTCGAACAGATCGGGCGCTGGTACGGCGCGCTCAGCGCCGACCACGTCCTCGCCTGGGAGGTGCTCACCGGCCTGGCGTCGGACCAGGTCGACCAGGTCTCGACCGCCGTCGCGAAGTACCACAGCAGCGAACTCGCGCAGAGCGTCGCGGCGTGGGCCGTCGACGTCCCCACCCCTGAGCAGCGGGCCGACCGCACACGAGCGGCTCTGACCCTGGACTCGGCCTTTCGGGAGGCGCCGGGGCTCACACTGTCGGCCGGTACCTCCGAGGTGATGCTCCAGATCATGGCCACCGGGTTCGACTCCATCGGACAGGAGGAGCACTGACATGGACCTCACCCCCGACCCCCTCTTCGTCCAGTTGCGCAAGGCACTGCGCGCGGGCCTCGCCGGCGTGACCGCCCTGGACGGGGTGCACGGCGCGCCGGTGGCCGACGGAGCGTCCGGCCCGACCCGGACGGTCCTCGACGACTTGGGCGCGGCCGACTTCGAACGGCCGGCCTCCGCCGGTGGCCTCGGCCTCGGCCTGACGGCCGGGGCGCTGGTCAGCGAGGAACTGGGCCGCGCGGCATGCGGCAACTCCTATCGGGCCGACGCGATGGCGGCCGACCTGGGCGGCCCGGCCGGCGCTGCCCTGGCCGGTCTGGAATCCCTGCCGACCGGTACCGGGGTCGTCGCCACGCCGCGCGGGAACGGCTGGGAACTGACCGGCACGGCCACGGTGGACGACGTGGACCCCGGCACGCTGCTGGTGGCCACCAGGACGGACGGCAGGCCGGTACTCGTCGCGGTGGCGCGTGGTGCGGCCGGCCGCAGCACGGAGAGCGGGTGCTGGCCGCCGGTCGTCCGGTTCGAGGCCACGCCGGTCACCGCGGCCGACGTGGTCGGGACGCTGGACGACTCGCCGACCGGTCCGCTCGCGCGGGCACGGCTGCGGCAGGCCGCCCATCTGCTGGGCATCGCCGAGGGCGCGCACCAGGTCGCGGTGGAGTATGCCGGTTTCCGGCGGCAGTTCGGCACCAGGCTGCGTGATCTGCCCGCGGTCTCGTTCCCGCTGGCACGCGCCATGGTGGCGTTGCGCGCGACCAGGGCGGCGGTGTACTGGGCGGCCTGGTCGGTCGACTCCGAGCCGGACGAGGTCGGTACCGCACCCGTCATGGCGCTGGCGACGGCCGCCGAGACCGCGCGCGACGTGGTGCGGCTGAGCATGCAGAGCTGCGGGGTTCGGGCGATGACGGCGGAACTGGGTCTGCACCGGTACTTCCGGCTGGCCGCGGCCGAGTCCGTCCGGTACGGCGATCCCGCCGCACTGTGGCGGATGGTCGGCGCCGAACGCGTCCGGACAGCACGGCGCGCCGCCGCCGGCGAGGGTTCCCTCGTCACGGCGGCGGCGCGGCGGTAGCGGTCAGCTGGCGCGCAGACCGACGACCGGCTCCAGCCTCTCGTCACCGAGGGGCTGTCCGGCCGAGTGGATGAGCCCGGTCCGGTAGGCCAGTGACACGAGCTCGGCGCGGTCGCGGACGCCGAGCTTGGTGCGCACACGGTAGAGGTGGGTACGGACCGTGGCCTCACCGATGATGAGTTCGCGGGCCACCTCCTCGGTGGACATGCCCCGCGCCACCATCCGGGTCACTTCCCGTTCCCGCGGGGTCAGCTCGGTGACCTCCGGGCACAGCGCGGACTCCTGTCGCTCCGGCTGCTCGAGGAACCAGCTGACCAGGCGCTGGGCGATGTTCGGCGCGAGCATGGTCTGCCCGGCGGCTGCCGCCTGGATCGCGGTGATCAGCTCCTGGGGGCTCGCGTCCTTGCCGAGCAGACAGCTCGCGCCGGCGTGCAGCACGTCGCTCACCGTCTTGTCGGCGTCGGACGCGGTGAACACGACGACGTTGGGCGGCTCGTCCTCCTTGCCGAGCCTGCGGATCATCTCCAGGCCGGAGATGGTCTGGAGGTTCAGATCCGTGACCACGACATCGGGCCGCGTGGTGCGCACGGAGACGATGGCCTCCATGCCGTTGTCGGTCGTGCCGATCACGTCAATGTCCGGCACCGCATCGAGGAGGGTCCTGAGACCGTCCGCGATAACAGGCAACTGATCACAGATGAGCACCCGAATGGTCATTGTGTTCCCCCTCGATAAGGATCGACTCTCAGCAGCGGCTCTTCCGAGTGGCCGGAGTGCCGGGCCGCAACCAGCGGTCGCGGCCCGGCGGTTCAGCCGTTGCCGTTGTTGTCAGTCGTCCCGTGAACGACCACGTTCGTCAAAGGGGCGGAGGCGGCGGTGCGCTGCTGGACCGTCTCCGACGCGCTCGCGTCGGTGGAGGCCGTGAATCCCCCCAGAAGTGCCCCGAGAGCGATGACGGAGGCGGCGGCGACAGGGGCGAAGCGCATGAGTGAACTCCTTTGGAAAGGCAGGCCGTTTCGACTCCGCTGATGCTCCCGATCCGTCTTCCCGGCCCGTTCCCCTCTGGACACCCGCCCGATCCCCGCGTGGTGGGCCGCGCAACGCGCAGGGCTCACCGTGCGGTCTCCGGCACCTTCATGAGGGAGAAGAGGTTGTCCGCCGCCGAGCGGTGCTGCCGGGCCGTCTCCGGGTGTCCCTGGGCCTCGGCGGTACGACCGAGGCCCCACAGCGCGCACGCCTCGTCGTAGCGCAACTCCATACGGCAGGCGATCTCGTGGGCCAGAAGCTGCTGAGCCTGCGCCAGCTCCAGGTCCCCCTGCGCATACCGCACCCGCCCGACCGAGAGGTGCACGGTGGCACGGTGGATGTCGTCGGTGCTGCTGGTGGCCTTGGCGAGTGCGTGGTCGGCGCTGTCCGCCGCCTCCTCCAGCTCTCCCATGCGCACCAACACGTCGGCTCTGCGGGCGAGTACGAGCGGCAGCACCGAGGGCATGCTCATGCGCTGGCACCGTTCCAGCGCCGCGTCGGCCCAGCCGAGCGCCTCCTCGAAGCGGCCGAGGCGCTCGATCGCCTGGGAGAGGTTGCTCAGCGCGTCCACGGAGAGCTGGATCTCCTTGATCGAGTCGAAGATGGCCACCGCCCGCTCCGCCGACTCCGCCGCCTCGTCGAACCGCCCGAGCCGCACCTGGACCAGGCTGAGCGTGCTCAGCGACGAGCCGTCGAGCCGAGTGAAGCCGAGCTCCTGGGCACGCGCGTTGGCCTCCTGGCACAGCTGCAGCGCGCGCTCCAGCTCCCCCATGCTGTTGCACGCCTGTCCCAGCCGGGCCCGGCACTCCGCCTCGCTGTGCACGTCCTCCATCTGCCGGGACAGGTCCACGGCTTCCTCCAGCCGGGCGACCGCGTCGCTCAACTGCCCCAGCCGCCACTTGCCCATGGCCAGATTCATCAGGTTCAGCCGGGTCAACGACCGGTCCCCGAGCTGTCGCGACGCGCTGACACCCTTCTCCAGCGCCGCGTTCGCGCTGGCGTCGTAGGCGCGGATGCTGGAGTGGAAGCCCAGCTCACGCGGCAGCCGCGCGGCGTGCCACAGCAGTCCCTCGTGATACGCGGCGTCCACCGCCGCCAGCAGACTTTCGCGGTGCTGGTCGAGCCACTGGAGCGCCTTGTCCTTGTGGTCGAACTCGTCGCGTGCCCGGCCTTTCCCGTCGTGGTCCCCGAAGCGGCGCCGTCCGGGAAACAGCGTGTCGCACGCGCGTTCCGCCGTGTTCAGGTAGTGGTCCAGCAGTCGCCGCACCGCCTGCCCGTCCTCCGGCGCCTTCTGTCCCTGCGCGACGCGTTGCACGAAGCTGCGCACCAGGTCGTGCAGGGCGTACACCCCCGGTTCCCTGGCCTCCAGCAGCCGTACGTCGACCAGTTCCTCCAGCACGTCCTCGGCCGTCAGGACATCGGTGTCCAGCAGCGCGGCGGCTTCTTCGGCGTCCAGATAGCGTCCGGGGTGGTGCCCCAGCAGCCGGAAGGCCGTTCGCTGTTCCCGGGGCATGGACTGGTACGACAGCAACAGCGCGCCCGCCACTCCCCTGCCCTCGCTGGTGAGTTCGTCCAGGCGCCGGTCATGGTCCCGGAGCCGTTCGGCGAGTCGCTGGACGGTCCAGTGCGGACGGTTCGCCAGCCGGGCGGCGGCGATCCGGACCGCCAGCGGCAGTCCTCCGCACAGCCGCAGCAGCTCACGGGCCGCGTCCGGCTCCTTCTCGACGCGTGCGGCGCCGAGGGTGTTGCGCAGGAGTTGGTGGCTGTCCAGCTCCGGAAGGGCGCCCACGGAGAGCCACTCGGCGCCGTCCAGTCCGGTCAGCCGCGGGCGGCTGGTGATCAGGACCAGGCTGTCGGAGGAGGCGGGGATCAGCTCCCGCACCTGCTCCGAGGCGGCGGCGTTGTCCAGCACCAGGAGCATGCGGCGGCCCCGCATGTAGGACTGCCACCGCGCGGCGCGTCCCGCCGGGACCGTGGGCACCTCCTCGCTGGGGATGCCGGCGGCGGCGAGCAGGTCTCCCTGGGCCTGGAACGCGCTGAGCGGCGTCTGGCCCGGGGTGAAGCCGTGCAGGTCGATGAAGAGACTGCCGTGCGGATACTGCTCGGCCAGTTGATGGGCCGCCCGGATGGCGAGGGCCGTCTTGCCGCCGCCGCCCATGCCGTCGAGGGCCACGACCGTCGGCGAGCCCTCCGGGGCACGTCGGGCCGCATCGCAGATCCACTGCAGCTCGGAGCTGCGGCCGGAGAAGTCGGGCACGTCGAAGGGCAGTGCGTGCGGAGCCTCGGTCACCTGGGGCGGGACACGGGACACGGCGCGTTCCGGGCGGGTGAGCGACGGGTCCTGGCGCAGGATGCGTTCGTGCAGTCCGGTCAGCTCCGTGCCGGGGTCGATGCCCAGTTCGTCCGCGAGGTGCCCTCGGGCACGGGCGAACTCGTCGAGCGCGGCGGCCTGTTGGCCGGAGTGGTAGAGGGCGAGCATCAGCCGGCTGCGCAGCGTCTCGCGCAGCGGATGCTCGTCGACGAGGACACGCAGCTCGCCCGTGATCCCGGCGCCCTCGCCCGCCTCGATGCACAGATCGTAGAGCTGCTCGGCGGCGGAGAGCCGCTGCTCCTCCAGAGCCGTGGAGGCGGCGTCGACCACCCGGCCGCCGGAACCGGACAGCACCGGTCCTCGCCACAGCGCCAGCGCCTCACGCAATTGTGCGGCGGCCCGCTCCGACTCCCCTGCGTTCAGTGATTCCCTGGCTTGTTTCAACAGCTTCTGGTGGCGCAGCAGATCGAGTTGCCCGGTCTCGACGACCGCCCGGTACCCGGGCCCGTCGGTGACGATGATGTCGGGGCCGTGCGGAATGCGGCTGCGGAGTTTGGCAACCGTCTTGCGCACCTGGTGCTCGGCGCTGTCCGGCGGTTCCTCGTTCCATCCGGCCGCCACCAGACGGGAGACGGGCACGACGCGCCCGGCCTCCAGGAGCAGCATCACGAGAACGCGGCGTTGCAGAGCCCCATTGACCGATACGAGTTCGCTGCCACTGCGGACTTCCAAAGATCCCAGAACGGCGAATTCCGGCCTGGGACTTGTTTCATCTTCAATAGGTATCGATTTCGCGGCCCGCACCTTGCCCTCCCCCCGTCAGCGGGGGATGGGACACACGTCACCGCGAGACCAAATCGCCTCGCGGTCCCCATGCACCAGGCATGTTCGATCCCGCGTCCCGTCCCCCGTGCCTTCTCCTCGCTCAGAAGGAAAACATAACCACCCGGTGCGCGTCATCGGGTGGCCGGCCGGATATCGGCGACAAGGTCCTGTCGCGCCTTGGCAACTCGTTCGCGGGTCAGTTCCGGTGTGTCCCCCTCGACGACCACATAGGCGCGCCGGGCGGCCGGGGCGCCGACGGGCGGGATCCGGTCGCCGACCGTATACGGGAAGCGGGCTCCACGGACCCAGGGGGTCACCGCGATGTCCTCCGTGCCGGTGTACGTCTCCAGCCGCCCCTCGGGCAGCAGGAAGAAACCGACCTCCGCGTACTGGGAAGCGTTCGGCACGACCGGGCGGCTGCCCCTCAGGCCCGTGAAGACCGCCGCCTCCAGGTCGAACCCGCGCGCGATCTCGACGAGCAGGGGGATGCGGTCGGCGCCCAGGTGCGCACGGCAGGACACGATCCGCGGCCCGTGGGGCAGCAGCGCCACCTGCGTGTGAGCTGGGCCGAAACGGTATCCGCACGCCGTCAGCCGCTCCTCGACCGCCGCACCGATGATCTTTCGTTCGTCGTCGGTCAGCGGCGCCGGATGGAGGTAGCCCGTCACCAGGAAGTGCGGTGGCCCCGTGGTGCGTTGAGCCGTCATCCCCACGACATGGTGGGTCCCGTCCACGGTCAGCGTCTCGACGCTCACCCTGGGAGCCTCCGCAGGGGCCCAGTCGTCCTCCTCGCAGGCCTGGAGCCGTTCGTACACCGCCGGGGGGTTCGGAGACAGGCCCAGCTGCCATGCCTCCCGGACCACCGGCAGGACGGAGCTGCCGTGTCCGCAGTGCAGCACGGCGTCGATGCCATGGCGCCGCGCGGTCCGCGCGATGGCCTCGCGCAGCCCGGTCTCGTCGGTGAAATCGGTGAGCAGCAGCTCCTCGGAGACCTCTTCGACGCGCGGCGCGAAGTCGGCCTCGAGCTGTGACGGATCCCATAGCGACCAGATACGGAACCCCAACTCGGCTCCTCTTCGCACGAGTTGGTGACTCGGCATCACCAGGAGCAGCTTGAGCTGCGAGCTCTTCGGGGAGTGTGCACACATAAGGGCCACTGTGTACGTCGGTCTTCCCGCCCTGTTCCCCTTCGCTTCCCCACGGGGTGGCGGGGCAGGGTCAGTTGTTCTTCCCGTTGTCCTTGCCGGACTGCTGACCGCTGCCCGACTTCCCCGAACTCCCTGAGTCCTCCGTCTTGTCGGCCTTGCCGGTCTTGCCGCTCTTGTCGCTGTTGCCCGGCTTGCTCGCCGAAGGCGTGGCCGCCGTCCGGCCCAGCTGCTCGGCGCAGTAGGCGGCCACGTTCTGTTCGCCGCCCGCGGCCGCGATCAGCCGCTGCCAGGCCGTCGAGTCCAGCGCCTTGCCCTTGCCGTCGAGTTTCTTCTCGTACGCCTTGCAGTGGGCCTCGGTGTCGTTCGCCGTGACCGGACGGTCCGGTGTCGCCGCGCTGCCCGGGGTGCCGGGGCCCGACGCGGACGCGCCGACCGGCCGGTGCTCGCGCTGCCGGGCCGCGTGACCGTCGTCCGAGGAGTGCCCGCCCGTGCCGATCGCGGCGAACGCGACGCCGCCGACGGTCAGACCGGCCAGCGCCAGCGTCAACGTGGCCTTCAGGGAGCGGCGCGAGCGCCGCTCCCTCGGCCGCCAGTCGTCCCGGCGCCGGGTGCGTGCCCGGTGCGTCCCCGCGTCCCGGGCGGCCCGGAACGCGGCCACCGCCCGCTGCTCGGCCTCGTCGTCGAGGGCCTCCGGTCGCATCGCGCCGGCGAGCAGGACCTCCAGCACCGAGCCGTCCAGGCGGTCCTCGGGGCCCGACACCGTGCCGCCCGGGTGCACGCGCCGACGGCCGGGGGCACTGCCGTCGCTCTGCCGCTCACCCATGTCCGTATCCATCCGTGTCCGACGGCCGGCGGCTCTCGCCGCTCCTGCCGCCATTGACGTAACTGATCCAACTGCCGTAACCGGCGCAACTGCTGTGTCTGACGTATGCGCCGTCGTCGGCGTTCATGCCACTGCCGGCGTTCGTGCCGCAGTTGCCGTTCATTTCGACTCCCCCAGCGTCCGGGGATCCTCATTCGTCACACCCGGGCCGCCGAGCCGCTCGGCGAGGCGCTTCAGCCCGCGGTGCGCGGCCGTGCGCACCGCGCCGGGGCGCTTGCCGAGGACACGGGCCGCGGCGGGGCCGTCGAGCCCGACGACCACGCGCAGCAGCACGGCCTCGGCCTGGTCGCGGGGCAGGGTGCGGACCAGCTCCAGGGCGCGCTCGGTGGAGAGCGCCTCCAGTGCCTGGTCGTGGGTGCTGTACTGGCCGGGCAGCTCCAGTACGTCCTGCTCGAGCGCCGCCGCCCGGGGCCGTACCTTCAGCCGGCGCAGATGGTCCAGGGCGCGGTGCCGGGCGATGGTCGCGGTCCAGCCGCGGAAGCCCGCCCCGTCGCCCTTGAACCGTCCCAGGTCGCGAGCTATCTCCAGCCAGGCGTCGGACGCCACGTCCTCGGCGTCGTCGCCGACGAATCCGCGGAGATAGCCGAGCAGACCGGGCTGCACGATCCGGTACGCGACCGCGAAGGCGGCCTCGTCGCCTTCCTGGGCCCGCGCGACGGCCGCGCCCAGCTCCCCGTCGTACGCCTGCACGCGGCGGGGTTCCCGTCCCTGGCCCAACACAGTCCTCGGTGTCCGTACGAGTGATTCGCGAGTGGCGGATTGCACGGAATCCGCGCCGTGCGCCACGTCCTCGCGCGCGCACGCCTCCACGCTCCTCTGCGCCAGACGTCACGGAAGTGTCACAGGGCATCGGGCGTGTCGCGGGTGGCGCGGGTCAAGTCCCGTCGACGGCAGACGTGTTCGGAAACACCGAGTGACGTTTGGCCAGAGCAGAACGCTGTGTGTAAGTGCCAACCTGCTATGTGACAGGTGTGGCATTCATGGTCTTTTGTCTAGAGGTGGGGTAATTGAGTCCTCGCGGTACGCGAGCGTACAGAGCGCTGAGCCTGAGGCGCCGGGCCTGGCTGACGCTGGGCGCGGTGGTGCTGGGCGGCGGGAGCGTGGTGACGTACGCCGTCGCCAGCCCGTCCTCCGGCCACTCGCCCGAGCTCCGGCCGAAGCGGCCGGTGAAGGTCTACGACCTGGCGCTGAAGAGCACTGCGAGCGGCAAGCGGGAGCTGCCGCGGACCGACACCGAGCAGTTCTCGATGCTCGGCGTCTCCTGGACGGGCGCCGCCAAGCGGCTGCACGGCACGGCCCAGGTGCGCACGCACAGCCTCAAAACCGGCGAGTGGACCGCCTGGCAGGACCTCGAGGCGGACGTCGACCCGCTGCAGGACCCCGAGGCCGGGTCCGACGCGCGCGGCGCCTCCGAGCCGCTGTGGGTCGGCCCCTCCGACGGCGTCCAGGTCCAGGTCGTCCACAAGGACGGCTCCACCAGCACGGGCCTGCCGAAGGGACTGCAGGTCAACCTGGTCGACCCCGGTGTGGCCACCGCCGCCGAGCAGAAGCAGGCCGAGCCGGCCGCGTACGTGGCGGCGGAGACGCCGAGCGACAGCGCGTCGCCGACCGAGTCCGTGACGCCGACGGACTCGGCATCTCCGAGCGACAGCGCCTCCGCGACGCCGACGCAGACCACGTCCGCGTCTCCCTCCACGTCCCCGACGGCCACCGCGCCCACCGCGCCGCCGTCGACCGTGCCCGAGCCGCCCATCACCTCGCGGGCCGGCTGGGGCGCCGACGAGTCGCTCAGCCCCGACCCGTCGGAGTACAACGCCGACGTCAAGGCCGTGTTCGTGCACCACACGGACGGCACGAACGACTACGCGTGCTCCGACTCGGCGGCGATCGTCCGGGGCATCTACGCGTATCACACGCAGACCAACGGCTGGAACGACATCGGCTACAACTTCCTGGTCGACAAGTGCGGCACGATCTTCGAGGGCCGCAAGGGCGGCGTCGACCTGCCGGTGCTCGGCGCGCACACCTACGGCTGGAACCGCGAGTCGGCGGGCATCGCGGTGCTCGGTGACTACACCTCCACCGGCGCGAGCAACGCGGCCCTGGCCTCCGTCGCCCGTATCGCGGCCTGGAAGCTCGGCCAGTACAACGCCGACCCCGCTTCCACCGTGCAGCTCACGGCGGGCGCGACCCAGACGAACTACTTCGGCACGAGCTTCACCTCCGGCAGCAGCTACACCTTCAACCGGATCTCCGGCCACCGCGACGGCTACAACACCCAGTGCCCCGGCAGCTCGCTCTACGCCCAGCTGCCGACCGTCCGCGCCTGGGCGTCCGGCCCGGTGCAGGGCCTGAAGGTCGCCTCGGTCACCGGCGCGAGCCTGTCGGGCTCGACGTACTACACCAAGGGCGCGGTCACGGTGAAGTGGTCGACGACCACGCCGGGATCGCTGATCTCCAAGTTCGAGCTGCTGGTGGACGGCAAGGTAGCCGCCACCGCCTCCGGCACGGCCACCTCGGTCGGCACCACCCTGGCCTCGGGCAGCCACACCGTCGCCGTACGGGCGGTGCACCAGTCCGGCAAGCCGGCGACGACCTCCGCGCTGAACTTCGTCACGGACACCACCGCGCCGGCCTTCACCACGACGCCGAAGATCTCGCTGCGCACCGGCACGGTCAACACCACCGCCGTCCCGGTCACCCTCGCCTGGAAGGCCACCGACAGCGCCGCGCTCAAGTCGGTGAGCCTGCTGTCCCCGACGACGGCCACCTTCGGCCCGACGACGACCACCTCCAGCCGTACCGTCACATCCGGTACCGCGAGCACCTGGTCGATGAAGGCGTACGACTACGCGGGCAACACCAGCACCTCGTCACCCTCCCACACGCCGGTGATACTGCAGGAGACGTCCACCACCAAGTCCGGTGCGTGGACGGTCCGTTCGTCGAGCAGCTACCTGGGCGGCAAGTCGTACTCCAGCGGCACCAAGGGCGCGAGCCTGTCCTGGACCTTCACCGGGCGCTCCGCGTCCTGGGTGGTCTCGCGGGCGTCCGGTTCGGGTCAGGCGTACGTCTACGTCGACGGCGTCAAGGTGAGCACGGTCGACCTGAAGTCCTCGACCACCCAGTACCGCCAGGCGATCTGGACGAAGACCTGGTCGAGCAGTGCCAAGCACACCGTGAAGATCGTCGTCGTCGGCACCAGCGGCCGTCCGACGGTCACGACGGACGGCCTGGTCTACATCAAGTAGCCCTTCACTTCGCCATGTCGACCGGTTCGGGCGTCCGCTCCTGCGCAGCTTGCGGGGTGGGCGCCCGATGCGCGTTCACGACCACACCGGCGACCGTCGCGGCCAGCAACAGCGCTCCCATCGCCCACCAGGTGGCCACGTTGAAGCCGTGCACGGTCGCCTCCGCCTGCAGCGCCCGCGGATTCACCCCGGGCCCCACATGGGCCGTCAGATAACGCGCCGTCACGGTCGCGGCGATCGTGTTCAGCAGCGCCGTACCGATCGAACCGCCCACCTGCTGGGCCGTGTTGAAGGTCGCGGAGGCCGCCCCGGAGTCGCGCGGCGCCACGCTCCCGGTGGCCAGCGAGATGGAGGTCATCATCGTCGTACTCATGCCGAGGCCGAGCATCAGCATGCCGGGCAGGACGTGCGAGACGTACGCCGGCTCCACGCCGACCTGCGCGATGATCGCGAGCCCGCCCGCGGCCAGCAGCAGTCCCGGCACCATCAGGGCGCGTGGCGGCACCTTGCCCAGCAGTCGCGCGGCGATCTGCGTCGACCCGACGATCATCGCGGCCGTCATCGGCAGATACGCGAGCCCGGTCTTCAGCGGCGACCAATGCAGGACACCCTGCATGTAGTACGTCAGGAAGAGGAACACGCCGAACATCCCGATGGTGACGAGCAGCGTGGTCAGGAAGGCGCCGACCCGCTGCCGGTCCCTGACGACGGACATCGGCAGCAGCGGCACCCGCGCCCGCGTCTGCCACAACCCGAACGCGGCGAGCAGGACGACCCCGGCTACCAGCAGCGTCACCACCAGCGCGTCGCCCCAACTCCGCGACTCCGCCTCGGAGAAGCCGTACACCAGCGACAGCATCCCGGCCGAGCCGAGCAGCGCGCCCGGCACGTCGAGGTGCGCGTCCGGGTGCCGCTCCCCGGGCGCGAGCAGCGCCCAGGCGCCCGCGAACGCGACCAGTGCGACGGGCACGTTGACGTACAGGCACCAGCGCCAGTCCAGGTACTCGGTGAGCAGACCGCCCGCGAGCAGCCCGATCGCCGCGCCCGCCCCGACGATCGCGCCGAACACCCCGAAGGCCTTCGCGCGTTCCTTCGGATCGGTGAACGTCGTCGCGAGCAGCGCCAGCGCGGACGGTGCGAGCAGCGCGGCGAACACGCCCTGCAGGGCGCGCGCGCCGAACAGCATCCCGGAGCCCGTCGCGGCCCCGCCGAGCGCGGAGGCGGCGGCGAAACCGAGCAGCCCGACGACGAAGGTGGTCCTGCGCCCCACCAGGTCGGAGACCCGGCCGCCGAGCAGCAGCAGTCCGCCGAAGGCGAGGGTGTAGGCGGTGATGACCCACTGCCGGTTCCCGTCCGACATGTTCAGGTCGGCCTGGGCGGACGGCAGGGCGATGTTCACGATGGTCATGTCGAGGACGACCATCAACTGTGCGAGCGCGATGACGACGAGTGCCCACCAACGACGATTGTCGGCCATAGGCCCATCGTGCGCCCGCCGACACCCGTTTGGGAACGCCAGCGTCTCTTATTACGGTGTTTTTGCCGCCACGGTCACTGCCGTACGCCATCGGTCGCGTCCCGGCACAGCAACCGCAGCGACCCGTCTCCACGGAAACAGCGGCGGGCCTCGTCGATGGGGTCCCACATCCGCCCGTCCGGGGTGCGTATCCAGTGGTCGCCGCTGCCCGCCCACCACTCGGCGCCGGTCTGACGGACGATCACCTCACCGGCGTAGGCGCCGAAACCGCGCAACACGCTCTCCACCGCGGCATACGGCGCCTCTTCCCGCCGTATCTCCTCTATCAACCGGTCGACGCGCCAAAGGCTCTGCGCCGAGTAGTCGAGCCGCAGCCGCGCCCCCTCGCGCATCGCCACGACCGCGTCCGCCGCCCACCGCACGGGCTTCGTCGCCGCGTTCGGCCTGGTCTCGTGGAAGGTAGTCACACAAACAGGAGCGGGATCGGCGGGCCTGGTGTCACGCGATTTCCCGTGGTTTCCCCAGACCGGTGCAGGACCACCCCACCGCCGCCGCACGAAGGCCACAGGACACTCTCAGGTGGGGCTTCTGCCCCGGGAGTGACGCTTCGCCCCTTCCATGCGCTCCTCTCACTGATGAGCCTGTACTTCCATCTCCGCGCGGTGCCGCCCTCGGCCCTGCGCAACAGCGCGAACTGGCTGCAGCGGCTGTTCGAGGACGACTGGGACACCGTGCGCCGACGGATCGACCGGCACCGGGAGGAAATGCTCGACCACCACTACCTCGACCACGCCGTCCTCTACCCGCAGTCCGACGTGGTCCTCGGCGGCCACGAGGTCCCCCATCCCGACCCCGAAAAACCGCCCTTCCTGCTCCTGACGGCCGCGCAGACGTCCCGGGTCGCCGCGTTCCTCGAGTCGACCGACATCAACACCCTCTGGCACGAGGCCCGCGACGACCTGCTCCCCCGCTACGGCGGCAAGGAGACGGAACAGCAGACCCACGGCCTCTTCGCCTCGACCCACCGAGACCTGAAAGCGTTCTACACACGCACGGCCGAGTACGGAGACGCGGTGGTGAAGTGCCTGCTGCGCTGAGGATCTCAAGGGTTTCGCAGCGGCTTTCAGGGGCGTCGCGGCACTACGCCCGGCGAGCCCTCCGTGACACCACGGCCCGCAGCACCCGCCGCCCCTCGACGGACACCTCCAACGCCCGCCGCAACCCACCCGCACCGTGGCCCGCGAGCACTTCCAACACGGTGACCTGCCGCCGCAACTCCGCAGCGACCAACGGCGACATCCCCTCCGTGCGCCCTTCGCGACGTGAGTCGACCGAGGACGCCGGGTCGTCGACGGGGTCGAGGAGCCGGTGTATCTGCAGGGCGGCGACAGAACACGCGTCGGCCCACAACCGAACCTCACCGGCGGACCGGTCGGCCGGCGCGGCAGCAAGCATCCGCCGGGCCAGCACCGCCGCCTCGTCCTCAACGGACTCGTCGTACTCGTCCGGCCCGCCGAGCTTCCCGCGCGCCTGCTCCAGTGCGGCACCCCAGTCGTCGACGTCACCGGCGTCGGAGAGGCTCGCCCACAGCGGCCGCAGGATCTCGTCGTCGCCGCCCAGCAGCGGCACGCACCGATCCAAACAAGCCAGCCCGCTGGCGGCCAGTCCGCGCTCGTCGGCCTGAGCTATCAGCTCAACCAGACTCATCCACGCCTCCCTCTGCGGGCCCTCTACAAGCCTCGACCGGGCGCCTTCCTTAACGGAGCCCGCACTTCCCCTTACTGCGTGCGACGGACCGGGAGTGTCACAGCGGCACCACACCCAGCCGGTCGAGCAGCCGGAAGAAGAGGTTTTCGGCCAACGGGTCGGGCTCGGCGGTCAGCACGTCGACCAGCGGCTCCGCGTCGACGTCGTACCCGGCCTCGGCGGCCCAGGCGACCGCCCGGTCGGCGGCGTCGCGGGGCTCCAGGAAGTAGTCCTCGAGCGTGAGCCCCTCGTTCCCGGCACCGAGGTACCCGGCCATCGCGGCCCGCGCGAGACACGTGGTCCACGACCCGCTCGCGGGCGCCGCCGCCTCCACGACCACGCAGTCGCTGTCCATGACGTAGCCGAAGAGCGCGGGCGCCCCGGTCTCCGTGGCGAGGACGTTCATGTTCCCGACGTCGCCCTCCCCGTTCGGGTACTCCCACAGCTGCCACCCGCCGGGCGCCTCGTCCCGCAGCTCCATGCCCTCCTTCGCCCCGGCCAGCGCGTCCAGCTCCGAGAGCGGCCGCTCACTGCGCCCTACGACGAAATACCCCCAGTAGCCCATCCCGTTCCCCCACGGCGTCTTCGGCTTCGGCTCGCGCCGAATACACCACAGTCGTACGACCGTTCGCAGCCGTATGCGCCAAGAGGAGCCCCGATATCAGCCGAGCTTGCCGGCCAGCGCCCTGAACTGCGTCCAGGTCAGCTTCGGCCGCCCGGGGTTCCACAGCTTCTCGACCGTCGCCCGCAGCGGCATCCGGATGCCCGCCGCGACCTGGTCCTGCGTCTGCGAGTTCGCCAGGTCGCACCACACCGCGAAGGAACCGCCGAGGATCTGCCTGTCGTACCTCGACGAGACCGGCTGCGTGCCGCGCACGACGAGCGGTGTCCACTGCTCGTAGATCCGCTGCCCGGTCGGATAGAAGAACTGGTTCGGCTGCCCGAGGACGTAGTACAGGAACTTGTCGTTGTAATTGATGAGCTTGCGCCCGGCGCTCAGGTACTCGACCGGCTGTCGCGCCCCGATCTCCTTCCCGGTCCAGTACGCCACCTGGAGGTCCTTGGCGGGCTGCACCGACGTGCCCCGGAAGAACCCGTCGTTCCACACCCGCATGGTCCGCTCGTGGGCCCGGATCGTGTCGGCCCGGTCGTTCAGCCACCCGGTGGTGAGGTCGGAGACGGTTCCGCCGGACCCGTACTTCTCCCTGGCGGCGGCGGCCAGCTGCGGATAGGAGGCCGACGGGTTGGACACCATCAGCGCCCGGTACTCGTCACCGCCGAGATGCCACTGGCTGCCGGGGAAGAGGTCGGCGTACTCGTTCAGCAGGTCGTCGACGATGTCGGCGGCGGCGGGCTTGGAGATGTCGACGGCCCCGCTCGCGGCCACGCCCTGCGCGTTGCGCAGCTGCAGATCGGGGTGGGCGGCGATGACCGCCCCCAGATGCCCGGGCGAGTCGATCTCGGGCACCACCGTGATGTGCCGGCTCGCCGCAAGGTCGATGATCCGCTTCACCTCGGCCTTGGTCAGATGCTGCCGCGACACGATCTCGGGATGCGTGTCGGACTCGATCCGGAACCCCTGGTCGTCGGAGAAGTGCAGCCCCAGCTGGTTGAACTTCAGATCCCCGAGCTCCCGCACCCGGTCCTCGATCCACCCGGCGGTGAAGTGCTTGCGCGCGATGTCCAGCATGAACCCCCGCACCGCCTTGGCCGGCTGGTCCCGCACAACGCCCTCGGGCGCCGTACCGCCACCGTGCACCTCCTGCTTCAGCGTGCGCGTCCCGTAGAACACACCCGCGTCGCTCGGCCCGCTGATGCTCACCCGCCCGCCCCGGACGGTCATGCTGTACGACTCCGGGTTCGCCCCTTCGTCGTCATTGAGCGCCAGCCGCACGTCCCCGGCCCGCACGTCGTCCTTCTCACCGGCGTACGTCAGCCCCAGCTCACCGGCGATCAGCCGTCCCTCGTCGGCCAGCTCCGCGTCGTTCACGACGACCCGCTCGCCCCGCTTCGGACGCCAGCCGGGCCCGCGCGCCGCCGTGTGCGAGCGCACGGCGGGAATGGTGCGAGGAGCCTGCGAGAGGGCGTACGACCGCGTCGGACTCGGCGAGGGCTTCCGGGCGTGCGGGACGCCGGGCGAGCCCTCGGCTCTCTCCGCGGCCGAGGGCTGCTGCGACTGCGCCGACCCCGCGGGTCCGCTCTCGTCGCCGGAGGCCCAGAATCCGAGGCCGATCCCGAGCGCGACCGTCCCGGCAAACGCGCCCGCGACGATCATCTGCCTGTGCTTCACGTTCTGCGCCGGAGCCCGACGCCGGTGCTGGCTCACAGCGCCAACCTAAAACGCACGGATGGCCGGATGCGTCCACCACGCGTCCCGAAACTCTCCCCTGAGGGTGAAATTCGGGCATCCGTCGGACACGTCACGCCCACTCTCGATAGCGTGCAGCCACACCTCTCACAGCATCCTCTGCCGAAACACACGTGACGCCCACACACCTTCCTGGCCGAGTGGCCATACCGGCCCTGCCCGAGCAGACCCGCACCCCACCGTCCCCGACGGCGCTGCCCGCCTTCAACTCCGCCCCCGCAGCCGAGGCCCAGCGCCTGCTTCTGGGTTGCCTGCGCAGCCTGCGCTGGGCGGACCGAGTGGCCGCCCACCGCCCCTACCCGGACGCCGAGTCCCTCCTGGCGGCATCCGACGAGGCGGCCTACGACCTGTCCCCCACGGACCTGGCAGAAGCCCTGGCAGGCGAAACACTGCCCCCACTGCCGGACGAAACATACGCAATCGCCTACACGGCCCTGAGCGCGGCGCACGCGGCATACGAGGCAAAGTTCGGCCACGCGTTCGTCATCTGCGTCGACGGCCTGGACGAGAACGAGACCCTGGACCACGCCCTGGCGGGCATCCGATCACGATTGGCAAACGATCCCGAGGAAGAACGGGTCGTTGCAGCAGAGGAACTCCGGCGCCTCGCAAGGGCACGTCTGCTGGATGCCCTAAGGGGCGCGGGGCTGTGACGATTTGCGGCTCCGCCGCGTGGGCGCGGCAGGCCCCCACGAACCCGCACCCGGCACATAACAGGCCATCCCACCCCGGAAGCCGCAAACGCTGACCCATACGCGTGCCACTTTGATCACACCGGTAGGCCCGCTGTAAGCCCAGCGGCAGCACGTGGCTACGATGCTGGGGGCCGGTGGACCGTACCCGGCCGGGCCCGACCGACAGCACAAGCCGGCGCGGCCCCAATCCCCGCTCCCGGAGGGACTTCCGTGCCGGCTGGAACGCTGTACCGCGGCCGGGAAGGAATGTGGTCCTGGGTGGCTCACCGAGTCACCGGCGTCCTCATCTTCTTCTTCCTGTTCGTTCACGTGCTGGACACCGCTCTCGTCCGTGTCTCCCCCGAGGACTACGACAAGGTCGTAGCCACGTACAAGACCCCGATCGTCGCAGTGCTGGAATACGGCCTCGTCGCCGCCATCCTCTTCCACGCACTGAACGGCCTGCGCGTCATCGCCGTCGACTTCTGGTCGAAGGGCCCGCGCTACCAGAAGCAGCTGCTCTGGTCCGTCGTAGGCATCTGGGTCGTGCTGATGCTCGGGGCGATCTACCCCGTCCTCGGCCACGCCGCTCGTGAACTGTTCGGGAGCTGACACCGATGGCCACCACCGAAACCACCTCCGGCGTCGGCCCCGTCGAGGGCGAGTCCCTCTACAACGTCGACAACCCGGCGCCCCTCATCGAGGCCCCGCGCAAGCGCACCAAGAAGTCCCCGAAGTCCACCCGGGGCAACTTCGAGATGTACGGCTGGCTGTTCATGCGCCTGTCCGGCATCGTGCTGGTCGTCCTGGTCCTCGGCCACCTGCTGATCCAGCTCGTGCTGGACGGCGGCGTGTCGAAGATCGGCTTCGCCTTCGTGGCCGGCCGCTGGGCGAGCCCGTTCTGGCAGGTCTGGGACCTGCTCATGCTGTGGCTCGCGATGCTGCACGGCGCCAACGGCCTGCGCACGGTCATCAACGACTACGCGGAGCGCGCGAACACCCGGCTGTGGCTCAAGGGCCTGCTCTACACCGCCACGGTGTTCACCATCCTGCTGGGCACGCTGGTGATCTTCACCTTCGACCCGAACATCCGCTAGGCACGGGGCTGCGAGAATCATGAAGATCCACAAGTACGACACCGTCATCGTCGGCGCCGGTGGCGCGGGCATGCGCGCGGCCATCGAGTCCACGAAGCGCAGCCGCACCGCGGTGCTCACCAAGCTCTACCCCACCCGCTCCCACACGGGCGCCGCGCAGGGCGGCATGGCCGCCGCGCTGGCCAACGTGGAGGAGGACAACTGGGAGTGGCACACCTTCGACACGGTCAAGGGCGGTGACTACCTGGTCGACCAGGACGCCGCCGAGATCCTGGCGAAGGAGGCCATCGACTCGGTCCTCGACCTGGAGAAGATGGGCCTGCCGTTCAACCGCACCCCGAACGGCACGATCGACCAGCGCCGCTTCGGCGGTCACTCGCGCAACCACGGCGAGGCCCCGGTCCGCCGGTCCTGCTACGCCGCGGACCGCACCGGCCACATGATCCTCCAGACGCTGTACCAGAACTGCGTCAAGGAGGGTGTGGAGTTCTTCAACGAGTTCTACGTCCTCGACCAGCTGATCACCGAGGTCGACGGTGTCAAGAAGTCGGCCGGTGTCGTGGCGTACGAGCTGGCCACCGGCGAGATCCACATCTTCCAGGCGAAGGCCGTGATCTACGCGTCCGGCGGCTGTGGCAAGTTCTTCAAGGTGACGTCGAACGCGCACACGCTGACCGGTGACGGCCAGGCCGCGGTCTACCGTCGCGGGCTGCCGCTGGAGGACATGGAGTTCTTCCAGTTCCACCCGACCGGCATCTGGCGCATGGGCATCCTGCTGACGGAGGGCGCCCGTGGTGAGGGCGGCATCCTCCGCAACAAGGACGGCGAGCGCTTCATGGAGAAGTACGCGCCGGTCATGAAGGACCTCGCGTCCCGTGACGTCGTCTCCCGCTCCATCTACACGGAGATCCGCGAGGGCCGGGGCTGCGGTCCCGAGGGCGACCACGTCTACCTGGACCTGACACACCTCCCGCCGGAGCAGCTGGACGCCAAGCTCCCGGACATCACCGAGTTCGCGCGGACGTACCTGGGCATCGAGCCGTACACGGACCCGATCCCGATCCAGCCCACCGCGCACTACGCGATGGGCGGCATCCCGACGAACGTCGAGGGTGAGGTCCTGTCGGACAACACCACCGTCGTCCCGGGCCTGTACGCCGCCGGTGAGGTCGCCTGTGTCTCTGTGCACGGCGCCAACCGCCTCGGCACCAACTCGCTGCTGGACATCAACGTGTTCGGCCGCCGGGCCGGTATCGCGGCGGCGGAGTACAGCCAGAAGGCGGACTTCGTCGAGCTGCCGGAGAACCCCGCGGAGCTGGTGGTCTCCCAGGTGGAGGCGCTCCGCTCCTCCACGGGCACCGAGCGCGTGGCGGTCCTGCGTCGCGAGCTGCAGGAGACCATGGACGCGAACGTCATGGTGTTCCGCACCGAGCAGACGATCAAGACCGCGGTCGAGAAGATCGCCGAGCTGCGCGAGCGCTACAAGAACGTCTCGATCCAGGACAAGGGCAAGCGGTTCAACACCGACCTGCTCGAGGCCGTCGAGCTGGGCAACCTGCTCGACCTGGCCGAGGTCATGGCCGTCTCCGCGCTGGCTCGCAAGGAGTCCCGCGGCGGTCACTACCGCGAGGACTACCCGAACCGCGACGACGTCAACTTCATGCGCCACACCATGGCGTACCGCGAGGTGGGCGACGACGGCACCGAGTCCATCCGTCTCGACTACAAGCCGGTCGTCCAGACCCGCTACCAGCCGATGGAGCGTAAGTACTGATGGCAACCCCGACCCTGGAGAAGGCGGACGCGGCCCCCGAGCCCGGCTTCGCCGACTCCCCGTACATCACGGTCACCTTCCGCATCCGCCGCTTCAACTCCGAGGTCTCGGCGGAGGCGGTCTGGGAAGACTTCGAGCTGGAGATCGACCCGAAGGAGCGCGTCCTCGACGGCCTCCACAAGATCAAGTGGGACCTGGACGGCACGCTGACCTTCCGCCGCTCCTGCGCCCACGGCATCTGCGGCTCGGACGCGATGAGGATCAACGGCAAGAACCGTCTTGCCTGCAAGACCCTCATCAAGGACATCAACCCCGAGAAGCCGATCACGGTCGAGCCCATCAAGGGCCTCACGGTCCTGAAGGACCTGGTCGTGGACATGGAGCCGTTCTTCCAGGCGTACCGGGACGTCATGCCCTTCCTCATCACGAAGGACACGAACGAGCCCACCCGCGAGCGGCTGCAGACCGCCGAGGACCGCGAGCGATTCGACGACACCACGAAGTGCATCCTGTGCGCCGCGTGCACCTCCTCGTGCCCGGTGTTCTGGAACGACGGCCAGTACTTCGGCCCCGCCGCCATCGTCAACGCGCACCGCTTCATCTTCGACTCGCGTGACGAGGCCGGTGAGCAGCGTCTGGAGATCCTCAACGACCGCGACGGCGTGTGGCGCTGCCGCACGACCTTCAACTGCACGGACGCCTGCCCGCGCGGCATCGAGGTCACGAAGGCGATCGCCGAGGTCAAGAAGGCCCTGATCACGCGCCGCTTCTGAGCCCGGTTCCCTACGGTGAGGTGGGCCCCGTTTCCGGTTTCCGACCGGAGGCGGGGCTCACTCGCGTCTAGAGCTGGCTGAGGATCGTCGGGTCCGTGATCTTCGTGTCGTCGGCCAGCATCATCGCCTTGCTGAGGATCACCGCCAGCATGCGGTCGCCCTCGTAGGGCAGGTAACCGGCCTGCGGAGTGCCCGGGGTGGACTTCGGGACGATGCACAGGTACTGGTCGTTCGGGGTCATCAGGATGTTGCCCGAGCCGAGGTGGATCTTGTACGTGTGGCGTTCGCCCTTCACGTGCAGGAACCGGCCCTCCAGGGTGCAGCGGTCGGCTATCGCCAGCCTCGGTATCAGGCGGTCGAGCAGCGCGCGGCGCGTCTCCGCGCTCTGGTTGAGCTCGCCGAAGCTGTAGCCCGACCAGTACTCGCGGAAGCGGCCGCCGGGGCCGCCGTCCTGCCAGGTCGGGTCGTTGCCGACGCTCGCCACGCCCACGAACAGGTCGACGTCGCGCAGGACTTCGGACAGGACGAGGGGCGGGATGTCGGTGAGGGGCAGGGGCTCGACCGGGTCGGCTCCGTCCCGCAGCCACATGCGGTACTCGCCGCCGCAGCAGTGCGCCGAGTTCTCCGGGGCGTCGATCGGGTAGAAGCGGACCTGGTCGGTGCGCAGACGGAGGTAGCTGCCGGACTCGGTGGTGTCGTCGCCGTAGCCGTCCCCCTCGCCCTCGATCCAGTACTCCGCACGCAGGCCCCACTGCGGCAGCTCGCGGGAGGCCGGCGGTGCCTCGTCGTCGACCATCAGGCGCAGCTTGTTGCGCCAACCGCGGATCGCGGCAAGGGAGTTGAACTGGTGCTGGCGTAGGATGTGCGCCGCGAAGCGGTTCGAGTACGTGCCCGTGGCGCGCTCGGCGTCCGTCAGGAGGTACACCTCGCGGTGGGCCTGTTTGAACGGCTGGGTGATCCCGTGCCGCTCCAGCCAGTCCCGCCAGGCAACGATCTCGGCGGGCTCGTGGCCGACGGGATGCCAGAGTCCGACCTCCCCGCCCTCGGTGACCGGGTCGTCCGCGAGGGTGCGCAGCTCGCCGTCCGCGAACCCGGCCGTCGTACCGTCCACCGTCCACAGCAGGCGGCGGGCGAGGCTGCCGACCAGGGGGTGGTCGAGGTAGCGCTCGCGCCAGGTGCCGTAGGACCAGGTGCGGCGGGCGAGGAACTGGCGGTCCAAACGCTCGCTCTGCGCCGAGAGCATCTTGTCGATGTCCTTGACGGAGGCCTTGAGCTCCTTGAGCTCGTCGGCGTGATCGCGCTTCACGGCCGCGGGGACGCCCTTCACGGTCTTGCCCGCCGCGTTGCGCCAGCCCAACTGTGCTCTGGTGCCGTGCACTTCGAGGACGGCGGTCACCTCGCCCAACTGAAACTCTGCGCGCCCGACCTCCGTAAGGCCGTACGCCGGCACGGCCAGCTCCTCGATCTCCTCGCGGCTGAGGCCGAGGGCGGTGGCGCGGGCGTCCAGCGCGGTGTTCAGCAGTTTGAGTGTGCCCTTGTAGGTGACGCGGGTGGCGAGGCGGGCCAGTTCGGCGAGGGATGTCTCACCGTCGATACGGGCGAGGGAGTTGACCGAGGCATTGGCGACCTTGGGGTTCACCGGTCCGAGGCCCTGGACCTTGCGCAGGGCGGTCTCGACGAGGGCGCCGAGGGCGCGGTCGCTCTCGGGTCGGCCGGGCAGGAAGGAGAGCAGCCAGGTCAGCCCGCGCAGCGCATCGGCGTTGTACGGGTCGAAGGTCACGTTGGGGTCGGCTCCGTAGCGCCGGTCGAGGAGGGGGCGCGTGCGGGGCCTGCCCACCAGCCGCAGCCAGGCAGTCACCCGCTCGCGCACCTCTTCGGCGCCGAGCTGCTCCATCAGTGCTGCTGCGGTCCGCTCCCACTTGGCCGAGGGGCGGGCGGAGGTGGCGGTGGCCGCGTGCGCGAGCAGTTGGTGCCATCGCGGGCCCAGGTCGGAGAGCTCGGCCAGGGCACGGTCGGCCCAGGCCTCCCCCGGGTTGAGGACGGGGTGGCTGAGCTGCGCGACCAGTGGGCCGAGCTGCGCTCTGCCGTTCCACAGTGTCAGACACGAGCGTCGGACCACGGCGACGAACTCCCCGGGCAGCTCACGGCCGTCGGCCAGTTCCAGTTCGGCCAGCCGGGTCAGCTCCGCGCTGTTGTAGTGCACATCCTGCTCGGCGGCCAGGCGGATCAGGGCAGAGCGCGTATCGAGGAGCTGTGCCTCGCCGTGCGGCTCCGGCATCCGCAGATGGGCGAGCAGGGCCACGATGCTGCGCCGGGTCGGCGTACCCGGTTCCAGTTCGTGGTAGCGGGCGGCCAGGGCGTGCACCAGGCGGCCCCGGAAGGCGTCGTCAGCGTCGCGCACCGCGTCGATCACCTTGCGGTGCTCCCAGCCCCAGTGGTTGTCGACCATCTCGGCGTGCGCGAGCAGTTGGGGGACGAGCCGGTCGGTGTCCTCTGCCGTGACGAGGGCGAGGATGTCGCGGACCAGCCGGGCGTACTCGGAAGGCGACGTGATCATCAGCCACCGACCAGCGGCACGAGCTTCAGGAACGTCACCTCGGTGCCCAGCGGCAGCTCGATCTCCTCGTCCGGGTCCGTGACCTGACGGTCGCCCACGAGCACCAGGAATCCGTTGCCCGCGAAGGCCCTGAGCGCCAGCTCGGTCTGGGTCTCCGGGTCTATCCGGCGGGGCGTCCGCAGCGCGTATCCGTTCAGCACCCGCTCGGCGTCCTGCGGCTGCACCAGCCCCTGGAACACCCCCGGCGTGCGCGCGTTGTACTCGGCGACCTCCTGGAACACCCGGCGCCGGATCAACTCACCCACAGTGAGCCGTTCCTCGGCGACCTCGAGCTCCCAGCCCGCGCCCCGCTCCCCCGCAGTCGTCTCGTCGACGAACGTCACGAATCCCATGCCGCCGACAGTAGAGGGCACCACTGACAATCACCGGTTCCGGCCGATCAGAGGCCTATTCTGACGGTATGTCAGATGACCAGTCGTACGAACTGCTCGGATTCGACAACGTCCTGCTGCCCGTCGGGGACCTCTCCGCGGCGGTCGGCTTCTACGAGCGCACCGGGTTCACGGTGGGCTTCCGGTTCGACGAGGCCGGGATCGCGCTGCTGAAGGTCGGGGGCGAGACGCCCGGGATCCTGCTGCGGCAGGAGGAGGAACTGGGGCACCGGACGCCGCCGTGGCCCTCCCCGCGGGTGTGGATCGAGGTGCCCGACGCAAGGGCGGCGGCCCGGACCCTGAAGGCGGCCGGCGTCCCGCTCCTCGACGAGCCCTTCCCCGTCGCGACCGGCTGGACCGTCGAGGTGGCCGACCCGTGGGGGAACGTCATCGGGTTCACGGACTACTCCAAGCGACCCGAGCTCGGGCGGCGACCCTGACGGACCGCAAGTCCCCCGAGATCCCTGGGGCTTTGAGACCCCCCTCACGTTGAACGCGTTCAAAAGTAGGTCTACAGTCTTCCCTGTCAGCGTTTTGAACGCGTTCAAGAAGGGGTGGGGGCATGGACCGCACGGTCATCGCCTACGTCATCTACCTGCTGGTCAGCATCGCGCTGACCATCTGGGTGGCCCGCACGCTCAGCCGCAACGGGCGGATCTTCCTCGCCGACGTACTGCGCGGGAACGAGAAGCTCGCGGACGCCGTCAACCACCTCCTGGTGGTCGGCTTCTACCTGGTCAACCTGGGCTTCGTCGCCCTGTACCTGAGCGGCGACGAGGCCATCGAGGACACCCGCCAGATCTTCGAGGCCCTGTCGACCAAGCTGGGTGTGGTGCTGCTGGTGCTCGGCGTGATGCACCTGGGCAATGTGTACGTCCTCAACAAGATCCGGCGGCGCGGGATGCTGGAGCGCGAGCAGGTGCCGCCCGTCGCGCCGCAGGACTGGGTCGGGGCGTGACGGACATGGGCGCCACCACGGCGGACCGGACCCCGGTCCGCCGGCTCACCGTCCTGTACGACGCGGACTGCTCGCTGTGCGCCTTCCTGCGCGACTGGCTCATGCGGCAGCCGCAGCTGGTGCCGCTGGAACTCGTGCCCGCGGCCTCGGAGCGGGCCCGGCAGCGCTTCCCCACGCTCGACCACCGGGCCACCCTCGACGACATCACCGTCGTCGGTGACGCGGGCCAGGTCTACCGGGGTCCCGCCGCCTGGATCGTCACCCTGTGGGCGCTGCGCGAGCACCGGCCGCTCGCCCACCGGCTCAGCACACCCGCGGGGGCGCCGTTCGCCAAGGGTGCGGCGCTGGCGGCGGCCAAGTGGCGGGGCTCGCAGTGGGGTCAGGGGCAGCGGCCGCAGTGGGGCGGGCAGGTCTACGGGCAGGCGGACGGCTGGTCGTACGACCCGGGGCAGGGGTGGACGTACACCGCACCGGGCTGCGGCGACGGCGCCTGTGCCACCCCGTAGGCTCTCCTTCCGTGCCTGCGAAGAACGACAGCCCCAAGAGCGACGAGCCCGAAGAGGGCGGTGCGCCCAGCAAGTCCGAGCAGACCCGCGCGCTGATCCTGGAGACGGCCATGCGGCTGTTCCAGGAGCGCGGCTACGACAAGACGACGATGCGGGCCATCGCCAAGGAGGCCGGGGTCTCGGTCGGCAACGCGTACTACTACTTCGAGGGCAAGGAGCACCTGATCCAGGGCTTCTACGACCGGATCGCCACCGAGCACCAGGTGGCCGTCCGGGAGGTCCTGGCCCGGGAGACCGACCTGGAGGCGCGGCTTGCGGGGGTCCTGAGGACGTGGCTGGACATCGCGACGCCGTATCACGAGTTCGCGGTGCAGTTCTTCAAGAACGCCGCCGACCCGGACAGCCCGCTCAGCCCGTTCTCCCCGGAGTCGGAGCACGCGCGCGCTGAGGCCATTTCCGTCCACCGCGAGGTGCTGGCGGGCGCGACGAAGACCAAGGTCCCCGATGAACTGCGGGACGTGCTCCCCGAGTTGATGTGGCTGTCCCAGATGGGACTGGTCCTGTACTGGATCTTCGACCGGACCGAGGGGCGGGAGCGGAGCTACCGCCTGGCCGAGCGGGGGGCACGGCTCACCGCGCGCGGTGTGTCGCTGGCGCGGTTCCGGGTGCTGCGGCCGCTCGTGCGGGAGGTGCACGAGCTGTTCACGGACTTCCTGCCGGGGATGACGAAGATGCTCCCCACCCCCGGCAAGTCCTGAGGTCCGGCGGTCAGTTGACCGCGTCCACCTCGCCCTCGGCGAGCTCCACGTCGTACACCAGCGGGCCGTCCGTCACCACGACCTGCGTCGCGCGAGTGCCGTACGAGGGCGCCGCCGTCGACAGCAGATACGTCCCCGGGGCCGGCACGGACACGATGTACGAGCCGTCGGCCAGGGAGTCGACGCGGTCCAGTTGACGGCCGCCCTTCGACAACAGGGCCACCGAGGCGTTCTCCACCGGCTCGCCCTCGGCGGTGCGGACGAAGCCGTGGACCGCGGAGGCTGGGCCGTCCGCGGGCTCGGGCTCGGCCTCCTCCTTCGGCTCGACCGCCAGGTGCGGCAGCCGCTTCTCCAGCCAGTCCGGCAGCCACCAGTTGGAGTTGCCGAGCAGATGCATCGCGGCCGGCACCAGCGCCGTACGCAGGATGAAGGCGTCGAGCGCCACCGCCGCCGCGAGGCCCACGCCCGCCATCGCCGCGCCCGAGTCGCCGCTCAGGACGAAGGCGAGGAACACGCAGACCATGATCAGGGCCGCGGAGTTGATGACCCGGCTGGTCTCCGCCAGTCCGACGCGCACCGCGCGCGCGTTGTCGCGCGTGTGCACCCACTCCTCGTGCATCCGGCTCACCAGGAACACCTGGTAGTCCATCGAGAGGCCGAACAGCAGCGAGAGCATGATGACCGGCAGGAAGGCGTTGATCGGGCCCTCCTTGCCGAGACCGAGCAGATCCAGGCCCCAGCCCCACTGGAAGATCGCGACCAGGACACCGAAGGAGGCGGCCGCGGCGATCAGGTTCATCAGGGCGGCCGTCAGGGGCACCACCAGGGAGCGGAAGGCGACCAGCAGGAGCAGGAAGCCGAGGCCGATGATGGTCGCGATGAACAGCGGCAGCCGGTCGCCGGTGACGGACGCGAAGTCCTTCGAGACGGCCGTCACGCCGCCCACATGGGCCTGCGCCCCCGCCTTCGGGATCACCTCGTCCCGCAGCGTGTCGATCAGCTGGTCGGTCTCCTCCGACTGCGGTGACGTCTTCGGGACGACCTGTATCACCGTCACACCCTTGGCGGGCGGCAGCGCGGCGACCCGGGCGACCCCGGGGGTCGCCTCCATGTCCTTGACCAGCGTGGCCGTGTCACCGCCGTCGCTGACCACCTGGAGGGGGCCGTTGAAGCCGGGCCCGAAGCCCTCGGCGAGCAGGTCGTACGCCTTCCTGGTGGTCGTCGACGCGTCGTCGTTGCCCTGGTCGGTGGCGCCCAGGCGCAGCGACAGCACGGGGATGGCGAGTACGGCCATGACGACCAGGGCGAGCGCGGCGATCCTGCGGGGGCGCTTCTCGACGTTCGTCGACCAGCGGGCGGCGAGGCCGCTCGTCTTCTCCGGCTCGGGACCGTCGGCAGCGAGCCTGCGGCGCTGGCGGCGGCTGAGCACGCGCGGGCCCAGGAAGCCGAGCAGCGCCGGGAGCAGGGTGGTGGCGGCAGCCACGCTGAGCACCACCGTCAGGGAGGTGCCGACGACCACACCGTCCAGGAAGCGCAGTCGCGTCACCAGCATGCCGGCGAGGGCGATGCACACCGTGCCGCCCGCGAACAGCACGGCACGTCCCGAGGTGTTGAGGGCGGTGACCGCGGACTCCTCCGGGTCCATGCCCCGCTGGATGCCGCGCCGGTGCCGGGTGACGATGAACAGGGCGTAGTCGATGCCGACGCCGAGGCCGATCAGGGAGGCGAGCAGCGGGGCGATGTCGGGGACGTCGGTGGCGTGACTGAGCAGCTGCGTCGAGAACAGGCCGGTACCGACGCCGAAGACCGCGATGGCGATCGGCAGCAGCATCGCGAAGAACGAGCCGAAGGCCAGGAACAGCACGACGGCCGCCGCGACGATGCCGACCATCTCCGACAGGCCCTGCGGGGGCTCCTGCACACGCTGGATGGCCTGACCGCCCAACTCGACCTGCAGACCGCTCCGTTCAGCGCCCTGCGCGGTGTCGAGGACGTTCTGGACGAGGTCCTTGGGCACCTCGTTCGCGCGCTGGGTGAAGGTCAGCTGGGCGTACGCGATCTTTCCGTCGCCGCTGATCTGCGCCGCCCCGCGGGCGCCGGAGTAGGGGCTGGTGACCTCGCCCACCCCGTTCATCTTCGCGATCTTGTCGAGGGCCGGCTGGATGCGGTTCTGGACCGCGCTGTCCTTCACCGAGCCGTCGTCGACCTTCCACACCACGGTGTCCGTGTCGCCCGAGGTGTTCGGGAATGCCTTCTCCATCAGGTCGTACGCACTCTTGGAGTCCGTGTCGGGAAGGGAGAAGACGTTCGCGTAATTCGTGCCCGCCGTCGAGGCCGAGAAGCCCAGGCCGAACAGTGCCCCCACCCACAGCAACAGGACCACCAGCCGGTGCCGATAGCACCACCGTGCCAATGCCGCCACGATCAACGCTCCTTATTCGTTCGGTCGTCGGTCGGTCCCCCAGGTCCTGGGCAACAGGATTGGCCGCGCCGCGCGTGCGTGGACACGGGACACGCTCGACTCTCAAGGAACTCCAAAGACCGATCCGGCCCGACTGTCAGTGGCCCGCCCGATACTGGGGGCATGACGACGGCTCCAGGCACCGTGCTGGTGGTGGAGGACGAGCCGAGCATTGCGGACGTCCTCGCCATCGCCCTGCGCTACCACCGCTTCGAGGTGATGATCGCGGGCACCGTCCGCGAGGCCCGCGCGCTCGCCGAGCGCACCCGGCCCGACGCGGCGCTCCTCGACGTCATGCTGCCGGACGGCGACGGCCGGACGCTGGGGCGGGAACTGCGCGCCAGGCAGCCCAGCCTGGCGCTGGTGTTCCTGACCGCGCGCGACTCGCCGGCCGAGATAGTCGGCGCCCTCGGCTTCGGCGACGACTACATCACCAAGCCGTTCAACATCGACGAGGTCGTCGCCCGCATCACCGCGGTGCTGCGCCGCACCCGGTCGGCCGACGTCCTGCCGCAGCGGCCGCCGCTCAGGTACGGCGACCTGGAGCTGGACGAGACGACGTACAGCGTCCACCGCGCGGGACGCAGCGTCGAGCTCACCCCGACCGAGTACGCGTTGCTGCGGTTCCTGGTGCGCAACGGCGGCCGGATCGTGCCCAAGGAGCAACTCCTGCGCCACGTCTGGCAGTACGAACACACCCCGCCCGAGTCGACCGTCGTGGAGACCTACATCAGCTATCTGCGGCGCAAGCTGGACGCGCTCGGACCACCGGTGATCACCACGCGGCGTGGCGTGGGATACGGGCTGGCATGAGGAAGATCCGGTGGCCGCACTGCGAGCGCGGCATCCACTCGCTGCGCGCCAAGCTGACGCTGGCGAACGTCCTGCTGCTCGCGCTCGGCATCGTCGCGGCCACCGCCGTCAGCCTGATGGGCATGCGGTACTACCTGCTCGGCCAGGTCGACACGCAGCTCACCAAGACCCGTGACTCACTGGGCAGTGTGCAGCTGACCATGCGGCAGATCGACTCGCTGAGCGTGGTGGGCTTCGTCCGCGACCGGCTCGCCCCGGAGCACGTGGACGAGCGGTCGGCACCGGACTCGATCTACGCGGCCGTCGACGGCAAGGGCAAGCCCGCCGGCCTGTTCGGCTTCAAGCCGACCGAGGCCCAACGCAGCCTGGCGGACGCGGTCGGCGACCCGCACGCCCTGCTGAAGGACCCCGATCCGCACGACGTCACCGTGCACGGCGCCAAGTACCGGGTGACGGCGACCCGCCTGGCCGACGGCACGTACATCCTGCTCGCCTCCTCCACCGAGGCCCTGCACAAGGGCATGATCAAGGCGCTCAAGCTCGATCTCGCCATCGGCACCCTGCTGCTGATGCTGCTGGCCTGTCTGACCATGGTCAGTGTCCGGCGCCGGATGCGGCCGCTGGAGGACATGGTGGAGACGTCGACGGCGATCGCCGAGGGCGACCTGACCCGGCGTGTGCCCTCCAGCCACCATCCGACGCAGGAGGTCGAGCAGCTGCGCCTCGCCCTCAACTCGATGCTCCACCAGGTCGAGTCGGCGTACCGCACGCGCGAGCGCAGCGCGGCCCAGCTGCGCCGCTTCGTCGCGGACGCCTCGCACGAGCTGCGCACCCCCCTGTCCGCGATACGGGGCTATCTCCAGCTGTACGACAAGGGGATGCTCAGCGACCCCGACGAGCGCAAGCGTGCCTGGGAGCGGGTGCTGGCCGAAACGGACCGCATGGGGCGGCTGGTGGACGAGCTGCTCACGCTGGCCCGTCTCGACCAGCAGCCCGAACTGCGCTTCCGGAACGTCGACGTCAGCCGCCTGATGCGGGACGCGGCCGAGGACCTGCGGGTGCAGCAGCCGGACCGGCCGATCAAGGTGGCAGCCGACGGATCCCTGCTCGTGCACGCCGACGAGTCGGGCCTCAGACAGGTGCTCGGCAACCTGGTGGGCAATGTGCGCACGCACACGCCCGTGGACGTGCCGGTGCGGCTCGGCGTGGAGCGGGAGGACGGGGTCGTACGGCTGTGCGTCTCGGACGAGGGCCCGGGGCTCGGCGACGAGGACGCGGCGCGCATCTTCGACCGCTTCTTCCGGGCCGGCGGCGGCGCGGGAAGCGGCCTGGGGCTCGCGATCGTGCAGGGGGTGGTGCAGGCGCACGGCGGAGAGGTGGCGGTGCGCACGGCGCCGGGCGAGGGTCTGGCGGTGACGGTCACACTGCCGGCGCGGACGGCGGCCGCCGTACGGTCGTGAATCCTCGTATGTCCTCCGGACGTTGTGCGTCCTTCAGACGTTGGCCATGACGAGCGCCCACACCGTCTTGCCGTGGCGTCCTCTGCTCCACACGCCCCAGGCCGCCGCGATGTGCTCCACGAGGTGGAGTCCGCGGCCGGTCTCCTCCCACTCGCCGACCACCCGCAATTGGGGCTCCAGTTGGCCCTCGTCGGACACCTCTATGAGACAGGACCCGTCGGCCAGCGCCGTCACCGCCACCTCGAACTCCCGCTCCAGGAGCGGTCCGTGGCGTACGACATTGGTCGCCAGCTCGGACACGAGCAGCACGACGTCGGCCAGCGCCGGATCGTCCGGTCCGTGTCCCCAGTCGGCCAGATGGTCCCGGACCCGGCGCCGGGCGAGACCGACGGAAGCCGGATGCCGGGGCAGCCGGAAGGAGTTGCGTCTCAACACGTTTGCCCCTCACCCCATGCACACCTCCGTCACATGGTCCTGCGTCGGGTGAGTGCCCGGCGTCACTCGGGCGAATATCAATGCCGCGAGTTCGCGTCAGATCCAGTTGAGACTCCAGAGCCGGAACACGCCGGTGCCGTCGTCCAGATACTGGCTGCCGCCGACGTCCTCGCTGCTGAGGACGTATTCCTTGCCCTGCCACAGCGGGATCACCGGCACGTCGCGGGCGACATCCTCCTGCAGCGTGCGGAAGTCCGACGAGGCGTCGCCGCGGTCGGCGTACTGCTGGCTGGCCCGTATCAGCTGATCCACCGCCTTGTTGCTGTAGCCGGTGTTCATGGTGCCGCCGCTGCCGACGAGCGGGGCCCCGAAGGTGTCGGGGTCCGGGTAGTCGGCGACCCAGCCGACGGCGTACGCGTCGAGCTTGCCGGTCGCCCAGCGCTTCTGGAAGTCGGACCACTCGTAGCCCTTGACGGTCACCTTGAACAGGCCGGTCGACTCCAGCTGCTTCTTGACGGCCTCGGCCTCCTGCTCGGCGGAGCCGCGGCCCTTGCCGTAGCCGTAGGTGAAGCGGACCGGCAGCGTCACGCCGGCCTCGGTGAGCAGGGTCCGCGCCTTCTTCGCGTCCTGCTTCGGGTAGGCGTCGAAGAACGACGTCGTGTGGCCGGTGATGCCCGTCGGGATCAGCGAGTACAGCGGGTCGACGGTCCCCTCGTACACCGTGGCCGCCAGCTGCTCGCGGTTGATCAGCCAGGCCATGGCCTGCCGGACCCGGGTGTCGTGCAGGGGCGAGCTCGCGCGGGTGTTGAGGTAGAGGTTGCGGGTCTCGGAGCTGTCGGACTCGGAGACGCGCAGGTCCGGGTCGCTCGCCGACAGCCCGGACAGCACCTTGGGCGGCAGCTGGCGGGTGGCCACGTCGACCTTCTTGTCCTTCCAGGCGCTGTCGAGGGCCTCCGGATTGGCGTAGTAGAGCAGGTCGATGGGCCGACCCGTGTTCTTCAGGGCTCCCCTGTAGTCCGGGTTCGGCGTGAGGACGGCCTTCTTGGCCTTCGTATACGCCGTCAGCTCGTACGGTCCGGTGCCGTCCGCGCCGAGGTCGGTGCGCAGGCCCTTCTTCGGGTACTTCTGGCTGTCGACGATCGCGCCGGCGCCGGTGGCCACCTTGAACGGGAAGGTGGCGTCGGGCGAGGACAGATGGAACGTGACGGTCAGGCCGTCGGCGTCCACCGAGCGCAGTGTGCTCAGCAGGGAGGACGGGCCGACGTCGGAATTGATCGACTTGACCCGGTCGAAGGAGTACTTGACGTCCTCGGCGGTCATCGTGCGGCCGCTGGGGAACGTGAGCCCCGGACGCAGCTTGCAGCGGTAGGTGGTCAGGCCGCCTCCCACGAACCCGCAGCTGCGGGCCGCGTCCGGCACCGGTGCGGCGCCGCCCGGCTCGAACGTCAGCAGTGACTGGAAAACATTGCTGAACAGCGCCCAGGAGCCCGCGTCATAGGCACCGGCCGGATCGAGTGCGGTGACCTCGTCCGTGGTGCCGACCGTGATCGTCCTGTCGCTGTCGTTCTGCGACGGCAGCAGCTGCCAGCCGCCCACTCCCACGCCTGCAAGTACGAGCAGCGTCGCGAGAATGCGCATGCGAACCGAGCGCATCGGTTGCCCTCCCCGGGCCCGACGGGCCCCGCCCCACATGCCACTCCCCTAGTGGCGCGGCTCACCTAATCACACGTGTTTCAGCTGGGGGAAGAGGGATTTGTCGAGTTGAGAAAGAAGTTACCGCAAGGGGTTTCAGCCAGATTTCACAGCGCCCTCACAGGGTCTGGGGCGGATCGTTTCTACAGGCGGTTTCTACGGGCCCCGGGCTCCGTCACGCCCGCGTCGACGCCAGTTCGATCACCGTGATGTCCGACGGGGCGCCCACCCGCGTGGGCGGGCCCCAGGCGCCCGCACCGCGGCTGACGTAGAGCTGTGTGTCGCCGTAGCGCTCCAGGCCCGCGACGGTCGGGTTGGCCGCCGCCGCGATGAGGTTGCCGGGCCAGAGCTGGCCGCCGTGGGTGTGGCCGGAGAGCTGGAGGTCGACGCCGTGTTTCACGGCGTCGTGGATCTGGACGGGCTGGTGGGCGAGGAGCACGCACGCGCGTGCCGTGTCCCGGTCGCCGAGCGCCTTGGTGAAGTCGGGGCCCTGGCCCTCGCTCTCGCCCGCGATGTCGTTGACGCCGGCCAGGTCGAAGTACGGCAGTTCCGTACGGGCGTTCTCCAGGGGGAGCAGACCGAGCCGCCGTACCTCCTCGACCCACTGCTCGGCGCCGGAGAAGTACTCGTGGTTGCCGGTGACGAAGTAGGAGGGCGCCTTCAGCTGCCTGAGCGGTGCCGCCGCCGGGCCCAGGTCCTTCACGCTGCCGTCCACCAGGTCGCCCACGACCGCGACGATGTCCGGCTGGGTCGAGTTGATCGTGTCGACGACCTGCTGCGCGAAGCCCCGGCCGAGGACCGGGCCCAGGTGGATGTCGCTGACGACCGCGATGCGGTAGCCGTGCGCCGCGCGCGGGAGTTTGGCCAGCGGCACGGTGACGCGCTTCACGCGCGGGCCGCGCAGCACGCCGTAGGTGCCGTAGCCGACGGTCCCCACGGCCGCCACGGCGGCGGCGCCCGCGACCGCGCGGGAGACGAAGAGGCGCCGGGACGGCTCCGGGGCGGGCGCGGAGCCTTCGGGCTCGGGGGCCTTCGGCGGCACGGCACCCGCGGGGACCGGCTCGGGCTCCGGCTGCGGTACGGCCGCGATGGCGCGCGCCCGCCGCTCCAGGAAACGGCGCAGCAGGGGTCGTACGACCTCTCCCGCCACCACGCCCAGCAGCAGGTAGATCGACAGCGCGAGCCACAGGAAGCCGGGCCAGGCGAGGACCTGCTGGAGCCAGAAGGGCGCGCCCGCGCGCTCGCCGGCGATGGCCCCGATCGCCAGCACCCAGCCGCCGGCGATCACCGCGACGCCCGCGCGGCGGGCGAGGCCCGGGCCGCGGGTCGTGTCGCGGAACAGACGGCGCCACAGGTACCAGTTGCCCGCGACGAGGACGCCGAGCGCGAGCAGCGCGAAGACGATGACCACGGCTATGAGGTCTGGCGCAAAGCGCGCAGTCCGCGCAACCCGATGGCCCCGACGACCGTCCCCAATACGAAGGAGACGACGGCCAGCGTCAGATGCACCCAGAAGAACGCCGTCGGGTGACCGTCGTCGAAGGCCTGCCCGCTACTGTCCTTGATCAAGTTCTTGACGAAAGTGACCCAGATGATCCACGACCACACCCCGAAAGCGAGCAGGAACCAGGACACCGGGCGGCTGAGCTTCATGAGTTCAGTATCGCCGTCCGGATCCCGGCTCCGCCTCCGGGGTGGGGTGGGAGGCGGGACTTCACGTCCTGTGCCATGTACGTTCTCGTCCGTGCCCGCACCCAAGAAGACCGTCAGGCGATCCCTGCTGGTCACCTCCGCCGCCCTGTCCTCGCTCGCGCTGACCGCGCCGGTCTCCTTCGCGGCCCCGAGTCCGTCGACGAGTCCCTCGACGAGTCCGTCGGCCACTCCCCCGGCGAAGATGTCGTCCGTGGGCGGCACCCGTCTCGGGCAGGCGGGCACACAGGTCGATCTGGGCAGCGGCGCCCCCGTGCTCCCCAAGGACATCACCGCGCGCTCCTGGATCGTTGCGGACGCCGAGTCGGGCGAGGTGCTGGCCGCGCACAACGCGCACTGGCGGCTGCCTCCCGCGAGCACGATGAAGATGCTGTTCGCGGACACGGTGCTGCCGAAGTTCCCGAAGACCGAGAAGCACAAGGTGGTGCCGGCCGACCTGGCGGGCATGGGCGCCGGTTCCAGCATGGTCGGGATAAAGGAGGGCGAGACGTACACGGTCCGCGATCTGTGGCTCGGCGTCTTCCTGCGCTCCGGCAACGACGCCGTGCATGTGCTTTCGGCCATGAACGACGGCGTCGACAACACCGTCAAGGAGATGAACGAGCACGCCGAGGAGCTCCAGGCCCTCGACACGAACGTCGTCACCCCCGACGGCTACGACGCCCCCAGGCAGGTGTCCTCCGCTTACGACCTGACGCTGTTCGCGCGCTCCGGGCTGCAGAAGAAGGACTTCCGCGAGTACTGCTCGACGGTGCGGGCGAAGTTCCCGGGCGGGACGACGAAGAAGAAGGGCAAGTCGGTCCGCGACTCCTTCGAGATCCAGAACACCAACCGGCTGCTGACCGGCGACTCCGACGTCTCCGTCTACCAGGGCATCGCGGGCGTCAAGAACGGCAACACGACCAACGCGGGCGCGACCTTCACGGGAGTCGCCGAGCGCAACGGCCGGGTGCTGCTCGTCACGGTCATGCACCCGGAGAAGAACGAGCACAACGAGATCTACAAGGAGACCTCCAAGCTCTTCGACTGGGGCTTCAAGGCGGCCGACAAGGCGCGTTCGGTGGGCGAGCTGGTGCCGCCGCGCAGCGCACAGGCCAGCGCCCAGCCGGGCGCCAACGCCTCGCCCGGCGAGGCGGGCGGCGCGGGCAGCAACGCGTCCGCCTCGCCGTCCGCGAACGCCTCCGCCAGGACCGGCTCCGGCGGCATCGGGGTGGCGCTGGGCATCACCGGCGGGCTGGTGGTGCTCCTCGCGGCCGCCGCCTTCCTGGTCAACCTCCGCTGGCCGCTGCCGGATCTGGTACGTCGTCGGACTCGCCCGTAGCCTCTTCCGGCTCCTTGCTCTGCGTCGCCGTCCAGGCGGCGCAGAACAGCACCAGTTTCGCCGTGAAGTTGATCCACAACAGCAGGGCCACGGGCACGCCGAACGCGCCGTACATGCTCTTCGCGGCCACGCCCTGCATATAGCCGCTCAGCAGCGTCTTCAGCAGCTCGAAGCCGACCGCGCCGGTCAGCGCGGCGACGATCAGGCGGCGGCGCGGCGGTTCGACGCCGGGCAGCAGGGTGAGGACGTAGAGCAGAAGCAGGAAGTCGGCGAGTACGGAGACGGCGAACGCGGCGACGTACAGCAGGATCCCGCCCCAGCCGCCCTTCTCGATGCCCAGCTGTTTGGTGATCCAGCCGACCATCGCGGAGGCGACGGTGGAGGTGGCGAGCGTGACGAGGACGGCGCCGCCGAGGCCGACGAGGATGCCCAGGTCCTTGGCCTTGCGCAGGACGGGGTTCTCCTCGTCGTCGGGCAGCTCCCACACCGCGCGCAGGCACTCGCGCATCGAGCCCGCCCAACCGATGCCGGTGAACAGCAGCAGGGCGCCCGCGATGAGGCCGATGGTGCCGGCGTTGTCGACCAGGTTCTGGATGTCGAGCTGGTCGGAGATGCCGGGCACCTGCTCGGCGATCTTGTCCTGCAGATCGTTCTGCTGATCCTTGCTGAGCGTGGCGGCGGCGATCGCGGCGGCCACGGTGAGCAGCGGAAACAGCGCCACAAAGCTGGTGAACGTCATCGCGGCGGCCAGCCGGGTCCACTTCACCCGGTCCAGACGTTCGTACGACCGCCACGCGTGCGTGAGCATCAGGCGCGCCAGCAGCGGCCCGACGACGGGGAGCTTCTTCAGCCAGTCCATGATCCGACTCTGCCCTCGGTGCGGAAGACCAATGTGCGAGTACCCCAAAAGCGCAGAACAGTGGCGAGCGCCATGCCGACTCCCGCGCCGGAGACGGTGTCCGCGCGCTGCGAGGTGAGGCCGAGGCCGTAGTGGCTGAGGGTGAGACAGAGCAGTTGGACGACGGCCCCGGCCAGGTTCACCGCACAGAAGACGGCGTAGGCGCGCAGGCCCTTCACGCGTGCGTGCCGGTACGTTCCGAGTGCGTTGCCCGCGTACGCCACCGAGCAGCCGGCGACGAAGGAGATCCCCTTGGCGGTGAGCGGGTCGAGACCGGCCGGGCCGCGCAGCCAGGTGAACAGGGCGAGGTCGGCGGCGTAGGCGAGCAGGCCGACGGCGGCGAACCCGGCCAGCTCGCGCCGGTCCGCACGCGCGCGCGTGGGGCGCGATGTACGACGGATCGGCCACGCGCGCGTGCTCACCAGTTCGCCACCGCGAGGCCGTACATCGCGAGCCAGACCAGGCCGATGAGGGCGAGGGCACGGTCGCGCAGGACGACGTCCTCGGGTTCGCCCGCGGTGCCGCGGTCGGCGAAAACGGCGTATCTGAGGATCGCGAGGATGAAGGCGACCATGGACAGCTGCCGCCAGGGCAGGATGCTCGTGTGCGGGACGCCGCCCTCCTCCAGCGCCCACAGGCAGTAGCCGAGGACGGCGACACCGGCCGCAAGCTGCCAGACGAAGCGCAGATAGCCGGTGGTGTACTCGGTGAGCAACGCGCGCGTGGCGCCCGCCTTTCCGGCCATCTGGACGGCTTCGGAGTAGCGCTTGGCCGACACCATGAACAGCGCGCCGAAGCCGGTCGTGATCAGGAACCAGCGCGACAGCGGGATGCCGAGGGCCAGGCCGCCGATCGCCGCCCGCATCAGGAACCCGGTCGTGACGACGACGAGGTCGACGACGAGGACGTGCTTGAGGCTGACGCAGTACGCCAGTTGCATGCCGAGGTAGGCGGTCAGCAGCGCCGCCACGACCGGCGAGACCAGCCATCCCGCGACGGCCGGTGCGAGCACGCCCAGGACGGCTCCGACGCCGTACGCGACGGGTACGGGGACCTGTCCGGCGGCGACCGGGCGGTGCCGCTTGGTGGGGTGGGCGCGGTCGGCCTCGACGTCGCGGGCGTCGTTGATCAGGTAGACGGCGGCGGCGCAGGCGGTGAACAGCGCGAAGACCAGGGCGAGTTCGGTGGCCGCCCGGCCCGAGAAGAGCTGCCCGGCGGCGGCCGGGGCGGCGACGACCAGGAGGTTCTTGACCCACTGCTTGGGGCGCGCGGTCTTCAGCAGCCCGGCCAGGAGGCCGCCGGAGGTGGCCTTCCGGGGTGGTGCGGTACGCCGGCGGCGCGTGCCCTGTTCCACGAGCGCCGCGTCCTGCGTGCGCGAGCTGCCCGCGAGGGGCGCCGTCTCAGTCATGAGCGCTCCCGGCCATCCAGCGCGACCCGAGCCGCGCGGTGAGCGCCCCCAGGGCCGCGCCCGCCGCCACGTCCGAGGGGTAGTGCACGCCGACGACCAGGCGGGAGATGCACACCGCGGCGGCGAGCGGCCGGACCACGCGCGCGCCGAGCGCCCCGTAGGCGACCGCGGCGGCCGCGGCGGAGGTCGCGTGGGAGCTCGGGAAGGAGTGCCGGCCGACGGTGCGCACCAGGGGCTCGACGTGCGCCGGGCGCGGGCGGCGCACCACCCTCTTCACCCCCATGCTGGCGAGGTGTGCGCCCGCGGTGAGCGCCGTGCCGCGCAACCAGGCACGGCGCCGCGCACCGTCCACGGCGGCTCCCGCGAGGCCCGCCGCAAGCCACAGCGCACCATGCTCGCCGGCCCGGGAGAGGGCACGGGCTGCGCCGGCGACGCGCGGGTCGCCGCCGCATGCCCGGAATGCAGAAAGGATTTGGCGGTCCATGTGGTCCATGTGGACTCACTGTTCCCGCCGACCCGGCCGGAGCTCCGACCATTTTGTGCGACATCCCATTAATCACCCATTTCGGGGAGGGTGGCGATGTTCCAGAACTAATCGCCTACATAAGGGCGATACGGTCACCGACATGTCTGCCGAGACCGCTCCCGTCACCGTCACCGGATGGGGCCGCACCGCTCCCACCGCGGCCCGTCTGATCCGTCCGGGGACGTACGAGGAGGCCGCGGCCGCCGTCCGGGACTGCGGGGCCCGCGGAGGCATCCCCAGGGGTCTGGGACGGGCGTACGGGGACGCGGCGCAGAACGCCGGCGGGACGGTGCTCGACATGACGGGCCTGGACCGAATCCATGCGATCGACGTCGACGGCGGCACCGTCCTGTGCGACGCGGGCGTCTCCCTGCACCGGCTGATGGAGGTGCTGCTGCCGCTCGGCTGGTTCGTGCCGGTGACGCCCGGCACGCGCCAAGTGACGGTCGGCGGCGCGATCGGCGCGGACATCCACGGCAAGAACCACCACGTCTCGGGCTCCTTCTCCCGCCATGTGCTGTCCTTCGAACTCCTCACCGCGGACGGGGAGATCCGCACCGTGGGCCGCGGCACGCCCCTGTTCGACGCGACCTCGGGCGGCATGGGCCTGACGGGCGTGATCCTGACCGCGACGGTGCAGCTGCAGCCGGTCGAGACCTCGCTGATGTCGGTCGACACCGAACGCGCGCGGGACCTCGACGACCTGATGGACCGTCTGACCGCCACCGACCACCTCTACCGCTACTCGGTCGCGTGGATCGACCTGCTGGCGCGGGGCGCGGCGACGGGCCGCGCGGTCCTCACACGCGGGGACCACGCCCCGCTCGACGCGCTGCCCACGCGCGCGCGTAGAGCCCCGCTGGCCTTCCGCACCCCGCAGTTCCCGGCCGCGCCCGCCTTCCTACCCGAGGGCCTGCTCGGTCGCCGGAGCGTGGGCCTGTTCAACGAGCTCTGGTACCGGAAGGCGCCACGCGCGCGTACCGGCGAACTGCAGCGGATCTCCACCTTCTTCCACCCCCTGGACGGGGTGCCCCACTGGAACCGGATCTACGGCCGCGGCGGCTTCGTGCAGTACCAGTTCGTCGTCGGACCCGGCCAGGAGGAGGCGCTGCGCGGGATCGTACGGCGCATCTCCGAACACCGGTGCCCGTCCTTCCTGGCCGTCCTCAAGCGCTTCGGGGACGCCGACCCGGGCTGGCTGTCCTTCCCCGCGCCCGGCTGGACGCTCGCCCTGGACATCCCGGCGGGCCTACCCGGTCTCGGCGCGTTCCTCGACGAACTCGACGAGGAGGTCGCCGCGGCCGGCGGGCGCGTCTACCTCGCCAAGGACTCCCGGCTGCGCCCCGAACTCCTCGCCGCCATGTACCCGCGCCTCGACGACTTCCGGACACTGCGCGCGGAACTCGATCCGCGCGGTGTGTTCAGGTCCGATCTCTCCCGCCGTCTCGCCCTCTAGGCGCCCAGGGGGTGTCGTTTGGACCAGCTCGGCGTCGCGGGCCCTGGCACGCCCTCCCCCACTGCCCCAAAGGCGTGCGGGGACCCCCAGCCGCGTTGTCGTCAGTCTCCCCTCACTCTCGTCTTCGCTCGAGCGGGGGACCTCCATGACCCCGCCCGGGCTCGGCCAGGACGCACCGTTCCTCACAGCCGACCTGATCCGAACAACACCCCCTAGGAGCTGCTGTCGTGAAGGACGCCTTCGGTCTCCCCCAGTCCCTGCTCGTCCTCGGCGGTACGTCCGAGATCGCGCTCGCCACCGCACGCCGGCTGATCGCCCGCCGCACCCGCACGGTGTGGCTGGCGGGACGTCCCTCGCCCGCCCTGGAGAAGGCCGCCTCGGAACTGCGCGCGCTGGGCCCGGACGTGCACACCCTCGCCTTCGACGCGCTCGAGCCCGACGCCCACGAGGCGGTGCTCGGCAAGGTCTTCGCGGAGGGCGACGTCGACATGGTGCTGCTCGCCTTCGGCATCCTCGGCGACCAGGCGCTCGACGAGCGCGAACCGGCGGCCGCGGTGCGCGTCGCGCAGACCAACTACACGGGCGCCGTGTCGGCGGCCCTGGTGAGCGCACGCGCGCTGCAGACGCAGGGCCACGGCTCGCTCGTGGTGCTCTCCTCCGTCGCCGGCGAGCGCGCCCGGCGCGCCAACTTCATCTACGGCTCCAGCAAGGCCGGCCTGGACACCTTCACGCAGGGCCTGGGCGACGCGCTGCACGGCACGGGCGTGCACGTCATGGTCGTACGCCCCGGGTTCGTAAGGTCGAGGATGACCGCGGGCCTGCCCGAGACCCCGCTCGCGACGACCCCGGAGGCGGTGGCGACGGCCATCGAACTGGGCCTGCGGCGCCGCTCGGAGACGGTGTGGGTGCCGGGCGCGCTACGGGTGGTGATGTCGGCCCTGCGGCACCTGCCGCGCGGCCTGTTCCGGCGGCTGCCGGTCTAGCCGGCTAGCGGCTCGGGATGGTGCCCCGCTCCACATGCCCGGCCTGCGGCGGCACCGCCGAGCGGCCGAAGGTGTACTCGCGCAGCTTGCGCCAGACGCCGTCGGCGCCCTGCTCGTAGAGCGCGAAGCCGGTGCACGGCCACTCGGCCTCGAAGTCGGCGAGCCCCTCGAAGGCCCGGTCCATCGCCTCGTCGTCGATGCCGTGCGCCACCGTCACGTGCGGGTGGTAGGGGAACTGCAGTTCGCGCGCCACGGGGCCGGAGGCGTCACGGACCTGCTTCTGCAGCACGCCGCACGCCTCGCCGCCCTCGACGACCCGCACGTAGACCACGGGTGAGAGGGGGCGGAAGGTGCCGGTGCCGGACAGCCGCATGGGGAACGGCCGGCCGCCGGCCGCGACCTCGGTGAGGTGGGCCTCGACGGCCGGCAGGCTGCTGCTGTCGACCTCCGTCGGCGGCAGCAGCGTGACGTGTGTGGGGATGCCGTGAGCAGCGGCGTCGCCGAAGCCCGCGCGCAGCTGTTGGAGCAGGCTGCCGTAAGGCTCCGGGACCGCGATCGACACGCCGATCGTTACGGTCCCCACTTCGTCTCCTGTCGTCGTGACGGATTTGTTCTGAGCCGTCGGCTATCGACTGTACGGCCACGGCTGTGCTGCGGGCAGGCGCAACCGTAGTGATGTGCAGCGCTCTGCCCAGTGGTACGTCTGTGCGGTGGTGTGCGGTCAGTGCTTGGCGGGCAGGAAGCCCACCTTGTCGTAGGCCTGCGCAAGGGTCTCCGCGGCGACGGCGCGCGCCTTCTCCGCGCCCTTGGCCAGGATCGAGTCCAGCGTCTCCGAGTCGTCCAGATACTGCTGGGTGCGCTCCTTGAAGGGCGTCACGAACCCGACCATGACCTCGGCGAGGTCCGTCTTCAGCGCGCCGTACATCTTGCCCTCGTAGTCCTGCTCCAGCTCGGCGACCGACTTGCCGGTGAGGGTCGAGTAAATGGTGAGCAGGTTGCTGACGCCCGGCTTGTTCTCGGCGTCGTAGCGGATGACGGTGTCGGTGTCGGTGACCGCGCTCTTGACCTTCTTGGCGGTGGCCTTGGGGTCGTCGAGGAGGTTGATGAGGCCCTTCGGCGTGGAGGCCGACTTGCTCATCTTGATCGACGGGTCCTGCAGGTCGTAGATCTTCGCCGTCTCCTTGAGGATGTACGGCTTCGGGATCGTGAAGGTCTCGCCGAAACGGCCGTTGAAGCGCGTGGCGAGGTCGCGGGTGAGCTCGACGTGCTGGCGCTGGTCCTCGCCGACCGGGACCTCGTTGGCCTGGTAGAGCAGGATGTCGGCGACCTGGAGGATCGGGTACGTGAACAGGCCGACGCTCGCCCGGTCCGCGCCCTGCTTGGCGGACTTGTCCTTGAACTGGGTCATGCGGGAGGCCTCGCCGAAGCCGGTGAGGCAGTTCATGACCCAGGCGAGCTGGGCGTGCTCGGGGACGTGGCTCTGGACGAAGAGCGTGCAGCGGTCCGGGTCGAGACCGGCCGCGAGGAGCTGGGCGGCGGCGAGCCGGGTGTTGGCGCGCAGCTCGGCCGGGTCCTGCGGAACCGTGATCGCGTGCAGGTCGACGACCATGTAGAACGCGTCGTGGGTCTCCTGCAGGGCCACCCACTGGCGGACGGCGCCCAGGTAGTTGCCGAGGTGGAACGAGCCTGCGGTGGGCTGGATTCCGGAGAGCACGCGGGGACGATCAGAGGCCATGTTCACCATTCTCTCAGGTATCGGAGGGCGATCCGGAACCGGTCGGAAACAGGTGGGAACCGATCCGTCTTCCGCGGTGTAACAAGGGTGTGAGAACGCGGGAGGGGGGCCGCATCGTCGATGAGGCCGCGGTGATCGCACGCGTACGCGCGGGGGAGCCCGAGGCGTACGCGGAGCTGGTGCGGGCCCATACGGGCATCGCGCTCAGGGCGGCCGCGGCGCTCGGGGCGGGTGCGGACGCGGAGGACGTGGTGCAGCAGGCCTTCGTGAAGGCGTACTGCGCGCTGGGCAGGTTCCGGGACGGCGCGGCGTTCAGGCCGTGGCTGCTGTCGATCGTCGCCAATGAGACGAGGAACACAGTGCGCACGGCGGCGCGACAGCGCACGCTCGCCGGCCGGGAGGCGGCGTTCGTGGAGGCGGAGCCGCTGATACCGGAATCGGCGGACCCGGCGGTGGCGACGCTGGAGACGGAGCGCCGCGCGGCGCTCCTGTCCGCCCTGGAGAAGCTGAGCGAGGAGCACCGCCTGGTCGTCACCTACCGCTACCTCCTGGAGATGGACGAGTCCGAGACGGCCCAGGCCCTGGGCTGGCCCCGCGGGACGGTCAAGTCCCGCCTCAATCGCGCCCTGCGCAAGCTGGGCCGACTCCTGCCGGATTTCGAGCCTCGGGAAGGGGGTGATGAGCATGGGTGAAGGACGCGATGCGTACGAGGGTGAGGGCGGCCGCGCTCCGGGGGGCGCCGGTGGCCGGGGCCCACGGGGGCGTGGCGACGACCGGGGTCCCGGTTGGGGGCCGGGGCTGCGGGGTCGTGATCGCGGGCGGGGACGCGACGGCGGTCCTTCGCGGCTGCCGGACGAGCTGCGGGCGCTCGGCCGGTCGCTGGATGCGCCCGGGACCGAGGGTGCCGAGGATGCCGGCGGCTCCATCGGTTCCGAGACGATGGTCGAGCGAGTGCTGGGGCAGATATTGGCCGAGCATCTACCGGCCCCGGTGGCCGAGCCGCCCGGCGCCCGTGAGCGGCTGCGGGCGGTCCGGCGCTGGACGCGGATGCGGTGGCGTTCGCTGACCGCGGCGCTGTGCGGCGTGCTGACGGTGCTCGTGCTCACGCCCCCGGTGCGGGCCGCGGTCTTCGACTGGTTCGACTTCGGCGGGGTCGAGGTGCGCTACGACCCGTCGGCGCTGCCCTCACCGGGCGCCGAGGTACCCGGCTGCGGCAGGTCGGTGTCGCTCGGGCAGGCCGAGCGCCGGGCCGGATTCAAGCCGCTGGTGCCGGAGGCGCTCGGCGTCCCGGACACGGTGGCGGTGACGGGCGAGCCGCACCGGCGCTTCCTGGTGACCCTGTGCTGGCGCGAGGGTGGGCGCACGGTCAGGCTGGACGAGTTCCCGGAGCGGCTGGACCCAGCCTTCGCCAAGATGGTGCGCGAGCCGCCGGAGTGGATAGCGCTGGGCGGGGAGCCCTCGGCCGACGGCCTGCAGGACTACGCCCTGTGGTTCCCGCGCCCGCATCTGCTGAGCTTCTGGCTGGTGGACGCGGACGGGAACCGCTTCACCCGCAAGGAGCGGACCGCCGGTCCGACGCTGCTGTGGAGCCACTGGACCGGCGAGGGGGATGTGACGCTCCGGCTGGAGGGGGTGGCGTCCAAGGCTCGGGCCGTGGAGATCGCCGCGTCCCTGGAGAAGTCCTCGCAATGAAGTCCCCAGGCAACTCCTCGAAATAGCGGGGTCGGGGTGGGAACCCCGGCGGGTCGGGCGGTGTACCAGAAGTGACACGCGGCTCGGGGACGGGCCGCAGGGGACCGACCACTTGGGGGACGTCATGCATGGGTGGAGGGGCAGGACTCGTGAACTGACCGCATTGATGGGGGTGTTGGCGGCGACGCTCGCCCTGATGGTGTGGGGCGCGTCGTCGGCTTCGGCCGGTGGTCCGACGAGCGTGCTGGTGACATCGCCGTCGAGCGGGGAGGCCTCCGCGCTGTACTACTCGGACGGGGAGTACGCACAGCTGGAGCGCTTGCTCGGCCCATCCGGCACCGGCACCCGGGAGAAGCCTCCGGGGCCCGACCTGGCCGGCGCACGCCAGATCAACGTCACCTGGCTGGCGCACGACATATCGCCCTGGCGGATGGACCGCGTCTTCCCCGTCGACTCGAGGACGGGCGCCGTCTGGATCCATACGGCGGCCAATGTGCCGGACAACCTCGACGGCTACTGGCACCGCGCCGGAAACCCCGCCCAGCTGCGTGCCCTGCTCAAGAAGCTGGGCGTGATGGGCAAGGCCTCGGGCGGCGGTTACGTCGGCATCTTCCCGGCGCCCTGGCAGTCGGAAGGGACGGATGCCGCGGCCACTCCTGACGCGGAGAAGGCCACGGTGAGCAGCTCCGCGGCCGGGGCGGATGACGGCACCGACTGGTGGTGGGCGCTGCCGGGTGCGGGGGCCGGGGCCGTGCTGGCGCTGGTTCTGCGGCCGTTCGCCTCGCGGGGACCGTTGGTCCGGTGGCATCGGGGGCGGGAGCCCGGTGCCAGGCAGGAACTGCGTGACGTGTGAGGACCGGACGCTCGGGAGGGGGGACGGATGACACGGCGGAAGAGACGGATGGGGATACGGCCGGTACGACTTGCCGGTCTCGCGCAGGCGGCGGTGGCTTTGGTCGTGTGCGGCGCGCCGGTGGCCGGGGCGGTCGACGGGACGGACCGTTCTGACGGGGCCGTCGCGGCGGTGCGGGCGCAGGGCCGGGACATCCCCGACCTTGCGATGGTCGTCACGGGCGGCTCGGCGCGGACGACGGCGCTGCGTTCCGGGGAGCCGGAGTTCGCGCGGCTGTGGCAGCTGCTGCAGCCGACGTACACCGGGACGCAGCGGGTGCCGCAGGCGTGGGCGGAGGGCCGGTATCCGCCGGTGCGGATCACCGTGGTCTGGGGGCTGACCGGGGTGGGCGGCTGGCCGCAGACGAACCGGGCGCCGGGCGGTGACGTGGCGGTCGAGCGGGAGGACCAGCTGTTCGAGGCCGAGGACGGTTCGCCCTGGGTACGCACCGATCCCGCGCCGGACGTGGAGGACGACGACATCCGCTGGCACCGAGCGCCACGCTCGGCCTACGAACGGCTGGCCTTGTCGGGACTGCTCGACATGTCCGAACAGCAGACCGTCGGCGACGGGAGCTCCCGTTCGAGGACCGGCCCGGACGACGGCAGTCTCTGGTGGGCGGTGCCCGGGTTGGCCCTGGGCGTCGCGGTCGGCGCCGGCGGCACGCTGCTGATACGCCGCGCGGCGGCCCGGCAGGGAGCCGGACCGCCGCGGGAGGAGCCACGACAGGAACTCATCGATCTTTGACGGTCGATCTTTGAGCGTCGATCTCCGGGAGCCGGTCTCTGAGAGTCGCGGGTCTTTGACAACTCGAGAGAGGGCGATGCGAACGAGGGCGTTGGTCAGCCCAGGTCGATCTCCGGGTACAGCGGGAAGCCGGCCACGAGGTCGGTGGCTCGGCGGGAGATCTCGTCCGCGATCTTCGGGTCGAGAATGTGCTGGGCCTTGGAGGGGGCGCCCGACTTGGTGGTGCCCGGCTCGGCGGTGGTGAGGACGCGGTCGATCAGGCCCGCCACCTCGTCCATCTCCGCCGTGCCCAGGCCACGCGTGGTCAGGGCAGGGGTGCCGATGCGGATGCCGGAGGTGTACCAGGCGCCGTTCGGGTCGGCCGGGATGGCGTTGCGGTTGGTGACGATGCCGGACTCGAGCAGCGCGGCCTCGGCCTGGCGGCCGGTGAGGCCGTAGGAGGAGGCGACGTCGATCAGGTTGAGGTGGTTGTCCGTGCCGCCGGTCACCAGGGTCGCGCCCCTGCGCATCAGGCCTTCCGCCAGCGCCCGGGAGTTGTCGACGATGCGCTGGGCGTAGTCCTGGAAGGAGGGCCGGCGAGCCTCGGCGAGGGCGACGGCCTTGGCGGCCATGACGTGCGGGAGCGGGCCGCCGAGGACCATCGGGCAGCCGCGGTCGACCTGGTCCTTGAGGGAGTCGTCGCACAGGACCATGCCGCCGCGCGGGCCGCGCAGCGACTTGTGGGTGGTGGTGGTGACGATCTGGGCGTGCGGGACCGGGTCGAAGTCGCCGGTCAGCACCTTGCCCGCCACCAGGCCGGCGAAGTGCGCCATGTCCACCATCAGGGTCGCCCCGACCTCGTCGGCGATCTCGCGCATGATGCGGAAGTTCACGAGGCGGGGGTAGGCGGAGTAGCCGGCGACGATGATCAGCGGCTTGAACTCGCGAGCGGAGACACGCAGGGCCTCGTAGTCGATGAGGCCGGTCGCCGGGTCGGTGCCGTAGGAACGCTGGTCGAACATCTTGCCGGAGATGTTCGGGCGGAAGCCGTGGGTGAGGTGGCCGCCGGCGTCCAGGGACATGCCGAGCATGCGCTGGTTGCCGAAGGCCTGGCGGAGCTCGGCCCAGTCGGCGTCGGTGAGGTCGTTGACCTGGCGGGCGCCGGCCTTCTCCAGGAAGGGAGCCTCGACGCGGTCGGCGAGCACGGACCAGAAGGCGACGAGGTTGGCGTCGATGCCGGAGTGCGGCTGGACGTAGGCGTGGCGGGCGCCGAAGAGCTCCTTGGCGTGCTCGGCGGCGAGGGACTCGACCGTGTCGACGTTGCGACAGCCGGCGTAGAAGCGGCGGCCGATGGTGCCCTCGGCGTACTTGTCGCTGAACCAGTTGCCCATCGCAAGGAGGGTGGCCGGGGAGGCGTAGTTCTCGGAGGCGATCAGCTTGAGCATCTCGCGCTGGTCGGCGACCTCCTGGCCGATGGCGTCGGCGACCCGCGGCTCGACGGCGCGGATCACATCGAGGGCGGCGCGGAAGGCGGTGGACTCGGTGGACAGGGGCTGCTGCTCTGACATGTCGTCGGCCTCCGGACGGCGTGGCTTGAAGCGTTCACGGTTCACGGTTGGCCCAGGCGCACGGCACTCGCTCACACACAGGCCGCTCCCCGATGGTCGGTCCCATCCCAGCGCGCCAGTCACGGCCCGCGGATCAGCCTACCGGGCGCGTCGAAGCGCGGAGGTCCCGCGTCCACCATGCGAGCGACGATAGGAAAGGGGGCACCCCAGCACTCGGCACCCTCTGGAGAGCCCGTGACCGCTACGGAGACACTCATCGCCGCCGCCGACGCGCACAGTGCGCACAACTACCACCCGCTGCCCGTGGTCGTCGCCTCCGCGGACGGGGCGTGGATGACGGATGTGGAGGGGAGGCGCTATCTGGATCTGCTGGCCGGTTACTCGGCGCTCAATTTCGGCCATCGCAACAGACGGCTCGTCCATGCGGCCAAGGCGCAGCTGGAGCGGGTGACGCTGACCTCGCGGGCGTTTCATCACGACCGGTTCGCGGCGTTCTGCGCCGAGCTCGCCGAGCTGTGCGGGATGGAGATGGTGCTGCCGATGAACACGGGCGCGGAGGCGGTGGAGACCGCCGTGAAGACGGCCCGGAAGTGGGGGTACCGGGTCAAGCGGGTGCCGGCGGAGATGGCGAAGATCGTGGTCGCGGGCAACAACTTCCACGGCCGTACAACGACGATCATCAGCTTCTCCACCGACCCGGAGGCGCGGGCGGACTTCGGGCCGTACACGCCGGGCTTCGAGATCGTGCCGTACGGGGACCTGACGGCGATGCGGGCCGCGATGACGGAGAACACCGTGGCGGTACTGCTCGAGCCGATCCAGGGCGAGGCGGGGGTGCTGGTGCCGCCGACCGGTTATCTGCCGGCGGTGCGGGAGCTGACGCGGGAGCGGAACGTGCTGTTCGTCGCCGATGAGATCCAGTCGGGGCTGGGGCGGACGGGACGGACGTTCGCCTGCGAGCACGAGGGTGTCGTACCGGATGTGTATGTGCTCGGGAAGGCGCTGGGCGGCGGGATCGTGCCGGTGTCGGCGGTGGTGTCGTCGGCCGCGGTCCTTGGGGTGTTCCGGCCCGGGGACCACGGGTCGACCTTCGGTGGGAATCCGCTGGCCTGTGCGGTGGCGCTGGAGGTGATCGCGATGCTGCGGACGGGCGAGTTCCAGGCGCGGTCGGCGGAGTTGGGCGCGCATCTGCACCGGGAGCTGCGGGAGTTGACCGACACGGGGCGGGTGACGGCGGTGCGTGGGCGTGGGCTGTGGGCGGGCGTCGACATCAGTCCCGCGTACGGGACGGGGCGGGAGGTGTCGGAGAAGCTGATGGACCGGGGGGTGCTGGTGAAGGACACGCAAGGGGCGACGGTGCGGATCGCGCCGCCGTTGGTGATCGGGAAGGAGGACTTGGACTGGGGACTCGGTCAACTGCGGTCGGTGCTTGGGGTTTAGGAGCCCGGAAGGGGTCATGTGCGGGGTCATCGGGCCCGGGTTGGAGGGCGGATGGCCCTAGGCCCGCGGTGGGCGGGCCGGGAGACTGACGGCTGTATGTCCGTACAGGGCGCGCGGCGAGGGGCATGGCCGTCATGGGCGAAGCCGGTTCGGGTGGGGTGTCGGGCGGCCGGGGGCTGCTCTTCGAGGGCCGTGACGTCGAGGAGCTGCACGCGCTCGTGAGCGCGCGGTTCGCGCCGCACCGGCTGACGGTGCTGGACGACCGTCCGGTCGACGGACGCTTCCGGTGTGTGCACGAGGGGGCCGTGGCGCTGTACGAGCTGGGGTACGGGGCGGAGGTCGACGTCACGCCCGGGGAGTTGCCGGAGTTCTACAACGTGCACGTTCCGCTCGCCGGGGACGGGGCCGTGACCGCGGACGGAGTGACGCTGTCCTCCGCGCTGAGCATCGTCAACCCCGGGCAGCGACTGTCGATGCGGTGGAGCGGCGAGACCCTGAACCGGGTGCTGATCATCCCCCGGCCCACCCTCGACCGGGCGCTCTCCGTCCGGCTCGGGGAGCTGCCGTCGGCGCCGCTGTTCTTCGCGCCGGTGCTGGACCGGCGGGCGGGACCGGTGCGGGCCTGGCTGCGGGTGGTGCGGGCGTTCGCGGAGTTCGCCGACTCGGAGCTGGCGGTGCGTTCGCCGCTGGGGATGGGGCACTTCGAGCAGCTCGTGGTCAACGGTCTGCTGGACGCCCAGCCGCACAGGCTGAGCGACGCGGTGGCGGGCCGGGGACCGGCGGTGCTGCCCGGCGCGGTGCGCCGTGCCGTGGAGTTCTGTGCCGAGCACGCCCACGAGCCGATATCCGTGGCCGACATGGCGCTGGCGGCGCGGGTGAGTGTGCGAAGTCTGCGGGAGGGGTTTCGCACGCATCTGGCGACGACCCCACTTGCGTATCTGCGCCGGGTCCGGCTGGATCTCGCCCGGCGCGACCTGCTCGCCATCGCCGAGGGGCATGCGCTCGGGACGGTCACCGATGTGGCGCTGCGCTGGGGGTTCGTGCATCTCGGGCGGTTCACCGGGCACTACCGGCAGTCGTACGGGGAGACACCGTCGCAGACCCTGCGGGGCGGCCGGCGGCGGATGGGGTCTGCGGCCGCCGGTGGGCCGGAGACTATCCACAAAGGGGCCCCGTTTCCGCCGTAATCGGATAGCCGCGCGGCGGGTTTCGGAGCGATGCTGAAAGCCTGCCGCCCGGGTCGTGAAAAACAGGGTTCGGGGGAGCCGAGCCGGGCGGCAGCAACGCTGCCCCTCAGCGGATTGCGCGAGCCGCGCCCTCAGCGGATCACATGCGGGATGAAGCGCGCGTATTCGTCCGTGACCAGGCCGGACGACTCACGGATGCCGAGGCCGGCCGACTCGTCCTCGACGACCCAGGCGCCCAGTACGACATGGTTTCCGTCGAAGGTGGGCAGAGGGGCCAACTCCTGGTAGGAGCAGGCCTCTTCACGCAGGTTCGCCTCGGTGCCGGGCTTGTGGATCGTCACGCCGGCGCCCTCGCGGCCGAGCAACGGCTTGGCGACGTAACCCGTCGTCCCGGCGAGCTCGCGCGGGCCGTCGAGGTAGGCGGGGAGGAGGTTCGGGTGGCCGGGGTACAGCTCCCAGAGGACGGCCAGCAGCGCCTTGTTGCTCAGGAGCATCTTCCAGGCCGGTTCGATCCACAGGGTCGTGCCCGTGCCGCCGCCGTTGTCGAGGGTGTCGAGGACGTGGTCCGCGAAGGCGTCGGTGGTCAGCCACTCCCAGGGGTAGAGCTTGAAGCAGCTGCGGATGAAGCGGAGTTGGTTGTCGACGAAGCGGCCGGAGAGATGGTCCCAGCCGATCTCCTCCATGGAGATCCAGTCGGTGTCCAGGCCGGCCTGTTCGGCGGTCTCCTTCAGGTAGGCCACCGTCATCAGGTCCTCGCCGAGTTCGTCGTCCGAGGAGTGCGCGAAGTAGAGCGGGCTGCCCGGTGGGAGGAGGGGCGCCTGCTTCTTCCAGGCGGCGATCAGGCGTTCGTGGAGGGAGTTCCACTGGTCGGCGCCGGGAAAGCGCTCCTCCATCCAGAACCACTGGGGGGAGGCGGCCTCCACCAGTGAGGTGGGGGTGTCGGCGTTGTACTCCAGGAGCTTCGCCGGGCCCGTGCCGTCGTGGCGGAGGTCGAAACGGCCGTAGAGGGAAGGGAGTTCGCAGCGGCGGTGCCAGGCCTCGGCCACGGCCCGGGCGGTGCGCGGGTCGGTGATGCCGAGGTCGGCGAAGCGGCCGGTGGTGACGATGTGGTCGGCTGCCGCCAGGCACATGCGGTGGAGTTCCTCGACGGTCTCCTCCAGGGCCTCGACCTCGGCGAGGGTGAAGGAGTAGTAGGCGCTCTCGTCCCAGTAGGGGCGCAGGGAGCCGTCGGGGTGGCGGGTGAGGGGGTAGATGAGGCCCTGTTCCTCGACGGTCTGCTGCCAGCCGGGGCGGGGGGTGATGGTGTGGCGTTCCATGGGGGGTGCGGGTCCTGGTCCGGGGTTCTGGTTCAGCCGCCGGAGCTGCCCTTGCCGCTGCCGAAGCCGCCGCGGGAGACGCCGTGGCCGCCGCCGGAACCGCTGGAGGCCTTGCGGGGCTTGGTGAAGGAGCCGCCTTCGACCCAGGTGCCCTGCTTGTTGCCGCCGTAGTACCAGGCGCCGTTCGCCGAGGTCTTGGTGGATGTGCAGTTCTTGTCGGCGACGACCTTGTAGCCCTTGGAGAGGTTGTAGCTGTCGCGATCGACGCAGCGCTTGTCGGGGTCGGAGGAGCAGGCGGTGAGGGCGGCAGCCAGGAGTCCCATGCCGCCGAGCACGACCGTGCCCGAGCGAAGTTGGCGGCGTGCGTCTGCCATGTCCGTGTCCCCCGTTGTCCCGTTGTCCCTGTTGTGGTGTCGACGTTGTGCGTGTCGACTGCGAGGTCAGCCTAGAGATGGGTGTGAGAGTGCGTGCAGGCGCCCCGCGCTGCCCGCCCCTCCCCTACAGTCACTTTGTGATCTTTGGGATGGTGTGCGCACTCGGTGCGGCGGTCTGCTTCGGTACGGCGACGGTGTTGCAGGCGGTCGCGGCGCGGGCGGCCAGTGAGGGCGGGGGCGGGGAGGCGGCGCTGCTTTTGCGGGCGCTGCGGCAGTGGCGGTATCTGGCGGGGCTGGCGCTGGACGGGCTGGGGTTCCTGTTGCAGATCGCGGCGCTGCGGTCGATTCCCATCTACGCGGTCGCGGCGGCCCTGGCGTCCAGTCTGGCGGTGACCGGGGTGGTCGCGGCGCGGCTGCTGCAGGTGCGGCTGAGCCGGACGGAGTGGGGAGCGGTGGGGGTGGTGTGCGCCGGGCTCGCGATGCTGGGGCTGGCGTCCGGGGGCGAGGGGGACCGCGAGGGATCCATGGCGCTGAAGTGGACGATGCTCGCGATCGCCGTGGCGGTGCTGGGGCTGGGGCTGGTGGGTGGGCGGTGGTCCGGGCGCGGGCGGGCGTTGGTGCTCGGGCTGGGGGCCGGGTTCGGGTTCGGGGTGGTGGAGGTGTCGGTACGGCTGATCGACTCACTCGCGCCGTCGGACCTCCTCGCCAACCCGGCGACGTACGCGCTGCTCATCGGTGGCGGTGCCGCGTTCCTGCTGCTGACGTCGGCACTGCAACGCGGGTCGGTGACCACGGCCACCGCCGGCATGGTGATCGGCGAGACGATCGGCCCGGCGGCGGTGGGGGTGATCTGGCTCGGCGACCGCACACGCGAAGGGCTCGAGTGGCTGGCGGTGTTGGGCTTCGCCGTGGCGGTGGCGGGAGCGCTGGCACTGGCACGGTTCGGCGAGGCACCGGCAGAGGAGACCTGACGGACACACCCTCCGGGCTTCGCCCTGCGGCGACCGTCCGGTGGTCCGACCCCGCTCGGCGGCGGGTGTCCGGCCCGTCGACTCCGCCCCGCGTCAGCCGTCCACCCCGCCTGCCCCGCCGGCGGCGGCCGTCCGACTCCTTCGGTCGACCCGTGCCGGCCGCCCCCTCCCACCGAGGCCTCCCCTCACCCCATAGCCTCCAAGATCCCGTCCCAGAGCCGCGACCTCGCCTCCAGCGCCAGAGTCGCCGTTTCCGCCGCCTCCTGCCAGCGTGTGTCGTCCGTGTCGCACAGGTCGGCGACCATCTGCATGGCCATCGGGGTGTGTTCCTCGCCGTCGACCTCGATGTGGCGGGCGAGGTAGTCGCAGAAGAGAGGGAAGCGGTCCGTGCCCTCCTTCTTGATGACCTGGTCGAACATGTCGGGGATCAGGTCCTCTCGGGAGAAGGCGAAGGCGGCCGCCCGGCAGTGCAGGGGGCGGTCCTCGATGATCGCGAAGGTGGTGCGCACGAACTCGTTGGCAGGGGCGGGGACTTGGGCGCCGCGCAGGGCCGCAGGCACGCCGTGGCCCTCGGTGAGCAGCGCGAGGAACGTGTCGATGCGGGTGGTGTCCGCCGCCGCCTCGTCCATGCCGGCGCGGTACAGCTCGAAGTGGCTGGTGAAGCCGCCGTTGAGCTCGTCGCTCTCCTCGACCAGCACGATGTCGTTGATGAGGCGTCGGCTCACCTGCGAACCGCGCGGCAACCAGGGGACGTCGACGCAGGTGAGGTCGCGTTGCAGCGACTTCAGCAGGGACATGAAGTCCCACACCGCGAAGACGTGGTGCGCCATGAAGGTCGCCATGTCCGCCCGGGTGTTTATCCGCTGGTAAATCGGGTGCGCGGTGACTTCCTTCCGCGCGGATTCGATCACGGAGCGGGCCCGGTCAATTCCCTCGTGGTTCATATTCCAGTCGTACCTGGACATGGATCTCCTTCGATCGGGAAAGCGGTGGGGACAGCGATGGTGCAGCTATTTCGGCTCAACCGGCAAGCGCTTCCCCGAATTTGGGAAAAGTTACTTCCAGTACGGATCGACAGAGCGCAACAAGGCGACCGAAAGGCTGGCAAAGAGTCACGATCCGGACAGCCGAAAAAACTTCGTTTAATATTTGAACGTGCTGTGGAGGTTCTGCGTACTGGACGGCGTGACCAGTAATCCCGTCACCGTCACCGTGGCCTATCACGTGATGCCGGGCCGCGAGTCCGAGTTCCACTCGTGGGGGTGGGCGATGCTGGGCGCGAGCGCGCAACAGCCGGGCTTTCTGGGGGGTGGCGTCCTTGTCGACCGAGAGGCGGAGTGGCATGTGGTCTATCGCTTCGCCAGCGAGGGGACGGCCCAGGCCTGGGAGGACTCAACGGCCCGCGCCCAGTGGGACGTTCGGGTGGCGGACGTCGCGCGGCAGACCGAGCGGCGGAGCGTGCGGGGCTCCAAGCTGTGGTTCGACTCCCAGACCACCGTGCCGAAGGCACCCACCCCGCCGCCGAAATGGAAACTGTGGTTCATCAACATGAGCGCGGTGTTTCCGCCGGTGCTCCTGTTCAATCTGATCGTCATTCCCTATCTCGGCGGCCTCAATCCGCTCGTCCGCACGTTGCTGTTGTGCCTGTGTGTCACGGCTCTTGTCACCTGGATTCTCATGCCCCGGCTCCAGCGTTTCTTCAAGAAATGGCTGTATCCGCCGCTCCAGGCACTCCGTGGAAGGCACAAAAGACGGACCGCATAGGCCCGGAACGAACCAAGGGAGGTGGGCGGGTGAAGACCCTGCTCATCGACAATTATGACTCGTACACATACAACCTGTTCCAGCTGATTGCCGAGGTCAACGGCGAGGAACCGGTTGTGGTCCTCAACGACGCCGACGGAATTCCCGATCTCGGGGAGTATCTCGCGGAATTCGACAATGTCGTGGTGTCGCCGGGGCCCGGGCATCCGGGCGAGGCCCGTGACTTCGGGCTCAGTGCCACCGTGCTCGCCGAGTCGGCCATCCCCGTTCTCGGCGTCTGCCTGGGGCACCAGGGCATCGCGCTCGGAGAACAGGGAGTGGTGGCGCCCGCCCCAGAGCCGCGGCACGGGCATCTGTCGGCGGTCCGGCACGACGGGCGGGACCTGTTCCGGGGGCTGCCGCAGGAGTTCACCGCGGTGCGCTACCACTCGCTGGCCGTGCACGAGCCGCTCCCGGAGACGCTGGAGGCCACCGCCTGGGCCGAGGACGGGGTGCTGATGGGGCTGCGGCACCGCAGCCGGCCGCTGTGGGGAGTGCAGTTCCATCCGGAGTCGGTGCTCACCGAGTACGGCCATCTGATGCTCGTCAACTTCCGCAATCTCACGGCGGAACGGGCCCGCAGGATCCGTACGAAGAACACGGCCGTCACCCCGGACGCGGCGGCGATCCCCGCGCCGAGGACCGCGGCCATCCCGCGACCGCGCCGGGCCGCCCCCGCCTACCGGCTGCACACCCGGCGCATCGCCGGCGCGGTGGACGCGGAGGCCGCGTTCACGCGGATGTACGGGGCGTCGCGGCGGGCGTTCTGGCTGGACAGTGCGCTGGTCGAGGAGGGGCTGTCGCGGTTCTCGTTCTTCGGTGACGACCGCGGTCCGCTGGCGGAGTTCGTGCGGTACGACGTCGACAGCGGCCGGTGCGAGATCGAGCGGGCCGGGCGGCCGCCGCGCAAGGTCGCGGCGAGTGTCTTCGACTATCTGAGACGGCAGTTGACGAACCGTCGGGTGGATGCGACCGGGCTGCCTTTCGACTTCACCGGCGGCTATGTCGGTTACTTCGGCTACGAGATGAAGGCCGACTGCGGCTCACCGAACCGGCACTCGTCCGAAATACCGGACGCCTGCTGGCTGTTCGCCGACCGGCTGATCGCGGTGGACCATCTGAAGGGGTTCACCTACGCGGTCTGTCTGGCCGAGGACACCGCACAGGCCGCACGGGAGGCGGAGGACTGGCTCGACGGGGCGCTCGCGCAGCTCAGTTTCGTCTCTGCCGCCCGCGAACAGTCGCAACAGCCTTCGCCGGCCGGGCAGTCCGAGCCCGACCTCGGCGCCGCCGAGCCGTGGCTGGTGCGTGACCGGGCGACGTATCTGGCCGATATCGAGGCGTGCCAGGGGGAGTTGAGGGCGGGGACGAGTTACGAGATCTGTCTGACCAACGCCGCCCGCTTACCCGCGCCGCCCGACGCCTACGACTTCTACCGGGTGCTGCGGCGGGTCAACCCGGCGCCGTATGCCGCCTTTCTGAGGTTCGGGGACGTCGACGTGGCCGGTTCCTCCCCGGAGCGGTTTCTGCGGATCACGCGGGACGGGGTCGCCGAGGCGCGGCCCATCAAGGGCACCGCGCCGCGTGGCAGCGGGCCGGAGGAGGACGCGCGGTTGCGGGACGCGCTGGCGGCGGACGCCAAGACGCGGGCCGAGAACCTGATGATCGTCGACCTGCTCCGCAACGACCTGGGCCGGGTCTGCCGGACCGGTTCGGTGCGGGTGAGCCGGCTGATGGCGACGGAGACGTACGCGACCGTGCACCAGCTCGTGTCCACCGTGGAGGGACGGCTGCGCGAGGGCACGGACGCGGTGGAGTGCGTGCGGGCCTGCTTCCCCGGCGGCTCGATGACCGGGGCGCCGAAGCTGCGCACGATGGAGATCATCGACTCGCTGGAGACCGAGGCGCGTGGCGTGTACTCGGGGGCGCTCGGCTACCTCGGGTGCAGCGGCGGTGCGGATCTCAACATCGTCATCCGGACCGGCGTGTTCGCCGACGGGCTGATGCAGCTGGGTGCCGGGGGCGCGATCGTCCTCGACTCGGATCCGGTCGCCGAGTACGACGAGATGCTGCTGAAGACGTCGGCCCAGATGCGGGCGCTGCATCTGCACACCGCGGACCGGATACGGGAGCAGCGGCAGCAGACGGCGGCCCGCGCGGACGCCCGCCGGGAGCGCACGGCGAGCGAGGAGCCGGTGCGATGACGACTCCGCAGTCCGCGGCCTCGCTGCGAGCCACCGCCGTCCCGCAGCAGCGCAGGGCATCCCGGCCCGCCGCCGCACCGCACTCCCCCACCGACCCCGCGTCAGCCCCCGCCGACCTCCCGTCCGCCTCCGCCGGCCTCGCGTCCGCCCCGGCCGACTCCGATGCCCCCAGCAATCTCGCAGCCCAGCTCGCCGGACTCGCCGAGCGGCGCGGCTGGAACGGCCGGGCCGCCTTCCACCAGGGCCACCGGGTCTTCACCCACGGCGAGGTGCACTCGCTCGCGGCCCGGGCCGCCACTGTGCTCGCCACTCATGGGGTGCGCGCCGGGGACCGGGTGGTGCTGGCGCTGCCCGACGGGATCGCGTGGGTGACGGCCTTCCTCGCCGCCGCCCGTCTCGGGGCCGTGGCCGTGCTGGTCAACCCCGAACTCCCGGCGACGGACCACGCGTTCATGGCCGGGGACACCGGCGCGGTGCTGTGTGTGACGGGGCCGGGCCTTGAGGACCGGTTCCCCGACCGGGCCCGGCTCGGTGCCGACCAGCTGCTCGCGCTCAGCGCCGCCGCCGAGCCGGCCCCCGCGCACCCGGTCGACGCGCACACACCGCTGTACGTGCAGTACACGTCCGGCACCACGGGCCGCCCCAAGGGGGTCGTGCACACGCACGGCGACCCGAAGACGTACCACGACCTGATCGGCCGGCGGCTGCTGCGCATCACGCAGGACGACGTCACGCTGTCGGTGTCGAAGCTGTACTTCGCCTACGGCTTCGGGAACGCCTTCGTCTTCCCGCTCTTCTCCGGGTCCTCGGCGGTGCTGGTGGACCGCCGCCCGGCCCCGGCCGCCGTGGACGAGCTGGTCGCCCGGCACCGGGTGACGCTGCTCTACTCCGTGCCGTCGGCGTATGCGGCGCTGGTGGCCGACCGGGGCAGCGGGCACGAGGCCTGCTTCGCCTCCGTGCGGGCCGCGGTGTCGGCCGGCGAGGGGCTGCCGGCCGGGCTCGGGCGGCAGATCACCGAACTGCTGGGCGCGCCGGTGCTGGAGCAGATCGGCTCCACCGAGGCAGGCCACGCGTTCTGCGCCAACAGCTTCGACCACAACCGTCCGGGCACCGTCGGCCGCCCCGTGCCCGGCTTCGAGGTGGAGCTGCGCGACCGTGCGGGCCGCCCGGTGCCGGACGGCGAGGAGGGCGAACTCTGGGTCCGCGGGCCGACGTTGACGCCCGGCTACCTGGGCCGCCCCGAGGAGACGGAACGCACGCTCGTCGGCGGCTGGCTGGCCACCCACGACCGGGCGCGCCGCGAACACGACGGCACCTACCGGCACCTGGGCCGGGCGGACGACATGGAGATGGTCGGCGGTATCACCGTCTCCCCGCTGGAGGTGGAGGCCGTGCTGCGGACCCATCCGGCGGTGAAGGAGGTCGCGGTCGCGGCCGTCACGGACGAGGGCGGGGCCGGCAGGCTGCGCGCCTTCGTCGTGCCCACCGCCCCGGTCCCGGACGGCCGCCTCCAGGACGATCTGCTCCGGCTGGCCCGCGAGCACCTGGCCGCCTTCAAGGTGCCCCGGAGCGTGAGCCTCGTCCCGTCCCTGCCCCGCACCCCCACCGGCAAGCTCCGCCGCCATCTCGTCCGCCAGGGCGCCTGGTGACCATCACTGAAAGGAACGGCCAGATGCGAGAGCAGCAACCCCCGCTCGCCGACCGGGGGTTCTACCTGGGCCCGATGTTCCGGCGGGCCGCCGACCGACACGGAGCCGTCTTCGTCACCCTGGACCGCCCACTGGACACCCACCCCGCGCTCGGCGTCGACCTCACCTACCCGGCGCTCGCGGACGTCGTGGAGGAGCTGTCCGGCCGGCTGTGGGACGCAGGGGTACGGCCCTCGGAGCAGGTGGTCGTGCACAAGACGGACAACGTCGACATCGTGCTGCTGACCTGCGCGGTCTCCCGTATCGGCGCCGTGCCCGTGCTGCTCTCCCCCGCGCTCGCCGGCGAGGTGGTCGGACAGCTCGTCGAGCGGCTCAAGCAGCCGTGGCTGGTGACCGACCGGGCCAAGCTGGAGGGGCCGCTCAAGGGGGTCGGTCTGCGCGTGCGGCGCGTCCTGTCCGTGGACGAGGCGCCGGGCGCCGAACCCCTGGAGAAGTACGCCGGTGCCGAGCGCCCGGCGGCCGTACGGCTCCACCCCCGTGAACCGGCCCTGATCACCCACAGTTCGGGCACCACCGGCGTCCCCAAGCTCGCGGTGCACTGCGCGAACACCATGTGGAACCGGCTGGTACCGCAGAAGGCGATGGGCTGGCCGACGCGCGGCGAGACGGCGGCCCTGCACATGTCGTTCGTGCACTCGCGCTTCTACCATCTGCTCGGCGTCCTGCTGCACTTCGGCAGCCCGCTGGTGCTGATCACCGACCCGGACCCCGCGCGCGTGGGACCGCTGCTGGTGCGCCACCGGCCCGGCATCGTCGAGACGCACCCCAACACCTTCGTGCTGTGGGAGGAGTTGGCCGGCGCACCCGGCGCGCCGCTGTCGCGGGTGCGGTCGTACGGCTCGACCTTCGACGCCATCCATCCACGGACCGTACGGCGGCTGCTGGACGCCTCGAAGCGCCGTACGCCCTGGCTGATCCAGCTGTACGGGCAGAGCGAGACCGGGCCGGTCGCCTTCCAGTGGTTCACGCGGCGCAGTGCGGCGCGCGCGGACGGGCGGCGGGTCGGGATCGGGATACCGGGCTTCACACGGGTCAGGGTCACCGGTCCGGACGGCCGGCCCACGGCGCACGGGACTCCCGGGCGGATCGAGGCCCGTACGCGCGGCCTCATCCTCACCTACCTCGGCATGCAGGACCGCTACGACCGTCAACTCACCGACGGCTGGTGGGAGATGGGCGACATGGGCTACCGGAGCCGGCTGGGCGCCCTGTACCTGATCGACCGGGAGATCGACCAGATCGACTCCGTGCACAGCAACCTGGAAGTCGAGGACACCCTCATGGACCGGCTGGAGGAGCTGCGTGAGGTCGTCATCGTGCCGGGCGCGGACCGGGAGCCGGTGCCGGTGGTGTGCGTACGCGGTGAACGGCCGCTGGATCCGGAGCGGTGGCGGGAGGCGACGGCCGATCTGCCCGCGATGGCGGAGCCCCGGCAGTGGCGGTTCGAGGAGCTGCCGATGACCGCGACCTGGAAGGTGAAGCGGGTGGAGATCACGCGGATGCTGGCCGAGGGCGCACGCGCGTGAACCCTGTCGTGGTGGTCGGCGCCGGGCCCGTCGGCCTGTCGGCGGCGCTCGCACTGCGGGCGCACGGACTGCCGGTCGTGCTGCTCGAGGCGGATTCGAAGGACCGCGAACGGCCGGGCAGCCGGGCCCTGTTCGTGCACCGGGAGACCCTCGCGCTGCTGGACGGCATGCAGCCCGGACTCGCCGAGGAGATCACCTCGTACGGCCGGACCTGGCAGACGAAGCGGACCCTGTACCGGGGGCGCGAGGTGTACTCCCGCACATACCCGGTGCGAGGCACACCGCCCTTCACCAGCCTGCGCCAGGTGGACACCGAGCGCTTCCTGCGGGACGCCTGTGAGCGGGCGGGGGTGGAGTTCGTGTGGGACGCGCGCGTGGCGGACGTACGCACCTCGGAGAACGGCGTCTCGCTGAGCTGCGCGGACGGGCGGGAGTGGGGCTGCGGGTACGTGGTCGCCGCCGACGGCGCGCGGTCCGCCGTGCGGCGCGGGCTGGGCATCGCGATGGAGGGCGAGCGGGGCGAGGGATTCCACGTGGTCGTCGACGTGGCCGATCTCCCGGGCGCCGAGCTGCCGTTGGAGCGGGTCTTCCACTACGAGCATCCGGGCGTCGGCGGGCGCAGTGTGATGCGGGTGCCGTTCACCGGCGGCTTCCAGGTCGACCTGCAGTGCCGGGACGACGACGCGCAGGAGGACTTCGGGACGCGGGAGACCGTACGGCGGTGGCTGCCGTCGGTCGTCGGCGACGGGTACGCCGAGCAGCTGCTGTGGGTGTCGACGTACCGCTTCCTGCGCATGGTGGCGGCCTCCTTCACCGATCCGCACCGGCGGGTGCTGCTGGTCGGCGAGGCGGCGCATCTGTTTCCGCCGTTCGGGGCGCGCGGCATGAACAGCGGGATCGCGGACGCGGCGGCGGCCGCGGAAGCGGTCGCCGCCGGGACGGCGGAGGCGGTCGGCGACTTCGCTCAAGTGAGGCGTGCGGCGGGCCTGTTCAACAGCGCCGCCGCCGGGACGGCACTCGACCATCTGCGGCCGCGGCGGCGGATCGTGAAGGTCCGGCAGCGTGCGGCGGCGGCGCTCGCGCCGGTGCTGCCGTGGTGCGGGTCGTGGCTGGAGCATGCGCCGTACGGGCCGCGGACCGGGGCGTCGGCCGTGGCGGGCCGCAAGTACTGAGAGAGGAGCGGGAGTTGACACAACCGGTCATCGCGGAGGGGCTGTCGACCTGGTCGCCGGGTGGTGGGCTGGTCCCCGCCGGGGAGCCCGGCGGGCGGCTGCTCGTCGCGGACTCCTGGCTGGTGCGGGACGGCCGCGTGCGCGGGCTCGAACGGCACCGGGAGCGGTTTCTGCGAGCCTGCGGCGAGTGCGGTGGGCCGCCGTTGCGCCGGCTGCTGGAGTTCTGGCAGGACATGACGGCCGCGCTGCCGCGTACGGGCGAGTGGTTCCCGCGGGTCGAACTTGCCCCCGGTTCCCTTGAGTTGAGGCTGCTGCTGCGGCATGCACCGCCGCTCGGGACCGCCGTACGGGTCTGGGCGGCGGGTCAGTCCGATCCGCGTACCGTCCCCCGCCGCAAGGGACCGGACCTCGAGACTCTTGCGCGGGTCCGCAAGCGGGCGGTCGGCGAGGGCGCGGAGGAGGCGGTGCTCGTCGCGCCCACCGGTGTCGTGCTGGAGGCGGCCACCGCCAGCGTGCTGTGGTGGGAGGACGACACCCTGTGCCTGCCCTCGCCGCAGCTGCCCGTCCTGCCCGGAGTCACCGTCGCCCTAGTCCAGGAACGCGCCCGGCGCACGGGCATCCGCATCGCCCACCGCGAGCGGACGGTCGCCGAGCTGGACGGCCGCGAGGTGTGGCTGGTCAACGCGCTGCACGGGATCCGGCCGGTGACGGACTGGGCGGGAGGCGAGCTGAAGGCGGCCCCCGCGGTGCGCGCGCCGGAATGGCGGAAATGGCTGGACGAGATCATGGAGCCGCTGCCGGAAATATAGAACAGCGGAAAAATGTAATTACGGGCATCGGTGTCACCGATGCCCGTATTCCGCGTTGCTTCTTTTGTTCCGCGCTACTTCTTTGCCGGCTGATAAGCCCCCGGCACCATCCGCGTCGCAATGGCGATCCGGTTGTAGGCGTTGATGACGGTCGCCGCCCAGATCAGTGCCGCGATCTGCTGCTCGTCGAAGACCTCCGCGGCCTCCGCGTAGACCGCGTCGGGGACGTGCCCGTCGTGGACCAGGGTCACGGCCTCGGTCAACGCCAGTGCGGCGCGCTCGCGTCCGGTGAAGAACGGGGTCTCCCGCCAGGCGTTCAGGGCGTAGATGCGCTGCTCGGTCTCGCCTGCCGCGCGGGCGTCCTTGGTGTGCATGTCGAGGCAGAACGCACAGCCGTTGAGCTGCGAGGCGCGGATCCTGATCAGCTCCAGGAGTTCCGGTTCGACCTTGGCGTCCTGGGCGGCGGAAACGGCGGCACCGTGCAGGGATCCCATCGCCTTGGAAACGTCGGGGGTGATTTCCTTCAGGGCCACACGGGATATCGAGTCACTGTTGCTCATGGAACGACTCTATCCGTACGGACATATTCCGTGAGGTCGTATTCCGGAATGGAGAACGGTGGAATTACGCCGTCGGCGATTCCGGAAGTGCCGCGCACAGGGCGTCCAGCGCCCCCGACCAGGCGTGGTCCGATGGTGTCCCGTACCCCACGACCAGCGCGTCGCGGCGCTCGACGGTGGCCTCCGGGTGCTGGTAGCGGTGCAGCCCGTGCACCGCGAGGCCCTGCCAGGCGGCTGCCCGCAGCGTCTCCTGTTCGGTGCCGGGCGGGAGCCGTAGCACCACGTGCAGGCCGGCGGCGATTCCGGTGGCGTGGACCTGCGGTGCCCTGCGCGCGAGTTCGGCCACGAGGGCGTCGCGGCGGCGCCGGTAGCGCAGCCGGGCGGCGCGTACGTGGCGGTCGTAGGCGCCGGAGGTGAGGAACTCGGCGAGCGTCAGCTGGTCCAGGGCGCCGCAGGTGTCCGCCGCGCCCTTCGCCTTCGCCGCCTCCTCCATGAGGCCCGCAGGCAGCACCAGCCAGGCCAGTCGCAGGCCCGGGGCGAGGGACTTGCTGGCGGTGCCCGCGTAGACGACGTGGTCGGGGTCGAGGCCCTGGAGGGCGCCGACGGGCTGGCGGTCGTAGCGGAACTCCCCGTCGTAGTCGTCCTCGACGACCAGCCCGCCGGTACGCCGCGCCCAGTCGACGACGGCCGCCCGGCGGTCGCGGTGCAGGGTGCCGCCCATCGGGAACTGGTGGGCGGGGGTGAGCAGGACCGCGGCCTCGTCGGTCAACTCCCCCGGATTCGTGCCCCGTTCGTCGAACGGCAGCGGGACGGTCCGCAGTCCGGTGTCCGCGAGCAGGTCCCAGTGCACGTGGAGGCCGTACGACTCCACGGCGATCGTGCTCGCGCCGCGCGCCCGCAGCAGCGCGGAGAGGATCCGCAGGCCGTGGGAGATGCCGGCGCAGATCAGGATGCGGTCGGGGTCGGTGCGCACGCCCCGGGCGCGGGCGAGGTAGCCGGCGAGGGCGGTGCGCAGTTCGACACGGCCGCGCGGATCGCCGTAGTCGAGGGCCTGGTTGGGGGCCGCGGCGAGGGCGCGGCGGGCTGCCTTGAGCCACTCGGCGCGGGGGAAGGAGGCGAGGTCGGGGAGGCCGGGGAGCAGGTCGTGGGCGGGGCGGCTGCGCTCGCGCGGGCGGGGTGCGGCGGGGTTCGGCGGGGTGATCGCGCGGTCGGCGACGCGTGTGCCCGAGCCCTGCCGGGCGGTGAGCCAGCCCTCCGCGACCAGGTCGGCGTAGGCCTCGGCGACCGTGTTGCGGGCGATGCCCAGGTCGGCGGCGAGGGTGCGGGAGGAGGGCAGCCGGGTGCCGGGGGCCAGGCGGCCGGTGCGGACGGCCTCGCGCAGGGCGTCGGTCAGGCCCCTGCGCACCCCCGGACCCGTCGGTTCCAGGTGCAGGTCGACGCCCAAAGTGGCCCATGAATTCGCCATGGAAATGGACCATACCCTTGGGCTGCCCGGCTTCTAGGGTCGAGGGCATGACCACAGAGGAAGCCACCGAAACCGCCGAGTACGCGCCCGAAGCACCCGCCCGCCTGCCCTGGGCCAAGCACGCCCCCGAGGTCTACAAGGCGATGCTCCGCCTGGAGACCGCCGCCAGGCAGGGCCTGGACCCCAAGCTGTACGAGCTGGTGAAGATCCGCGCGTCGCAGATCAACCACTGCGCCTTCTGCCTCGACATGCACACCAAGGACGCGCTCGCGGCGGGCGAGAGCGTGGAGCGGATCGTGCAGCTCGGCGCGTGGGAGGAGTCCCGGCACTTCTACACGCGCAAGGAGCTCGCGGCGATCGAACTGACCGAGGCGGTCACGGTGTTGACCGACGGTTTCGTGCCGGACGAGGTGTACGAGCACGCGGCCGAGCACTTCGAGGAGGCCGAGCTGGCACAGCTGATCGCCGCGATCACCACGATCAACGCCTGGAACCGCTTCGGCGTGACCACCCGGATGACGCCGGGCCACTACACGCCGGGCCAGCACTCATGAGCCGTACGACGGTTCTGGACCCGGCCGTCTCACAGGCCATGTCCGCGGTCAGCGCCGCCGCCAAGAAGGGCCTCGGCGACCCCGCCCTCGCCGAACTGGTCGTCATCCGGGCCTCGCAGCTCAACCACTGCGCGTTCTGCCTGGACATGCATCTCACGATCGCCCGCAAGCACGGGGTGAGCGAGAGGCAGCTGGACCTGCTGGCCGCCTGGGAGGAGGCCGGGGACGGCGTCTTCGACGAGCGGGAGCGCGCCGCACTCGCGCTGACGGAGGCGGTGACGGTGCTGACTGGGGGCACCTCCCGGACGAAGTCTGGGGGAGGCTTCGTCCCCGACGAGGTGTACGCCGCGGCCGCCGCGCACTTCGACGAGCATCAACTCGCCCATCTCATAGGCTTGTTGGTGGCAATCAACAACTGGAACCGGGTGATGGTCAGCCGCCGGATCCCGGCTGGGGGGTACACGCCGTGAGCAAGGTGGACGTCTTCCGCGCCCTGCACCGGAGGCGCGAACCCGGTGACCCGCTGGTCCTGCCCGGCCCCTGGGACGCGGTCAGCGCCCGGGTGTTCGTGAAGGCCGGGTTCCCGGCGCTCGCGACGCCCAGCGCGGGGATCGCGGCCTCGCTCGGGTACGAGGACGGGTCCACGCCCGCCGACGAGATGTTCGCTGCGGTGGCGCGCATCTCCCGAGCGGTGGACGTGCCCGTGTCGGCCGACGTCGAGGGCGGGTACGGGCTGGCTCCGAAGGAGCTGGTGGAGCGGCTCCTGGAGGCGGGGGCCGTGGGCTGCAACCTGGAGGACTCCGGCGGGGGCACCCTCAAGGACCCGCACGAGCACGCCGAGTGGCTCGCCGAGGTGCGGTACGCGGCCGGGGACCGGCTCTTCGTCAACGCCCGCGTCGACACGTTCGAGTACGGCGACGGCGATCCCGAACGGGCCATCGAGCGGGCCGCGTTGTACGTCGCCGCGGGCGCCGACTGCATCTATCCGATCGGCGCCCCGGCGGACGTACTTCCGCTCCTGCGGTCCGGCATCCAGGGACCGATCAACGTGTACGGCAGGCTGGAGGGCGGCCCCAAGCCCGCCGAACTCGGTGAACTCGGGGCCACCCGCGTCACGTTCGGGCCGGGGCTGCTGCGCTGGGCGGCACTGGCGCTGCAGGGGATGACCGGGGAGCTGACGAAGCGGATGTGATCACGACAGCCATGCCTTCCATGTGGACGCGTGGCTGTCCACCCACTTCTTCGCCGCCTGCTCGGGGGTGAGCTTCTGGTCGGCGATCATCAGGGAGACCTCGTTCTGGTCCTCCGTCGTCCACTTGAACTTCTTCAGGAAGGCCGCCGCCTTGCCGCCCTTCTTCGCGAAGTCCGCGTTGAGGTACTTCTGCAGCGGGGTGTGCGGATAGGCGCAGGCGACCTTCGCCGGGTCCGCGTCGCAGCCCTCCTTGTACGGCGGCAGCTTCACCTCGGTCATCGGGACCTTCTTGAACAGCCACTGCGGCGCGTACCAGTACGTCAGGAAGGGCTTCTTCTCCTTGGCGAACTGCTTCATCTGCGTGATCTGCGCCGCCTCGGAACCGGCGAACACCACCTGGTAGTCCAGCTTCAGGTTGCTCACCAGCGCCTTGTCGTTGGTGACGTAGGACGGGGAGCCGTCCATCAGCTGGCCCTTGCCGCCGCTCTCCGCGGTGCGGAACAGCGACGAGTACTTGTTGAGGTTCTTCCAGTTCGTGATGTCCGGGTGCTGCTTGACCAGGTAGGTCGGCACGTACCAGCCGATGTGGCCGGTCACCCCGAGCCCGCCGCCGCGCGCGATCGTCTTCTTGTCGTCGACGTAGCGCTTCTCCTGGTCGGGGTGGCCCCAGTCCTCCATGATCGCGTCGACCCGGCCCTGGCTGAGCGCGTCCCAGGCGGGCACCTCGTCCACCTGGACGGTGTCCACGCGGTAGCCGAGCTTGTGCTCCAGCAGGTACTGGGCGACGGCGACGTTCGACTGCGCGCCCACCCAGGACTGCACGGACAGGGTCACGGAATTGGCGCCCTGCGCATTGGCGAACGGGGACGCCTGCTTGGTCATGTCGGCGGCACCGCAGCCGGTGAGCAGCACCAGGGAGCCCACTACGGCAGTCGTAGTCATATGACGTCGCATGTCACGCTCCCTTCTTCGCACGGCGTTCCGTCGGCTGGGTCACCCGGTCGAGCATCAGGCCGAGGCAGACGATCGCCGCGCCGGCCACCAGACCGGTCGCCAGGTCGCCCTGCGCGAGACCGAACACGGTGTCGTAGCCGAGCGCGCCACCGCCGACCAGGCCGCCGATGACGACGACGGCGAGGACCAGGACCACGCCCTGGTTGACGGCGAGGAGCAACGCCGGGCGGGCAAGCGGGAGTTGGATCTGGCGCAGCTGCTGGGCGGGGGTCGCGCCGAGCGAGCGGGCCGACTCCAGGGCCGCCGGGTCGACCTGGCGCAGACCCTGCGTGGTGATGCGGACGACGGCGGGCAGGGCGTAGACCACGGCCGCGGCGACGGCCGGGGCACGGCCCACGCCGAACAGCGCGACGACCGGGATCAGGTACACGAACTGCGGCATCGTCTGGAAGACGTCCAGGACGGGCCTCAGCAGACGCTCGAAGCGGTCGCTGCGGGCGGCCGCGATGCCGATCGCGAAGCCCAGGACCAGGGTGACGGCGACGGCCGCGAGGACCTGGGAGAGCGTGTCGAGCGACGGCTGCCACACGCCGAGCACGCCGATCGCGGCCATGGCGAGGACCGCGGTGAGCGCGGTGCGCCAGGTGCCGATCAGCCAGGCCAGGGCGGCGACCACGAGCAGTACCGACCACCAGGGCAGCCACTGCAGTCCGCTGCGCACCGGGTCCAGCACCCAGGTCGTGAAGTGGCCCGCCCAGTCGGCGGTGCCGCCCACGACGGGCACGCCCGAGTAGAGGTGCGCGGTCATCCAGTCGACGGCGCGGTTGACCGGCTCGGCGATGTTCAGCGTCCAGGCGTCGGGCCAGTCGAGGCGGCCCGCCAGCCGTCCGGCGAGCGCCGCGGCGACGGCGGCGACGGCCGCGTAGAGCCAGGGCCGCAGGCTGCTCCCGTGCTCCTCGCCGGCGTGCTCGCCCGCGGCGCCGGTCACCCGGTCCAGTACGACGGCGAGCAGCACGATCGGGATGCCGGCCGCGAGGGCCGCGCCGACGTCGACCGAGGCCAGCGCCTGGTAGACGCGGTCACCGAGACCGGCGGCGCCGATGACCGCCGCGATGACGGCCATGGACAGCGCCATCATGATCGTCTGGTTGAGGCCCAGCAGGAGTTCCTTGCGGGCCAGCGGGATACGGGCGGTCAGCAGCCGTTGGCGTGCAGTGGCGCCGAGCGAGTCGACCGCCTCCAGTACCTCCTTGTCGGCGCCGCGCAGACCGAGGGAGGTGAGGCGGGCCATCGGCGGGGCGGCGTAGACGACGGTGGCGAGGACGGCCGCGGGGACACCCATGCCGAAGACCAGCACGACGGGCAGCAGATACGCGTACGCCGGCATCACCTGCATGGTGTCCAGGACCGGGCGCAGCGCGCGGTCGAGGCGGTCGGAGAGACCGGCGGCGAGGCCCAGCAGGACGCCGACGACGACCGAGGCGAGGACCGCGACCACCATCAGGGCCAGCGTCTGCATGGTCGGCACCCACATGCCGAGCAGACCGCAGGCGAGGAAGGCCGCCGCCGTGCCGAACGCGAGCCGCACACCGGCGACGCGCCAGGCGACGAGGGCGCCGACGGCCGTGACACCGGCCCAGCCCGCGCCGAGCAGCACCAGATACACGGCGCGTACGGAGATCACGAACGCGTTGCTGACGTAGCCGAAGCCGTAGAGGAACAGCGGGTGGCTGTCCCGGTTGTCGATGATCCAGTCGCTGGCACTGGTCAGCGGCTTGGACAGGTCGACGGTGAGCGCCTCGGGCCAACTGCCGCTCGCCCACCGGGCGTTGGCGAGTGGTACGAGGACCGCCGCGGCCAGGGCGAGGAGCAGCAGCTTGCGTGCGGCGACGTGTTTGAGCACGCCGGGGAGGGCGATACGGGGAGCGGATGCGGTGACCGTTGCCATCAGACCGCCTCCTTCTGCGGCTCCGTTCCGGCGACGACGCCGAGGAGCCTCTCGTGGTCGACGACTCCCAGACAGCGGCCGTCCTCCACGACGCAGGCGGCCCGGCCGGCCTCGGCGACGACCTTGATCGCCTCGGCGACCACGGCGTCGGGCGCGAGCGCATCCGGGTGCTCAGCCGCGCCGCACTCCCCGGCCCGCATGGCCGTGCGGACCGTCATCACCTGCTCGCGCGGCACGTCCCGTACGAACTCTCGTACGTAGTCGTCGGCCGGGCTGCCCACGATCTCCTCCGGGGTGCCCAGCTGGACCACGCGCCCGTCGCGCATCAGCGCGATGCGGTCGCCGAGCTTCAGGGCCTCGCTCAGGTCGTGGGTGATGAAGACCATCGTGCGGCCCTCCTCGCGGTGCAGGCGGACCACCTCCTCCTGCATGTCGCGCCGGATCAGCGGGTCGAGCGCGCTGAACGGCTCGTCGAAGAGCAGCACCTCGGGGTCGACCGCCAACGCCCGGGCCAGGCCCACCCGTTGGCGCTGACCGCCGGAGAGCTGGGCGGGGCGGCGCTGCTCCATGCCCTCCAGACCGACCTTGGCGACGACCTCCTGGGCGCGCGCCCGACGCTCCGCCTTGCCGACGCCCTGGATCTCCAGGCCGTACGCCACGTTGTCGAGGACCGTGCGGTGCGGGAGCAGGCCGAAGTGCTGGAAGACCATCGCGGCGCGGTGGCGGCGCAGTTCGCGCAGGCGGGACCTGTCCATGGCGCGGACGTCCTCGCCGTCGATGGCGATGGCGCCCGCGGTCGGCTCGATCAGCCGGGTCAGACAGCGGACCAGCGTGGACTTGCCGGAGCCGGACAGGCCCATCACCACGAAGACCTCGCCCTTGCGCACGTCGAAGGAGACGTCCCGGACGGCGGCCGTGCAGCCGGTGCGGGCACGCAGCTCGGCGGGGTCCAGCGCGGTCAGTTCGGGATCGCCGGGGACGCTGTCGGCCTTCGGGCCGAAGACCTTCCACAGGCCCTCAACAGCGAATACGGGATTACTCATCACGCACCACCTCCGATCATTTCGACGGCCTTCTCTCCGACCATGAGCACCCCGATCATCGGGTTCACCGCGGTCATCGTCGGGAAGACGGAGGCGTCGGCGATGCGGATGCCGTCCAGGCCTCGGATCTTCAACTCGGGGTCCACGACGGCCTGTTGGTCGTCCGCGGCGCCCATGCGGCAGGTGCCCGCCGGGTGGTACACGGTGTGCGCGACCTTGCGGGCGTACTCGCTGAGCTCCTCGTCGCCCGTCATGTGCGGTCCGGGCGCCACCTCGCGCTTGAGCCAGCTCGCCAAGGGTTCGGTGCTCGCGATCTCGCGGGCGATGCGGATGCCGTCGACGAGGGTGCGGCCGTCGTAGTCGTCCTCGTCGGTGAAGTAGCGGAAGTCCAGGGCGGGCTTGACCGACGGGTCCGCGCTCGTCAGGTACAGGCGCCCGCGGCTCTTCGGCTTCGGGATGTTCGGGGTCATCGAGACGCCGAACTCCGGCCGCTCGTAACCCAGTCGCTCCGGGTTGTCGGTGAAGGGCACCTGGTAGAAGTGGAACATCAGGTCGGGGCCCGCGTGTTCGGGATCGCGCCGCACGAACAGGCCGGCGTCGCTGTCCATCGCGGAGTTGTCGGGGATCGGCCCGTGGGTCTCCCAGACGATCACCGACTCGGGGTGGTCGAGGAGGTTCTCGCCGACGCCCGGAAGGTCGTGCACGACGGGTATGCCGAGCGCCTCCAGGTCCTCGCGGGGGCCGATGCCCGAGTGCAGGAGCAGGCGCGGGGAGTCGACGGCACCGGCGCAGAGGACCACCTCGTTGCGTGCGCGTACGAGGATCTCCTCGCCGTCCTTCGTGCGGACGTGCACGCCCTCCGCGCGCGTGCCGTTCAGCTCCAGCCGGTACGCCCAGGTCTCCAGCAGGACGGTCAGGTTGGGCCGCTCGTCCATCACCGGGTGGAGGTAGGCCACCGAGGCGCTGGACCGCTTGTTGTTCTCGGGGTGGTAGGCGAGGTCGAAGAAGCCGACGCCCTCCGTGAACGGCGAGCGGTTGAAGCCCTCGACGCGCGGGACGTCGATCGCGTTCTGCGCCGCCTCGACGAAGTCGCGGGCGATGTCGTTCCGGTCCTTCTCGTCGACCGGGACGATGTTGTTGAGCAGCCGGGCGTAGTACGCCTCCATCGGCACCGCGCCCCAGCCCTTGGCGCCGGCCTCCTCCCACTCGTCCCAGTCGGAGGGCAGCGGCTTGAAGGCGATCAGGGTGTTGTGGCTGGAACAACCGCCGAGGACGCGGGCCCGGCTGTGCCGGATGTGGGAGTTGCCGCGGGGCTGCTCGGTGGTCGGGTAGTCGTAGTCGAGCTCACCGCCGAGCAGGCCCATCCAGCGGCGCAGCGTCAGGACGTCCTCGCGGCCCACATCGCTGGGGCCGCCCTCGATGACGGCGACGGTGACGTCGGGGTTCTCGGTGAGGCGGGAGGCGATCACCGAGCCTGCCGTGCCGCCGCCGATGACGACGTAGTCGTAGATGTGGGGGATCTCTGGCATGGGGGGCATGGGGGTCTTGCTCCAAGGGGGATCGAGCGGGGTCAGGGGTCGGACGGGGGGATCCGGGGGGTCAGCCCGCGAACCAGCGGACCGGCTTGGGGGCCAGGTTCTGGTAGACGTGCTTGGTCTCGCGGTACTCGGCGAGGCCCGCGGGGCCGAGCTCGCGGCCGACGCCGCTCTTGCCGAAGCCGCCCCACTCCGCCTGCGGGAGGTAGGGGTGGAAGTCGTTGATCCAGACGGTGCCGTGGCGCAACCGGCCCGCGACCCGGCGGGCCCGGCCGGCGTCGGCGGTCCAGACGGCGCCCGCGAGGCCGTACTCGGTGTCGTTCGCGAGCGCGACCGCCTCGTCCTCGGTGCGGAAGGTCTCCACCGTCAGCACCGGTCCGAAGACCTCCTCGCGTACCACCCGCATCTCGCGGTGGCACTGGTCGAGGACGGTCGGCTCGTAGAAGTAGCCGCCCTCGGGGCGCTCCGGCGACGGCTCGGGGCGCCGGCCGCCGGTCCGCAGCACCGCTCCCTCCGCGAGCGCGGAGTCGACGTACGACTCGACCTTGGCGCGCTGCTGCTCGGAGACGAGCGGCCCGCACTCGACGCCGTCCGCGGTGCCGCGGCCGAGGCGGATACGGCTTGCCCGGCGGGCGAGTTCGGCGACGAAGCGCTCGCGTATGGACTCCTCGACGATGAGGCGGGCGCCGGCCGAGCAGACCTGGCCGCTGTGGATGAACGCGGCGTTCAGGGCCTGGTCGACGGCCGTGTCGAAGCCCTCGTCCGTGGCGCAGGCGTCGGCGAAGACGACATTGGGGTTCTTGCCGCCGAGTTCGAGGGCGACCTTCTTGACGCTCGGAGCGGCGGCCTGCGCGACCTTGGTGCCGCTGACCAGGCCACCGGTGAAGGAGACCAGGTCGACGTCGGGGTGCTCGGCGAGACGGGCGCCGACCGAGTGGCCGGGGCCGGTGACGATGCCCGCGACGCCGACGGGGAGCCCGGCCTCGGAGAGCAGGTCGATGAGCGCGATGGTGGTGAGCGGGGTGATCTCGCTCGGCTTGACCACAAAGGTGTTGCCTGCCGCGAGCGCCGGGGCGATCTTCCAACTGGCCTGCAGGAGCGGGTAGTTCCAGGGCGTGATCAGCGCGCAGACACCGACGGGTTCGTGTACGACGACACTGTGGATGTCGGTCGAGCCCGCGTCGACGACCCGGCCGGGCGCCTCGCCCGCGACCAGGTCGGCGAAGTAGCGGAAGGCGTCGGCGACGCAGTCGATGTCGACGCGGCCCTCTTCGACGGTCTTGCCGGCGTCCCGGCTCTCCAGCCGGCCGAGCCGCTCGCGGTCGCGTACGAGGAGGCCGGCGACGCGGCGCAGCAGTGCGGCGCGCTCGGCGACGGAGGTGCGGGGCCACTCGCCGTGGTCGAAGGCGTGCCGGGCGGCCGCGACCGCCAGGTCCGTGTCCTTCTCGTCACCCTCCGCGACCAGGGCGAAGGCCTGGCCGTCCGCGGGGTCGAGGATCTCGCGCGTGCCGCCGGAGACGGCCGCGCGCCACTCCCCTGCCACGTGGATGGTCGCCTGTGCGTCGAGGCCCAGGGCTTCTGCTCTGTCCGCCATGTTCGGTGTTGCCTTCCGTTCCTGTTCCGTGCCCGTGAGTCACACAGGTGTCACCCACCGGGACCGTGAGCGCATGCCCCCGGCCTTCGATTGCATGCGCAATCCATGGCCGAAAGTGCGCCGCGTCACTGAACATGCGGGCAAATAGGGCGAAACGTACGCTGAGGGGTGACGCGTGGTGATGCGCACCACGGAAGTGAATGCGCACCACGGAGGTGACGCCATGGCCGGCAGAGCAGCGAACCGGAGAGCGTTGATCTGTGCGGCGGCGGGCGCGGCCCTCGCCCTCTCCCTCGCGCCGGCCGTGGCGGACGACGGCAGCGACCTGTCCGCACAGCAACTGGCCCAGCAGGCGAAGAAGAACCTGCTCGACGCCGAGTCGGTCCATCTGAAGCTGACGGACCGCAGTGCGGGATCGGCCGCGAGCAGGACCCAGCCGACGTCGATGGACCTGGCCCTGGACCGGGACGGAAACTGCGTCGGCACCATGCGGATGGGCGGGAAGGGCGGCAGCGTCGAGCTGATCAAGCGCGGCAAGGAGGTGTGGATGAAGCCCGACAGCGCCTTCTGGAAGTCACAGGTGCCCGGCCCACAGGGCGACGCGGTGGCCGAACTCTTCAAGAACCGCTACATCCACGGCTCCACGAAGGACGTCATGCTGAAGGGACTGGCCGACACCTGCGACCTGACCTCCTTCCAGAAGCAGGTCGACAGCGGTACGTCGTCGGAGGGCAAGTCCCTGAAGAAGGGCGCCGAGACCACGCGCGACGGCACGAAGGTGATTCCTCTGACGACCACGAAGGACGGCAGGAAGGCGGTCCTGTACGTCACTTCGAAGTCACCGCACCGACTGGTCGGGGCGACCCAGAAGGGCGGCGGCACGGACACGGCCCTGACCTTCACCGACTACGACAAGCCGGTGCCGTCGGCGACACCGTCACCGAGCGAGACGGTGGACATCGGCAAGCTGCAGCAGGAGCTGCAGAACGCCTGAGAGCCTGTGCCCGGGCCGTCGGTCCTCAGTCGATCCCCGGATCCGCGTCGCAGGTCGTGTAGGGCGGGCAGAACCAGTCCAACGCCGTGGTGAGGAGCTCGAGTTCGCTCTCGCGGTCGGAGTCGGGGCCGTAGGCGGCGATGGCGTAGATGTTGCCGTCCGGCGCGACGAAGCGCTCGTCGTAGACGTGCCAGGTGCCGATGTCGGGCTCGCCCTTGATGGAGTCGGCCGTGTACTCCAGCCGCGAGCCGGTGAACTCGCCGTCGTCGAGCCGCTGCAGATCGAGCTTCTTGAAACCGGCCGGCTTGGGGGTGTCGTCGGACAGGTACAGCTTGAAGGAGGCGTCCGGCGACTCCTCCTGGACCTGGTAGACCTGCAGCCGGTGTTCCCGGTCGGCGCTGCGGTAGTTGACGACGGCGATCCCGTACTGGGAAGCCACGCTGCTGCGCGTCCACCCGTCGGGTATCGCGATGCGGAAGCCCTCTTCGTCGTCGTACGACTCGTATCCGGCCGGGAGTTCGGGGGCCGACGGGGACGGAGAGGCCGTGTCGTCGGTCGGCGACTCGGAAACCGCCGGTGTGGAGGCCGAGGGTGCCACGGAGGAACTGGCCACGACCGGCTTCTTCCCCGGCTCGTCGTCCTTCCCGACGACCAGGGTCAGTACGAGACTCACGGCGACCCCGACCACGGCGGCACCGACGACCACGGACCAGACGAGGCGGCGGTTCAGGCCTCGCTCGGGGGCGGGCGCGGAGGGCGGCTCGACGGGCGGCCAGGAGGCGCCGCCGGCCCACTCCGGCGCCGGCCCGCCGCCGGAACCGGCGGCCTCAGGGCCGGAGGGCGGCCACGTCCCGCCGGCCGCCGCGCCGTCCACCACGGTGCCGCCGGTGCCGGGACCGTGCCAGGCACTGTCCGCACCGTCACCGGGCCAACCGGACGGGGAGACCGCCGGCGCGAACTCCGGACGGGCCGGCGGTGGTGATGTGGGCTCCGCCGCCGGACTGCTCCCCCGGCCGTCCTCCCAGCGCTGGGTGTCCTCGTTCCAGTACTGCTGTCCCCCGCTCATCGTCTCCCTCTCACATCCCCAGGAGGGCGGCCACGGCACCGGCGGAGGAGAGGAAGGTGACCAGAGCCTGGGAGTCGGCGAGCAGTTCGCGCAGGCGCTGGCGGCGCGTCGGCCCCGCCTGGCCGGTGCCGGTGATCTCCGTCTCCGTCTCGGCGAGCGCCTCGTCCAGCGCGGCCGTCTGCTCGCTGCTGTTCACCCGCCCCAGGTCCTCGCGCAACTGCCGTACCGCTTCCAGGAGTTGCCGGGTGGCCTCGTCCGGCTGCACTCCCGGGCCGTGGTGCACGTGGCTCTCGGCGCGCGCGTTGCTGCCGGCGGCGACGTTGTTGTTGCTGCCGGAGATGTCTCCGATGTTGATACTCGGCTCACTGGCCATTGCTGTCGGCTCCCTTCTGCGGCGCGGTGCCGCCCGAGGCGTTGGAGGACGAGGCGGAGTTCTGCATACCGGCAGCGACGTTGTTGTTGCTGCCCGAGATGTTGCCGATGTTCACGTCGCCGTTGCTGATGTTCACGACCTTCTGCATGAACTCGCCGGTCTCGTAACCGGCTTCGGCGAGCGCCACCCGCACCCCGTTGGCGACACGGTCCTGCACGCTCTTCAGGTAGCGCGCCACGTCCATCTCCTGGAAGAGGGAGCCGGCGGGCACCGAGCCCAGTTCGCGCACCGAGAGGGCGGGACCGTCCGGCAGCGCGCCCGCGTACCCGCCGGTCAGCATCCGCCACGCGTACACCAGCCCCCGGCCGAGCGTGGCCAGCGAGCGGCCCACGGACGCGGGCACCAGGACGACGGCCCCCGCGGTCTTGCCGAGCGCGTTGTTGTTGCGGAACCGGTGGGCCGTACGGTCTGCGTCCTTGAACTCCGCACGCACCGGCGTCAGTACATGCGGCGCTATCTCCAGCATCAGCATCCGGCCCTGCGTGTGGATGCGCACGAAGACCGTGACGACCAGCTCCTCCTCCCAGCCGCCGACGCGGATGCGCAGGAAGTGCCGCCGCTTCTCGGCGCCCTCCTCGACCGCCCGCGCCCGGTGGTCCTCGAAGGCCTGCTGGTTGTACGGCGCCTGCTCCCGGCCGAGCAGCCCCTCGGCCGGCAGGAACACACACTCGTCGATCTCCAGCTGACGCAGGCGGTCGCGGACGCCGGGGCCCGCGTACTCGGCGGGGATGCGGAGCTGTTCGAGCAGCGGCCGGACCTTCTCCAGGACCGTGCGGTTGCTGAGCGGTTGCTGCTGCTTGCTCTCCTCGTCCGGCCGCAGTTCCACGGCGAGGACCCAGGTGTCGTACGCCGCGCCCGCGCCGCAGAACGGACGCGCCTCGTGGTACATGACCAGCGGCGCGTGCTGCTCGAGCCGGATGCGCTGCTTCAGCCGCTGGAAGCGCTGGTTCTCGGCCTGCTCGGCGGGGTCGCCGGCGGCGTCCGGGAAGCGCTGCGGGGAGAGTTCGGCGGCCAGCGCCCGGCTGAACTGGGTGCGCTGGGCGTGCGCGCACCAGGCGATGAGCGCGAACACACCGAGCGCGATCCAGGCCTGCCACGGCTTGATCAGGTCGCCGATGCTGCTCGGCGAGAGCGCGTCACTGAAGCTCGGCGAGTCCGAGCCGTATCCGTAGCCGTAGTCGGATCCGTACGAGCCGTACGAGGGGCCGTCGTCCGAGCCGCCGCCGAACGCGACGACGACGGTGAAGACGAGCATCGTCGCGAAGAACGTACGCCCCCACCAGCGGACGAAGAACGCGGCGATCCGACGGTACAGGGGCGGCTGTTCGGCGCGGCCCCGGATCCAGGGTGCGAGGGCGAGCAGCACGCTGGGCCACAGGAAGAGGGCCAGCAGACCGCCGGTGAGCCCCGCACCCACCACCCACAGGCCGAGGATGGCCGCGGCCCAGAGCAGTTCCTGGCGGCGGGCGCGCAGCGCGTGCGCGAGGACGCGGGCGGCGTCGAAGCCGAGCGAGGGCGCCACGATCCGCTGCTCGTTGAGGTGGAGTTCCTCGATGACCCGGTCGCGGTAACCGGAATCCAGGTACGTGCCCGCGCACAGCAGCCGGGTCGCCTCGCTGGCGTGCGGCGGAGTGGGCGGTGGTGTCGGTGGTGGCCCTGCGGGCGTGGTCGGCTGCGGTTGCTGCGGCACGAATGCGGTGCTCACGCGACTCCCCCGATGCGTGGAAAGACCGTTGTCAGACGTTCAGTTGACAAACCATCAGCATAGAGGGGCCAGTGGGGTCGGCGAAAGCGGAATGTCAGGGGACGGACACCCTCGGACACCGGGGTGGACTCCTCCAAATCCTTTGACTAAAGTCAAAGAAGTATGGGACCAGTGTCGAACGAGCACGTGGCGGCTCTCCGCCGGTTCAACCGGTACTTCACGCGCCGTATCGGCGTGCTGGACGACCACTACCTCGGCCAGGACCGTCCGCTCGGCGAGGCCCGGCTGCTGTTCGAGATCGGAGACGGCGTCTCCCTGCGCGAGCTCAGGAGCCGCCTCGGTCTCGACGCCGGGTACCTGAGCCGGATGACCAAGGCGCTCCAGGCCCAGGGCATGGTCCGGGTGAGCGTGCCGTCGAACGACAGCCGGCTGCGGATGGTCCGGCTCACCCCGGCCGGACGCGTCGAGGTCAAGGAGCAGAACCGCCGGGCCAACGCCCTCGCCGCGGGCCTGCTGGACACCCTCACGCCCGGCCAGCGCGAGCAGCTGATCGACGCGATGGCCACCTCACAGCGGCTGCTGCGCCTGGCCGCCATCACCGTCGAACTCGTCGACGGCGCCGCCCCGGACGCCCGAGCCTGCCTGGACGCCTACGCCGCCGACATCGACGAACGCTTCCCGGAGGGCTTCGACAAGTCCGACCTGGTGGGCCCGGAGGAGGTGTCCGGGACGGTCGGCGCGTTCTTCGTGGCGTACGAGGAAGGGCGTGCGGTGGGCTGCGGGGCGCTGCGCACGCTGGAACCCGGCGTCGGCGAGATCCGGCACGTGTGGGTGCACCGCCAGGCCCGGCGGCTCGGCCTCGCCCGCCGGATCCTCGCCGCCCTGGAGGGCGCGGCGGCCGCCCGCGGCCTCACCGTCGTACGCCTCGACACGCATGCGACCCTCACCGAGGCGCAGGCGATGTACCGGGCGTCCGGGTACACGGAGATCCCGGCGTACGTCGACCACGTCTACGCCGACCACTGGTTCGAGAAGCGGCTAGACACGGTCGTGTGACCACTCGGCCAGCAGCTCCCGCACCGTCCGCCGCAGCCAGGCGTGCGCGGGGTCGGCGTCGTGCCGCGGGTGCCAGGCCATCCCGAGCTGCAGCGGCGGGAGCGGGAGCGGCACCTCGAAGGTCATAAGCTCCAGGGCCGCCGCCAGCGGCCTCCCCCACAGGCTGATCAGTCCGACGAGATCGGTGTCCCGTACGACGAACAGGGAGGCGGGGAAGGTGCCCACAGACCCCACCACCCGCCGGTGCAGGCCGAGTTCGGCGAGCGCGGCGTCGACGGGCCCGTGCAGCTTGCCCCGACGCGACACGATCAGGTGATCGGCCTCCGACGCGAACCGCTCGGCCGTCAACTCGCCCTCCAGCAGCGGGTGTCCGGCCCTTACGACGCCCACCATCCGGTCCTCGTGCAGCGTCTCCACGTGCACCTCCGGCGCCGACGTGTCCAGCACCCCGACCTCCAGGTCGGCCGTCCCCTCGCGCAGGAACGGCGCGTCCACATGGCTCTCCGCCAGGAACCGGACGCGGACACCGGGCGCCTCCTCGGCGGCGCGGGCGTACAGGGCGGGACCGCAGGCGGCGGCGATGAAGTCGTGGCCGATGATCGTGAGGGTCCGGCGCACGGTCCGCAGGTCCGCGTCCCGGCCCGGCGCGAACAACGCCCGCGCCCGCTCCACCACCGCGCTCACCTCGGCCCGCACCGCGAGCGCGTGCGGCGTCGGCACCATCTGCCGCCCGGCCCGCACCAGGACGGGATCGCCGAGCGCCTTGCGGATCCGGCCGAGGGTGCGGCTCATCGCCGGTTCGGACAGGTGCAGGCGGCGGGCGGCGCCCTGGACGCTGCGCTCCTCGAGGAGGACGTCCAGGGCGAGCAGCAGATTGAGGTCCACCCCGGTGGATTGCGTCATGTGCAATCGCCCCTTGCAAAGGTTGCACTGGAAAGCAGGTCGGAACCGACCCTACGGTGGCAGGGCATCCCACACCACCCACCGAGCTCCCGAGGAGGAGCCATGCCCTCGCCTGCCCTGAAACGGTCCACGCTCCTCGCGATGTGCGCCTGCGTCCTGGTCGCCCAGAGCATGGTCGCCGCCATCAACCTCCTGATCCCGCAGCTGAGTTCGTCCTCGCTGCACCCCTCGCACACCGAGATCCTGTGGACGGTCGACGCGTACGTCATCGCCTTCGCCTCCCTCCTCATCCCGGCCGGCGCGCTCGGCGACCGGTACGGCCGCAAGGGCGCCCTGCTCACCGGCCTCGCCCTCTTCGCGACGGGCGCCGCCACCAGCGCACTCGCCCCGGACCCGGCCGTCCTCATCACCGGCCGCGGCATCTCCGGCGTGGGCGCCGCGCTGATCACGCCCGCCACGATGTCGATCCTGATGCACCTGGCCGGCCCCGAGCGCCGGGCGCAGGCCATGGCCTCCTGGACGCTGGCCATCGGTCTCGGCGGCATGGCGGGCAACCTCGGCGGCGGCCTGGTCGGTCAATTCCTCACCTGGCGCACCCTGTTCGGTGCCATGGTCCCGCTGGCCGCACTCCTCGCCCTGGCCGTGGCCCGCACCACGCCCCGCACGGAACGCGCCGCCGGCAACCACCTCGACCCCCTGGGCACCGTGCTCCTCACCGCAGCGCTGGTCGCCGTCCTCTTCGGCATCATCGAGGGCCCGACGTACGGCTGGACCTCCCCGCGCATCCTGGCCGTCTTCGTGGCGGGCGCCCTGCTGACGGCGGCCTTCACCCGCCACGCGCTGCGCTCCCGCACCCCCCTCTTCGACCCGCGCGTCTTCAACTCCCCCCGTCTGCGCGCCACTTCCCTCGGCATGACCACCGGCTTCTTCGGCCTGTTCGCCCTCTTCTTCGTCAACTCGCAGTACCTGCAGGGCGAGAAGGGTTACGGTCCCGCCGTCACCGGCGTCGCGATCGTCCCGCTGATCGTCGGCATGGCGCTCGTCCCGAAGCTGGCGGCACGCTGGGCCTCGCACCCGCGCCCGGTCATCGGCACCGGGCTCGCCCTGATCGGCCTGGGCCTGCTCGGCGCATCCACCGCGGACGCGGGCACGCCCTACCCGGTGTACGCGTGCTGGCTGCTGGTCATCTCGGCCGGCACCGGCCTGTCCATGCCGGCCCTCACCCTCGGCGTCGTCACCTCCCTCCCCGCCCACCAGACGGGCCTCGGCTCCGGGCTCGGCACCTCGGCCCGCGAGGTGGGCGCGGCCCTCGGCGTCGCCGTCACCGGCACCGTCCTCGCCTCCCACCCCGACCTCGCCCACGGCATGGGCCCGGCCCTGCGCACGGTCGCCCTGCTGGTCCTGGCGGCAACGGCGGCGGTGGTCATGGGCTACCGCAACACCGCCGAATCAAGCACTATCGCGTCCGGCCAGAAACGCGTACTGTCGCGTTCGAGCCGCTCATGACCACCCAACTGCCGCCGTACGCCCCCGAGTTCCCCGAGGAGCACCCCCATGCCCACGCTGCTGGACCCGGTCCTGGACCTGCTGATGCTCCGCGGCACCGTCACCGAAGCCGAACCGGTCACCCCCCGCATGCGCCGGCTGCGCATCGAGGGCGACACACTCGCCGGGCTCGACGTCCGCCCCGGGCAGCAGGTGCGCGTCCTGGTCGGCTCCGGGCTGACCCGCCGTACGTACTCCGTGTGGCGCCACGACCCCTCCGGGGCCGTCGAGTTGTGCGTGCTGGACCATGCAGGGGCAGGGCCGGGAGCGCACTGGGGCAGGAGCGTCGCGGTCGGCGAGCGGGTGCGTCTGGGCAGGCCCGAGGGGTCTTTCACGCTCCGTCCCGAGGCCGCCCATCACGTCTTCGTCGGGGAGGAGACGGCGTCCGTCGCCTTCGGGGCGATGCTGGCCGCACTGCCGGAGGGGGCCCGAGTCTCCGGCTGCGTGGAGACCCAGACGAGCGCGGACCGGCTCCCGCTGCCCCACTCCGACCGCCTCGACTGGCTGACCAGGGGCGGGACTTCACTTCCCGACGCGGTACGGCGCCTGGCTCCCGAGCCGGGCGGGATCGCCTACGTCGCCGGGGAGGCCCGCACCGTTCAGCAGGTACGGCAGACACTGGTCCGGGAGTTCGGCTGGGACCGCCGGTCGGTGCTCACCAAGCCGTTCTGGGCGCCGGGCAGGAAGGGGCTCGAATAGCCCTTCAGCCGCACTCCGCCCCCGACGGACAGAAGGAACCCACCGCCATCGCCAGCGGCTCCCGCACCAGGTCGGGATCGAGGTCCTCGGGCCCGCTGGACCGGATCGCGTACAGCGTGCCGTCGGCGGCCCGGAAGCGGTGGTCGATGACCTGGCGGGCGCCCTTGTCCTCGTCGTCGTAGCGATACAACAGCTCCGCCCAGGTGTCCCCGCGGTCCCGCTCGAGGGCCTGGTAGCCGGGCTGCCGGGAGAAGCCGAAGCCGGGGTCGTTCTCGGCGAGTTGCAGCGACGCGTAGGGCGTCTTCTCGGTGACCTCGAAGATCTGCAGCTGGCGGTCGCCGCCGGGAGAGTCGTAGTAGACGACCGGCGCGAGCTCGCCCTGCTTCTGGCGGCGGGTCCAGCCCTGCGGGACGTCGACGGCGTAGCCGATCGGGTCCTGGGCGCGGCGGTAGCCGACCGAGGGCGACGCCGACGGTGACGCCAGGGTCGAGGCCGAGGCGGTGGGCGTGGGGCTCGGCGTCTCGCTCTGCGACGGTGTGGCGGTGACCGTGACGCTGACGCTCGTCGCCGGACCGGCCCCGGTGCCGGTCGAGTTGTCGCGGGTGAGGTACCAGACCCCGGCTCCGGTGCCCGCGCCGAGGACGGCCACGACGGTGAGGGCGATCAGCAGGTTGCCGGGTCCACGGCGGGGAGCCGGTGCGACCTGCGGCGTCGGGACCGTCGTCGGGACGGGCGAGTGGCCCGCTCCCGGGGGCGGCGGCGGAGGCGGGGGCGGCCAGGTCGGCGGGCGGCTGCCGTTCGTGTGCGTCTCGGCGGACGCCCAGGGCGGCGGCGACTGTCCCGCCTGCGTCTCGGCCGACGCCCACGGCGGCACGGCTCCCGACTGACCGCCGGCCCAGGCCGCCTGGCCTCTCTCCTCGCTCGGCTCGTGCTCCGCTCCGGAACCGGAGCTGTAGCCGTCCCATCCGCTCATCGCGAAACCCCCGAATCACCCCACCGGGTATCGCTTCCGACGGTAGCGGCGGAAAAGGGCGCGGGCCCCGTTCCGGTCGGAAACCGGAACAGGGCCCGTGCAGGTTCGTGACAGAGCCGTCGAGAACTCCCGGACGGGGATTCTCAGATGAGGCCGAGACCGCGGACCGCCTCGCGCTCCTCCTCGAGCTCCTTGACGGAGGCGTCGATGCGGGCGCGGGAGAACTCGTTGATGTCCAGGCCCTGGACGATCTCGTACTGGCCGTCCTTGGTGGTGACCGGGAAGGAGGAGATCAGACCCTCCGGGACACCGTAGGAGCCGTCCGACGGGATGCCCATGGAGGTCCAGTCGCCGTCCGCGGTGCCGTTGACCCACGTGTACACGTGGTCGATGGCGGCGTTGGCGGCCGACGCGGCGGAGGAGGCGCCACGGGCCTCGATGATCGCGGCGCCGCGCTTGGCGACGGTCGGGATGAAGTCCTCGGCGAGCCACTTCTCGTCGTTCACGACCTCGGCGGCGTTCTTGCCGGCGACCGTGGCGTGGAAGATGTCCGGGTACTGGGTCGCGGAGTGGTTGCCCCAGATCGTCAGGCGCTTGATGTCGGCGACCGTGGAGCCCGTCTTCTTCGCGAGCTGGGTCAGCGCGCGGTTGTGGTCGAGGCGGGTCATCGCGGTGAAGCGCTCGGCCGGGACGTCCGGGGCGGCGGCCTGCGCGATGAGCGCGTTGGTGTTGGCCGGGTTGCCGACGACCAGGACCTTGATGTCGTCCGCGGCGTGGGCGTTGATGGCCTGGCCCTGCGGCTTGAAGATGCCGCCGTTGGCGGAGAGCAGGTCGCCGCGCTCCATGCCCTTGGTGCGCGGGCGGGCGCCGACGAGGAGGGCCACGTTCGCGCCGTCGAAGGCGACGTTCGGGTCGTCGGTGATGTCGATGCCCTGGAGCAGCGGGAACGCGGAGTCGTCCAGCTCCATGGCGGTGCCCTCGGCGGCCTTCAGCGCGGGCGTGATCTCGAGGAGGCGGAGCTTGACCGGCACGTCCGCGCCGAGCAGCTGGCCGGAGGCGATGCGGAAGAGGAGGGCGTAACCGATCTGGCCGGCCGCGCCGGTGACGGTGACGTTCACGGGAGTGCGGGTCATGGCGTTCTCCGTATGACAGCTGGCGGTGGTCGTCCGGGTGGGACGTACAAATGATCGATCTCTTGGTATCAAGAGAGATCCACCGGTCAGGCTATCGCGCATCCGGGATCTCGGACCGCCGGGTCCGTGTGGCCCGCCCCACAGAGTGAAACGGTACGAAATAAATCCGGCGGCGACGCGAATAGTCGCCCCCATCCCGGGCACGCGAACCGTACCCCCACGGGAGTCCGGCCAAGTCGGTACCCCCACCGGCGGCCGCCTCAGTCCCCCCTCTCCCGGACGGGCGGCCGCCCCCTCTTTTTTTGTCCCGCGCTACTTCGTGCAGCCCTTCTGGCCCGAGGCCAGCGTCGCGCACGCCTTCGCCTCGCCCGCGTCCTTCACGGCGACCATCGGGGTGTAGGCGATGTTGTCGCCGGCCTGCGTGATGCTGTCGTCCTCCTTGGCCTTGCCCGCGGTCACCTGTACGGAGTCACCCTGCGCGGCCTGGGTGATACGGCCCCAAGCCGCGCCGCACGTCTTGCTGTAGCGCACCTCGACGGTGGTCGTGCCGACGGTGGCGGTCTTGGCGGTCGTCACCGCGGCGGCGTCCTTGGTGCAGCCCATGGCCTCCGCGTCCTTGCCGGTGCAGGAGGCGCCGGCGCACTTCACACCGGCCGGGAGGTCGGCGGAGCTGACCGAGGGCGACGGGGAGGCCTTGCCGCCCTCGTTCTTCTTGCCACCGCCGTTGTCGGTCAGGAAGAACACCGCGGCTATGACCACCAGCACGCCGACGACACCCGCGAGGAACATCGTCAGCCTGCGCCGGCCACCACCGCCGCCGGAGGTGCCCCCGCCCGGCCGCGGCCCCTGCGGGGGCTCGCCGAACGGGCTCGGCGTCCCCGGTGTCCAGGCGGGACCGTCGGCCCCGGGTACCGGAGACGACGCGGGAGACGGCGTCGGCGACGCGCCCCCCGGGGCACGCCCGCCGGTCGGCGCCGGCCCCTGGTAACCGGCCAGGCGCCACGAGTTGACGCCGGACGAGCCTGCCGACGAACCGGACCGGTCCTCCGGGGAACCGGACGGGACTCCCGGAAAACCGGTCGAACTCCCCGGAGAAGAGGAGACCTCCGGGCCCCGCGGTGCGTCCTTCGGTGTCGGCTGCGGCGGCACCGTCGGTGCCACTCCCGCCGGTCCTGCCACGCCCGGCGTCGCCGTCGCGCTGCCGGACTTACGGGCCGTCCTGCTGCCCTTGGCGTTCGCCGGAGGCGCACCGAACTCACCGAGCGCGGCGCGCGCCTGGGAGATACGGATGGCCTCCATGGTCATGTCGTGGCGCATCTCCGAACGGCTCCAGGCACGTTCGGCGAGCTCCCACATGGTCGTCAGATGGATCGGGTTGGTACCCGTCACCTCGGCCAGCGCGACGATCGCACCCTTGGGTGCGAGCAGCCGGCCGTTCAGATACCGCTCCCAGGACGTCTTGCTGTAGCCCGTGCGGTCGGCCACCGACGCGATGCTCAGGCCGCTGCGGTCCACGAGCCGGCGCAGCTGGCTCGCGAACTCCCTGACCTGCGGATCGAGTTCATCCGGCAAGGCCCTCCAACGAGGCATTGCTTCCCCCCTCTTCCCCCCGGTTGGTGCTGGTGTTCCTCGCGTTCTCCCGTGCGTGGTGCCGGTTCTGGCTACCCACAGGGATGCGCCCAGTAAGGATCTCAGTTCCCGGGATGGGGGCGCACGGGAGCGTTCGAGCCGCTCGGCATGCACCGTTGCACGCCGACCCGGCCGCGGTCCAGTGTCCCACCGACGACCCCCTCCGCCGCCCGGCCGGACCCGCCCACGCTAGCCCCGACATCGAACAACCCCGTTTCAAGTTCGCGAAGTTGCCAATACTTCGGCACACCGGCCACACATGGACAACCACACACGCCACGGGCGTATTCACCCCACTCATGGGCAACTCACCCGAGGACGAGGGTGCCGACGACCGCGATCAGCACCATGAGGAGGAGCAGCAGTACGGCGTAGAGCAGCAGCCGTCCGCCGGGCCGGCGGCCGCTGTCCTCCTCGGGGGTGTCCCACCAGGGCAGGGTGGGGTCGTCCTCGTACTCGGGCGCGCGCTCGTCACCGGCGGGTTTCGCCGGGCGCGGCCAGGCCTGGACGGCCAGTTCCCAGCGCACGCCGAAGCGTTCGGCGTCCGGGCCGTCGAGGCCCGCGATCCGGCACAGCGCGGTGACGGCCTGCCGGGGCGGCGGCTGGGTGGCGTTGAGGTAGCGGTGCCAGGAGGACTTGCTGTACGCGGTGCGGGCGCCGAGCGCGACGAGGCTGAGCCCCGTCCGGTCCTTGAGGAGCCGCAGCTGCTCCACGAAGTGCCTCACCTCCGGCGGCAGATCGTCCGGCAGCGGCTGCCAGCCGCCCATCGCCCACCTCCACGAATCCCTCGCATTGCCCGCCCTGAGCAGGTGACGACGCCGGACGTCCGTTGGTTCCCGCGTTGCGGAACGGTCACCTCCGTGCCACAGCGCTCTGACAGCCGTTGAACAGGCACTTCACGGTGCAGGAAGGTGGTTCTCGGCGACGGCCCGTCCTTGCTCGGGGGAGAGGACGGGCCGTCGTCGTCGCCGCGTCAGCTGCTCACCGTCAGGTGCAGTGTGTCCTTCAGGAACGGGATCACCAGCCAGGGGTTCGGCTGCACCATCATCGCCAGCAGCACGATCGCCAGACCCAGCACGCCGTAGGTGGCGATGTCCGTGAAGCGGGAGCGTACGGCGAGCATGCCGACGTCGGGCAGGATCCAGCGCAGCAGTGCGCCGGCCACCAGGGCGACGCCGATCAGCAGGGTGCCGACCCGGAAGGCGTCGAGCGCGGTCAACAGCAGGCCGATGGCGACCAGCCCGCAGACGGAGAGGATCGGCCACTGCCGGGCGGGCGCGGGGGCGTCGCCGGGAGCGGCCCGGCCGCCGCCCTCGGGGCGTGCGGTGTCCTTGGTGAACAGCGGGAAGCGGCGCGTGGTGCGGCGCGGCTTCCCCTCGGCGTCCGGCGCGCTGATCGCGTCGCGGACGGTCTCCTCCGCCTGCTCCTCGGGGTCCGGCACCTCGTGCTCGGCGTCCTTCGCGGTCCGCTCGGGGTCCTTCGCCTCAGCCGGCACTGCGCTCCGCCGCCTCGACCACGTTGACGAGCAGCTGGGCGCGGGTCATCGGGCCGACACCGCCGGGGTTCGGCGAGATCCAGCCGGCGACCTCGGCGACGCCCGGGTGGACGTCGCCCACGATCTTCCCCTCGGCGCTGCGCGAGACGCCGACGTCGAGGACGGCCGCGCCCGGCTTCACGTCCTCGGGCCGGATCAGGTGGGCCGAACCGGCGGCCGCGACGATGATGTCCGCACTCTTCAGATGCGAGGACAGGTCACGCGTGCCCGTGTGGCACTGGGTCACGGTCGCGTTCTCGCTGCGGCGGGTCAGCAGCAGCGGCATCGGGCGCCCGATGGTGACACCGCGGCCGACGACCACGACCTCGGCGCCCTTGATCTCCACGCCGTAGCGGCGGAGGAGGGTGAGGACACCGTTGGGGGTGCAGGGCAGCGGGGCGGGCTCGTTGAGCACCAGCCGCCCGAGGTTCATCGGGTGCAGGCCGTCCGCGTCCTTGTCCGGGTCCATCAGCTCCAGGATCCGGTTCTCGTCGATGCCCTTCGGCAGCGGCAGCTGGACGATGTAACCGGTGCACGCCGGGTCCTCGTTGAGCTCCCGTACGACGGCCTCGATCTCCTCCTGCGTGGCCGTGTCCGGCAGTTCGCGCTGGATGGAGGCGATGCCGACCTCGGCGCAGTCGCGGTGCTTTCCGGCGACGTACTTCTGGCTGCCGGGGTCGTCCCCCACGAGGATCGTGCCGAGGCCGGGCGTGACGCCCTTCTCCTTCAGCGCCGCCACGCGGACGGTCAGATCGGACTTGATCGCGGCTGCGGTGGCCTTGCCATCGAGAATCTGGGCGGTCATGTCCCCATCCTCGCGGATGACCGCCCCCCGGTTCCAATCCGGGGCCGCCCGTGCCCTTTGCCCTTCGTTCCTCCATGATCGCCCAGGTTGCACTTGCACAACGCCTGCCGAATGCGGCTGGACAAGGCCTTACCCCACCAACGACGATGAACGGCGCAGTATCGCGGTCCGTGTTGGGGGGCAAACCGCTCATTTTCTGACGTTCCTCCGCGCCATCCGCATCGTCCCCGCAGTGCAACGGAGGAAAACAGGCCATGAGTTTCGGCTCTCCCCAGAACCCGTACGGCCAGCAGCCGCAAAACCCGCAGCAGGGCTACGGCTACCCGCAGCAGCCCGGCGGCCAGCCCGGTCAGCCCGGTTACGGCTACCCGCAGGCCCCGCAGGGCATCCCCCCGCAGCAGGGTTATGGCTACCCGCAGCAGCCCGGTTTCCCCGGCGGCCCCGGTCCCCGGGTCGCCTCGATGGGCCGCCGCTTCGGTGCCCGTGTGATCGACGGGCTGATCCTCGGCGTGATCTACGGCGTCCTCGCCTTCGCCGGCATCGCGGGCGCCGTGAACTCGGTCAACGACTGCGACCCGAACGCCGCCGACTACACCACGTGCGTCAACAACGCCAGCTCGGACTTCGCGGCCAAGTTCGGCGCGATCTTCGGCGCCCTCGCGATCCTCAGCCTCCTCTACGAGTGGCTGATGACCGGTCTGGTCGGCGCGACCCTCGGCAAGATGGCCGTCGGCCTGCGCGTCGTGAAGGCCGACACCGGCCAGAAGCCCGGCCTGGGCTCGGCGTTCATCCGCTGGATCATCCCGGTCGTCGGCAGCTTCGCCTGCGGCATCGGCCAGCTCGTGGTCTACCTGTCCCCGTTCTGGGACAAGTCGGGCCGCCAGCAGGGCTGGCACGACAAGGCCGCGTCCACGATGGTCGTCCAGAACTGACCTCGCGGGCGTCGCGTTCGCGCCATAAATCTTCCAGGGCCGTGTCTCACCCGTACGAGGGGGACACGGCCCTGGTGCGTCCCCCTACTCTGACGTGGGTAGCTGTGAGGCACGGGGAGACGCACCTTGTACAGCATCATCGTGGTACCTCCGCCGACCACGGAGGACGAGCGAAACCGCAACCAGTTCCGGCTCGCGCCCGGCGAAAGGCTCACCTTCGGGCGATCCGCGCAGGACGTGGACGTGACGATCCCGCACGAGGGGGTGTCCCGCAGAGCCGGTGAGATCACCGCGCAGGGCGCCTTCTGGATACTCAGCAACCTCAGCCGCGAGCAGACGTACGTGGTGGAGAACCCGGAGGGCGCGGGCGAGCACATCAAAGTGGGGCCGGGCCGCCTGGACGCCCCCGTCCCCTTCGAGTTCTCGCGGATCGTGCTGCCGGCGGCCGGCGATCTGCTGCCCATCGAGGTGTGGGCGCCGCGCCACGACTATCTGCACTCCGAGGGCGGCCTGGACGGCGCCACCACCGCGCCCGCCTTCTCGGTCGACCGCACCAAGCGCTACTTCGCGGTCCTCGCCGCGCTGTGCGAACCACGGCTGCGGGGCGAACCGCACGCGCCGCTGCCCACCGTGGACCAGGTCGTCGACCGGCTGCGCCCGAACTGGCCCGCCGCGTCCCGCACTTCGGTGCAGTGGAACATCGACTACCTGGCGGTGAAGCTGCGTCTGAAACCCGGCCCGGAGGAGGCCGACCAGGGCCCGCGCCTCAACGGCAAGAAGGAGTCGCTGGTCTCGCTGGCGCTCCGCTTCGACCTGGTCCGGGAGGACGACCTGATCGTCCTGGCCGCCGCGACGTCCGGCCGCCGGGCGGCCCGGTGACCGAGCCGTACGCCGTGCCGGTGCCCAAGGGCTACCGGGTCGGTGTCTGGGAGGTGCGCGAGCCGATCGCGACGGGCGCGTTCGGCAGCGTGTACGAGGGCCGCCGCACCGGCGACCTCGTCGGCGAGGAGCTCCCCCGCACGGCCGCCCTGAAGTTCCTGCCCACCGGCACCGGCACCCCGCGCCAACTGGCCCATCTGCGCGAACTCGTCGACCGCGAGGTCGAGTTGCACCGCCGTCTCAGCCGCCCCCGGCTGATCCGGATGTACGACACCCTCACCGTCGACGACCCCTCCCGCCCCGCCCTCGACGGCGCCACCGTCCTCGTACTGGAGAAGGCGGAGCGCTCCCTGTCCGCGCAGCTGTCCGCGGCGCCCCGCCCGGCCGCCGGGCCCGCGCTGCTCGCGCAGATCTGCGAGGGCCTGGCCCAGCTGCACCGGGCCGGGTGGGTGCACGGCGATCTGAAACCGGCCAACGTGCTGCTGATGAAGGACGGTTCGGCACGGCTTGCGGACTTCAACATGGCCGCGGAACTGGAGGGCACGCACGCGTACACGCCCGCCTTCTCCACGCCGGACTACACCCCGCCGGAGCTGCTGTGGTCGGAGATCGGCGCACGCGGCCGCCAGATCCGCCCCTCCGCCGACGTCTGGGCCTTCGGCGTCCTGGCCCACCTGGTCCTGACCGACTCCTTCCCGCTGCCCGGGGGCACCCCGACGGCCCGCCGCGACGCGGCCGCCGCCTACGCCCGCGGCACCGAGGAGTTGCGCCTGTCGCCCGGGCTCCCCGACGCCTGGCGGGAGATCGTGCGGGACTGCCTGGCCCGTACGCACGCCGACCGCATCGGCACGGACGCGCTGCTGCGGCGCGTCGAGCGGGCGGCCGGGACGGGCCGCTCGCCCCGACTGCCCCGCACCGTGCTGCCCCGCCGGCGCCGCGCCGCGGTGGCGTTGGGCTCGGCGGTCGCGACGGTGGCGATGGCCGCGCTCGGCTACGGCATCAGCAGCTGGGCCGACTCGGGGACGAGGGGCGGCAAGGGTTCGGGGGCCGTGTCGGCCTACGGCGCCTCCGAACTCCGTACGGACAAGGGCGTCCCGGTGCAGTACCGCCGCCTGATCGTCGACTCCGCCCACGACTGCCTGCAGCGGGAGGTCTCCCCGGTCCTCCTCGCGGCGATGCTGAAGGTCGAGAGCGACTTCGACCCGAACCTCTCCGACCCTTCCGCAGGCGCCGAGGGCGAGTACGGCATCGCCCGCTGGACCCCGAGCGTGCTGCGCTGGTGGATCCGCCCGGACGGCGTGGCCGCGTCGGCGACCCCGACCCCGCCTCTGTCCCCCGCCGTGTCCATCCCGGCCATGGGCCGCTACCTGTGCGCCATCGAACCCCGTCTTGAGACCTCCCTGCCGGGCGACCGCCGCGTCCTGCTCGCCGCCGCCTACCGCACCTCGTACAAGAAGGTGAACGCCGCGGGCGGTGTTCCCCCGAAGTACCGCACCTACGCCGCCCGCGTCGCCCACTACCTCAAGGAGTACGCCCCCGACGGCAAGGAGTGACCCTGAGAGTTCTCAGGTACCCGTGACTCCGGTCCCGCGCCACGGTGGAGCGACCACCAGCGTCCATGGAGTTCATGGGGGACAACATGAACATCGCAAGGCCCGCCGCACTGTTCCTCGCGACCGCCGCCCTGATCGCCGGCTCCGCGGCCGCGGCATCCGCCGCCACCCCGGACGGCACCCGCGTGACCGGCCTCCTGTAGTCGCGCCACCGAAGACGAGCGGCCTCCGGCTCCCTCGGGGGAGGGCCGGAGGCCGCCGCACGCGCTGCCGGGGATCAGTGGAAGAAGTGCCGCGTCCCCGTGAAGTACATCGTGACGCCCGCCTTCTTCGCGGCCTCCACGACCAGCTCGTCGCGGACCGAACCGCCGGGCTGGACAACGGCCTTGACGCCGGCCTCGATCAGGATCTCCAGGCCGTCCGGGAAGGGGAAGAACGCGTCCGAGGCGGCGTACGAGCCCTGTGCGCGCTCGGCGCCGGCCCGCTCGACGGCGAGCTTCGCGGAGTCGACGCGGTTGACCTGGCCCATGCCGACGCCGACCGAGGCGCCGTCCTTGGCGAGCAGGATCGCGTTGGACTTGACCGCGCGGCATGCCCTCCAGGCGAAGGACAGCTCGGCCAACTCGTCGGCCGACAGCGCCTCACCCGTCGCCAGCGTCCAGTTGGCCGGGTCGTCGCCGTCCGCCTGGAGGCGGTCCGTGACCTGGAGGAGCGCGCCGCCGTCGATGGGCTTGACCTCGGCGGGGTGGGAGGGCGCGGCCGGGGCCTTCAGCACGCGGATGTTCTTCTTCTTGGCGAGGGCCTCGAGGGCGCCGTCCTCGTAGTCGGGCGCGACGATGACCTCGGTGAAGATCTCGGCGACCTGCTCGGCCATCTCCTTCGAGACCGGGCGGTTGACGGCGATGACGCCGCCGAACGCCGACAGCGGGTCGCAGGCGTGGGCCTTGCGGTGCGCCTCGGCGACGTCCGAACCGGTCGCGATGCCACAGGGGTTGGCGTGCTTGATGATCGCGACGGCCGGCTCGTCGTGGTCGTACGCGGCACGGCGGGCGGCGTCCGTGTCCGTGTAGTTGTTGTACGACATCTCCTTGCCGTGCAGCTGCTCGGCCTCCGCGAGACCGACACCGGTGCCGTCGACGTAGAGCGCGGCGGGCTGGTGCGGGTTCTCGCCGTAGCGCAGGGTGCTCTTGCGCTCCAGGGCGGCAGCGATGAACTCGGGGAACTGGGAGTCGTCGGCGGGCGCGTAGGCGCTCGCGAACCAGCTCGCGACCGCGATGTCGTACTCGGCCGTGTGCCGGAAGGCCTCCGCCGCGAGCCGCTTGCGGGTGGCGAGGTCGAAGCCGCCGTCCTTGACCGCGGCGAGGACGTCCGCGTACCGCGCCGGGCTGGTGACCACGGCGACCGACGGGTGGTTCTTGGCGGCGGCGCGGACCATCGACGGACCGCCGATGTCGATCTGCTCGACGCACTCGTCGGGGGACGCCCCCGAGGCGACGGTCTCGCGGAAGGGGTAGAGGTTGACGACGACGAGGTCGAAGGGGGCCACGCCCAGCTCGTCGAGCTGCTGCCGGTGGCTCTCCAACCGCAGGTCGGCGAGGATGCCCGCGTGCACCTTGGGGTGCAGGGTCTTGACCCGGCCGTCCAGGCACTCGGGGAAGCCGGTGAGCTCCTCGACCTTGGTGACGGGGACGCCCGCGGCGGCGATCTTCGCGGCCGTGGAGCCGGTGGAGACGAGCTCGACACCGGCCTCGTGCAGCCCGCGCGCGAGCTCCTCGAGCCCGGTCTTGTCGTAGACGCTGACGAGCGCCCGGCGAAGGGGCCGCTTGTTGATGTCGGCGGTCACTGGATAACTACCTTTCGTCCCTCAATGCGATAGCCGTTGCGGGCGAGCCGCCCCACGACATCGACGAGCAGCCTTCGCTCGACTTCCTTGATGCGCTCGTGCAGAGCGCTCTCGTCGTCCTCGTTCCGGACCTCCACCACGCCCTGAGCGATGATCGGCCCGGTGTCGACGCCGTCGTCGACGAAGTGGACGGTGCAGCCGGTGACCCTGGCGCCGTACGCGAGCGCGTCACGCACACCGTGGGCTCCGGGAAAACTGGGCAGCAGGGCGGGGTGGGTGTTCACGAACCGCCCGCCGAAGCGGGCCAGGAACTCCTTGCCCACGATCTTCATGAACCCGGCGGAGACCACCAGATCCGGTTCGTACGCGGAGACGGCCTCGGCGAGGGCGGCGTCCCACTCGTCGCGCGTCTCGTGATCCTTGACCCGGCACACGAAGGTCGGCAGCCCGGCACGCTCCGCGCGCGTGAGCCCCTCGATACCGCCGCGGTCGGCGCCGACGGCCACGATCTCGGCGCCGTAGGCCTCACTTCCGGTGGCCGCGATCTCGTCGAGGAGCGCCTGCAGATTGGTGCCGGATCCGGAGACCAGCACGACGAGGCGCTTGACCACGGGCTTGGCGGCCACGGTGGGGCCCTTTCTCGGGGGAGCGTTTCCGTACGGCCGGCGTACGCCGTGCGGTTGTACATTCGTACGAATGCTTCGCGCCCCGGGATACGGGGAAGTCTACGAAGCGGCCGACCGTCAGCAACGATACCGGCACACCGGACGGCCCCCTCGGGACGGGGGCGTGGCCGGAAGGTAGCGTCTGGGAGGAGCCGGATCGGGAACGCGCTTGTCGTGCGGTGCGTTCACGGTGTGACAGCTCTTGCAGGACCAGCCGTATCCACCACGTTCGCCAAGTTCACCAAGCCACGTTCACCAAGGGGAAGACGCTCTCTTGATGTCGGACCGCAGCCTGCGACTCCTCACGCTCCCCCCGCTCCCGGCACAGGGAGGGGAGCGGGACGCCGTGCTGCTGCGGGAGCGGCCGGCCTCGCCGCCGGACGCGCCCTCGGACCGCAAGGACGACGGGCAGGACGGCACCCCGCAGGACGACAACCCGTTCGCGCCGCCGCCTGCGGGCACACCGGACCGCCCCTGGAAGCCGCGCCGTCCGGCAAGCGGTGAGGACGGCGAGGGCTCAGAGAACGACTCGCCCTGGGGCAGCCAGTGGAGCGACCGCCAGCCGGGCCGCTCCCCCGGCGGCTTCGGCGAGCGCCCCGGCGGTCCGGCCCCCGGCCCCGAGGGCCAGGGCGGCAACACCCCCGGTTCGGGCATGCGCTGGGACCCGGCCGACCCCGCCCAGCGCCGCGCGCGCTACTCACTGCTGTGCGGCATGTGGGCCTTCTTCTTCGCCCTCTTCAGCTGGCCGTACGTGGCCCTGCTGCTCGGCGCGCTCTCCCTGTACTGGGGCGGCAGCGCCCTGCGATCGAAGTCCCGCACCCCGGACAACTCGTCCTCGACCCACGATCCGTCCGCGCGCCCCCAGACGACGGCGGCGGTGAGCGGTCTGGTGACGGCCTCCCTGGCCATCGTCCTGGTCGCCGCGAGCTTCACCGCGCAGCTGGTCTACAGCGACTACTACACCTGCACCAACGACGCCCTGACGAACGCGGCGAAGCAGTCCTGCACGCAGCTTCTGCCGAAGGAGCTGCGGGGGCTGCTGGGGACGAACGGCTGACGAGCGGCTGACGAACGGCCGCCGCGCGCGGCGGCCGTCGTTCACGGCTGTTCCGGCGGCTCCGGCTGCGGGTCGGACGCCTTCTTCAGCGCCGCCCAACGGGCCTCCCGGGTGGCGTCGTCGTCGTGCCAGAGAGACAGCGGCTCCGGAAAGGGCTCGACGGGCGGGAAGTCGTACGGCTCGAACGTGTCGTCGTCCTGGCCGGCGCGGTGCTTGTCGCTCCGGACGTAGGGCACGGCGTCCTGGTCGTAGGGCACCGTGTCCTGATCATGGGTCACGGAGGCCGCCGTGTCCGCCGCCTTCGCCGCCGCGTCCTTGCTCCCGGCGCGCTTCCGGTTCCCGAACCACCGGCCGACCGAACCCTTCTCCTCCGGCGCCTCCGACTTCGACGCCTGCGAACCGGGCTTGTCCGACCTGGACCTCTTCTCCGACCTGGTCTTCTCCGGCGTGGAACTCTCCGGCGTGGACTTCTCCGTCCTCGGCTCCACGACCTTGGTCCCGCTCTTCGCTCCGCTCTCCGCGGCCTTCGGCCCGCCCGCCCGGCGCCTCCGGCACCGCCAGGCCCGCAGGACCACCGCCGTCGGGGTGCCCACCACCGTGATCCATGCGAAGGCCGCGCCGCCCGTCTCCCACCACGCCGGGCCGAACCGGGCGAGCGCCGCGACGCCGAGCGGTCCGCCCGCCGAGCCCGCGAGGACGCCGATGGCGCCCGCGCACAGCAGGGCCGCAAGTGCGACGGTTGCGGCGGTCCGCCCGATGCGGGCTCCGTCGCCCGCGTCCCTCCCGGGACCACGCCCCGGCCGCCCTCCGTCCAGCGCGCCCACGAACCATCCGACGGTCAGTCCGGTGGCCACCGGCACCGCCCCGGCGGCCCAGTTGATCCAGCCCCCGGGCCCCGCCTCCGGCACCGCCGCGAGCAGCGGAACCGGCGGCAGCAGGGGCGCCGGCGCCGAGGACAGCGGCCCCACCGCATGCCCCGTGCCGAGCGCGAACCCCGGGCCGAGGGCGTAAGCCGCCCCCCACACCGCCGCGTTGGGCACCAGCGACAGGCACAGCATCAGCACCGCGAAACGGCCCGACCAGCCCTCCGTCAGCTGCAGGAAGAAGCCCCGTGCCGCCGTGCCGTGCCACACCAGCGAGACCCCCACCAGCAGCGACCCGCCCCCGACCAGCACCGCCGTCCCGGCCGCCGCGGCCCGCGCCGCCGTGCCCGGGCGGACGCCGGCGTCCGGGCCGACCACCAGCCACCGCGCTCCGGCGGGGAGCAGCGCCAGCACCGCGTCCACGGCCTCGCGCGGGCGCCCGTACGCCCTCCACACCCCGACCCCGGCCGCCCCCGCGACGACCAGCGGCAGGGACACCACGGTCCACACCCACGACGGCCGCAGCTCACCGCCCGAGGCGTATAGCGCCGCGGCCAGGCCGACGCCGAGGTAACCGAGGACGACGCCCGCCCATGCCGTACCGGCCGGGACGAGCGGTGCGTCCGACCCGTCCTCCGCGCCGCCGTCCACCGCGTCCCGCGCGGCCCGCTGCATCAGCCACGCCGGCAGCACGAGCAGCAGTAGCGGCGTGACGCCCACGGGTGCGGGGACGCCGGAGAGCGTGTCGGTGCGGACGAGTTCGGCGCCGTGGGCGAGGAGCCACAGCGCCGCCGCGACATGCAGTGCGCTGCCGGGCCCGCTGTCGGGATACGGCGAGCTGATCCACAGCGCGATCACGAGCACCGCGAACGACCCGAGCCCCAGCCCGGCGGCCAGTGCGCCGCTCAGGACGCCGGCACCCAGCCCGGGCGGCCGGTCGCGCACGCGGGCGATCAGAGGGGACAACGGCGAGCGGCGGGCGGTCATCTGCGTCACGACGGCCATGCTCCCAACGACACGCGCTTTCCCGTCGTAACAGGCGAACCTCCGAAGTGTCGCTCAATATACGTTTATGTTCTTTTTCGCACGGAAGGGCGCCCCGTGACGCCGATCGCTTCGAGCCCGCTGCCGCCCCCCACGGAACGCCGACGCCTGCGTGAGGCAGGCGCACTGACCCAGGATCAGGTCGCCGCACGGCTCGGCATCGCCGGCAAGACCGTCGCCTCATGGGAGTCCGGCCGTACGACCCCGCGCGGCCGGAAACGGGCGGCCTACCTGGCGCTTCTGGCCGAACTCTCCCGGGCCGAGGCCAAGGTGACGGTGTGTCCGGACAGGCAGCCGGCGGGTCCGTTTCCCGCACCGGCCGCTCCCCTGACGCCCGCTCAGGCCTTCGACGCGCTGTACGCGTTCTGCGCCCCCGCCCTCGTACGGCAGACGTATCTGCTCACCGGGCGGCGCGAACTGGCGCGCGAGTCGGTCGAGCGGGCCTTCCAACTCGCCTGGCAGCGCTGGCCCGAGGTGGCCGTGGACCGGGATCCGGCGGGGTGGGTGCGGGCGACGGCGTACGAGTACGCCCTCTCCCCCTGGCACCGGTTCCGCCCGCGCTTCCGGCAGCCCGACCCGCCGCCCGCCGACAGGGACAGGCGCACGCTGCTGGACGTCCTGCTGAAACTCCCGCCGCCGTACCGCCGCACGCTTCTGCTCTACGACGGTGTCGGCCTCGATCTGCCGGAGACGGCGGCCGAGGCGGAGGCGAGCACACCGGCGACGGCGGGCCGGCTGCTGCACGCGCGCGAGGCGATCGCCGCGCGTCTGCCCGAACTGGGCGACCCGGACGTCCTCCACCGGCGGCTGACCGAACTGGCCTCCACCGAGCGGCTGCGCGCGGCCAGGCCGCCGACCGTGCGCACCGGAGGCGAGCGCCGGGCCCGCTTCTGGGCGCGGGCCGCCATCGCCTTCACCGTGGCCCTGATCGGCACGACGACGCTCACGCTGCGGACGGCTCCGACGCACTACGAGCCTCCGGTGGCCCCGGGGGCGAGGATCGAGGGGGTTCCACCGCGGGCGGCGCAGGGCGCGCTGTCCGCGATGGAGGTGGAGCTGCGCGCGAAACTGCGGCAGGAGATGGTGCCCGGACCGCAGCGGCTCGTACCGCTGACGGGATGATCGACTTTGTGATGCCGACGGGCCCGCCCCCGGGAAGGGAGCGGGCCCGTCGACTCACAGCTGGAAAGCCGCTGTTGAGCCTGCTGTTGTTCAGCCGGCCAGGATCTCGCGAGCCAGCTTCGCCGTCTCGGTCGGCGTCTTGCCGACCTTGACGCCGGCGGCCTCGAGGGCCTCCTTCTTCGCGGCGGCCGTACCGGAGGAGCCGGAGACGATGGCACCGGCGTGGCCCATGGTCTTGCCCTCGGGCGCGGTGAAGCCCGCGACGTAGCCGACGACCGGCTTCGACACGTTCTCCTTGATGAAGGCCGCGGCCCGCTCCTCGGCGTCGCCGCCGATCTCACCGATCATCACGATCAGGTCGGTGTCGGGGTCGGCCTCGAACGCGGCGAGCGCGTCGATGTGCGTCGTACCGATGACCGGGTCGCCACCGATGCCGACGGCGGAGGAGAAGCCGATGTCACGCAGCTCGTACATCATCTGGTACGTCAGCGTGCCGGACTTCGAGACCAGGCCGATACGGCCCGGCTTGGTGATGTCGCCCGGGATGATGCCGGCGTTCGACTGACCCGGGGTGATGAGACCGGGGCAGTTCGGGCCGATGATCCGGGTCTTGTTGCCCTGGGACACGGCGTACGCGTAGAACGCGGCCGAGTCGTGGACCGCGATGCCCTCGGTGATGACGACCGCGAGCGGGATCTCGGCGTCGATCGCCTCGACCACGGCGGCCTTGGCGAAGGCCGGCGGTACGAAGAGGACGGATACGTTCGCGCCCGTCTTCTCGATCGCCTCGGCGACCGTGCCGAAGACCGGGATCTCGTTGCCGTCGATGTCGACCGACGTGCCCGCCTTGCGGGGGTTCACGCCACCGACGATGTTCGTGCCGTCGGCCAGCATGAGCTTGGTGTGCTTCATGCCCGTGGCACCGGTCATGCCCTGGACGATGACCTTGGAGTCCTTGTTGAGGAAGATAGCCATGGCTGTCTGAGTCCCTCTTCCCTTACTTCGCAGCCGCGAGCTCGGCGGCCTTGTCGGCCGCGCCGTCCATGGTGTCCACGCGCTGCACCAGCGGGTGGTTGGCGTCGGAGAGGATCTGACGACCCAGCTCGGCGTTGTTGCCGTCCAGACGCACGACCAGCGGCTTGGTGACGTCCTCGCCGCGGTCCTCCAGGAGCTTCAGGGCCTGCACGATGCCGTTGGCGACCTCGTCGCACGCGGTGATGCCGCCGAAGACGTTGACGAAGACGGACTTGACGTCCGGGTCGCCGAGGATGATCTCCAGGCCGTTCGCCATGACGGCGGCGGAGGCGCCACCGCCGATGTCGAGGAAGTTGGCGGGCTTCACGCCACCGTGGTTCTCACCGGCGTACGCGACGACGTCCAGGGTGCTCATGACGAGACCCGCGCCGTTGCCGATGATGCCGACCTCGCCGTCGAGCTTGACGTAGTTGAGGTTCTTCTCCTTGGCCGCGGCCTCGAGCGGGTTGGCCGACTCCTTGTCCTGGAGGGCCTCGTGCTCCGGCTGGCGGAACTCGGCGTTCTCGTCCAGGGAGACCTTGCCGTCCAGGGCGATGACGTCACCGGAGGCGACCTTGGCCAGCGGGTTGACCTCGACGAGGAGGGCGTCCTCCTTGATGAAGGTGTCCCACAGCTTGACGAGGACGTTCACGACCTTGTCGGCGACCTCGGCCGGGAACTTGGCGGCCGCGACGATCTCGCGGGCCTTCTCCTCGGTGACACCCTCGTTGGCGTCGATCGGGGTCTTGGCGACGGCCTCGGGGCGGGTCTCCGCCACCTCCTCGATCTCCATGCCGCCCTCGACGGACGCGATGGAGAGGAAGGTGCGGTTGGCACGGTCCAGGAGGTAGGAGACGTAGTACTCCTCCACGATCTCCGGGGCCGTCTCGGCGATCATCACCTTGTGGACCGTGTGGCCCTTGATGTCCATGCCGAGGATGTCCGTCGCGCGGGCGACGGCCTCGTCCGGGGTGGCGGCGAGCTTCACGCCACCGGCCTTGCCACGGCCGCCGACCTTCACCTGGGCCTTGACGACAGACTTGCCACCGAGGCGCTCGGTGGCTGCGCGGGCCGCCTCAGGCGTGTCGATGACTTCACCGGCCAGCACCGGTACATCGTGCTTGGCGAAGAGGTCCCTCGCCTGGTACTCGAACAGGTCCACGCGCTTCCGTCCCTATCAGTGATCTCGCGGTTCGTTGGATGCGTGGGCGTGCCGCGAAGGGCAACGTGACGTCCGCTGGTCACAAGGGAGGCGCACACGGTGTCCGAGCGCGCGGCATGTCCGTCTCGCAGGTTATCGCTGCTTGCGGGAGCCCTCTAAATCGCGGGTCACACCTGAGCGGTGATACCTGTCACATGATGCCGCGCTCACTGGCACGGCGTGCCGAATGTGAGGCGCCGGGGAGCTGTGGGACGGGCACAGAGGAAGGGCCTCACCGGGCTGGGGTTTACCCGGTGAGGCCCCCTGTAAAGCCCCGAAGGGGGCTCGGAGCAGTTGATCCCCACCCCAATGGGGATCACCTGGCTCCGTCCGCGGGCGTGCGTCCGGACGAACCGACGGCTTTCGGCCGTCCGGGTCCTTGGGCCCGCGGAGTCGATGCGGTCAGACGCCGTACGGGTTGCCGTGGTGCAGGTGCTGCGCGTAGCCCGGTGTGACCGACTCGGTGACGCCCTCGACGCCGGTGACGGCGTGGCCGGCGAGGGGGCCGCCGGTGGAGCGGACGGTGTCGGTCAGGTCGCCGGTGAAGGGCGCCACCTGGCTCACGACGCCGTGGGCGAAGGGGTCGACGTCGCCGACGACGCCGTACGCGAAGGGCGTGACATCGCCCGCGACGCCGTACGCCAGCGTCGTCGCGCTGCCACCGACGCCCTGGACGACGGGCTCGACGAGGTCCACGACGGGCCGGGCGGCCTGCGTGACGCCCTGCGCGAACTGCGGCACCTGGCCGGTGACGCCGTACGCCAGGCCGGTGGCATCCCCGGCCACGCCGTACGCGAGCGGTGCCACGTCGTCGGCGATCCCGCCGGCGAACGGCCGCACGTCGCCCGTGACGCCGTACGCCAGCCCGCCCGCGTCCGCCACGGCCTGCCCGGCGACCGGCAGCACGCCGTGCACGGCGGTGTCGGCCACCGGCGGCAGCACGGTGCCCGTGACATCGCCGGTGACCTGACCGACCAGACCGGTGGCGTACGGCGGAACGTCGGCGACGACGCCGGCCGCGACCGGCGCCACGCCGTACACGGTGTCCCCTGCGGTGGACTGCACGTCGGACACCGCGCCACCGGCGACCGGCACCACGCCCTGGACCACGCCTGCGGCGACCGGCTGGACGCCCTGGACGACCCCGCCCGCGACCGGCCGGACGTCGGCCACGACGCCGTACGCCAGCGCCGTCGCGGCGTCGACCGTGTGACCGGCGGTCTGCCGGACCCCGGTCACGGCGCCGCCCGCGACGGGCAGCACGCCGCTGACGGCGCCCGTGGCGACCGGTGCCACGCCGTCCAGGGCGTGCGTTGCGGTGGGCGCGACCCCGCCGACTGCCTGGCCGGCGACCGGGACGACGCCCGCGACCGCCTGGGCGGCGACCGGGGTCACGCCGTTCACTGCCGAGGTCACGACCGGCGGAACCGCTGCCGCGGCCGTCTCCTCGACGATCGGGGTGACCGTGCCGGGAACGCTCTTGACGGTGCCGACGACCTGCTGCGCGACCCCGCCGACCGTGCCCGTGACATGGCTCGGGACGGCCGCGACGGAGGCCTGGGCGGCGGAGGCGACGGTGCCTGCCTCGCCCTGCGCGAGGGTTGCGACTCCGGCGGCCCGGCCCTGGGCGCCGGTCGCCGCGGTCTGCGTGACACCGGTGACACCGGCCGCCGTGCGTCCCGCACCCGCGACGGTCTGCTGCGCCTTCGTCCGTACGACGCCGTCGACGCCCTGCGTCTGGGTGCGGGCCGCCGACTGCACGCCCTGCAGCTTCGTCTGGGCGGCTGCAAGGACCTGCTCGAGCTCCGGCGCGAAGGCGGCGAGGGGGCCGAAGAGGTAGTCGATGTCGCCCTGCGGGGCGCCGCCGGTCGCGTCGGAGACGGTGCTGTGAGCTTGGTCGGTGGCATCGGCGGCCTTGGCCTGCGCGGCGCGGGCGGCCTTGGCGCCCTGGATCGCGGCGGCGCCCTTGATCTTGGTGGCCTTTTTGGCGGCCTGCGGGACGGGGACCTTGGCGTCGACGTACTTGCGGGCCTGCTCGGCGGTGCCTGCGGCCGGCGTCTTCTGCGCGGTGCCGGCGGTGTCGGTGGCCGTGGACGTCGCCTTGGCGGCGGTGCCGTCGACCGTTCCGGTGACACCCGAGACGGTGTCCTGCACGCCGGTGACGACGCCGTCGACCGTGTTCGTGACGGAGTCGGTGAGCGTGCCGAGGGTGCTGTCGGTGTCGGTCGTCGTGTCCGACACGGAGAGGGAGGAGGAGGGCAGTTCGTCCGCGCTGGCCGCGGCGGAACCGAGCGCCCATGCGCCGGTCACGCCGGCTGCTATGACGATGGAGCGGCGGATGTTCTTGTTCATGCTTGCGTCAGATCCTTCGGAACCTCGGAGGCGCCGAAGCTCCGCGATCTCAGGGGAGATCCGGGGAGTTCCGGGGCTTCTTGGGAGGGCTTGGTGACATTTCCGGCGCCGGGCTCCGGTGTGGTGGTCCGGGGAGTTGAGGACCGGAGGACCAGTGGAGTCGGCGGCTTGCGTCCGGACTTCGTCAGGGGTGTCCGGACGGTCGGGCAGACCTGTTCCGCCCCCGCGCGGCAGGTCCGGTGGCGGGGGAAGTGCCTGCCCTAGGCGGGGGAAACGGGAATGTCCCGGTGCCTGTCCCGGGTCTCGGCCGCGGCTGCGCGCGCGGCGGCGCCGGGCAGGAGCCGCAGGGGCGCCCGGTGGTTCAGGGCGACGGCGTGTCCGTCACCGTGCCTCTGCGTGCCGTTGTCGACGGCGGACGGGCTGCCGAGCGCGCCGGTCGGGTCACCGTCGGGGGCCGGGTGGGCGGGGGCGGTCCGGGGACCGGTGGCCTGATGTCCACCGCTCTGTGTCAGGTTGTGGACGGCGTCGAACTCCGTGCCGAACCGCGGCCCGTATGCCGTGCCGCTCGCCTCTGCCCCGGCTGCCCCGTCATGGCCCCCCGAGGAACCGCCGCCCGTCGACGACTGCCCCGCCGAGCCCGGTTGCGTGACCGGCGCCGGCAGGGTCTGGCCCGGGAGGACAGGCAAGCCGGGTGAGGTGGGCAGCGACGGCAACGTCGGGAAGGAAGGCAGGGACGACAGCGGCGGTATCTGCGCGGTCGCCTTGCCCAGGCCCTCGGTCACGGTCTCCACCAGGTCACCGACCGGGCCGACCTTGCCGGGAACGCCCTTGACCGTGCCGACGACCTGCTGCTCGACCGCGCCGACCGCACCGGTGACGTCGTTCAGGGCGGTGGAGACGGAGGCCTGGGCCGGAGCGGTTGCGTCGGGCTTGGCGTCAGCCGGTGCCGGGGTGGCAGGAGGCGTCGGCTTCGGCTCGGCCGGAGTGTCCGGCTTCGGCTCGGCCGCGGACGCCGCCTGATGCCCGGACGGTGCCACTGGAGCGTTCGCCGGCCGGCCGACCGTACCGTCCGTCAACGACCTGACGCCGACCGCCGAATCCGTCGAAACCGCGGACACGACCTCGGACGAGGAGACGACCGGCGCCCCCTCCGCCGCATGCGCCTGCTCCCCGCAGAGGAAGCCGAGCGCGAACAACCCGCCCACCACGACCGCCACTTGCAGCGCACGCCGTCCGGCCGCCGTGCGCATCACGCGCAGAGCGGCAACAGGCAAGGCTGCCGGCCAGGTCAAGAGGAGGTCCTCCCGTGCGGCGGAACGGGTTGAGCGAACTTCGCGCAACGAGCTACGAGTCGGCGCGACGCGGTACGGGTGAGCGGAGCAACGGCGCACCGCTGACGAGGCGTCGATCCTCGCACGGCACTCCCGAGGTTGCGCAAGCCCTCTGTTACCGATGGGTAGTCATGTCCGTTTTGCTGGGCCAAGTCGGACGACGACTGGTCGACAAATCGTCAGCGAACGCTCCCTGTCGGCCCGATCCTCACGACGTTCCCACGTCCCCGTCACGCCGTTCCCGCGTCGCCGTCACGCCGTGTCCGGTATCGGCAGCGGCCGCTTCTCGATCGCCGCCGCCATCACCTCCGGGAACAGATCGGGCGTGCAGGCGAACGCCGGCGCCCCCAGCGCGGCGAGCGCAGCCGCGTGCTCCCGGTCGTAGGCGGGCGCCCCTTCGTCCGACAGCGCGAGCAATGTCACGAACTGCACTCCCGACGCCTTCATCGCCGCGACCCGCTTCAGCATCTCGTTGCGTATCCCGCCTTCGTACAGGTCGCTGATGAGCACGACGACCGTCTCCGCGGGCCGGGTGATCTGCGACTGGCAGTAGGCGAGCGCCCGGTTGATGTCCGTACCGCCGCCGAGCTGCGTGCCGAACAGGACGTCCACCGGGTCGTCGAGCTGGTCCGTGAGGTCCACGACCGCCGTGTCGAAGACGACGAGCCGTGTGTCGATCGACCGCATGGACGCGAGCACCGCGCCGAACACGGACGCGTACACCACGGATGCCGCCATCGACCCCGACTGGTCGATGCAGAGGACGACCTCCTTCTTCACGGACCGGGAGGCCCGCCCGTAGCCGATGAGCCGCTCCGGCACGATCGTCCGGTACTCCGGCAGGTAGTGCTTGAGGTTGGCCGCGATCGTGCGGTTCCAGTCGATGTCGTGGTGGCGCGGCCGGTTGATACGGGCGCTGCGGTCGAGGGCGCCGGTGAGGGTGGCCCGGGTGCGGGTGGCGAGCCGTTTCTCGAGGTCCTCGACGACCTTGCGCACGACCGCGCGTGCCGTCTCCTTCGTCGTCTCCGGCATCGCCTTGTTGAGGGAGAGCAGCGTGCCGACGAGGTGCACGTCGGCCTCCACCGCCTCCAGCATCTCCGGCTCGAGCAGCAGCGCGGACAGCCCGAGCCGGTCGATGGCGTCGCGTTGCATGACCTGTACGACGGAGGAGGGGAAGTACGTCCGGATGTCCCCGAGCCAACGCGCCACGGACGGCGCCGAAGCACCGAGCCCCGCCGAACGGTCCCGCCCCGCCTGCCCCTGCCTGTCCCCCTTCCCGTACAGCGCGCTCAACGCCCCGTCCATCGCGGCGTCCCGCCCCGACAGCCCACACCCGGTGCCGTCGGCCGAGTCACCCCCGAGCACCAGCCGCCAGCGCCGCAGCCGCTCCTGGGCGGGGTCCATCACGGCGGTGGCGAGGGGTTCGGTGGTCGTGGTGTGGTTGTTCATCGACGCGCCCCCGTGTGCGGCCGAGCCCAGAGCGGGATCACCGCGACGGCAGCGGCTGGACGGTCCTCCGCACGGGCTCCGCTCCCCTCCCTGCCTGTGGCCACCACGCCCGGCCTCTTGTGCGCTTCCCTCAGCTCGTCGTTCGTCATCCCGCCACCCCCACAAGGTCGTTGTCGACGTCGTTCTTCTCTGTGTTCTGTTCCGCTCCGTCCAATCCCAGCCCCAGCAGCAGCCGCACCACCGGCAGCACGGCGTCCGCGCGCCCGGGGTCGAGATCGGCCGCGAAGCCGGGTATGCCGGAGCCGGCCGCCGTCACGCCGCTGCGCTGCCCCGGTCCGCGCCGGACGAGTTCGCCGAGGGTGCGACGCACCCCGGGCTCGTACGCCGAGAACGTGCGCCGCAACAGAGGCAGCACGTCGGTGAACGCCGCCGCCGGAACCCCGGTCAGCCAGGCGTCGACCAGCCCGAGCAGCCGCTCGTCGTGCACGAGCAGCATCCCGCCGCCGGAGCCGCCGCCGACGAAGCCCTCGATCCACGCGGCCGCGTCGCCCGGCGGCGTCCCCGGCGACAGCACGAGCCCCATGAGCAGCGCGGCCTCGTCCTGCCCCAACTCCCCGTCGTCCAGCAGAAGCCGCACGGCCCGCCCCCGGACAACGCCGGGCACGGTGTCCCGCCCGGACAAGACCCGCAGCACACCTTGCCAGCGCCGCCGCAGGTCGCCGGGGGCCGACGCGGGGACATCTGCCGCCGACTCCGGTGTCGCGTGCCCCGACGAGGGGGCACCATCCGCAGGCTCCTCTGCCACGTGGCCCGGCGTGGTAGCACCATCCGCCGACTCCGATGCCGCGTGCCCCGACGCGGGAACAGCATCCGCCGACTCCCCAGCCACGTGGCCCGGCGTGGTAGCACCATCCGCCGACTCCGCAGCCACGCGCCCCGACGCGGGGCCCTCAGCCGGCGGCCTGATCGTCGCGTGCTCCGGTGCGGAGGCCTCAGTCGCCGAGGGCTCCTCCCCCGGGTGCCCGGCCTCACGAGCATCACCGGACGACTCCGCAGCCGCGTGCCCCTTCCCTGAGGTGTCGGCCGCCAAAGGCGCCCCTGCCCCATGTCCCGCTGCCACGGCGTCAGTTGGCGAGGCAGCCGCCCGGTGCGTCCGTGCCGAGACCTCGCCCAGCAGGCCCACCGCCCCGTGCACCGCGTCCACATGGCGGCGCATCTCCTCGGCCGCGTCCGTGTCCAGGGCGGCGCAGGCCGGGGGCAGGCCGACGAAGATCCGCTCGGCGAGGCCCGCCGCAACCTCTGCCAGCGCCCCGGTGTCCGTGCCCCGAACGTCGCCGTAGCGCAGGGAGCGGACCAGGGCCGGCAGGGCCTGGGCGAGGTGGCCGACGTCCGCGTCGAGGGCCGCCCGGTCGGCGAGGACCCGCATCACCACGGGCAACGCCTCCGGCAGTTCGGCCAGCAGGCAGCGCTCGGCGAGTGCGGTGACGTCGGCGAGCCCCTGCGCGGCGACGGCGTCCGCCTCCGCCTTGGCCGTCGCCGCGGCCGACACCGTGGTCCCCCACACCCCGGCCTCGGCGACCCGCACGGACAGCTCCGGTTCCCAGCGCAGCCGCCACGTCTCCCGGAACGTGCCTGTGCTGCCCCGCGAGGCCACCGGCTCGCCCCACTCGACGCCCAGCAGCCGCAACCGGTGCAGCAGCCTGCTGCGCCCGGCGTCGGTCTCCTTGCGCAGGTCGAGCTCCAACTCCCGCTCCAGGGCTTCCGGTTTGAGCCGCAGTCGGCGCTGGATCCGGTCGAGGTCCCGCTGCAACGGCACCGCGGGCGCCGCCTGCGGCACCTCCCCCAGCACGTCCCCGACGACCAGCCGGTCGTGCACCAGGGACAGCGGCACGTCCGAGCCCTCGCACATCACCGCCCGCACCGCGTCGGTCGTCTCGCTCAGCCCGGCCAGCGGACGGCCGCGCATCGCTGCGAGGGTCTCCGCCAGCCGCACCGCCTCGATGACATGCGCGGAGGAGACGATCCGGTCCTCGTCCCGCAGCAGTCCGGCCACCTTGGTCATCCATCGCTCGACCGGCCGGTCCGGCGCACCGAACAGATGCCCGTACCAGCCCGGCGAGTCGATCCCCGCCCCGTACCCGCTGAACCGCGACAGCCTCCGGTACGTCCACGGCACCCATGTCATGTCCGTCTTGACCCTGGGCAGCCCCTTCAGCAGCGCCCGGTCGGCGGTGACGGCCGTCTTCTGCCGCAGCGCGGGCACATGCCAGGCCCCGCACACGACGGCCACCCCGTCCTCGAACTCCCGCTGCGCCGCCCGCACCTGGAGCCGCATGTACGCCTCGCGCACGAGGTCCCGGTCGTGGCCCCCGCTCCCGTACACCTCCCGCAGCGCCCCCATCGCCTCCTCGAGCACGGTGAACGGCGCGAACGCGTCCCCCTCGCCGGCCCCCCGGTGCTCGACGACGTCCTCCCACCAACGCTCGGGGTCGTCGTAACCGGCGGCTTCGGCGAGTACGGCGAGGGGGTCGACGCGGACATCGGCATCACCTCCGTGCCCATGGCCCGGCCCCTCGTCCGGGTCGGCCTCAGTTGCCGAATGGGCGTCGCCCTCCTGCCCGTTGTCCGGTCCCCCTTGCGGCTCGGCCCCCGTTTCGCTCCCCCACGCCAGCGTGTGCGACGCAGGCAGGTCGATGAAGCGCGCCGGGACCTCGTGCTCCACGGCCCACCGGATCGCGACCCACTCGGGGGAGAACTCGGCGAGCGGCCAGAAGGCCGAGCGGCCGGGCTCGTCCACGGCGTGGGCCAGCAGGGCGACCGGCGGCCGCATGTCCTCCTCGGCGGCCAGCGGGATCAGCGCGTCGGCCTCCGGGGGCCCTTCGATCAGCACGACCCGGGGCAGAGCCGCGTCCAACGCCGCCCGCACCGCCCGCGCCGACCCCGGCCCGTGATGCCGCACACCGAGCAGCAACGGCCCGCCGCCGGTGGCCCCGCTCCCGCCCTTCCCGATCCCCGTCACACCGTCCCCCTGGTCATCGCCGCCACCAACTGCCGCCGCCGCACGTCTTCCTGACGCCCTCTCTACCGCTGCCGTACCCGACGTCCATACCGTCCTCGTACGTCATCCGCGCCGATCCGCCCGACCCCTGGTTCCCGCCCGATCCGCCCGACCCCTTGTTGCCGCTCGCACGCCCCCACCCCAGGTCGTTCACGCACTCACCTCCCGGCAGGCCCGGTAGAAGTCCGTCCAGCCGTCGCGCTCCCGCACGACCGCCTCCAGGTACTCCTGCCAGATGACTCGGTCGGCCGCCGGGTCGCGGACGACGGCGCCGAGGATGCCCGCGGCGACATCGCCGGCCCGCAGCACGCCGTCGCCGAAGTGGGCGGCCAGCGCAAGCCCGCCTGTGACCACGGAGATCGCCTCCGCCGTCGACAGCGTGCCGCTCGGCGACTTGAGCTTCGTACGGCCGTCGGACGTGACCCCGTCCCGCAGCTCGCGGAAGACGGTCACGACGCGGCGGATCTCGTCGATGCCGTCGGGTGCGGCGGGCAGGTCGAGGGAGCGGCCGATCTGGTCCACCCGGCGCGAGACGATGTCGACCTCGGCCTCGACGCTCTCGGGCAGCGGCAGAACCACCGTGTTGAAACGGCGGCGCAGGGCGCTGGAGAGGTCGTTGACCCCGCGGTCGCGGTCGTTGGCCGTGGCGATCAGGTTGAAGCCGCCAACCGCCTGCACCTCCTGCCCCAACTCCGGTATCGGCAGCGTCTTCTCCGACAGGATCGTGATCAACGTGTCCTGTACGTCGGCGGGGATGCGAGTGAGCTCCTCCACTCGCGCGGTCATTCCCTCCGCCATGGCCCGCATGACCGGGCTGGGCACGAGGGCGTCGCGGCTCGGGCCGTTGGCAAGCAGCTGCGCGTAGTTCCAGCCGTACCGGATCGCCTCCTCCGGCGTGCCCGCCGTGCCCTGCACGAGCAGGGTCGAGTCGCCGCTGACCGCCGCGGCCAGATGCTCGGACACCCAGGTCTTCGCGGTGCCGGGCACGCCGAGCAGGAGCAGGGCGCGGTCGGTGGCGAGCGTGGTGACTGCGACCTCGACGATGCGGCGCGGGCCCACGTACTTCGGTGAGATGACCGTGCCGTCCGGCAGGGTGCCGCCGAGCAGATACGTCGCCACCGCCCACGGCGACAGCTTCCAGCGGGCCGGGCGCGGGCGGTCGTCCTGCGCGGCCAGCGCGGCGAGTTCGCCGGCGAAGGCGTCCTCGGCGTGCGGCCGCAACGCCTCGGCCGGCTCCTTCGCGAGTACTTCGGCTACTTCGACGGACGTCGGTTCCACGGACACAGACATGGCTGAGGCCCCCTCCAGCTCGGCCGGTTCGGATCTGTCACCAACCGTGCACCACGCCACTGACAATGCGTTCCGACCTGCGCAAACGCGTTCGCGAGGCCGATTGTCAGTGGTGGGATCTACCGTCGAAGACATGACTCAGCAGGGGGTGCGCTGGAGCGCGGATCAGGTGCTGGCACTGGCGCCTGACGCCGCATCACGCAAAGCGGGAAGCAAACTCGGCGCGGCGGGGCCGTGGTCCGAGGCGGGGAGTTCCGACGAGGGGACGGTGTGGGGGCTGTGCAAGGGCAGTGGCAGCAAGCCGTATCAGACGGTCGTCGACATCGCGGACGCGGCGGGCCCCGCGTACAAGTGCAGTTGTCCGAGCCGAAAGTTCCCGTGCAAGCACGCCCTCGGGCTGCTGCTGCTCTGGGCGGGCGAGGACGGTGCGGTGCCGGCGAGGCAGGCGCCGGACTGGGCGGAGCAGTGGATAGAGGGGAGAAGGCAGCGCACGGAGCAGAAGCGGGCGGCGGACGCGGCCGGTGCCTCGTCCGCCTCCGCTGATCCGGAAGCGGCGCGACGGCGGGTCGAGCGCCGGGCCGAGCGCGTCACCGCGGGCGCGACCGAGCTGGAGCAGCGCCTGGCGGACCTGCTGCGCGGCGGCCTGGCGAGCGCGGAACAGGCGGGATACGGGCTGTGGGAGGAGACAGCGGCCCGCATGGTCGACGCCCAGGCGCCCGGACTGGCCGCGCGGGTGCGGGAGTTGGGGGCGATCCCGTCTTCCGGACCGGGCTGGCCGGTGCGCCTGTTGGAGGAGTGCGCACTGCTCCATCTCCTCGACCAGGGCTGGCTGCGCCGTGAGCAGCTGCCGGACGGCCTCGGGGCGACGGTCCGTTCCCGCATCGGCCTGCCCGGCACGGCGGACGGCCCGCCGCTGCGCGACCGCTGGCTGGTCCTCGCCCAGTACGACACGGCGGACGCACGCCTGACGACCCGCCGGATCTGGCTCTACGGCCCGGAGTCGGACCGCACCGCCCTGCTCCTCTCCTACGGCGCCGCGGGCCGCGCGCCCGAGCTGGCGCTGCCCATGGGGCTGGCTCTGGACGCGGAGGTGTCCGCCTATCCGGGTGCAGGGCAGCTGCGGGCAGCCCTGGGCGAGCAGTTCGCACCGCCGGCACCGGCGGTGACACGGCCACCGGGAGTGACGACGGCCCAGGCGGCCGCGCGATACGGCGAGGCGTTGCGGGACGACCCGTGGCTGGACTCCGTCCCGGTCACGCTGGAGCGGGTCATACCGGTCCCGGACGGCGACTCCTGGCAGCTCGCGGACGCCGACGAGGACGCGGCGCTGCCGCTGACTCCCGCCGTCCGGGCCCGTCCCGGCCTCTGGCGCCTGGTCGCCCTCTCGGGGGGCGCCCCCGTCAAGGTCTTCGGCGAGTGCGGCCACCGGGGCTTCACCCCGCTGACGGCCTGGCCCGAGGGCGCGGGCGAGGCGGTGCCGCTGTGCTGAGCCGACGGTCCGGGGACTGCCGTACGACGCCCGCAGGGACGGGCACTTCACGGAGGGGAACCGCATGAACAGCACGTCCACGCCCGTGGATTCGCCCGCGCCGGGCGTCTGGGAGGAGCTCGTCACGGCGGCGCTGCTCGGGACCGAGCGGCGCACGCCGCCGGGCGGTGCGTCCGGGCGGGAAGCACCGGTGGCGCTGCTGGACGCGGCGGCCGTGGAGACCGTACGGAGACGGGCCGGGCTGCGGCCCGCGCGGGCGGCCGGCCGGCCGGAGCCGGCCGCCGAGGACCCGCGCCCCGCGCTGCCTGCCGCGGCGGCCCGCAGGCTCGCCCTGCTGCTGGCCGACCGCCCCGGCACGGGCGGCGGCCGCAGAGGCACCGCACCCGACCTCATGGAGCTGCTGCCGCAGTGGCTCGCGGCGGCGAACGCCCGTGGTTTCGCACCACCCCCGCAGGCACTGCCCGCACTGCTGGACGCGGCCCGAGGGCGTACGGACCTCCGCCCGGCGGCGCTGGCGTTCGCGGGGCCACGAGCCGTGTGGCTCGCCCGGCTGAACCCGGACTGGAGGTTCGCCCTGCGCGCCACGCCGGGCGGAGGCGCCGCACTGCCGCAGCCCGAGGACACGGAGCAGACCCGGCGGCTCTGGGAGGAGGGCCTGTTCGCCGAACGGGTCGCGCTTCTGTCCGCCCTGCGCTCCCGCGAGCCCGCCGCCGCGCGCGAACTGCTCACGACGACCTGGCCGACGGAGCGGGCCGAGGACCGCCTGATGTTCCTCGACTCACTGCGCACGGGACTCGGCCCACAGGACGAGCCCTTCCTGGAACAGGCGCTGTCCGACCGCAGCCGCAACGTGCGGGCGACGGCGGCCGAGTTGCTCTCCGCCCTGCCGGGTTCGGCGCTCGCGGCGCGTATGGCGGTCAGGGCCGCCGCGTGTATGACGGTCGACGACGCGCGGGGCACTCCGAGGATCGCCGTCGGGGCACCGCGCGAGTGCGACGCGAGCATGGAGCGCGACGGTGTCGTGTCCAAGGCACCGGCGGGACGGGGTGAACGGTCTTGGTGGTTCGGCCAGTTGGTGGAGGCGACACCGCTCGGCACATGGTCCGGGCGGCTCGGCGGGCGCACTCCCCGGGAGATCGTGGCGCTGCCGGTGGCGGACGACTGGCAGGGCGAACTGCACGCCGCGTGGTGCCGGGCCGCCGTACGGCAGCGGGACGCCGAGTGGGCCCGGGCGCTCCTCGGCGCCCCCTCCGCGCCGGAGGCCGGCGGGCCGGGAGCGGTGTCGCTGGCGGAGCGCGCCAAGCTCCTCGCCACGCTCGGCGCGGCCGAACGGGCCGACTGGGTGGCCGGGTTCATCGCGACGCACGGGCTGTCGGAGGCGTTTCAGCTGCTCGGGGTGTGCGCGGTGCCATGGACCGCGCCGCTCGGGCGGGCGGTGGTCGACGCGCTCAACATCGCGCGGGACGCGGGGAGTTACCCATGGAGTTTCAGCGGAGTGATGGGCCTGGCCGAGCGCTGCCTCGACCCTTCGGAGGCGAGCCGCCTGGACGGTCTGCTGGCAATACCGGACGAGTCCGAGGATGCGTCGCCGGGGGCGGGCGGCTACTGGGCAGAGGCGTTTCAGCGCCTGGTCACGACGTTGCGCTTGCGGGCGGCGATGGCGGAGGAGCTGGAGGCATAGAGCTGTACGTCTTCAGTGCCGGTCGGCTGCACCCAGCCCGTCCGGCGTTCGAGGACGAGGCTTTTCGGGCCGACCGGGGGTCTGGGGGCGGAGCCTCCAGGGGCGGCCACCCCAGCGCACCCGCACTGAACAACGGCCGCACCGCCGGAGGCCTACGCCCCGGCCGGCTGCCGAACGTTCGCCCGCACCCAGTCCACGATCGACTGTGTGGTCGCCCCCGGCGTGAAGATCTCCGCGACGCCCTTCTCCTTCAGCGGCGCGATGTCCGCCTCGGGGATGATCCCGCCGCCGAAGACCAGGATGTCCTCGGCGTCCCGCTCCTTGAGCAGTGCGATCACCGCGGCGAAGAGCGTGTTGTGGGCACCGGAGAGGATCGACAGCCCGATCGCGTCGGCGTCCTCCTGGATCGCGGTGTCGACGATCTGCTCCGGCGTCTGGTGGAGGCCGGTGTAGATGACCTCCATACCGGCGTCGCGCAGCGCCCGCGCGATCACCTTGGCTCCGCGATCGTGGCCGTCGAGCCCCGGCTTCGCCACCACCACGCGGATCGGACCGGCTGCCACACCCATCACTGCCTCCATGAAGCGACTGCATCCATCCCTACCGACAAGTACTGCAGTACCCACACCGGCCGGGGAAGTGAACGAACGTTATCCCCAGCATCCCGCAACCGGCAGTTTCGCGCTGTGGACCGAGGGGGAAATCACACGGTGGGACACGTTCACCGCGCACCGTTCCGATGGGAACACGCGCAACGGGAGCCGCAACGAGGTCGCCGCACCACCGCGCCGCAGGCCGCGCGCCGTGGGGGTGCGGCGCGTCGATACAGGCATGAAGGGCACGTAGGGCAGGTCAGCGGCGTCACAGGCGCAACGAGCACCAGAAGCACTACCCGCACAACCCGTACCACCCGCGCCGCATTCGCCGCACACCGGACTCACCCCACGCGCCCCCCTCATGCCCCGTCGACCGCCTCCGTCGCGACTTCCCACGAGGGCACACGGGGGACAGAGCCGTCCTCCTGCGTGCCGACAGGAGGTCGGCCATGAAGGTCACCAGGGCAGCGTTGCCCTTTCTTCCGCTCTGCCAGCGGCTGCTCCCGAGCAGACTGGCAGGTCTCTCCCTGGCCCTGCTGAAGGCGACCGCCCTGGAGCTCGCGATCCTCGCGGGCCACCTCCTCCTCTATCCGTCCGGCATCACCCAGGAACGCCGGGGATCGGCGGCCCCGCTCCCCTCGCCGGACGGCGCAGCACAGCTGCCGACCGAGTCCAAACCCCCGGTCGTCCTTCTCCACGGCTTCATAGACAACCGCTCGGTCTTCGTGCTGCTGCGCCGCAGCCTCGCCCAGCACGGCAGGCAGCAGGTCGAGTCCCTCAACTACTCGCCGCTGACCTGCGACATCCGCACCGCCGCCGAGCTGCTCGGCCGGCACATAGAGGAGATCTGCGAGCGCACGGGCAGCAGTCAGGTCGACATCGTCGGACACAGCCTCGGCGGACTGATAGCGCGGTACTACGTGCAGCGGCTCGGCGGCGACCTCCGCGTCCGCACTCTGGTGACGCTCGGCACCCCGCACTCCGGCACCCGGGTGGTGCCGCTGGCCAACGCTCACCCGATCGTGCGCCAGATGCGCCCCGGCTCCGACCTGCTCGAGGAACTAACCCGGCCGGCGCCCGGCTGCCGTACGCACTTCATCAGTTTCTGGAGCGACCTCGACCACCTGATGGATCCGTTGGAGACCGCCTGTATCGACCACCCCGACCTGATGGTGCAGAACGTGCGGGTGAGCGGGATCGGACATCTCGCCCTGCCCGTGCACCCCGCGGTCGCGACCGGGATACGCCAGGCCCTCGACGCCGAACGGACGGGAGCCGAAGCCGCCGCACACGCCGGCGGCCTGACAGTGGCCTGACCGCATCCCGAACAGCCGACTGACAGCCAATCGATATCGAACGACTGTCGAACACAAGGCCAAACCCGTGCCCGCACTCCCCCGAAACACGGCCGAATGCCCGTTTCCTGCGCGCACGAAACCTGTTGAAGATTGTCGAGCCCGCATACCGGCGGGTACAGTCACCGCACTGCTCTGGCAGCCCCTGTTGTCGAGGCGAAAGAGAAGTTGGTGAACGACCGTCACCCGTCGGGGATCATGACCACCCCGGCTCCGGCTTCCGACGCCGCCTCGGCGCACTACGCGTCGTACGGCACCCAGGAAGCCCAGTACGGCGAATTCACCACGCACGGCAACTACGACGCCAGCGGTTTTGCGACCGGCGCCCACGCCACCGCGACCTTCGACGCGGACCCCCTCTTCGGCAGCCTCCCGGGCCAGAACACCGGCTCGTACGACTCCGGTCAGTGGGCGACGGGCGGTCACCAGACGCTGAACTACGACCTGTACGCGGCCCAGCACCACGCCGCCTACGACACCGGGGTCTACGAGACGACCGCCTGGAGCGCCGACTACCAGCAGCTCTCCGCCATCCCGCCGCAGTCCACCGGGCACGACACCTCCGGCCACTGGGACGCGAGCGCCTGGCTCCAGCCCGACGGGACCGGCGGCGCGGCCGACCAGACCCAGCACTGGGAATGGGGCACGCAGACCTTCGACACCGGGGCGTACGACGCCACACAGTGGAACTCCGACGGTCCGGCCGACGGCGCCACGACCGCGGGCGACGACCACGAGCGGCAGGCCGATCAGGTCTCGTACGACGAAACCGGCTACGACGAGACCGGCCCGGACGGCGGCCGGTTGGACGCCACCGGCGAGCTGCCCGCTGTCGCCCCGCTCCTCGACGACGCTCCGCTCCTCGACGACCAGGAGGAGGTCACGCCGGTCCCGGCGCCGCGCGCGGCCTCCCGCGGCGGGGCGCGTTCCCGTCGCCGTACGCCTCCCAAGCGGTCCGCGCTGCTGACCATCGCCGTGCCGTCGGCGTGTGTGATGGGAGTGGCGGGCATCGCCGCCGCCTCCGTGGGCACGTTCAGCGGCGACAAGGACACCTCGACGACCGCGTCGGACGCACAGGCGGTGAAACCGTCCGCCGCCAACAACAAGCTGGACACGCAGATCCAGAGCCTGTCCGCCGGCGCCGACGACTTCGCCGACCGGGCCAGCCGTACGCAGGAGCGCATCGACCTCAAGGCGCAGCAGGCGGCCGAGAAGAAGAAGGCGGCGGCCGAGGCGGCCCGCAAGGAGCGGCTGCGCCCCAAGTACGTCCTGCCGGTGACCCAGAAGGGGCTCAGCGCCTACTTCGGCCAGGCCGGCATCAACTGGATGTCCGTGCACACCGGCATCGACTTCCCGGTGTCGTACGGCACGACGGTGATGTCCGCGACCGACGGCACCGTGCGCACACAGTGGAACAGCGCCTACGGCAACATGATGATCGTGACCGCGAAGGACGGCACGGAGACGTGGTACTGCCACCTCTCCAGCTACCGCGTCGCCTCCGGTACGACCGTGAAGGCCGGCGACCCGATCGCGTACTCCGGCAACTCGGGCAACTCGACCGGCCCGCACCTGCACTTCGAGGTACGGCCGGGCGGCGGCTCGGCGATCGACCCGCTGCCGTGGCTGCGCAGCCACGGGCTCGACCCGACCTGATCCCTTGCAACTTCCTTGTGAGCCCCCGCTGTTGAGCGGGGGCTCACTGCGTGCGGGCTACAGCTTCTCCACCGGTGCGTACCGCAGCAGCAGCCGCTTCGGCTTGGCGTCGCCGAAGTCGATCGTCGCCTCGGCGTTCCCGCCCGTGCCCTTCACGGCCACGACCGTGCCAAGGCCGAACTGGTCGTGCGTGACGCGGTCGCCGACGGCCAGCGAGACCACCGGCTTGTCGGACGCGCGGCTCGTGGCGAAGCCGGACGCTCCCGAGGCCGACGAGCGCGAGCGGGAGGACGACAGAGAGGCCGCCACGCCCGACGCCGGGCCGGCGGAGACCGGTGCCGTGGCGCCCGTCCGCTTCCAGTCGACGTGCTGGGCCGGGATCTCTTCGAGGAAACGAGAGGGCGGGTTGTACGACGGCTGGCCCCAGGCACTGCGCAACGATGAGCGCGTCAGGTACAGGCGCTCACGCGCGCGTGTGATGCCGACGTAGGCGAGCCGGCGCTCCTCCTCCAGTTCCTTGGTCTGGCCGAGGGCGCGCATGTGCGGGAAGACGCCGTCCTCCATGCCGGTCAGGAAGACGACCGGGAACTCGAGGCCCTTGGCCGTGTGCAGGGTCATCAGGGTGATGACGCCGGAGCCGTCCTCGTCCTCGTCGGGGATCTGGTCGGAGTCGGCGACGAGCGCGACCCGCTCCAGGAAGTCGGCGAGCCCGGGGGACTCCTCGCCCTCGCCCGCCTCCTGCTCGAACTCCAGGGCCACGGCGGCGAGTTCCTGGAGGTTCTCGATACGGGTCTCGTCCTGCGGGTCGGTGGAGGCCTGCAACTCGGCCAGATAGCCGGTCCGTTCGAGTATTGCCTCGAGGACGGTCGCCGGGCCGGCGCCGGACTCGACGATCGTACGGAGGTCCTCCATCAGCGTGTTGAACCGCTTCACGGCGTTGGCCGACCGCGCGGCCATGCCGTACGCCTCGTCGACGCGGCGCAGCGCCTGCGGGAAGCTGATCTTCTCGCGCTGGGCGAGGGCGTCGATCATCGCCTCCGCGCGGTCGCCGATGCCGCGCTTGGGGACGTTGAGGATGCGGCGCAGCGGCACCGAGTCCTCGGGGTTGGCCAGCACCCGTAGGTAGGCCAGGACGTCCCGGACCTCCTTGCGCTCGTAGAAGCGGACGCCGCCGACGACCTTGTAGGGCAGGCCGACGCGGATGAAGATCTCCTCGAAGACACGCGACTGGGCGTTCGTGCGGTAGAAGACGGCGACGTCTCCCGCCTTCGCCTCGCCCGCGTCCGTCAGTCGGTCTATCTCCTCGGCGACGAACTGGGCCTCGTCGTGCTCGGTGTCGGCGACATAGCCCGTGATGCGCGCGCCCGCGCCCGCGTTGGTCCACAGGTTCTTGGGGCGGCGGGACTCGTTGCGCTCGATGACCGCGTTGGCCGCGCTCAGGATGGTCTGCGTGGAGCGGTAGTTCTGCTCCAGGAGGATCGTCGTCGCGTTCGGGTAGTCCTCCTCGAACTGGAGGATGTTGCGGATCGTCGCCCCGCGGAAGGCGTAGATGGACTGGTCCGCGTCACCCACGACGCACAGCTCGGCGGGCAGGAGGTCGTACTCGTTGGGCGGTACGTCCTCGTCGTGCGCGCCCGTGCCGACGAGCTCGCGCACGAGTGCGTACTGGGCGTGGTTGGTGTCCTGGTACTCGTCCACCAGCACATGGCGGAAGCGGCGGCGGTAGTGCTCGGCGACGTCCGGGAAGGCGCGGAGCAGGTTGACCGTCGTCATGATCAGGTCGTCGAAGTCGAGGGCGTTCGCCTCGCGCAGCCGCGACTGGTACATGGCGTAGGCCTGGGCGAGGGTCTTCTCGAAGCCGTCGGCGGCCTGGGCGGCGAAGTCCTCCTCGTCGATCAGCTCGTTCTTCAGGTTCGAGATCTTGGCGCTGAAGGACTTCGGCGGGTAGCGCTTGGGGTCGAGGTCCAGGTCGCGGCAGACCAGGGCCATCAGGCGCTTGCTGTCGGCGGCGTCGTAGATCGAGAAGCTCGACGTGAAGCCGAGCTTCTTGCTCTCGCGGCGCAGGATGCGCACACACGCACTGTGGAAGGTCATCACCCACATCGCGTTCGCGCGCGGGCCGACGAGCTGCTCGACGCGCTCCTTCATCTCGCCCGCGGCCTTGTTGGTGAAGGTGATCGCGAGGATCTGGCCCGGATGCACGTTCCGCTCGCCGAGGAGGTGCGCGATGCGGTGCGTGAGCACGCGGGTCTTGCCGGAGCCGGCGCCGGCCACGATGAGCAGCGGGGTGCCGGAGTGGACGACGGCCGCGCGCTGGTTCTCGTTCAGCCCGTCCAGGAGCGCGGCCGCGTCGATCACCGGGCGTGGGGCGCCGTCGCGGTAATAGGCGTCCCGGTCCGGCGGCACGTCGAACTTCCCACCGAACAGATCGTCCGGAACCTGCTCCGGTACGTGATCGTCCTCGGGCGGAGGCGGGAGTTCCTCCTCGTGCCCGCGAGGGGCCTGGAGGTTCGCCAGGAAGCTGTCGTCAAAGAGGCTGCTCATCGCCTTCCGAGTCTAGGGCGCCCCACTGACAGCCCGCCGCCACCCCGAGAACATCGACGGATTCAGCGCCCCGGAGGGCCGGGAACCGGCCTCCCGGAACCCGGCCCTCCGGCCTCCCGCGCTCAGAAGCCGAGGATCTTCCAGACCTGGCCGCCCGGTGTCTTCTTGCCTTCCAGCACCGTGCCGTCACGGTCCGCGATGGACCAGGCCGAGACGTAGACCTTGCCGTCCCACGGGTCGACGGCCACGCCCGCCGGGAACGGCACCTGCACGTTCGTACGCTTGCCGCCCGAGACCTTGGTCACGACGCCGGCGAAGAGCTGGCTGACGTACAGGTCGCCGTCGCTGTTGAACGCGATGCCCGTGATCGAGCCGAAGCCGGACTTCCAGCCGAGGATCCTGCCGCTCCGGGGATCGACCTTCCACACGCGCGCGGTGGGCTTCTTGGGCTCTCCGTTGAGCTCGCCGACGTAGAGGTTGCCGTCGGGGCCGAGGGCCAGGGAGGTCGGGACGGCCTCGTGTCCGTCGTGGTTCTTGAACACCGTGAAGGGACGGGCCTTGCCACCCGGGGAGACCTCGACGAGGTCGTTGCCGGCCGCGTCCGCGACGATCCTGCGGCCGTCCGGGAGCGCGAGGACGCCGTACGGGTTGGAGTCGACGGACGCCTTGTGCGGGTTGTACTTCAGTTCTACGGCGGAGATGTCGGCGGCGATCCTGGCCTTGCCCCGCTCGATGGACAGCAGCTTGCCGAGCTTGTTCCAGGGCGGGGTGGTGGGCACGCCGGCCTCCGGCGGGGCCCAGGTCTCCACGCCCCAGACACAGCCGTTCAGGGCCGAGACGCCGTCGACGCCGACCGAGAAGCCGCCGTCGGGTGCGCCCGCCGACGGGAGGCCGTCGACCAGGCGGTAGTGCTTCCAGGCGCCCCCGTCCCAGAAGATCTTGGTGACCGCCGACGAGAGACCTATGCACGTCGGGCCCTCGGGTCCCTCCCCGAGGCACTTCTTGCCGCCGCGGCCGGCTTCGGCGACGTACAGATGACCGTTGTCGTACGAGAGCTGGCGCGGGTTGTCGAGGCCCTTGGCGATCACGCGGATCACGGGCTTTCCTCCGCCGTGGCCCCCTGCCGCGCTCGCGGGTGCGATGCCCGCGGTGGCGGCGAGGGCGACCGATGTGCCGACGACGAGTGCTGTGCGCTTCCTCATGGCCGAACCCCTCTCACCCGCCACGGCACCGGACCGTGGCTGGCTGGAAGTTAGCGGTCGAAAGCGGGCGGATGTCGTCACTCCGGTCAAAATACGTACAAGTTGACGCAGATCACTCCGTATTGGCGACGGCGAGCGACACTCTGACCAAAGGTCACGAAAATGTATCGGGCATATCGAACATCAACCTTCACAGGGGCCACACGAGTTGGCTACCGTTCCGAGCAGGCCGTACGACCCCCACCGGCGAACGTCGCCGGGCCGCGCGGCCTCCGCCGAGTCCGGGGCGCCGCCGCGCCGTCCGGAGCCGGGGACCCACCGACCTTGGGGTGAATCGGCCTAACTCCCCTCCGGGGCAAGGGCCGTAGGGCAACCCTTCCGAATCACCCGCCCGAACCCGACAGCTAACTCGGTAGGCGGAACATGGAAGGAGTCGCCACTCTTGGCGTCGCACCGCAAGTCGCGCCCCGCGGGTACGCGCGTAGCAGGCATACGCACCCCCGCCCTCGCCACCGCCGCCCTCACCTCGGTGGCCCTGCTGTCCCAGTCGGCGAACGCCGCCCCCGCCGCCGACGGGAAGCCCAGCCTCGAGGAAGTCGAGAAGAAGGTCGACGATCTCTACCGCCAGGCGGAGTCGGCCACCGAGAAGTACAACGCCGCCAAGGAGAAGACCACCAAGCAGCGCAAGCGCGTCGACACCCTCCTCGACGACGTCGCCGAGCGCACGCAGAAGCTCAACGAAGAGCGGGAGCAGCTTGGTTCCTTCGCCGCCGCCCAGTATCGGACCGGCGCCGCCGCGCCCGACACGGCGACCTTCCTGCTCGCCGACTCCCCGCAGGACTACTTCGACCAGACGCAGCTCATGGGACGGCTGACGTCCCGTCAGAAGACTGCGGTGGACGACTACTTCACCGAGCAGTCCGCGACGATGAAGAAGCGCCAGGAGGCCTCCAAGAGCCTCCGGACGCTCACCGAGACGCAGAGCGACCTGCAGACCGCCAAGTCCACGGTGCAGAAGAAGCTCTCCGACGCGCGCGATCTGCTGTCGAAGCTGACCGCCGAGGAGAAGGCGCGGCTCGCGGCGATCCAGAAGAAGAAGGAAGAGGAGGCCGCCCGCAAGGCCGCGGAGCTCGCCAAGCAGCAGGCGGCTGAGGAGAAGGCCAAGGAGGAGGCCGCGGCCCAGGACAGCGGCTCGTCCTCCGACACCGGTTCCAGCACCGGCACCTCGGACTCCTCCTACTCCACCAAGGCCGAGAAGGCGCTCGCCTTCGCCCGCGCGCAGATCGGCAAGCCGTACGTCTGGGGCGCCACCGGCCCCGGCTCCTACGACTGCTCCGGCCTCACCCAGGCCGCCTGGAAGGCCGCCGGCGTCTCCCTCCCGCGCACCACCTACGACCAGGTGAACGCCGGCACCACGGTCTCCCTCGCCGACGCCCAGCCGGGCGACCTGATCTTCTTCTACGACGACATCAGTCACGTCGGCCTCTACATCGGCAACGGCATGATGATCCACGCCCCGAAGCCGGGCGCGTACGTCCGCGAGGAGTCGGTCTACTACGGCGGCGAGTCGATCATCCACAGCGTGGTGCGGCCGGCGTAAGGCACCGGACCCACGATCACGTCGGAGCGGGCGCAGGGCCCGTGCCCTGCGCTCGCGCGCATTTCGTCGCTCCCGCGCGCGTGCCCCGCTCGCGCGGCGCCCCGCGCTCCTTAGCATCGGCCCATGTCCGGCCTCTCCCGCACATTCCTCTCGTCCCGCCTCTCCCCTTTCCGTGCCTGGTGGGCGCGGCGTTCGCCGGCGGCCGGGGCTGCCGTGATGGCGACCGCCATCCTGTCGGTCGGGCTGCATCTGACCGGGTACGAGGTGCTGTCGCGCGTGACGCTCGGGCTGGCCGGTGCCGCCTGGGTCGTGCTGGCGGCGGAGTTCGTCGAGCGGCTGGTGCGGGAACGTGAGAGGTGGCGGACGGAGGCGGGGACGCCGGGGGCGCTCACCGCCGTCGCGGCGACGTGTGTGCTCGGCACCCGGATCTCCGCACTCGGATGGCAGACCCTCGCCGAGGCCCTGCTCGCGCTGGCGGCCGTACTGTGGCCGGCGCTGCTCGTGGGCGTCGTACGGCACTGGCGGCGGCGTATGCCGGGCGCGGTGTTCCTGTGCTGCGTGGCCACGCAGGGGCTCGCCGTGCTCGGGGCCACGCTCGCCGGGGCCGAGGCGACGGCGTGGCTCGCGCACACGGCGCTCGTGCTGTTCTGGCTCGGGCTCGTCCTCTACGGCTTCGCACTGGCCCACTTCGACCTGAGGCAGGTCGTCGAAGGGGCCGGGGACCACTGGATCGCGGGCGGCGCGCTCGCCATCTCGGCGCTGGCCGGGGCGAAACTCGTCGCCGCCGACAGCGCGCGCCTGTACCTGTGGAACGACGACGACCGCGGCGTCCTGCGCGCCGTCACCGTCGCACTGCTCGTGCTGGACCTGGCCTGGTACGCCGTCCTGCTCGTCGCGGAGGCGGTCCGGCCGCGGCTGCGCTACGACGTGCGCCGCTGGGCGACCGTGTTCCCGATGGGGATGACGGCGGCGGGCACGCTGTCCGTCGCCGCCGCGCTCGACGTCCCGTGGCTCGAGACGCCCGGGGAGGTGCTGCTGTGGATGGCGGTGGCGGCCTGGCTGGCCGTCGCCGCGGGGGCGGTCCGGGCCTACGCCGCGGCGGCCACGGAACCGACCGCCGCCGAGGTCACGTCCACAGCACCGCGATGAAGATGTTCGCCGTGGTGAGCAGGCCCACCAGGCCGAACAGGCTCTTGTCCACCTTCTCGTCGTCCCGCTTCACATAGACCAGACCGAGGATCACGATCAGCAGGGCCAGCTTCACGCCGATCTTGATGTTGTTGACGTGCTGGTCGTCGGCCTGGTTGAGGCCGACCAGGATCGCGCCGGTGACCAGCATGGTCAGCGCGCCGTGCAGCATCGCCGGGACGAAGCGGGCCTCGTCGCGGCCCATCGCCTTCATCTGGGTGAGGAAGCCGCCGAGGAGCGCGGCGATGCCGACGATGTGCAGACCGACGAAGAGATGGATGAGTACGTCCATGAGGCCGGAGCTTAAACAGGGGCGCATGGGGCGCCCGACACCGGCCCACCCCGTCCGTGCCGTTCGTGCCGTTCGTGCATGAATCCCACGCGGGTCGATCTTGCATAAATGCGGCCCATAGCACTCCGTCACCCACCCGTGTCCCGGAACCGGCACATCGGTCAGCGCACTGCGCGAAGTCGACGGCGCGGTACCTGGATCACGGCCCGATGCGGTCACCCGGCGATCCCCTCGCGGCACTTCCGCACATCGCGTTACCGGGCCGACACGGACAGGTTTAGCGTCCTCCACCAGGTGACCGGCTCCCCACCGCCGCCCGGGCCAGGGGCGGCAGTCGGCCACCACCGCCGAGAAGGTCCGGCGGCGGCCCGCTCCCCCTGTGCGGGCGGCCGCCGGACGCGGAGGGGGTGTCCCTCTGCGCCGCCCCGGTACGAGGCGGTCGTACGAAAGGACGTGCAGTCCGTGGCAGCGCACCGCAAGCCCAGTCGGCGTTCACTCGGCGGCAGTTCGGCCCGGACCGCCTTCACGATCGCCCTGGCAGGGGCGGCGACCGCGACGGCCTTCGACGGGACCGGACAGGCCGCGCCGAATCTGACTCCGGCGCAGGTCAAGGCGAAGGTGGACAAGCTGTACCAGGAGGCGGAGGAAGCCACCGAGAAGTACAACGGGGCGAAGGAGAAGGCGGACGCCGCCGAACAGCGGCTGTCGACGCTGCGGGACGAGGCGGCACGCAAGACGGACAAGCTCAACTCGGCGCGGGACGCGCTGGGTTCGATGGCCGCGGCCCAGTACCGCGACGGCGGCCTCGACCCGGCGCTGCAGCTCGCCCTGTCCGACGACCCCGACCACTACCTCGAGGGCGCCGAGTTCGTCGACCGGGCGGGCACCCGGCAGGCGGCCGCGGTCGCGAGCGTACGCAAACAGCTGCGGGAGATCGAGCAGTTGCGCGGCGCCGCACGCATCGAACTGGCCTCGCTCAAGTCGCGGCAGGCGGAGCTGAAGCGCGAGAAGAAGACGATCACCGGCAAGCTGGACGCGGCGCGGCAGCTGATGTCCCGGCTGCCGGCCGAGGAGCGCGCGCGGCTCGGGTTGGACGGCGGCGGCACGGAGCGCGCCTCACGGTCCGGTTCAGGCGCGCGCGTCGGCCTGGAGGCCCCCGGCTTCGCCACCGCGCAGGCGCCCGACTCCCGTGCCGCGGCCGCCGTCTCGTACGCCTACGCCAAGCTCGGCAGCCCCTACGTCTGGGGCGCGACCGGACCGGACGCCTTCGACTGCTCGGGCCTCGTCCAGGCCGCCTACCGCTCCGCGGGCATCTCCCTGCCCCGCACGACCTACGCCCAGATCGGTGCCGGTCGTCGCGTCTCCCGCTCCGAACTGGCGCCGGGCGACCTGGTGTTCTTCTACTCCGGCATCAGCCACGTCGGCATCTACGTCGGCAACGGCCAGATGATCCACGCCCCGAACCCGTCGGCGCCGGTGCGGATCGCGCCGATCGACGAGATGCCGTTCGCCGGCGCCACGCGCGTGGCCTGAGCGGGCCGCGCGGCACTCACACCAGCCGTCGCGCCGTCGCCCACCGCGTCAGCTCGTGCCGGTTCGAGAGCTGCAACTTCCGCAGTACCGCCGAGACATGGGACTCGACCGTCTTCACCGAGATGAACAGCTGCTTGGCGATCTCCTTGTACGCGTACCCGCGGGCGATGAGCCGCAGGACTTCCCGTTCGCGCTGGGTGAGGCGGTCCAGGTCCTCGTCGACCGGCGGGGCGTCGGTGGAGGCGAAGGCGTCCAGGACGAAGCCGGCCAGTCGCGGGGAGAAGACGGCGTCGCCCTCCTGTACGCGGAAGATGGAGTTGACGAGGTCCGTGCCGGTGATCGTCTTGGTGACGTAGCCGCGCGCACCGCCGCGGATCACGCCGATCACGTCCTCCGCCGCGTCCGACACGGACAGGGCGAGGAAGCGGACCGGCTGCTCGGCGTCGGCCATCAACGCGGCGCAGCGGCGCAGGACTTCGACCCCGCCGCCGCCCGGGAGATGCACGTCGAGGAGGACCACCTCGGGTCGGGTCGCGGTGATGACCGTGACCGCCTGGTCGACGTCCGCGGCCTCGCCGACGACCTCGACTCCGGTCTCGTCGGTCCGGCCGATCTCGGCCTGCACTCCCGTACGGAACATGCGGTGGTCGTCGACGAGGACCACGCGCACATGCCGCTCGACGGCGCTCCCGCCGGTCGACTCCACGGGCTCGTTCGCCTCGGTCGGGTCGCTCATGACGTCTTCTCCGCCCTCTCCATCTCCAGCTCGACCTCCGTGCCGCCGTCCGGCACCGCGCGCAGCCGCGCCGTGCCGCCGTGGCGCTCCATGCGGCCGATGATCGATTCTCTGACGCCCATGCGGTCGGCGGGTATCGAGTCGAGGTCGAAGCCGGGGCCGCGGTCCCGGACCGACACGAAGACCGTCTTCCCCTCCACTTCGGCGTAGACCTGCACCGCGCCGCCCTCGCCACCGTACTTGGCCGCGTTCACCATCGCCTCGCGCGCGGCCTGCATCTGTGCGCCGACCCTCTCGTCGAGCGGGCAGTCGCCGACTATGACGACCTCTATGGGGACGCCGTGCTTGTCCTCGACCTCGGCGGCGTTGCGCCGCACCGCGTCGGCGAGGTTGTCGGGTTCGTCGGCCTCGTCCTTGCCCGTGCCCTCCGGCTTGTAGAGCCAGGTGCGCAGGTCGCGCTCCTGGGCGCGGGCGAGGCGGCGCACCTCGTTCGCGTTCTCCGCGTTGCGCTGGATCAGGGTCAGGGTGTGCAGCACGGAGTCGTGGACATGGGCGGCGACCTCGGCGCGCTCCTGGGCGCGGATGCGCATCAGCCGTTCCTCGGAGAGGTCCTGGGTCATGCGGACGAGGTACGGCCCCGCGAGGAGCGTTATCCCGACGAGGACCGCGAGGGCCGCCTGCAGGACGGAGCCGAGGTGGGCGGCGGAGCCCTGCAGGACGAAGATGCCGGAGGCGCCCGCGGTGACGAGGAGGACGCCGCCCGCGGCACGCAGCAGGGTCAGCGTGCGCCGGCGGCTGCCGACCTCGGCCCAGCGGGCCCGGCGGGCGTTGTCCGCCTGGCGCCAGACGAGGGCGACGCCCGCGCCGACGAGGACGACGGGCCAGAGATAGACCTTGGCGCCGCCGCTCAGATTGACGTTGCCCACGAAGATCATGGCCACCACGACCATGAGGAGCAGGGCGACGATCTGCCCCCGGTCCGGCCTGCGGGCGACGAGCCTGCGGCGGCCGTCGGGCGAGGTCTCGGTGCTGACGAACGACGGGGCCCTCTGACCGCCGACGCCGCCGACGCCGAGCGGCACGAAGAACCAGAACGCGGCGTACAGCAGCGCGCCGAGGCCGTCCGCCATGAACAGGCCGACGAACACCAGCCGTACCCAGATGACGGGCAGCCCGAGGTGTCCGGCGAGCCCCCGCGCCACACCACCGAGCCAGCGTCCGTCGCTGCTGCGGTAGAGCTTGCGCGGCGGCCGCGGTTCGACGAGGGGCGCTGCAGCGGCTTCCGGCATGGCATCGATACTCACACGGCCGGAGGACACGGGCATCAGGGTCGACCCCCGATACTCCCCTGATCTTCGGCGCCCGGGCCCGTCGAACGCTTCCCGGGCGCCGGCTCAGGGGCGATATCAGGGTCCGGCCAGGGTCGTTCCGACTCCCGCCGGGGCCGCCCGCCCGTCACCATGGACACATGACAGATCACGAGCGCGCCGCGACGGGTCCGGGACCCGGCTCCGGCCCGCGCCCCGCTTCGGGCGCCGGGCCGCAGGATGCCGCGCCCGCCGCGGATGCCGCGCCCGCGGGCGCGCGGGAAGAGGGGGGTGCACAGGCGGAGGCCGCCGAGGCCCCCCGCAAGCTCCGGCGCGACCGGCGGTACAAGCTGCTGGCCGGGGTGTGCTCCGGTCTCGGGCGCCAGTGCGACATGGACCCGGTGATCTTCCGGATCACGCTCGTCGTCCTCTCCGCGACCGGCGGCATCGGCCTGATCTTCTACGGCTTCGCCTGGCTCCTCGTCCCGTACGAGGACGAGGAGCAGAACGAGGTCCGCAAGCTGCTGACCGGCCGGGTCGACGGCCAGGCCCTGACCGCGGTGCTGTTCGCGCTGGTCGGCTGCGGTGTGTTCCTGACGATGCTGAAGAACGGCGGGGTGCTGGCCTTCTCCGTCGTCCTCTCCCTGCTCCTCGCGGGCGCCGGGTACTGGTCACGGCAGCGCGGCACCCCCGACCCCGACCCGCTGGCCGCCCAGGCCGTCGCCGACGCCCCGCCGGAGGCCCAGGCGCCGCCGGTTCCGGCCGCCTACCCCTCCTGGTGGCGCGACCCCATCGTCAAGGACGGCACGCACGTCGGCGGCACCGGCTACCTCTGGGGCCCCCACGACTCCCGCGACCGGGACATCGCGGCGGCGGTCAACATCGGCCTCGGCAACTCCTGGACCGACCGCGCGGACATACGGACCCCGCGCGCGCCCGCGCCCAAGCCGCGCGGCCCCCGCTGGACAGGCGGCTGGATCTTCCTGCTGGCCCTGCTCGCGGGCGGCCTCGGCACCGGGCTGACGTGGGACGACCACGCGCTCGGCACCAGCCTGCAGGCCGGCCTGTCCGCCGCGCTCGTGGTCTTCGGCCTGGGCATCGCGGTGAGCTCGTTCCTCGGGCGTACGGGGGCGGGGTCGATCTTCCTCGCCGTCGTCACGGCGGCCCTGCTCGCCGCGTCGGCCGCGCTACCCAAGGACATCGCCACCCACTGGACGCACACCACCTGGCGACCCGCCGCGGTGGCGGACGTACAGGAGAAGTACGACGTCGGCAGCGGCGTCGGCACGCTGGATCTGACCCGGCTGCAGCTGACCAAGGGGCAGACGGTGCACACGGGGGCCGAGGTCGGAATGGGCCGGCTGGAGGTGATCGTGCCGAAGGACGTGACCGTGAAGCTGACGATCGCCGTGGGCGTGGGCGACATCCAGTTGCCGGGCGACGAGAAGAAGGACGTGGACGTGGAGCCGGGCAAGCACAAGGACGTCACCCTGTCGCCGGTCACGGGCGGCAAGAACACGGGCACGCTCGACCTAGATCTCCAGGTCGGGCTCGGACAGGCGGAGGTGAGCCGTGCTGCGTCATGAGTTCCAGCCCGGGAGGCTCGTCGCCGGCGCGTTCCTCGCCCTCGCCGGTGCCATCTACGCCGGTGACGCGGGGGGCCTTTGGGAGACGCCCTGGTTCGCGGTGATACCCGTCGTCATCGGCGGGCTGTGCCTCGCCGGTGCGGTGGGGGTGCTGAGCCGGGGCATACGTCGGCGACGAGCGGTGGCGGCGGGGAAGGGCCCGGCGGAGCCGCGGTTGGACGCGCCGGGATGACGCCTCCACGCCTTGCGGCGACGGTGGCACGCCCCCGGCTCACCATGACGGCGGCGGCCCACCGGGTCACCCCCGGGTGCCGCCGCCGGTAGCCCCCGCCGACCAGGAGCTACCGGTAACCTCCCGCCCGCTGCCTTCGCCGCGCGCGTAGTGCCGCGTCCACGGAGAACACGGAGGCACCCGCGAGCACCAGGGGCAGCCAGGCCATCATGTAGGCGAGGTCGTTGCCGTAGTAGTACGGGTCGGAGGCCCAGCTCACCGTCATCCACAGGCTGAAGGAGATGAGCGCGCCGCCGAGGGCCGCCAGTCGGGCGAGCAGGCCGATCAGGGTGCCGATGCCGACGGCCAGCTCGCCGAAGGCGATCGCGTAGCCGAAGCCGACGGGATTCTTCAGCGCCAGGTCGACCAGGGCCGGGATGGCGGAGGAGTCGCGTACGGAGCGCATCGTCTCGCCGATCGAGCCCGAGCCGGAGGACTTCATGAACGCGCTGTCGGTGAGTTTGTCCAGCCCGGCGTAGATGAACGTGACGCCGAGGAAGACGCGAAGGGGAAGGAGGGCAAAGCGGGTGGCGTTGTCGCGCCAGCTCCGGTCGCCGTCCAGATAGGGGGTGTGCGTGTCCGTGCGCATGCCGTGAGTCATCACTGTCGCCTCTCGCCCGCTGGGCCGGGACCCCTCAAAAGACGATACGTACGTAAAGGACGGCACGCTCAATTCGTGCGGGCCGTTTTCTGACCTGGTGCCCAGTACGGGGGCTCGCCACCCCTCCTGAACCCCAAGTCACTTCAATCCGTCACGCCAACTCGGTCATTCAAGCCGATTCAGTCCGTCACGTCGATCGCGTACCGATTGGTCTCGACCCCCGCGGCCGTCACCACCTGCACCTCGACCCTCCCCGGTTCCACATCCGCCGGGACCGGCACCGTCAGTACCGCGTCCGTCGGGTTGCTGAAGCCCCGGGTCACCGGGACCAGCGGGACGTGCACGTTCACCGCGCCGATGCGGACCACCATCCGCGACAGCCGGTCCGCCCCCTGCGCCCCCGGAGGCACGAAGCCCGCGCCGCGGATCTCGATGTCGTCGCCCGTGCGGATCGGGGCGTCGAGGTCGCCCGCCTCCCGCGCCCGTACGACGGAAAGGATCACCGGACGACCGCCCTCGGCGTACTTGCCGGCCAGGTACGTCGCCGCCGAGACCAGCACCACCACCGCGAGGCCCCACGGCAGGTCCGGCAGCTGGTCGGGGCGGCGGGCCAGCCGGACGGCCGCGAACAGGACGGCCGCCGTGCTGATCGCGACGTACTGGATGTCGGCGAAGGCGCCCCGTCCGGCGTCGTCGGTGAGCAGGTCGGCGGCCCGCGGCCGGTGTGCCCGTACCTTCTGCAGCCGTTGGCCGAGGACCCGCAGCCCGACCACGCGCCGTACCAGCACCGCGATCCCGCACACCACGGCCAGCACGGTCACGACGCCCGCGCCCCGGGCGAGTCCGAGACCGGAGAGCAGCGCGTCGCGCTCGGCGTGGTCGGAGGCCGCGGCCAGGCGGCCTGCCAGCACCAGCACGGCGTACGCGACGAACAGCACCCAGACCGCGGCCACGGTGCGCGAGGTCGACAGCCGGTTGTCCTCGCCGATCACCGGCGCCAGCACTCCGCCGCGCCCGCGGTGGAACCACGACGCCGCCGTCAGCGCCCCGGCCGCCACCAGGGCCGCGAGCAGCCCCGCCGTGCGCGCCGCCGTCCAGCCCGCGCCGATCGCCGTGAGCGCCTGCACCAGCAGCAGTACGACGACCAGGGCCCACACGGTGATCGCCGTACGGCGCCACAGCCGGGCGAGCCAGGCCTCGCCCTCGGCGCGGCCGCGTTCGGCGACGACTTCCGCGGACTGGGTGAGCTCCTCCGAGACCCACTGGCGGGAGGCCTGCGCCGAGTGGGCCACCGCGGCGGGCAGCCCCTCTCCGGCCGCGAACCCGTCGCGCAGCAGCAGGAATTCGGCGACCGCCCGCCGGTGTCCCTCGCGCGCCCCGTGCGGGCAGTCCCCGCAGGTGCAGCCGCTGCTGTGCCCGCCTCCGGGCGCGCCGGCGTCCGCGCCGCCTCTCGCCTCCTGCACCGCCACGCCGACGCCCGCCTTCCCCGCGACCTCGACGGCCGGCGGCCCTGCTTCAGCAGTCGGCCGCCGCCCCGCAACTCCCGTGTGATGACAGCGAATTGTGCCCTACGCCACCCCGCCTCCGTCCGGCAGGTCTGGTCAGCGCGGGGTGAAGCGGGGCCGCCGTGTTGACCCTGCTGCGAGAATTTCCCTATGGCCGAGATCATCCAGCGGGACGGGACCTGGGCCTTCGACGGCACCACGGTCAGGATCACGCCTGGTCTCCACCGCTCCGTGCCACTGTTCCGGCAGACCTACGGGGAGGTCGCCGTGCCCCTCGAAGCGATCGCCGGCGTGGTCTTCGAACCCGAACGAAAACGCGGACGGCTGCGGATGCGGCTGCGCGAGGGCGCCGATCCGCTGCTGCAGGCGACGGGCGGGCGGCTGCCCGACCCCGCCGATCCGTACCGGCTGGTGGTGGACGTGGACCGGGCCGGGGTCGCCGAGTACGTCGCCGAGGAGATCCGCCGGGCGCTGATGCTGGACCAGATCCCCAAGGAACCCACCAAGGCCTATCTGCTGCCCGGGCCGCCCGTCCCGGTCTCGGTCCGTTCCTCCGACGGCACCGTCTCCTTCGACGGCACCCAGGTGCGCATCGACTGGGCCGACACCTCCGACCGCGTCAAGCGCGCGACCGGGCCGCGGATCATGGCTCTCGGTGATCTCGTGCAGGTCGAGTGGCTGCCCAACTCCGGCTACGAGGACGGTTTCCTGCGCTTCGTGACCCGCGAGACGGCGTTCTCCAAACTGCCGCCCGAGAAGGACCCGTACGCCCTGGACCTGTGGGGCAGCGCCCGCCGCGATCTGCTCACCGCGCTCGTCGCCACGGCCGTCACCGCCCGGCTGCCGCACCCGTCCACACGCACCGACGGCGGCGACTACGCCGAGCGGCGGCAGCTCGGCGGCGCCGTACTGCCGCCGGCCGACCACCACGACGTACTCCTGCGCAGACTGCGGGAGTTGGGCGAGCTGCATCGGGACGGGGTGCTCACGGACGAGGAGTTCGCGATGACGAAGGCGGCCGTGCTCAGAGGGTTCTAGTTCAGCAGGTCGGGCTCGCTGCGGCTGATGTCCTGCCACAGCGGCTGGTAGTTGATCCATGCCACCAGGTCGCCGCCGAGCTGCTCTCGCGTCGCCGCCGCCAGCCGGTGATCGATGAGGAGGGGGCGGCCGGCGGCCTTGGCGGTGAGCTGGACCTGGGCGGACCGTTCCATGGACACGAACCACCAGGCGGCCGCGTCGACCGAGTCGCCGACCGTCAGCAGCCCGTGGTTGCGCAGCACGAGCGCCTTGCGGGAGCCGAGCGCGGTGGCGATACGGCGGCCCTCGTCGGAGTCGACGGCGACGCCGGTGTAGGCGTCGTAGAGGGCGTGGTCCTCGTAGAAGGCGCAGCTCTCCTGGGTGATCGGGTCGAGCAGGTCGCCGAGTGCGGACAGGGCGCGGCCGTGCACGGAGTGGCAGTGGGCCACGGCCACGACGTCGGGGCGGGCCGCGTGGACCTGGGCGTGGACGGTGAAGGCGGCCTGGTTGATGTGGTAGCGGCCCTCGATGACCTGGCCCTCCGAGTTGGCGAGCACCAGGTCGCTCACGGTGACGTGCTTGAAGGGCATCCCGAACGGGTTGACCCAGAAGCAGTCCGAGTACTCCGGGTCGCGCGCGGTGATGTGCCCCGAGACGCCGTCCTCGAAGCCGAGCCGCCCGAAGATCCGCAGCGCGCCCGCGAGCCGCTCCTTGCGGTGGCGGCGCTCGTCGTCGACCGATTCGTGCATCGGCGGCATCGCGAACCGCAGCCGGTCGCTCGGCAGCGGCACGGGCGGAGTGGGCCCGACCCCGGGGGTGCCGTGCATGTGTTCCTCCAGCACTGGGTTGTTTTACGGGGCGGAAGTTACCGTCGGTCAGCGCAGGAGAACAGAGTTGTTGTGCAAAGAAGACGTGCGCAATCGGCCCGGGGCCCGACTTGGCCTCCGATACCCGACAGAAGATGTCGGGTATCGGCGCCAGACTCGCCCTATGGCAGCAAACTGGGACACCTTCGCCACCGCCGAACCCGACCTCGCCCGGACCGTCGAGGACCGCTTCTGCGCCTTCACCCACCACGTCCTCGCCACCCTCCGCAAGGACGGCTCCCCGCGCACCACCGGCCTCGAGGTCCGCTTCCTCGACGGCGAGCTGTGGCTCGGCATGATGCCGAACTCGCTCAAGGCCCTCGACCTGAACCGCGACCCGCGCTTCGCCCTCCAGGCCAACCCGGGACCGGGCACCGGGCTGGGCGGCGGTGACGTGCGGATCAGCGGACGGGCGATCGGGGTCGAGGACGCCGGGGCGAAGGCCGCGTACATGAAAGAGGTGGAACCGCCGGAGCCGTTCCACCTCTTCCGCACCGAGCTGACGGAGGTCGTACGGACCTACGTCGAGGACGACAAGTACCTGGTCGTCGAGGTCTGGAAGCCCGGAGAGCCGGTGCACACTCTCAAGCGGACATAGACCGACAGGGGACTACTCCCACTCGATCGTGCCCGGCGGCTTCGACGTCACGTCGAGGACCACGCGGTTGACGTCCTTGACCTCGTTCGTGATGCGGGTCGAGATCTTCGCGAGGACGTCGTACGGCAGCCGCGACCAGTCGGCCGTCATGGCGTCCTCGCTGGACACCGGGCGCAGCACGATCGGGTGGCCGTAGGTGCGGCCGTCGCCCTGGACGCCGACCGAGCGGACGTCCGCGAGGAGGACCACCGGGCACTGCCAGATGTCGCGGTCGAGGCCGGCGGCCGTGAGCTCCTCGCGGGCAATGGCGTCGGCCTCGCGGAGGAGGTCGAGACGCTCCTTCGTGACCTCGCCGACGATCCGGATGCCGAGACCCGGGCCGGGGAACGGCTGGCGCTGGACGATCTCGTCCGGCAGGCCCAGCTCCTGGCCGACCATCCGGACCTCGTCCTTGAACAGCTTGCGCAGCGGCTCGACGAGCTTGAACTCGAGGTCCTCGGGGAGGCCGCCGACGTTGTGGTGGGACTTGATGTTGGCGGTGCCGGTACCGCCGCCGGACTCGACCACGTCCGGGTACAGGGTGCCCTGGACGAGGAACTCCACCGCCGGGCCCGCGTCCGCGATGATCTCCGCCTGCGCCTGCTCGAAGACCCGGATGAACTCGCGGCCGATGATCTTCCGCTTCTCCTCGGGGTCGGAGACGCCCTTCAGGGCGGTCAGGAAGCGCTCCTCCGCGTCCACGACCTTCAGCTGTACGCCGGTCGCGGCCACGAAGTCCTTCTCGACCTGCTCGGTCTCGCCCTTGCGCATCAGACCGTGGTCGACGTACACACAGGTCAGCTGGGAGCCGATGGCTTTCTGGACCAGCGCGGCGGCCACGGCGGAGTCGACGCCGCCGGACAGACCGCAGATGGCGCGCTTGTCGCCGACCAGTTCGCGGATGGCCTCGACCTGCTCCTCGATCACGTTCCCGGTCGTCCAGTTCGGCTGGAGGCCGGCGCCGCGGTACAGGAAGTGCTCCAGCACCTGCTGGCCGTGCGTCGAGTGCATGACCTCCGGGTGGTACTGGACGCCGTACAGCTTCTTCTCGTCGTCCTCGAAGGCGGCGACGGGGACGACGTCCGTGGAGGCCGTCACCGAGAAGCCCTCGGGGGCGGCGGAGCAGGCGTCGCCGTGGGACATCCAGACCGCCTGCTCGGCGGGGGTGCCCTCGAAGAGGGTGGAGGACGACTTCGATACGTGCAGATCCGTACGGCCGTACTCGCGGGCGCCGGTGTTGTCCACCGTGCCGCCGAGGGACTGTGCCATCAGCTGGAAGCCGTAGCACATGCCGAACACGGGGACGCCGGCCTCGAAGATCGCGCGGTCGAGGCGGGGGGCGCCCTCCTCGTACACGGACGAGGGGCCGCCGGAGAGGATGATCGCCGCAGGGTTCTTGGCGAGCATCTCCGCGACCGGCATGGTGCTCGGCACGATCTCGCTGTAGACCCGGGCCTCGCGGACGCGACGGGCGATGAGCTGGGCGTACTGCGCGCCGAAGTCGACGACCAGGACGGTGTCGGGGGCGGCGGCGGGGGTCGCTGATGACACGGGTTGCCTTCCGGCGGTGAGCGAGGGGTGTGTGTGGGGCCGAGTCTACCGGGCTCGGCGGGACCACCCCCGGGCCAAGCCCCGTCTCAGGATGCGAACCGGGTTGGACACCTTCGGAAGGCACGGCATACTGCTCCCATGCTTCCGCACCCGACCTTCCTCTTTACCTATGGCACCCGGCCCGCCGGCTGCCATGGTCGTGCTGCTTGAGCTACTGACAAGCGACTTCCCAGGCGCCCCGGGCCGACAAGGTCCGGGGCGCCTGTCGTTTCCCTCCGGATCCTGCCGCTCCGGGGCACCTCCGCCCGAAACCCACTTCCGACGAGGAGCCCCCATGACCGCCATCGACGTGACCGGCGCCCGTACCCCCGAGGCCGCCGACGTGATCACCGGCGCCCGCGAACGCATCGACGCCCTGGACGACCGGATCATCGGCCTGATCCAGGAACGGATGGCCGTCTCCGACGTGATCCAGGAGGCGCGGATCACCTCCGGCGGCCGGCGCGTGAACCTCTCCCGCGAGATGGACATCCTCAACCACTACAGCGAGGCGCTCGGCAAGCCCGGTACGTCCCTGGCCATGACGCTCCTCGAACTGTGCCGGGGTCGCATCTGAGTTCGGGCCCCTTCTCACCCGTACGGCGCGTGACCGCCCCGGGAACCCCTTCGTTGGTGGTGGTGTCCGTGCCAGCCAGGGGCGGGCCCGAAAGAACCACGCGTGGCTTGCTGGAGCGATGAGACGCACGGGTCGTGCCGTACGTCGTGGGACCTCGCTCCAGGGTTGTGACCGGACGGCAGGGGACAGCAGCCCGGTCACCCAAGAGAACGGTCGGCTCCGGGGACGCCCGGGGCCGACCGGCGGAAAATGCAAAAATGCATAACTCTGGGTCAAACGGTTGCGGAGGTCCCGCCCATCCAGCACGATGCGTAGAAAGCCCCAAGTCCCCCCGCAGACAACTGCATTGCCCTGCACTTCCGCACCTCCAGAGGTCAAGACCATCCGTGCGCCCCATGCGCGCCGGAGCGGCCACCCAGGGCACACAGGGCAAGCGGCGCAACCCCCCGGCGCCGCTCCCAGGCACCGGCGCTGCCCTGACGTCGGTGCTGACGGAGAAGGGCCCCGCGGCCAAGTCCCGCGGGGCCCTTCGCACATCCGTTGCGGTCAGACCCGGGACACCGTCCCGCAGCCCTCGGTGCGGTTGTCGTCGATGCCCTTGCTGCGGTCGTACGGGTCCGTCGTCGGGCCGGACGGCGCGCCGGACGGGCCGTCCGAGTGGAAGTGGGGGTGCAGATAGCCGTCGTAGACGTCGCAGGCGGAGTTGCCGATCTCCTGGTCGTAGCGGACGACGGCGATCCGGCCGGGCGTGACCCGGTACTTGGCCGGGTCGGACATCTCGATGTCGAGGACGCGGCGGACGATGGTGCGGGTGACCTCCTTCGAACCGCCGGTCTTCACCACCGGATAGACGAAGGTGTAGTCGGCGTGGACGGCGACGGAGGCCTGTTCGCCGGCCTTGAAGGTCATGCGGCCGCGGGTCTTGACCACGTCACCGACGAGCTTGATCTCGGCGGGGTCGAAGCGGCTGAACATCAGCAGCGGGTCGTGCTTCTCGTCCGGCTTCTTCAGCGAGGTGTTCAGCCGGGTCAGCAGGTCCTTCTGCCGAGGTTCGATCACGCCGAGCGCGGTGGCGGGGCGTTCGCCGCGCAGGGTGGCCGCGTTGAGGTTCGCGTCGGTCAGGAGCGTGCGGGCCTGCTGGAGGGCTTGTTCGACCTGCGCCTTGGAGAGGGAGCCGACAGAGGTCGCCTTCGGCAGGACGATGCCCGCAGTGCCGTCGGCCCAGCGTTCGGCCGGGGAACCGGCGAACGGACGGGCCAGGGTGGGCACTTGGGGGTCGGCGGAGGAGGGCGGGGCGGTGGGGGCGGCCGTTTCGGCGGGGAGGGGTGAGGCTGCGGCCGGCTCGGGACTGCCGGTGCCGAAGGGGTCGCCGGGCAGGAGCGACGGCTTGATCGCCACGACGGCCACGGCGGCGGCGACGAGCACGCCGAGCACTCCCCACACCTTGCGGCGCCGTCCCGCGCGCCCGCCGTCCTGCCGGGCCGGCCCGGTGCGCCAGCCCTCGGGCGACTCGCCCCGGGCGTCCTGCTGCCGCAGCCGCTCGGTGACCATGCGGGCGCGTGCGGAAGGCTCCTTGGGCGCGGAGCCGTGGTCCTTGAGGAACTGCTCCCACACCTCGTCGGGTATGGAGGGATCCTCGCCGGAACCGGATCTCGGCTCGTCGGACGGTTTGTCGACCACGGCGCGGGCACCTTTCTGCGTCACTCGAACTGTGGGGCGTCTGTCGAGCAGCAGAGCGTACGTGATGCAGGGCACATAAAAAATCTGTGAAGGCAGGCACAACCATTCACAGGCTTCACGGATCCAACCTGACGAACCAAGGGCCACACCCGCGCCCCACACGCGGAGCCCTCCACACTGGACTCCCTTGAGGTTTTCATGAAGCTTCGCCGTGCCATGGGTGTCGCGGCCGCGACCGCGGTCCTCGCTCCCCTCGCGCTGCTGTCCGCGCCCGCCGCGTTCGCCGACGGCGAGACGCCCGCCGCGCCCGCCGGCGAGACCGCGACGGAGACGCCGAGCGAGACGCCGAGCGACACCGCCACCGCGACGCCGACCGACACCGGTCTGCCGACCGACAGCACCACCTCTGCCGCGCCGACCGACTCGACGTCCACGACGCCCAGCCCGAGCGCCACCGAGAGCGAGTCGAGCTCGCCCGAGCCCTCCGAGACGGCCGAGCCGAGCGAGGACCCGAGCGACCCGGACGTCCCGTACTGCGACGACCTCGACGAGGACTTCAGCGACGCGAAGGTGTCCGCGGACATCAAGGGCCTGCCGGGCAAGATCGTCGCGGGTGACGGTTTCCACAACTTCAAGCTGGTCGTCACCAACGAGGCGAAGACCACCATCGACGGCGTCGCCTTCTACGCCGAGGTGGAGAACTACGAGGTCGACGAGTCGAAGTTCCTGAGCCCGTACGTCGACCTGGAGTTCAAGAACCCCGAGACGGGTTCCTGGGACCGCATCGGCTCGGACGACTGGGCCGGTGACTACTTCTTCTACGTCGACGAGCTGAAGGCCGGCAAGAGCCAGTCGGTCGACCTGCGCGTCAGCATCAGCTCCAAGGCCCCGGCGGGCGACGCCTACTCCTTCGGTTCCGGCGCCTACCTCGACAACGTCGACGGGCAGGACTGCATCGCCGAGGGATGGGCACAGTACGACTTCGAGGTGCTGAAGGCCGGTTCGGCCAACCCGGACCCGGGCTCCGCCACCCCGAGCGACAAGGGCAGCAAGGACTCGGTGAAGAAGCCGCAGGGTGAGGTCTCCGACCTGCCGACCGGCAACCTCGCCGACACCGGTTCCAGCTCGGCGCTGCCCGTGATCGGCCTCGTCGGCGGCGTCGCCGTCGTCGCCGGTGCCGGCGCGGTGTTCGCGGTGCGTCGCCGCAAGGCCGGCGCCAACGCGTAACCAAAGCTCACTGCAAGAAAGAGAAGGACCTGCACTCGGAGGGGGGTGCGGGTCCTTCTCTCTTTGCCGTCACTTCTTCGGCGGCACCGCCGGCATCCCCAGGAACGGCAGCTTCAGTGCCCCGAACGCCTCCGCCGGGACCGCCGGAGCCTGCGGCTCGACCGGCTTCAGGCGCTCGTACGCCGCTCCCTGCTCCGGACGCGGGTCCTCCTCGCCCTTGTTGGGCCAGTACGACATCGCGCGCTCGGCCTGGGCGGTGATCGTGAGGGAGGGGTTCACACCCAGGTTGGCCGAGACCGCGGCGCCGTCGACGACGGAGATGCCGGGGTGGCCGTAGAGGCGGTGATACGGGTCGATCACACCGGTCTCGCGGGAGGAACCGATCGGGCAGCCGCCGAGGAAGTGGGCGGTGAGGGGCGTGCCCATGAGCTCGCCGACGTTCGAACCCGCGAAGCCGTTGATGTCGGCGGCGATGACGGACGCGCTCTCCGAAGCGGCCTTGATCTGCTTGGGGTTGGGGGCGCCGTGGCCCTGGCGGGCGGTGAGCAGGCCCTTGCCGACGCCGTCCGGTTTCAGATACGTCGTCAGGGAGTTGTCCAGCGACTGCATCACCAGGCCGATGATGGTCTTCTCCGACCAGCGGCGGTTGGAGAGGGAGCGCAGCACGAGGAGGGGGTGGCGGGCCGCGTTCGCGAGCCAGCCCATGACCCTCGACGAGCCTTCCGCGTACGGCACCTGCAGGATGGACAGGCTGCCCATCGAGTTGGAGCCCTTGCCGTAGCGGACCGGCTCGATGTGGGTGTTCTCGTCCGGGTGGATGGACGAGGTGATGGCGACTCCGCGGGTGAAGTCGACCTTCGGCTCGCCGGTCGCCTTGCGGTAGCGGCGGTTGTCGGTCTGGGCACCGACCAGCGCCTCGGAGTTCGTACGGGTCAGTTCGCCCAACTTCTCCGAGATGTACGGGAGTTGGCCGCCCGCCTTCATACGGTGCAGCAGGGTCTGGGTGCCGTAGGTGCCGGCCGCCAGCACCACCCGGCGGGCCTTGAAGGTGCGGCCCTTCGACGACTTGCGGCGGTCGTCGGTCGGGAGAGTGGCGACCGCGTATCCGCCCTGCGAGTCGTCCGTGATCGAGACCACCGTGGTCATGGGGTGCACGACCGCGCCCGCCTTCTCGGCGAGGTAGAGGTAGTTCTCGTTGAGGGTGTTCTTCGCGCCGTGGCGGCAGCCGGTCATGCACTCGCCGCACTCGGTGCACGCCTTGCGGGACGGGCCCGCGCCGCCGAAGTAGGGGTCGTCCACCTGCCCGCCGGGCGCCGCCTTCGACTTCCCCTCGGCGTCTTTCCCGTCGCCGAAGAAGACTCCGACCGGGGCCATGTGGAAGGTGTCGCCGACGCCCATCCGCTCGGCCGCCGCCTTCAGGTGGACGTCGGACGGGGTCATCGTCGGGTTGAGCCGTACGCCGAGCATGCGCTGCGCCTGGTCGTAGTACGGCTTCAGCTCCTCCTGCCAGTCGGTGATGTCACGCCACTGCGGGTCGTCGAAGAAGGGCTTCGGCGGTACGTAGAGGGTGTTGGCGTAGTTGAGGGAGCCGCCGCCGACGCCTGCGCCGGCCAGGACCATGACGTTGCCCAGCAGGTGGATGCGCTGGATTCCGAACATGCCGAGTTTGGGGGCCCAGAGGTAGTTCCTGAGGTCCCAGGAGTTCTTGGGGAGGGAGTCGCGGGTGAAGCGGCGGCCGGCCTCCAGGACGCCTACGCGGTAGCCCTTTTCTGTCAGCCGCAGGGCGGTCACCGAGCCGCCGAAGCCTGAGCCGACGACGATGACGTCGTAGTCGTAAGCGTCCTGGGACACGTGCTCTCCTCGTTGAGAACGGGTGCGATTTACCGGAACCGGAAAGCCTTCATCAGCCGGAGGCTGCGGCTCATGAACTCCGCGTACTTCTCGTCGTTCATGCCCAGCGAGGGGGCCATGGGCAGCAGGCGCTGCTGGGCGACCGTCTGGGCCTCCGTGTACTTGAGGATTCCCTCCGAGCCGTGGCGGCGGCCGAGGCCCGAGTCCTTCATGCCGCCCATCGGGGACTGGACGCTGCCGTAGGCGGGGGCGTAGCCCTCGTTGACGTTGACCGTGCCGGTGCGGAGGCGGGCGGCGACCTCCCGGCCGCGACTGCCGTTCTTCGTCCAGACCGAGGAATTCAGGCCGTACGGCGTGGAGTTGGCGTGCTCGATCGCCTCGTCGTCGGTCTTGAAGCGGTAGATCGAGACGACCGGGCCGAAGGTCTCCTCCGAGCACACCGACATGGGCTCGGTGACACCGTCGAGGATCGTCGGCTCGAAGAAGTACGGGCCGATGTCCGGGCGGGCGGTGCCACCGGCGACGACCTTCGCGCCCTTCGCCACCGCCTCCTCGACATGGCGGGTGACCGTCTCCAGCTGGCGTTCGCCGACCAGGGAGCCCATGTCGGCGCCGTAGGCGAGGGACTTGCCGAGGCGCATGGCCTTGGTGCGGGTGGCGAAGCGCTCCAGGAAGGTGTCGGCGATCGACTCGTGGACGTACAACCGCTCGATGGAGATGCACAGTTGGCCCGCGGAGGAGAAGCAGGCGCGCACCGCGCCGGCGGCCGCCTTCTCGATGTCGGCGTCCTCCAGGACCAGCATGGCGTTCTTGCCGCCGAGTTCGAGGGAGACGCCGACCAGGCGGGCGGCGGCGCCCTGGGCGACCTCGCGGCCGGTGCGGGTGGAGCCGGTGAAGGAGACGTAGTCGGCGTGCCGGACCACTTCCGGGCCGACGACCGGGCCTTCGCCGAGGACGACCTGGAAGACGTCGGCCGGGAGACCGGCCTCGATGAGCAGGTCGCGGGCCCAGAGGGCGGTCAGGCAGGTCTCGGTGTCCGGCTTCATGACGACCGCGTTGCCCGCCACGAAGGCCGGGAGCGCGTCGCCGACCGAGAGCTCCAGGGGGTAGTTCCAGGGGGCGATCTGGCCGACCACGCCGCGCGGGTGGCGGAGTTCGGTGACCTTCGTCAGCGTCGGCATGGCGCCCGCGTGGCGCTTCGGCTTCAGGTAGGCGGCGGCGCGGCGGCCGTAGTGGCGGGCCGCGACCGCGACGGCCTGGACCTCCTCGTGGGCGTGCAGGCGGGCCTTGCCGGTCTCCAGCTGGATCAGGTCGAGGACCTCCGCCTGGCGGGCCAGCACCAGGTCGTGGAAGCGCAGCAGGACCGCCGCGCGCTGCCGGACCGGCGTCTGCGCCCACACGGCCTGTGCCGCGCGGGCCGCCTCGTAGGCCTTGGCCACGTCCTCGGGCGTGGACTCCGGCAGGTCGGCCAGCTTCTCGCCGGTGAACGGCGTGTGGTTGGCGGTACGCCCGGAGCCGACCACGCCCTTGGTGAGCTGGGCGACCAGCTCTGGCGTGACCACGTCGGCGGCGGTGCGGACGCCCTCGGGGGCGGGGGCGAGGGGGTTCGTGCCGGTCTTGGCCTGGGCATGCGCTTCCGTCATGAGGCGCAGGGTATGACGCGACGGAGGCTTTGGGTACCCGTCGGTAACGCGGCTTCACCGGGTGCTCACACGGCGCCAGTGGACACTGGCAAGGTTTGCGCTGATCAGGGGGTTGTGCGGGTACGGCCGGAGGTGGTTCGGCTTTTTCCGATCACGAGGCGGTCACGCGCGCCCTTGAAGAGCGCCGTGCCCTTCTTCTCGTCCGCCGTGCCCTTGGGCATGTCGACGCGCAGTTCGTACATGCGGTTGTCGTCGGTGCGGACGATGAGCTGCATGACCCGTGTCGGCGTGCCGTCCCGCTCGTAGGTGGTGTCGGCCTGGACTGCGGGATCGCCGCGGAAGGTGGTGTCGGTGTACTGGCTCTCGGAGCGGCCCAGCTCCCCCAGGGTTGCCGCGGTCCGCTTCGCCTCCTCCAGGGGTGAGCCGGGTGCCACGTCCCACTGGCCGAGCCGGACCTGGAGGTCGCCGGAGGTGTACACGGCGAAGCGCGGGCGGCCGTCGCCGGGGCCTTCGCCCGCGGAGCGCGTGTACGGACGGGGCAGGTAGAGCACCGCCTTCATCGCCTTCTCGGGGTGCGAAGTCCAGGCGGCGGTCGCGGGGGCCGAGCTGTAGGTGGCGGTGTGCCCGGTGACCGCGCTGTCGCCGGAGTCGCCGAAGTGGGACGCGCCGAGCCAGCCGCCGCCGACGAGGAGAGCGCCGAGCAGGGCGAGGGGGGCGGGGTGGCGCAGGAGCGGGCGTGCGCGGGGCCGTACAGGATCCGCGGCGGGTTCGGGTTCCGGTTTTTCGGCGGCCGGTGGGTCCGGCACGGGCTCGGCCGCCAGTCGTACGGTGCCCACGTCCTCCGCGAACTCCCGCAGACCCGAGGTGTCCTGAGCCTCCGTCTCCTTCCCGTCCGGACCGCCCTCCGGTACGGGCCGGCCCTCCGCCACCGCCTCCAGCGCCGCGGCGGTCTCCTCCGCCGCCGGCCGCCGCTCGGGATCCTTCACCAGCAGACGGGCGATCAGCGGGCCCAGCGGACCGGCCTGTTTCGGCTCGGGCGGTTCGGCGGCGATGACCGCGGCGAGCGTGGACTCCAGCGTCGTACGCCGGAACGGGGATTCCCCTTCCACGGCGGCGTAGAGGAGCACGCCCAGGGACCAGAGGTCGGAGGCGGGTCCGGCGCCCGGGCCCGACATCCGTTCCGGGGCCACGAACTCCAGCGAGCCGACGAACTCCCCGCTCACGGTGAGGGATTCCTCGCCCTGGACGTGGGCGATGCCGAAGTCGGTGAGGACGACGCGGCCGTGCGGGCCGAGCAGCACGTTGGCGGGTTTCACGTCGCGGTGGACGATCCCGACCGCGTGCGCGGCGCGCAGGGCGCCGAGGACGGCGAGGCCGATACGGGCGACTTCGGGGGCGTCGACCGGGCCGCGTTCGAGGACCTGGTGGAGGGACTCGCCGCGGATCAACTCCATGACGATCCAGGGGAGTCCGTCCTCCTCCACGACCACGTCATGGATGGAGACGGCGGCCGGGTGGTCGACGCGGGCGGCGGCGCGGGCCTCGCGGTAGAGGCGGCCGGCGGCCCGCCGGTGGGCCTCGTCCTCCGGATCGCCCGGCAGCCGAGGCTGCTTGACGGCGACGTCGCGCTGCACGAGTTCGTCGTACGCCCGCCAGACGGTGCCCATCCCGCCGGAGCCGACGCGCTCGGCCAGCCGGTAGCGCCCGCCGACCAGCCGACCGTCGCGCGTATGTTCGCCGCCTGCACTCATGCCCCATCAGTACCCTGCGGGACGCGGCCTTGTCGACGAGGGCCTACGGCGTCCAGTTGGCGAGGTCGAAGGACGCGCCCTGCCGCCGTACCTCCACCACCCCCGAACCTCCGAAGTGCGCGGGGATCACCAACTCGCCCTGATCGGCGGCCCGTTCCAGAATCCGGCGTCGACTGACCACCGCCTGCCGCGGGTCCAGGCAGAAGCAGCTGCTGCACTCGGGGTGCAGGATCTGGACCGGGCTGTGCAGCAAGTCGCCGACGAATACGGCCTGTTCACCGCGGGAGGCGACGCGCAGGACGGACGAGCCGGGCGTGTGACCGGGGGCGGACTCCAGGGTCAGGTGGTCGTCGATGCGGTACTCGCCGTCCCACAGCACGGCCTGTCCGGCCTTGTGCACGGGCGCGATGCTGTCCTCGTACGTCAGTCGGTCGTCCGGGCGCACTCCGCCGCCGTAGCCGCCGTCGGGGCCGAAGTGGCGGTCGTCGGCGGCCGGGAGGAGGTAGGTGGCGTCGGCGAACATGGGCACCCAACTCCCGTCCGCGTCCCGGGTGTTCCAGCCGACGTGGTCGCCGTGGATGTGCGTGTTGACGACGACGTCGACGTCCTCGAGCCGCACGCCCGTCCGCGCCAGTCGGTCCGGGAAGTCGCCCTCCCGCTGGTGGAAGAGGGGGTTGCCCGGTCGCTCGCGGCCGTTGCCGACCCCGGTGTCGACGAGCACGGTGCGTCCCCCACTGCGCACGACCCACGTCTGCAGCGCGACCACGGCCCGGTCGCTGTCGGGCTCCCAGTGGTCGGGGGCCAGCAGCTCCCGGTTGCCCTGCCACACCTCGGGGCCGACGCCCGGAACGAGGTCCCGGGCGGGCGCGTACGGCGCCTGCCACTCGACGACCCGGACGACCTCGACGTCCCCGATCACGAAACTCTGCGTGTTCTCATCAGCCATGCCAAAGACGGTAGGAGCAGCAGCTGAGCATTCCAATGCCTGATCTGCTCGATCGGATACGTAAGCGTCTCACCCCCGATCGCGTCGCGGAGTAGGCTGCCGTCATGGACGTGGTGAGCGACGCGATCTCCGCCGTACGCATCGGACAGCCCTCCTCGAACCGGCTGCGGGTCGGCGGCAGCTGGTGCACGCGGCTCGCGCCGTACGAGGGCGCCGGGTTCCATGTCGTCCTCGCGGGCGGCTGCTGGCTGCAGCCCGACGGGGGCGGTGAGCCGGTGACGCTGGGCGCGGGGGACGTCGTACTGCTGCCGCACGGGGCCGGTCATGTGCTGGCGGACGCTCCGAGCGATACGGCGCGTGCGGTTCCGTTCGAGGAGATGCGGCGGCCGGCGGGGGCGCCGGGCGGGCGCGAGGTGGAGCTGCTGTGCGGCAAGTACCGGCTCGACCGCAGCCGTGTGCACCCGCTGCTGAAGGAGCTGCCGCAGGTCGTCCATCTGCCGAACCGGGTCGGCTCGCATCCTGAACTCCGCGCCGCCGTGGACCTGTTGGCGCGCGAACTCGACGAGCGGCGCCCGGGGTCGTGCCTGGCCCTGCCGAGCCTGCTCGACCTGCTGCTGATCTACATGGTCCGGGCGTGGATGGACGAGGCGAGCGCCGGGGCCTGGCCCTCCGTGCTCAGCGACCCGGTGACCACGTCCGCCCTGCGCGCCCTGCACTCCGACCCGGCGGCCGCCTGGACCAACGACCGCCTGGCCGCGGAGGCGGGCGTGTCCCGGGCCACCCTGGCCCGGCGGTTCACCGCCCTGGTCGGACGGCCGCCGATGGCCTACCTGACGTGGTGGCGGCTGACCCTGGCGGCGACCCGGCTGCGGGAGACGGACGCACCGCTGGCGGCGGTGGCACGGGAGACGGGGTACGGGACGCCGTACGCCCTGTCGCATGCGTTCAGCCGGGAGTTCGGGGTCACGCCGGGGCGGTACCGGGCCGGTTAGAGGTTGTGGACGTCCCAGTTCGCCAGGACCGTACTGGCGATCTTCCTGCCCTCCGCGGTGAAGTAGCTGCCCTTGCCCGGGTAGTCGATCCACAGCCGGTACATGTCGCCGTTGCCCGCGCGGTAGTAGAGAACCTGCGCCTCGCGCAGCTGCGGGGTGTCCTCGGACGTGTAGACGATCGTGTTCTCGGCGGCCTTGTGGTCCTTGTACGTGGTCTCCTTCGGCTCGCCCTTGGGGGCGGGATCGTCGGCGAGACCCCAGGAATACTCCCCGTCCTTGAGCGTCGCCCACTCGGCGAAGGCCCTGGCCGGCGCCGACTCGGGGATCTCGTTGTTCTTGTCGTCGGCCTTGATGTCCCGGTCCACGGTCACCCAGACCGTTCCGCTCGGGTCGGCGTACCTCACGATGGTGCCGTCCGAGTCGCTGTCCGGCTTCGCCTTCACGAAGGTGGTGGGCAGTCCGACGCTGGAGCCGACCTTCGTGCCGAGGTCGTACTTCTTCCAACCGTCAGGCAGCGGCCCCGCGAACGGATCCGCGATCACCAGGAACGCCGCCAACGCCGCCGCGACGACTCCCGCGCCGATCCCGAACCACGCCTTGCGGCCAAGGCGGACACCGCGGCCCGCGACGATCTGCACGGCCTGCGTGGGCGCCGGAGCCGGCGGGTTCGCGGTCTCCTCGAGCAGCGCACGGACCTGGGCGGCGGTCGGGCGTCTGGCCGGATCCTTCTGCAGCAGGCCCGTGATCACCTGGGCCAGCGGTCCGGACGCCGAAGCGGGCGGCGCCGGCGTGGCGTTGAGGACCGACTGCAGCGTGGCCGGCGTGTTGCTGCGACGGAACGGCGAGACTCCCTCCGTGGCCGCGTACAGCACCACACCCAGGGACCACAGGTCGGACGCCGGGCCGGGGCGCTGGCCCAACACCCTTTCCGGGGCGATGTATTCGGGCGAGCCGACGAAGCCGCCGGTGTCCGTCAGGTTGGTCTCGCCCTCGATCTGCGCGATACCGAAGTCGGTGAGCACGACGCGGTCGTGGCGGCCGAGCAGCACGTTGTCGGGCTTGACGTCGCGGTGCAGGATGCCCGCCGCGTGCGCCGCCTCCAGCGCGCCGAGCACGTCCAGGCCGACACGCGCCGCCTCGCGCGCGCCCAGCGTGCCCTCCTGCAACGCGCTGCCCAGCGAACGGCCCTGCACCAGCTCCATGACGATCCACGGCTGGCCGTCGACCACGGCCACGTCGTGGACGTTGACCACCGCCGGATGGTCGAGACGGGCCGCGGCGCGTGCCTCGCGGCGCATCCGCTCGAAGGCGTTGGCGCGTTCGCGTTCGGGAAGATGCTCCGGGACGCGGGGCTCCTTGACGGCGACCTCACGGTCCACCGTCTCGTCCTTGGCCCGCCACACCGTGCCCATACCGCCGTGCCCGAGCTTGGCGAGCAGCCGGTAACGGCCCGCGATGAGGCGCCCGGTGCCAGGGTCCTGCGGCACCTGCGCGGGTTGGGACTGCGGCGGGACGACCTGGGTGGGCGCGGCATACGGGTTCGACTGATTCGGCGGTTGCAGAACAAAACTCGTCGTCTCGTCGGACTCGTGGCCGGTGCCCCCGTTGTTGCTCATGCGTCCATCCATATCGCGCCACGCGCCTCCGCTTCCACACGGAAGGCACACCGGTCACAGACCCGTGACCCGGCCTGCCGCTTATTTCCGCTTTATGTACGTGCGAACGTGTCGACCGCGACGTCGAAGTACTCCTTCGCCTCCCGCACCTTCCCGACCGGCGCCGACACCCACACGTCGTACATCTGCCCGCCCTCCTCCCAGCAGAGGTCGTACGTGTGACGCGGGCCCTCCGCCGTGCTGAAGCCGTTCCAGGTGAACTCCCAGAGGGCCGCGTCATGTCCGTGCCGGGTGGTCGCGGTGACCTTGCCGTCGTGGTAACCGGGGTTGCTGTCGGGTCCCTTGGCGGCCGCGCGCCGCATCACCGCGAGCGGGCCGCCCGCTTCGGGCTCGGTGACCTTGATGCCGAGGCGGAACGTCTCTCCCGACGACATGTAGAAGACGCGCTCCCCCTGCGGTTTGCGGGTGAAGCCCTCCGGTACGGCGAGGGAGAAGCCGGCCGGGTCGTCGGCGACGCGGTAGCCGGAGGGCGCGGACGGGTGGGTCGCGGTGGCGGAGGAGGCCGTGTCCGACGCACTGGGCGTGCTCGACGCACTCGGCGTGCCGGACGACGCCGAGGCGCTCACCGAGGTCTCCGGTGCCGAACTCGTGGGCGTACGGCCCCCGTCCGCGCCGTCCCGGTTCATGAGCAGGGCGGCCGCCGACACGCCCGCCCCGGCCATCGCGGCGACGAGCAGCGCCGCCACCAGCACGCCCCGGGTGGAGCGCCGGGTCTCGACGGTGGGCGCCGGCGGTGTGGGCGCGGGCGGCCTGGGCACGTCCCGCTGGGTCGGCGTGTAGCCGGGCGGCAGCTGCGGGGAGCGGCCGGTGTCGCGGAAGGCGCGCAGCATCCGCTCCGCCTCGGCCGCGTCCAGCCGCCGGTCCGGATCCCGCTCCAACAGCCCTCGTACGACGGGAAGGATCGGCCCGGCCTGCACGGGCGGGCGGATCTCGTCGAAGACGACGGCGTGCAGGATGCCGCCCAACGAGTCGCGCCGGAACGGCGATTCACCGCTCAGCGCCGTGCACAGCAGCGCGCCCAGCGACCACAGGTCGGACTCGGGCCCGGTCCTGGCCCCCGACATCCGCTCCGGCGCGGTGTACTCGGGCGAGCCGACGAAGGAGCCGGTCTCCGTGAGCGTCGTGGCGCCTGCGACCTGGGCGATGCCGAAGTCGGTGAGGACGACCCGGTCCGAGCCGGACTCCAGCAGGACGTTGGCCGGTTTGATGTCGCGGTGCAGGACCCCGGCCTCGTGCGCCGTGCGCAGCGCGCTGAGCAGGGCGATGCCGATACGGGCGGCCTCGGCCGCGTCGACCGGCCCGCGCGCGGAGATCCGGTCGGCGAGGGAGCCGCCGTCGATCAACTCCATGACGATGTACGGGCGTTCGTCGTGCTCGACGACGTCATGGACGACGATGATGTGCGGGTGGCGCAGCTGGGCCACCGCCCGGGCCTCGCGCAGGGTGCGGTCGCGCTGGCGCCGGGCCTCGTCCACGGAGAGCGCGTCGTCGATGTCGAGGGGGATCTCCTTGACCGCCACCTGCCGGCCGAGCAGCTCGTCGGTCGCCCGCCACACCACGCCCATGCCACCGCGCCCGAGCCTGGACTCCAGCCGGTACCGGCCCGCGATGACGCGGACGTTCTCCCCCTCGGTCCCCATGCGCCCCATCATGCCGCACCGGACGGACCGGCTCCGGGGCGGCGACCGGCCAACCCCGTCAGGACGTCACTGGGCAGTCTTCTCCTGCCAGCCCTGCAGCACCGACTTGAACTGCTTGCTCGTCCTCGCCCAGTCCGCCGCCGGCGAGGACATGTAGATGGCGTACTCGGACCCGTCGCGGGCCATGTACGTCTCCTCGATGGCGCGGCGCGGCCCGGGGAAGGGCGTGTCCTTCGCCTGCGCGGTCCAGGTGTACTCCCACAGGGAGCCGGCGCGGTCGCGGTAGTTGTTCTGCTCCATGCGCACCCGCTTGTAGTCGACCAGCCGTTGGAGCTGCTGCTCCAGGTCCAGCTGGTGCGAGTACGCGTCCTTGAAGTCGGGTGAGGTGTCGATGGCAATGCGAACGAAGTGCTTACCGCCATCGGGCGTGTAGTCGACCTGTCTGAGGTCGGGGTCGACGCCGGTGCCGGCGACTTCCTTCCGCTTCCAGCCCTTGGGCAGGTCGATGCTGAAGCCCCACTGGTCGTCGTACTGTTTCCAGTTGGCGGGAGCGGTTCCGTCGACGCCCTGCGTGGGCGAGCTCGTCGGCGACGGGCTCTGCGAGGCGGAGGGACCCGCCGAGCCACTCGGCCGGCCCTCGTTCTGCAGCACATAGGCCGTGCCGCCGGCGACGATCGCGGCGAGCGCGACCGCGAGCACGAAGGCGCGCAGTCGGCGGCGCTTCGGCGCGGGAGCGGGAGGGGCGCCGATGGTGGTCGGGTGCCCCGGACCCATCCCGTTCGGGCCGTACGCGGTCGGTCCGGTCACCGGCGGGTACGGCGTCGCGGAGCCGGTCTGCGGCCCCGTCTGGGGGCCGGTGTGCGGGCCCGTGCCGGTCGTCGTCTCGTAGCGGGACCCGGTGTGCTGCGTCGGGACGTAGACCTGTGCCCCGTGCGGCCGCCGTCCCTCCGCCGCCTCGGCGAGCAGCTGTTCGGTCTCGGCCGCGCCCGGACGTGCGGCGGGGTCCTTGTGCAGCAGGGCGGTCAGGACGGGTCCGAGGGGGCCCGCGTACTGCGGATCGCCGGCGTCCTCCTCGACGACCGCCTGCATGGTGGACAGCGGCGAGGTGCGCCGGAACGGCGAGCGGCCCTCCACCGCCGTGTACAGCGTGGCGCCGAGCGCCCACAGGTCGGAGGCGGGGCCCGGGTCGTGGCCGCGGACGCGCTCGGGGGCCAGGTAGTCGACCGAGCCGACGACCTCGCCGGTGCGGGTGATGGTCGTATCACCCTCGATCTGGGCGATGCCGAAGTCGGTGAGGAGCACGCGCCCGTCGTGCCCGATGAGCACGTTGCCGGGCTTCACATCGCGGTGCAGGACACCGGCGGAGTGCGCGGCGCGCAGCGCCCGCAGCACCCACAGGCCGATCCGGGCGGCCTCGGCGGGCTCGACCCGCCCGCGCTCCTTGACCGCGTCCGCCAGCGAGTAGCCCTCGACCAGCTCCATCACGATCCACGGCCGGCCGTCGTGCTCGAGCACGTCATGGACGGTGACGACGGCGGAGTGGTTGATGCGCGCGGCGGCCCGCGCCTCCGCGCGTGTACGTGCGAGCAGCCGCTCCTGGTCGCTCTCGGAGACGTAGAGCGCGGCGGTCAACTCCTTGATCGCGACGGCACGGTGCAGCACCTCGTCGTGCGCACGCCACACCCGGCCCATGCCCCCGCTGCCGATGGAGTCGGCGAGCCGGTAGCGGCCCGCGACAAGCTGGCCCTGCATCTGATTCACGTTGCCCCGCAATGCTCTTGACAGGGTCAGACTAAGTACTGGCCCACGGCCAGGGAACCACGGGGGTCCCAAGGAAACCGCACTGTGACGGTTGTCGCTTCGCTGTGACGCGAGTCAACCCCTGGGCCCGTCACGGGCTGTTCACCGGCCGGATCGGTCGGTCACTTCGTCCATCAGTCGGTCACTCCGAGTCCATCAGCCGGTCACCTGATACGTAGTCGAAGCCTGCTCGTACAGCTTCGTCACCTCGTCCCGCTGCGACTCCGGCCCGCGCACCTGCACCACGTGGTACCGCCCGTTGACGAGCATCGCGAGGTTGCGCACATAGAGGTCCTGCCCGTCGTCGTCGGTCCAGGTGAACTGCCCCTCGGCCATGGTCCGCGTCCCCACGGTGACGGTGCGAAGCCCGGTCGCGGTGGCCCAGCTGGAGCTGCGGTACGGCTGCAACTCGTGCTCCGTGTCCCGCTGGTACGCCATCGGATCGCTGCCGTAGGTGACCGCGCCGTCCCGTCCGGGGACGACGATGAGCTCGAAGTCGCCGTGCGAGTACACGATCTGGTTCCAGCTGTTCTTGTCCGCGCGGGACCAGCCCTTGGCCACGGCGACCTGGAAGCCCTCGGGGTCCTTGCGCAGCGTGAAGCCCTTGGCGACCTCGGGCCCCGTGGTCTGCGTCTCGGTCGCCCCGGCCGACTTCGACGGACTGCTCTCGGACTTGGGCGAGGTCTGGTCGGGCCGCGGCTCGCTGCTCGCCTCCTGGTCCGACTGCTCGGGGGCGGGGCTCACCTCCCCCGCGGTGCCGGTACGGCCACTGCCCGCCGCGCCGTCCTCGCCGGCCTTCGGCATGAACATCACGGCGTACGCGACCGCGGCGGCCAGCAGGAGCAGTATCAGCACAAGCAGGGTCCGGCCGAGCCGACGCGGGGATTTCGTCTGCTCCTTGGCCCGCTTGTGCCGCCCGTGCGCAGTGGTCGCGGGCAGCCCCGCGCGCCGCCTGCGCACCAGCTCGCCCCGCCGCCGTACGACCGGCAGCCGGCTGGATTCGACGGGCGGCGCGGCCACGACGTGCGCACCGGCATCGGGCTCCGGCGCGGACCGCACGAGGGAGCGCAGCCAGCCGCGCACTTCCTCGAAGTCCAGCCGCTCGGTGGGGTCCTGACGCAGCAGCGACTCGACGACCGGCCTGAGCGGACCGCACTCCTCGGCGAAGGCGGGCGGCTCGGCGCACACCATCTGCACCAGCTCGGCGGTCGACTCCTCCGGATACGGCGCATGCCCCTGCACGGCCCTGAAGAGCAGCGCCCCGAGCGCCCACAGGTCGGTGGCGGGCCCGATCGGCGGCGCCAACTGCCAGTTCTCGTGCACGGGTCCGGCCTGCTCCGGCGCCCAACGCTCCGTCACCGGGCCCACGACGGCCATCCGCGCCTGCCGCGCCCGCTCGGCGGCGAGCGCGGTGGCGGGACCGCGCGGGGCGGCGGGGGTGCCGGCCACCAGGTCGTCCCAGCGGCTGGGCGGAGTTGCGGCGGAGGCGGGACCGGGCAGGGCGGCAGCGTGGGAGGCCTGTGTCGGAACCCCCGCCGGAGGCGCCGTGTCGAGGCCGGGCGCCGACACACCGGACGCGAAGGAGGCACCGTCGCCCTCGCCACCGCCCCCGGGCGGCAGCGCCGAACGCCCGCTGTGGCCCGGGAGTTGGGCCGCTCCGTTGCCCCCGGCCATCGGTGCGCCGCCGGTCGAGGTGCGGGGCGCGGCCCCGTGCCAGGAGGTGGCGCTCACGCCGTAGGGGTCGGCTATCTGGCCCGGAGGCGCAGTGCTGCCGGGCGCGCTCTCCACGACGTCGCCGGTTGCGTACGGCTGTGCCGGGCCGCCGGGCCCCGCCGCGGGGCCGCCCTCGGGCGCGGGGCGGGCACCGGGCAGTGCCGCACGACCGTTCTGCGCCTCCTGAACCCTGGCCGCTGCCCGGGCTCCCGCCCGATACGCGGCGATCGCCCCGGCCCGCGCGGCCCGGATGTCCCCACCGCTCTCGAGGGCCTTGGGCGCGAAGCCCCCGGTCGCCCCCGCTCCGTTCGCCGTCTCGGTCCCGGCGCTCGGCAGCCCGCCGGCTGCCCGAGCCTTGATGGCGGCACGCCGCGCCGCCTCGGGGTCGGCGTCCCCCGGCCCGCCCTGTGCCCCGAAACCGCCTTGGGCACCCGGACCGCCGAAGGTGCCCGAACTGCCCGGACCGCCAGAGCCGTTGCCTCCACCGGTCCCACCGGCGCCGCCGTCGCCTCCGGCCCCGAGAGTCCCGGCACTTCCGTCGTCGTCCGGCGCCGGCACCGGGTCGTAACCGCACAGCGCCTCCTCCGCCGCCCCGACGGCGAGCCCGGTCAGCATCACCCGACCGTCGTCGCAGACGAGCACCGTACGGGCCGTGATGTTCCGGTGCACCCAGCCGTGCGCGTGCAGCACACGCAGCGCCATGAGGACGTCGGAGGCGACCTCGGCCGCCCGGTACGGCGTCAGCGGCTTCTCGGCGAGCAGCGCGGCCAAGGGCCGGGCCGCCACCAACTCGCTGACGATCCACAGCGAACCGCCCTCGGCGAAGACGTCGAAGACCTGGTCCAGCCGCGGATGGTCGGGTATCCGCGCCGCGGCCTGCGCGGCCTCGACCGCACGCCGTACGGCCGGATCGGTGGGCCGCCGGGGACCACCGCGCCCGGAGGGCCGCCGCGCCCCGCGGTCCCGCGGATCACGCGCCGTGAACCCGTCGGGCAGCCCCTCCGCGTCGAGCACCTCCGCCTCGACGACCTCCGGCAACGGCACCTGCCTGACGAGGACTTCCTGCCCGCTGTAGGTGTCGAAGGCCCGGGTCTCGGTGAGTTCGTACTCGTCGGACGGCGGCAACGGCAGGCGGTAGCGGTCGGCGAGTACCCGTCCCGCATAGTCGTCCACGTTGCCTCCCCCAGCCGCCCGGTTGGTCAATTCCGTTCGTCTTGCGCCCCGTTCCGAACGCATACCCGGATGCGTACGGTCCGCAAGCCTTCACGATACGTGCCGGAGGCAACCCGCAAAGAGGGATCCCAGATCTCACGCCTCAAACACAGGACCGGTCACTTTACGACTTCGGTTCGAACGTCTTCGCGAGCGTCTTCCAGGTGTTCTCGCGGAGACCACTGTCCCAATTGGCGTCTTTTGCCGTGTACATCAGCGCATATCCGAGATGCTCGTTGACGACGAACCCGCGGTCGATGGTCCGGTACTTGGTCCCGCCCTCCACATAGGAGAACTCCCAGTCGGCCGTGTTCCAACCGCGGTAGCTCACCTTCTCTATGCGGATCTTCTTGTACTGCGAGCGCGTCATGTAGCGCTCCTGGTTCTCCCAGTCGGACACCGGGTCGCCCTTGGGCGTGGACGTCCAGGCGACGAGCAGCTTCTGCCCGTCGGGCCCCGTGAACCGGTCCCCCGCCGCACCCGTGGACTGGTAGCTCCACCCCTTGGGCAGCCCGATCGAGTACCCCTGGCTCCCGTTGTACGTCTTCACCGCGCTGCCGCCCGCGGACGAACCGTCCGCCGCCGCACCGCTTCCGCCGGACGCGCTCGGGCCGTTGCTGGGCGTGCTCCCGGCCGACGAGCCGGCGTCGGACTGGCTCGAACCGTCCGTACCGCTCCCGCTCTTGTCCTCCTTGGTGTCGGCACTGGCCGACGCGCTCGCGGAGGCCTTGCCGCCACTGCCCTTGGCACCGTTGGTGTTCTTGCCGTCGTCCCCGCCGAGCGTGAGCGCCAGCACGGTCCCGAGCACGGCGAGCACCACGACCACCGCGATGATCACCAGCGTCCGCTTCGGCACCACGTCGGTGAGCGGAGCCCTGGGCACGGGCCGCGGCGGCAGATCCGGCGGAGTCATCACGGGCCACCCCGAACTCCGCCCCCCGGCCTGCTGGTTCGCCCCCTGCGCCCCTCGCTCCCGGCTCCCGGCGGCCGCTCCACTCGAGGACGCCGAAGAGGCCGAGGAAGGCGCGGCTCCCGAGGAGCCGGCAGCCGCCGGCGCCCCCGCGGACTGCGAGGGAATCGTCGGCGCAGAAGACGGTGCGGAAGGCGCCGGAGGCACGGGCGGCATCGGCTTCGTCGGCGGGCTGGAATCCTTCGGTGTGGTCGAAGCGGCCGGAGCCGAAGAACCGGCCGCACGGGCAGCCCCCGAAGCCCCGCCCTCGGCAGCCGCTCCGGTGGACGCAGTACCACCGGCCCCGGCACCACCGGAGCCCGAACCCGCCGTACCACTCCCCGACTTGCTCCGAGCGCCAGCCGCCGAACCGGCCGCCGCCCCCGCAGCCACGGCGGCCTTCCGCACGGAACGCAGCGCCCCGCGCAGCTTCTCCGCCGCCTCCTCGCCCCGCTTTCCGCCGGAGCCCCCCGAACTCCCCTTGCCCGCGGGCACGTCGGGCTGCACCGGAATCGGCACGACCCTGGTCGCGTCCGCCGGCGGCTCCGGCTCGGCCTCCTTCGGCTCGGGCGCGTGGATCACACGGTTGAGCATCGCCCGCGCACCCGCGTCGTCGAGCCGCTTGGCGGGATCCTTGGTCAGCAGCCCGTAGATGACGTCCTTCAGCGGCCCCGCGTTCTTCGGCTCCTCCATCGGCTCGGTCATCACGGCGGTCAGCGTCGCGATCGCGGAGCCCTTGTCGTACGGCGGCACGCCCTCGACCGCCGCGTACAGCAGTCCGCCGAGCGACCAGAGGTCGGCCGCGGGCCCGGGCTTGTGCCCGCGGGCCCGCTCCGGGGAGATGTAGGAGGGCGCGCCGACGAGCATGCCGGTCGAGGTGATGGACGGGTCGCCCTCGACCTGGGCGATGCCGAAGTCGGTGAGCACAACCCGGTCGGTTTCGCCCTCCAGCAGCACGTTCGACGGCTTCACGTCACGGTGCAGGATGCCTTCGCGGTGCGCCGACCGCAGCACGTCGAGGATCGCGAGCCCGACCTCGGCCGCGCGCTTCGGCTCCAGCAGGCCGTCCTCCCGGATGACCTCGGCGAGCGACTTGCCCTCGACGAGCTCCATCACGATCCACGGCCGGTCGTCCTCCTCGACCACGTCGAAGACCGTCACCGCGCTGTTGTTGCGGATCCGCGCGATCGCCTTGGCCTCGCGCAGTGTCCGTGTGATCAGCCGGCGCTTCTCGTCCTCGTCGATGTTCGACGGGAACCGCAGCTCCTTGACGGCGACCGTCCGGCCGAGGGTCTCGTCCTCGGCCCGCCACACCGTGCCCATGCCACCGCGGCCGAGCACTCCTCCCAGCCGGTACCGCCCGGCGAGAAGACGCTCGCTCTTGTCCTGACGAGTGTCCTGACGAGATGTCCCCGCCCGCTCCGCCTCCGACATGCGTCCCCTCATGCAACCCGCCCTGACAGAGCCTCCATTGTCCCTCACCCGACAAGTGCCCGACGCCCAGGGTGCCCGTGAGGCCCCACCGGGGCCCTGTGCACCCGGGGCCCCGCTGAAGCGCACGTTCCGCCGCCCTGCATGATGGGCCCCGACAAGGGAGGACCCCCGCGATGACGCCGCTTCGGACGCTACTCGCCGTACCTGTGTCCCTGGCCCTCCTCGGTCTCGCCCCGACTGCCTCCTCGGCGCCCGCCGTACCGGCCACGGACACGGTCCTCCCGCTGCTGGTCACCAGGGGCGGAGCCCCTGCCGCGGCCCTCCTGGCCCGCGAGGAGTCCGGCACCCGCTACGCCCAGGCCGGCCGGGGAATCGCCCGCGACGACCACTTCCGCGCCGGCAGCATCACGAAGACCTTCATCGCGACGGTCGTCCTGCAACTCGCGGCGGAACACCGGCTGTCCCTGTCCGACACGGTGGAGCAGCACCTGCCGGGCCTGGTGCACGGAGCGGGCAACGACGGTCGCGCGCTGACCCTGCGTTCCCTGCTCACCCACACCAGCGGCCTGTACGACTTCACCCGGGACACCGGGGGCATCGTCCCCCTGACCCCCGATCAGGCCGTACGCATCGCGCTCACCCACCCCCCGGCCGACCGCGGCCGCTTCCGCTACTCGAACACCAACTACGTCCTGCTCGGCATGGTCGTCCGGCAGGTCACCGGCCACTCGTACGCCACCGAGGCCGAGCGCCGCATCATCGCTCCGCTGGGTCTGACGGGCACCTCCTTCCCCGGATCCCGCACCTCCCTGCCCTTCCCGCACGGCCGCGCCTACACGGCCGCCGGGACCGATGTCACCGAACTCGACCCGCGGGTGGCCGGAGCTGCGGGCGAGCTGGTGACCACGCTCGCCGACCTGGACCGCTTCTACGCGGCCCTGCTCGGCGGCGAACTGCTGCCCCCGCGCCGGCTGCGCGAGATGCGCGACACCCGTACCGCACACGGCTCGTACGGCATGGGCCTGTTTCCCGTGAAGCTGCCGTGCGGCATCACGGTGTGGGGGCACAACGGGCGCATCACCGGCAGTTACGTGCGCACCGCAGCCACCGTCGACGGCCGGCGTGTCCTCACCTTCCGCGTGAACACGGACGCGATCGCAGACCCCGGCCTCGAACCACGGCTGCTCGCCGCCGAGTTCTGCCCCCGCACCCCGTAGAACGACCCGGTTCCGAACGAAGATCCCGGTTCACGACACTCGTTCGGGTGATGTCGAGCCGCACACGGAGCACAGGCGCAGTGCGACGATCGGCCCCGGCTCAGAGCGGCACGATGTCCGGCGCCCCCAGCCGTGCCGCATCCGCCGTCAGATCGTCCGGCTGCCGCTGCGACTCCCGCTCGGCCTCCACCCGCTTCTCGTAGTGCTCGACCTCGCGCTCGATCTGGTCCTTGTCCCAGCCCAGCACCGGCGCCATCAGCTCGGCGGCCTCCCGGGCGCTCCGCGTCCCCCGGTCGAAGGTCTCGATGGAGATGCGGGTGCGCCGGGTCAGCACGTCGTCCAGGTGCCGGGCGCCCTCGTGCGAGGCGGCGTAGACGATCTCGGCGCGCAGATAGTCGTCGGCGGCCTGCAGGGGCTCGCCGAGCGACGCATCGGCGGCGACGAGGTCGAGGACCTCCTCCGCCATCGACCCGTACCGGTTCAACAGGTGCTCCACGCGCACCACATGGAGGCCGGTGCGCGCGGCCGTCCGCGCCCGCGCGTTCCACAGCGCGTGGTAGCCCTCGGCCCCCAGCAGCGGCACGTCCTCCGTCACGCACTCGGCGACCCGCATGTCGAGCCCGTGCACCGCCTCGTCGACCGCGTCCTTGGCCATCACCCGGTACGTCGTGTACTTGCCGCCCGCCACCACGACCAGCCCGGGCGCGGGATGCGCGACCGTGTGTTCGCGCGACAGCTTGCTGGTGGCGTCCGACTCGCCGGCCAGCAGCGGGCGCAGCCCCGCGTACACGCCCTGCACGTCGTCCCGCGTCAGCGGCACCGCGAGCACCGAGTTCACATGCTCTATGAGGTAGTCGATGTCCGCGCTGGAGGCGGCCGGGTGCGCCTTGTCGAGGTCCCAGTCGGTGTCCGTCGTGCCGATGATCCAGTGCCGTCCCCACGGGATGACGAACAGCACGGACTTCTCGGTGCGCAGGATCAGCCCGGACGAGGAGTTGATGCGGTCCTTCGGTACGACCAGGTGGATGCCCTTGGACGCCCGGACGTGGAACTGCCCGCGCTCTCCGACCATGGCCTGGGTGTCGTCGGTCCACACGCCCGTCGCGTTCACGATCTGCTTGGCGCGGATCTCGTACTCGCCGCCCGCCTCGACGTCCTGCACGCGCGCACCGACAACCCGTTCGCCCTCCCGCAGAAAGCTCGTCACGCGCGCGCGGTTGGCGACCTTCGCGCCGTAGGACGCCGCCGTGCGCACCAAGGTGGCCACATAGCGGGCGTCGTCCATCTGGGCGTCGTAGTACTGCAGGGCTCCGACCAGCGCGTTCTTCTTCAGGGCGGGTGCCACGCGCAGGGCGTGCCGGCGGGTCAGGTGCCGGTGCATCGGCAGACCCCGGCCGTGTCCGCGGGCCATGGACATGGCGTCGTAGAGCGCGACGCCCGAACCGGCGTACAGGCGCTCCCAGCCCTGGTGCTGCAGCGGATACAGAAACGGCACCGGCTTCACCAGGTGCGGGGCGAGCCGCTCCAGCAGCAGGCCGCGCTCCTTGAGCGCTTCTCGTACGAGTGCGAAGTCGAGCATCTCCAGATAGCGCAGTCCGCCGTGGATCAGCTTGCTGGACCTGCTGGAGGTGCCCGACGCCCAGTCACGCGCCTCGACCAGGCCCGTGGACAGGCCGCGCGTCACGGCGTCCAGTGCGGTGCCCGCGCCGACCACACCGCCGCCCACGACCAGCACGTCCAGCTCTCGCTCGGCCATTCCCGCCAGTGACTCGGCTCGCTGCGCCGGCCCCAGTGTCGCTGTCCTCACCGCTGCCTCCTGCTGTCGGTAGCGCCGGCCGCACCCGTCGGGCGAAGCCCGGTTCCTCTCCCTCCCCTGCCCAAATTCTGACCGGCTTGCCCGACTTCAGCCACCACTCACCCCCAGCCTGTGGACAACATTCCCGTGACCTCCGGAAAACACGTACGAGCAATCCCGCAAATCGGCATATTTACTCCTAGTCTGACATTGCGCCTCGCCCGTCCTGTCCACAGGGCTTGCGCATGTGTCCCGCTTCGGTTACTGAGAAGGACGGCCCACGCCATGCCCGCAGATCTCGCCGTCATCGGACTCGGCCCGTTCGGCCTGCCCCTGGCGCAGGCAGCCGTCACCGCCGGCATTCCCACGCTCGGCTACCGCACCGGGCCCGAGACGGGCTCCCTCAGCCCCGCCGAACTGCGCCGGATGCTCTCGGGGGGCTTCCGGCACGCCACCAGCCCGGGCGAGCTCGGCCGCGTGCGCACCGCGGTCATCTGCGCGCCGACCCCACGCGGCGCGGACGCCGCGCTCGACCTCGGCCAGGTGGAGGCGGCCGGGCGCGCCCTGGCCGCGCACATGCGCCCGCACACCACCGTCATCCTGGAGTCGCCCGTGCCCCCGGGCACGACCGAGGAGTTCCTCCGTCCCCTCCTCGAGAAGGGCTCCGGGCTGCGCGCGGGCCGCGACTTCCACCTCGCCTACTCCCCCAGCCGAGTGGACCCCGGAAACCGCGCCTTCACCCCGGCCAACACCCCGAGGGTGATCGGCGGTCTCACCCCCGCCTGCACCGAGTCCGCCGCCGCGTTCTACGGCCGCCTCACGGACAAGGTGGTACGCGCGCGTGGCCCGCGCGAGGCGGAGACCGTGGAGCTCCTGGAGACCAACTTCCGGCACGTCAACATCGCGCTCGTCAACGAGATGGCGGTCCTCTGCCACGACCTGGGCGTCGACCTCTGGGACGTCATCCGCTGCGCCGAGACCAAGCCGTTCGGCTTCCAGGCCTTCCGCCCGGGCCCCGGAGTCGGCGGCCACACCGTCCCCCAGGACCTGACCCGCGCCGCCGGCCGCACCCTGCGGATGGTCGAACTGGCCCAGCAGGTCAACAGCCAGATGCCCCGTTACGTCGTCCAGCGCGCCGCGGCGCTCCTCAACGAGCACGGCAAATCGGCGCGCGGCGCGCGCGTGCTGCTCCTCGGCGTCACGTACAAGCCCGACCTCGCCGACCAACACGGCACCCCCGCCCGGGAGATCGCCGTCCGCCTCATGGAACTCGGCGCCTCCGTCAGCTACCACGACCCGCACGTCCCGTCCTGGAACGTCCTGGACCGCCCCGTCCCCCGCGCGGACTCCCTCTACGAGGCCGCGGCCGACGCCGACCTGACGATCCTGCTCCAGCACCACCGCACGTACGACCTCCAGGGCCTGTCGGTGAAGGCACAGCTGCTGCTGGACACGCGGGGAGCTGCGCCTACGGGGGCGGCCCATCGGTTGTGAAGGGGGGCGCGCGGGTGGACGGGCTCCGGGGGCTGGTGGCAGGCGCGGCGCGGGTACCTTACGGAGACAGGTGGGGTCGGCCGCAGCGGGTACTGCGGCAGGCTCGTGGATGGATCACGGAGTGTCCGCCCCTAGTTGTCGTGGGGGCAGCCGCTCACCATCACGCCAACAAGGTGGAGCCCACCGCAGGTGGCACTGCGGCAGGCTCCTGGATGGTTCACGGAGTGTCCGCCCCTAGTTGCTCGGGGGGCGGCCGCTCACCGTCCGAAAATCCGCAAGATCCACCTCCTCCGGCACTTCACCATCCGAAGACGGATCCGATCCCAGCGAGTGGGCCTGCGGTGACTCCTTGGAAGGGGGCGCTCCAGCAACCTGGGGCGCCGACACGGACGTTATCGCTCTCGGCCCGGCTGACCAGCCCGTATCCGCCCCGAACACAACCGCGCGCCCCCGCACCACGCCGCGCGCCCCGAGTAGGCACCAGGGCACACGAAAGGGCCGGTCACCCCATCAGGTGACCGGCCCCCATCACGCCGTACGACCTACCGCTTGTGCTGCGAGTCCGCCACCGTGACCTCGACCCGCTGGAACTCCTTCAGCTCGCTGTAGCCGGTCGTGGCCATGGCCCGACGCAGCGCCCCGAAGAAGTTCATGGAGCCGTCGGGAGTATGCGACGGGCCGGTCAGCACCTCCTCGATCGTGCCGACCGTGCCGAGGTCGACCTTCTTGCCGCGCGGCAGCTCCTCGTTGACGGCCTCCATGCCCCAGTGGTGGCCCTTGCCCGGCGCGTCCGTCGCGCGCGCGAGCGGGGAGCCCATCATCACCGAGTCGGCGCCGCAGGCGATCGCCTTCGGGAGGTCGCCGGACCAGCCGACGCCGCCGTCGGCGATCACGTGCACGTACCGGCCGCCGGACTCGTCCATGTAGTCGCGGCGGGCGGCCGCCACGTCCGCGACCGCCGTGGCCATCGGCACCTGGATGCCCAGCACGTTGCGCGTGGTGTGCGCCGCGCCGCCGCCGAAGCCGACCAGGACGCCCGCCGCGCCCGTGCGCATCAGGTGCAGGGCCGCGGTGTACGTGGCGCAGCCGCCGACGATCACCGGGACGTCGAGCTCGTAGATGAACTGCTTCAGGTTCAGCGGCTCGTGCGAGCCGGAGACGTGCTCCGCGGAGACCGTCGTACCGCGGATGACGAAGATGTCCACGCCCGCGTCCACGACCGCCTTGGAGAACTGCGCCGTGCGCTGCGGGGAGAGCGCGGCCGCCGTGACCACGCCGGAGTCGCGCACCTCCTTCAGGCGCGCGCCGATCAGCTCCTCCTTGATGGGGGCGGCGTAGATCTCCTGCAGCCGGCGGGTCGCGGTCTCCGCGTCGAGCTCGACAATTTCGTCGAGCAGCGGCTGCGGGTCCTCGTGCCGCGTCCACAGGCCCTCGAGGTTCAGCACGCCCAGGCCGCCGAGCTCGCCGATGCGGATCGCGGTGGCCGGAGAGACGACCGAGTCCATGGGGGCGGCCAGGAAGGGCAGCTCGAAGCGGTAGGCGTCGATCTGCCAGGCGATCGAGACCTCCTTCGGGTCCCGCGTACGGCGGCTGGGGACGACGGCGATGTCGTCGAAGGCGTACGCCCGGCGGCCGCGCTTGCCGCGCCCGATCTCGATCTCAGTCACGTCTGTGGCCTTTCCCTCTGCGTTTCAGCGCCTCCAGTATCGCCGACGGGTACGACAAGGGCGGCCCCGGATGCTCCGGGACCGCCCTTTGGAAGCCTGAGAACTACTTGCTGCTGTAGTTCGGTGCCTCGACCGTCATCTGGATGTCGTGCGGGTGGCTCTCCTTGAGACCCGCGGAGGTGATCCGCACGAAGCGGCCCTTGGTCTCCATCTCATCGATGCTGGCGGCGCCCACATAGCCCATGGTCTGGCGCAGACCGCCGACGAGCTGGTGCAGGACGTTGGCCAGCGGACCGCGGTAGGGCACCTGGCCCTCGATGCCCTCGGGCACAAGCTTGTCGTCGGAGGCGATCTCGGCCTGGAAGTAGCGGTCCTTCGAGTACGACTTTGCCTGGCCCCGGGACTGCATGGCGCCGAGCGAGCCCATGCCGCGGTACGACTTGAACTGCTTGCCGTTGATGAACTGCAGCTCGCCGGGCGACTCCTCGCAGCCCGCGAGCAGGCTGCCGAGCATCACCGTGTCGGCACCGGCGGCGAGCGCCTTGCCGATGTCGCCGGAGTACTGCAGGCCACCGTCACCGATCAGCGGGATGCCTGCCGGGCGGGCCGCGAGGGACGCCTCGTAGATGGCGGTGACCTGCGGGACACCGATGCCGGCGACCACTCGGGTGGTACAGATCGAGCCCGGGCCCACACCGACCTTGATGCCGTCGACGCCGGCGTCGATCAGCGCCTGGGCGCCGTCGCGCGTGGCGACGTTGCCGCCGATCACGTCGACGCGCACGCTCGACTTGATCTTCGACATCCAGCTGAGGGCGTTGCTGTTGTGCCCGTGCGAGGTGTCGACGACCAGGAAGTCCACACCGGCCTCGGCGAGCGCCTGGGCGCGCTCCAGCGCCTCGGGGCTGGCACCGACGGCGGCACCGACCAGCAGCCGGCCCTCGGAGTCCTTGGCGGCCTTGGGGTACTGCTCGGCCTTCACGAAGTCCTTGACCGTGATCAGGCCCTTGAGGACACCCGCGTCGTCGACCAGCGGAAGCTTCTCGATCTTGTGCCTGCGCAGCAGCTCCATGGCCTCGACGCCGGAGATGCCCACCTTGCCGGTGACCAGCGGCATCGGGGTCATGACCTCGCGCACCTGGCGGGAGCGGTCGCTCTCGAAGGCCATGTCGCGGTTGGTGACGATGCCGAGCAGCTTGCCGCCGCCGTCGACGACCGGCACACCGCTGATGCGGAACTTGGCGCACAGCGCGTCGGCATCGGCCAGCGTCGCGTCCGGGTTCACCGTGATCGGGTCGGTGACCATGCCGGACTCGGAGCGCTTCACGAGGTCGACCTGGTTGACCTGGTCCTCGATGGAGAGGTTGCGGTGCAGCACACCGACGCCGCCCTGGCGGGCCATCGCGATCGCCATGCGGGACTCGGTCACCTTGTCCATCGCCGCCGAGAGCAGCGGGATGTTCACCCGGACGTTGCGGGAGATGCGGGACGAGGTGTCGACCGCGTTGGGGAGCACTTCCGATGCACCCGGCAGCAGCAGCACGTCGTCGTAGGTCAGCCCGAGTGTCGCGAATTTACCGGGCACTCCGTCGACGTTTGCAGTCATGACACCTTCCCCAAATGGCCTTGATCGGTGCGGATGTCCATGCTAACGGGAAGCACGGCTCTCGAATTCCACGGTTCCGGGTGACCATGGGCTTCGTATGTTCGTACGGAATTGTCGAGCGGCCTGCTCAAGGAAGGCGTCTACGGCGCAGGCGTCACTGTTCCGCGAGTGCCCTGAGGCGGCTCAGCGCCCGGTGCTGGGCCACCCGGACCGCTCCGGGTGACATTCCCAACATCTGGCCCGTCTCCTCGGCCGTGAGGCCCACCGCGATGCGCAGCAGGAGCAGTTCGCGCTGGTTCTCGGGGAGGTTGGCCAGGAGTTTCTTGGCCCATTCGGCGTCGCTGCTGAGCAGGGCGCGCTCCTCCGGGCCGAGCGAGTCGTCCGGCCGCTCCGGCATCTCGTCGGAGGGAACCGCCGTCGAGCCCGGGTGCCGCATCGCCGCCCGCTGCAGGTCCGCGACCTTGTGCGCGGCGATGGCGAACACGAACGCCTCGAAGGGCCGGCCGGTGTCCCGGTAGCGCGGCAGCGCCAGGAGGACGGCGACACAGACCTCCTGCGCGAGGTCCTCCACGAAGTGCCGGGCGTCGCCCGGCAGCCGGGACAGACGGGTGCGGCAGTAGCGCAGCGCCAGGGGGTGGACATGGGCGAGCAGGTCATGCGTGGCCTGCTCGTCTCCGTCGACCGCGCGATGGACGAGTGCACCGATCGCCCCTGCGGCACTCGCCGCCTCGTCGTCGCGCATCGGTCCATGGTGCCTTGCGGCCGCGCGGCCCGTGGCACCGTGTCCGATGTTGTGCACCGAAGCGTTATGAGCAGGTGCGCCGGAACTCATCCCTTGCGCCCTCCCCTTCCGCTCGACCGACTCGTCCCCGAGAGACTCCACATCTCAAGGATGCGGCATCCGCGCCGAAACGAGCAGCGGGCACCGTCAGCGCCACTTGACCGGGTGTGCATCCGCGCCCCCAAAGGGGCGCGGGGCGACACACCGTGTGGCTCCGCCGCGGGGGCGCGACCAGCCACAAACGACACGCACCAAGGCGACGGCCTGCACGACCGGGCTCTCAGCGAACCAGACCCCACCGGAACCCGAGAGCCACCGCATGCGCCCGGTCCGACGCGCCGAGCTTCTTGAACAACCGCCTGGCATGCGTCTTGACCGTGTCCTCGGAGAGAAAAAGCTCACGCCCGATCTCCGCGTTGGAGCGCCCGTGGCTCATGCCCTCCAGCACCTGGATCTCACGCGCGGTGAGCGTCGGCGCCGCACCCATCTCGGCGGACCGCAGCCGACGCGGGGCGAGCCGCCAGGTCGGGTCGGCAAGCGCCTGCGTGACGGTCGCCCGCAACTCCGCGCGCGAGGCGTCCTTGTGCAGATAGCCGCGCGCACCCGCGGCGACCGCGAGGGCCACGCCGTCCAGGTCCTCGGCGACGGTGAGCATGATGATGCGCGCGCCGGGGTCGGCGGAGAGCAGCCGGCGCACGGTCTCGACGCCGCCCAGACCGGGCATGCGTACGTCCATCAGAATCAGGTCCGAGCGGTCGGCGCCCCAGCGGCGGAGGACTTCCTCGCCGTTGGCCGCGGTCGTCACGCGCTCGACGCCGGGCACGGTCGCGACCGCGCGGCGGAGCGCCTCTCGGGCAAGCGGGGAGTCGTCGCAGACGAGGACGGATGTCATGGCCGCCCTCCGCAGCTGATGCACGTCACCTTGAGCCTCCAGGCTGGTACGAAATCGTCACCTGTGCGGTCGACCGTCTCGGACGCCTGCCCGAGCACTTGTTGCTTCAACCGCCTCCGCACTCTCAACGACGGTCACTCGAAAGAGTTACGGGGCTGTGTGCCATCTTCGGCACTCTACGTGAGGGCACGGACACGATGCAGACATGCAGGGCGGACCCTCAACGTTTCATCACAACCCATGCCCCATTTAGACCCCTTTTCTTCCCATCTGCTGGTGTCTGAGGCTAGATTCGCAATGAGTCATATTTTCATCTCCTTAGATCGTAGATGTACGGTCGTTGGCACCGTATCCGCTCAGAACGGCTACAAGGGGTCACGTAATGGCAGATTTCTCCCGCCTTCCCGGACCGAACGCGGACCTGTGGGACTGGCAGCTGCTGGCTGCCTGTCGCGGGGTGGACAGCTCGCTCTTCTTTCATCCGGAGGGTGAGCGCGGTGCGGCCCGGAGCGCTCGCGAGAACTCGGCCAAGGAGGTCTGCATGAGGTGCCCGGTACGCGCGCAGTGCGCGGCGCACGCATTGGCGGTGCGCGAGCCGTACGGCGTGTGGGGCGGCCTGACCGAGGACGAGCGCGAAGAGCTCATGGGGCGGGCGCGGAACCGGCTGGTGTCGGCGGGGGCGGCCGGCGCGGTCAACGCCTCGAACAATTGAAGGAACGTTTCTTCATTTCCGGTTTCCGAGCTCCCGGACCCCGAGCTCCCGTCGAGAAGGGCACGCATGCGTGCCCTTCTTCTTCTCTACCGCCCTGCCGCGCGCCCGAGTTGCTCCAGCGTCGCCGCGACCGCCGGCACCTGGGCCAGATCGGGCAGGGTGAGCGCCACGATCTCCCGCCGCACCGCCGGTTCCAGCGTCAGCACGCGCGCGTGGCGTGGCCGTACGGACTCGATGGCGAGTTGGGGCAGTACCGCGACGCCCAGGCCGGCGCCGACCAGGCCGACGACCGCCGGGTAGTCGTCGGTGGCGAAGTCGATGCGCGGGGTGAACCCGGCGGTCTCGCACACCTCCACCAACTGTCCGCGGCAGCGCGGGCATCCGGCGATCCACGGCTCGCGCGCGAGGTCGCCGATGGCCACGGTCCCGGCCTGCGCGAGGCGGTGCCGCTCGGGCACGAGCCCGACGAGGCGGTCGGTCAGCAGCGGTCGTACGACGAGGTCGTCCCACTCCTCGGCGCCGGCCGCACCCTCGTACCGGAAGGCGAGTGCCACGTCGCAGTCGCCCTCGCGCAACATCTCGACGGAGGCGGGCGGTTCGGCCTCCTCGAGGGAGACGCGGGTGCCGGGGTGGGCGGCGCGGAGGGCGGCGAGGGCGGTGGGGACGAGGGTGCTGCTGCCGCTCGGGAAGGAGACGAGCCGGACCCGGCCCGCGCGCAGGCCGGCGATCGCGGCGACCTCCTCCTCGGCGGCGGTGAGCCCGGCGAGGATGCCGTTCGCGTGCCGGACGAGCGCCTCGCCTGCCTGTGTCAGCCGCATCTCGCGTCCGCTGCGGATGAGCAGCGGGGTGCCGACCGAGGCCTCCAGGGCCTTCATCTGCTGGCTCACGGCGGGCTGGGTGCAGCCCAGTTCGCGGCCCGCGGCCGAGAAGGAGCCGGTGGAGGCGACGGCGCGCAGTACGCGGAGATGACGGGCTTCGATCACGGTTCGAGGATAAGTGATCCTTTGACAGTGGGCCCGATAATGCGTCGACACTTTGAGCCGAGGTCGCTTACCGTGCGGACATGAAGCTTCTGTCTGTGAACCTCGGCCGCCCGAAGCCCGTGCCGTACACGGACCAGCCCCAGGGTGTGACCGGCATCGACAAGCAGCCGGTGGACGGGCCCGTGCGGGTGGCGGCGCCCGGGCCCAAGGGGGTCGGCGCGAGCGGGCTGGCCGGGGACGCGGTGTGCGAGATGCGCCATCACGGCGGCGACGACCAGGCCGTGTACGCCGTCGCGCGCGAGGATCTCGACGACTGGGAGCGCGAGTTGAGGCGCTCGCTGCGCAACGGCTCGTTCGGCGAGAACCTCACCACCGAGGGCCTCGACGTCTCGGGCGCGCTGATCGGCGAGCGCTGGCGGATCGGGCCCGAGGTCGTGCTGGAGGTCACCTGCGGACGGATTCCCTGTCTCACCTTCCAGGGCCATCTGGGTGAGAAGGGCTGGGTGAAGCGGTTCACGCAGAAGGGTGCGCCCGGCGCGTATCTGCGGGTGATCGAGCCCGGCGAGATCCGCTCCGGCGACCCGGTCGAGATCGTGCACCGGCCGGACCACGACGTGACGGTGGCACTGCAGTTCCGGGCGGTCACCACCGAACGGGCGCTGCTGCCAAGGCTGTTGGCGGCCGGGGACGCGCTGCATCCGGACGGGCGGGAGGCGGCGCGCAGGTACCTGGAGAAGTACGGCTCCTGACGGGGGTTCAGGGGCGCCTTCTCCTCGGATGCTTCACCACCGTCGGGCCGTGTGCAGAGATCGGATCCGCACAGTCCGGGTAACTACGCTTGGCCCATGACAACGGCTCTGATTACGGGATCGACCGCGGGCATCGGTGCCGCCTTCGCGCGGCGGCTGGCGGCCGACGGGCACAACCTGGTGCTCGTCGCGCGCGACACCAAGCGGTTGCAGGAACAGGCGACCGAACTGCACGACCGGCACGGCATCGAGGCGGAGGTCCTCACCGCCGACCTTGCGACGGACGAGGGCATCGAGACGGTGGCCGCCCGCGTTTCCGATCGCAAGAACCCCGTCGACCTGCTGGTCAACAACGCCGGCTTCGGCAACAAGGGCCGCTTTCTCGACGTATCGATGGCCGACGAGCTGAAGATGCTCAAGGTGCACTGCGAGGCGGTGCTGCGGCTGACGGCGGCTGCCACCGAGGCGATGCGGGAGCGGGGGCGCGGCGGGGTCGTCAACGTCGCGTCGGTGGCCGCCTTCGTGCCGCGCGGGACGTACGGCGCTTCCAAGGCGTGGGTCGTGCAGTTCACGCAGGGCGCGGCTAAGGACCTGGCGGGCAGCGGGGTGCGGCTGATGGCGCTGTGCCCGGGGTTCGTGCGCACCGAGTTCCACCAGCGGGCCGGGATGGGGACGGACAACATCCCCGGCTGGATGTGGCTGGATGCGGACAAGCTGGTGGCGGCGGCGCTGGGAGATCTCGCGCGGGGGAAGTCGTTGTCCATCCCCGACCCGCGCTACAAGGTGCTGATGGGACTCGTGAAGGTGACGCCCCGGGGGCTGCTGGGCGGGATCTCCTCGCGTACGGGGCGGAAGTACGGGCCTCAGTAGGCGCATGGCGCCGTGCCGCCGGAGGAGGAGAATGGTGCCGTACGACCGGACCAGGCGGACCGGAGGCATCACCATGACGTTCGTACAGCTCATCGACTGCAGGACGAGCCGGTTCGATGACATCAACCGGCTGATGGACGCGTGGGTCGAACAGACCAAGGGGAAGCGGACGGCGACGCACGCGATGGTCGGCAAGGACCACTCCGACGCGTCGCACTTCATCGAGATCGTGGAGTTCCCGTCGTACGAGGAGGCGATGCGGAACTCCAACCTGCCCGAGACGGACAAGATCTTCCGGGAGATGGTGGCTCTCTGTGACGAGATGCCGACCTTCACGGATCTGGACGTCGTACGGGACGAGCAGTTGTACGCGGCCAACGCCCGGCGGTTCTTCGAGCTGCTGGCCGCCGAGGGGGAGCTGCCGCCGCTCGACGATGTGATCGCGGAGAACTACCACGACCACGATCCCGCCAACGAGCAGGACACCATCGGCATGGACGCGATGCGGCGCGAGGTCGGGATGTGGCGCGCCGGCTTCGACTTCACCTTCGAGGTCGGGGACCAGATCGCCGAGGGGGACCGCGTGTGCACGCGGTGGACCTGGAAGGGGACCCAGAAGGGCGAGTTCATGGGGATTCCCGCCAGTGGGAAGGCGGTCTCCATGACGGGTACGACCATCCAGCGGTTCGGCGAGCACGGGAAGATCGTCGAGGGATGGTGGCAGTACGACCGGCTGGGGCTGATGGCGCAGCTGGGCGCGCTCGAAGGGCTCGAGATGTAGGGGGAAACGCGAGGGCCCGGCACTCCGAGGGTGCCGGGCCCTACTGCTGACGTGTTGTCAGTGGGAGTGGCCGTGACCGTGGCCCGCGGCCGCCGGCTCCTCCTCTTCCTTCTTCTCGACGACCAGGGTCTCGGTCGTCAGAAGCAGGGAGGCGATGGAGGCGGCGTTCTCCAGGGCGGAGCGGGTGACCTTGACCGGGTCGATGACGCCTGCCTTGACCAGGTCGCCGTACTCGCCGGTGGCGGCGTTGAAGCCCTGGCCCTTCTCGAGCTCGGCGACCTTGGAGGTGATGACGTAGCCCTCCAGGCCGGCGTTCTCGGCGATCCAGCGCAGCGGCTCGACGACGGCCTTGCGGACGACGGCGACACCGGTGGCCTCGTCGCCGGTCTTGCCGAGGCCGCCCTCGAGCACCTTGGCGGCGTGGACCAGCGCGGAGCCACCACCGGAGACGATGCCCTCCTCGACCGCGGCGCGGGTCGCGGAGATGGCGTCCTCCAGACGGTGCTTCTTCTCCTTCAGCTCCACCTCGGTGGCGGCGCCGACCTTGATCACGCACACGCCGCCGGCCAGCTTCGCGAGGCGCTCCTGGAGCTTCTCGCGGTCCCAGTCGGAGTCGGTGTTCTCGATCTCGGCCTTGATCTGGGCGACGCGGCCCACGACGTCCTCGTGGTTGCCGGCGCCGTCGACGACGGTCGTGTCGTCCTTGGTGATCGTCACGCGGCGGGCGGAGCCCAGCACGTCCAGGCCGACCTGGTCGAGCTTGAGGCCGACCTCCTCGGAGATGACCGTGGCGCCGGTGAGGACCGCCATGTCCTGCAGCATCGCCTTGCGGCGGTCGCCGAAGCCGGGGGCCTTGACCGCGACCGCGTTGAAGGTGCCGCGGATCTTGTTCACGACCAGGGTGGAGAGGGCCTCGCCCTCGACGTCCTCGGCGATGATCAGCAGCGGCTTGGAGGCACCCGCCTGGATGACCTTCTCGAGCAGCGGCAGCAGGTCGGCGATCGAGGCGATCTTGCCCTGGTTGATCAGGATGTACGGGTCGTCGAGGACGGCCTCCATGCGCTCCTGGTCCGTCACGAAGTACGGCGACAGGTAGCCCTTGTCGAAGGCCATGCCCTCGGTGAAGTCCAGCTCCAGACCGAAGGTGTTGGACTCCTCGACGGTGATGACACCGTCCTTGCCGACCTTGTCCATCGCCTCGGCGATGAGCTCGCCGACCTGGCTGTCCTGGGCGGACAGACCGGCGACGGCGGCGATGTCGGACTTCTCGTCGATCGGGCGGGCGGTCGCGAGGAGCTCCTCGGAGACCGCGGCCACGGCCGCGTCGATGCCCTTCTTCAGCAGCGCCGGGGAGGCACCCGCGGCGACGTTCTTCAGGCCCTCGCGTACGAGCGCCTGGGCCAGCACGGTGGCGGTGGTGGTGCCGTCACCCGCGATGTCGTTGGTCTTGGTCGCCACCTCCTTCACCAGCTGCGCGCCGAGGTTCTCGTACGGGTCCTCGACCTCGACCTCACGGGCGATGGTGACGCCGTCGTTGGTGATGGTGGGCGCGCCGAACTTCTTGTCGATGACGACGTTGCGGCCCTTGGGGCCGATCGTCACCTTGACCGTGTCGGCCAGCTTGTTGACGCCGCGCTCGAGGGCGCGACGGGCGTCCTCGTCGAACTTCAGGATCTTCGCCATGGGAGCGGTTCAGCCCTCTCGGAAAACGTGGGTGAAACGAACTGCGCCCCTGACGCCCGGCTTCATAAGGTCGCGGGGGCCCGGGGCGCAGCTCACAAGCAAAATGTGCTTGAGGTGAATTACTTCTCGATGATCGCGAGCACGTCGCGAGCCGAGAGGACGAGGTACTCCTCGCCGTTGTACTTCACCTCGGTGCCGCCGTACTTGCTGTACAGCACGATGTCGCCGGTCTTGACGTCGAGCGGCAGGCGCTCGCCGTTCTCGAAGCGGCCCGGGCCCACGGCCAGGACGACGCCCTCCTGGGGCTTCTCCTTGGCGGTGTCCGGAATGACCAGGCCAGAGGCCGTGGTCTGCTCGGCGTCCAGCGGCTGGACCACGATGCGGTCCTCGAGCGGCTTGATGGCAACCTTGGAGCTGGCGGTCGTCACGATCCGACCTCCCCCTTCGGAGATCTCACGGGGTTAACTGTCTGAGGTGGCGACCAGGTGGATCCGTCGTCGCGGGTGCCGGACCTGCCCGTCGCGTAGTTGGCACTCTCCAGTGGGGAGTGCCAGACCCGAGACTATGACCGCGATTAGCACTCGGTCAAGCGGAGTGCCAATCGCGTCCCCGGAGGATGTCAGACGTAGTCCTCCAGGCGGCCCACTGTCAGGCCCGCCCGCTGCACTCTTCGCAGCAGCCGCAGCGTCCGGTCCCGGAGGGTCAGGCCCGTGTCCTCGTCCGGGTCGACCGCCACGATGTCGCCCGGGCGGAGACGGTGGCCTCCGTGGAGGTAGGTCAGTTCGCCGGTTCCCGTCATCGACACGCGCCACAGGACGACCGCCGAGAGTCCGCAGTCGGCGGCCGCCCGGAGGGTGGTGGTGTCGTACGTGCCGTAGGGCGGGCGGAAGAGGCGGGGACGGCGGCCGAAGCGGGAGCGGAGCTTGTCCTGCTGGCCGCAGATCTCGGCGCGCTGGCCGGCGTAGGGCAGGCCGCGCAGGGCGGGGTGGTCGAGGGTGTGGTTCTGGATGGTCGCGCCGACCGTCTGCAGGCGCGCGAAGTGGCCGTAGCCCGGGCCGACGACGCTGTCCGTGAGGAACATGCTGACCGGCAGGCGCAGTTCGCGGATCATGTCGACGAACCGCGGGTCCTTCTCGGCGCCGTCGTCGTAGGTCAGGAAGACGACCTTGTCGCGGGTCGGGATGCGGGAGACCACGGGTGGGAGGCCCGGGCCCGCCGTGCGGACCGGCGCGGACAGGCCGGAGGGCCGGTTCGGGGCGTGCGGCAGCGGGGCCCTGAGGCCCCAGGCGCGGTACGGCAGCTCGGCCGGGCCGTGCGGCCGTACGCGCTGGGCCGCCTTCTTGCCCAGCCGTTCGATGGGGTCGACGGACTGGGCGCAGCCGGTGAGCAGCGCGAGCGCCAGGACGCCGGCGGTCAGGGACCGGAGCCTCACAGGTAGTCCTCCAGGCGGGCCACGGCGTAGCCCTCGGCGGTGACCTTGTTCAGGAACCGGCGCATGTCGTCGACCATCGTGCCCTTCCACTCGGAACGGCCACGGAAGTGCGTGAGGACGATGTCGCCGGGGTGCAGGTCCCGGTCGTCCTCGCGGTACTCCCAGTGGTCGACGAAGACCTCCTCGTCCCAGATGGGCGCGTACTTGATGCCGCAGGACTTGGCGGCGCGCAGGGTGTCCTGGTTGTAGTTGCCGTAGGGCGGGCGGAAGAGCCTGGGGCGTTTGCCGAAGTGCTTCTCCATGACGTCCTGCATGCCGCAGATCTCGCGCTTCTGCCGTCGGTACGACAGCGCCGGCAGGTACGGGTGGGTGAGCGTGTGGTTGTTCAGCGTGATGCCTTCGGCCTGCATCTTCTTGAAGTAACCGTAGTTGTCCTTGATCAGGAAGTTGCTGAGAAAGGCGGTGTAGGGGATCTTCAGGTCGCTCATCATGCGCAGGAATGCCGGGTCCTTCTCGGCGCCGTCGTCGATGGTGAGGAAGACGACCTTCCGCCTGGTGGGGATCGTGGTGAAGACCGGCGGGAGGTTCATCTCCTCCTGGTCGTCCACCTCGAAGCCCCTGCGAGCCTTGATCTTCGGCTTCCTGGCGGGGGGCGGCGGGGCCAGCAGCGGAACGTCCGCCAGGCGCCAGCGTTTCGCCGCGGCGACCCGGGCCGCGTACACCGCGCGCAGCTTGGTGGCGTACGAGTCGAGGGCGCGGGCCGGGGGTGCCTTCAGGGCCTGCTGACCGGGGGCCGGCTGCACCTCGCCGCCGCCGGGCCGGTCACAGGCCGAGGCGATGGCGGCGGCCGCGAGCACGGCGATTCCGACGCGGAGCCGGGCCCCGTACAACGTCCCCTTTTTGTCATTTTGTACGACTACTCGCATGGTGCCGGATCTTCGCAGGACCCCGCGCGGATCCCGGCCCGACACCGCGGCCGGAGGCGCACCGTCCACCGACTGGCCCACAATGAGCCGGTGAACGACCTCGCTGACCTCCTCACCCCCGAAGGCCGCGCCCTCCTCGACCAGGTGCGCGGCACGGCCCCGGCCGACGAGCTCGCCGTCGCCACCCGGCTGCGCCGTGAGCACCCCGCCGAGCTGGTGTCGGCGGCGCTCGGGCAGGCGCGGCTGCGGCAGCGGGCGGCGGCGAAGTTCGGGGCCGAGGACGCGGAGCGGATGTTCTTCACGCCGAACGGGGTGGAGCAGTCGACTCGGGCGAGTGTCGCCGCGTATCGGGCGGAGCGGCTGAAGGCGCTCGGGGTGACCTCCCTGGCCGACCTGTGCTGCGGCATCGGCGGGGATGCGATCGCCCTCGCGCGGGCCGGGATCCGGGTCCTCGCCGTCGACCGGGATCCGGTGACGGTGGCCGTGGCGCGCGCGAACGCCGAGGCGCTCGGGCTGGGCGAGCTGATCGAGGTGCGCGAGGCGGACGTCATGGAGGTGAGTACGGACGGGTACGACGCCGTGTTCGTCGACCCCGCCCGGCGCGGTGGGCGCGGGCGCATCTTCGATCCGGAGGCCTACTCGCCGCCCTTGTCGTGGGCGGTCGAAGCCGCTCGCAAGGCGCCTCATGCCGCCCTGAAGGTCGCGCCCGGCATTCCGCACGAGGCCGTGCCCGGCGACGCCGAGGCCGAGTGGATCTCGGACGGCGGGGACGTGAAGGAGGCGGTGCTGTGGTTCGGGACGGAGCCGAGGGCGGTGCGGGCGACGCTGCTGCCGGGGCCGCGGACCCTGCTCGGAAGAGGGCTCCCGGACCCCCAGGTCCGGCCCGTCGGCCGCTACTTGTACGAGCCCGACGGCGCTGTCATCCGGGCCCATCTGGTCGCCGAGGTCGCCGAGGAGCTCGACGGCGGGCTGGTCGACCCGACCATCGCGTACGTCACCGCGGACGAGCTGCGGCCGACGCCGTATGCGTCGTCGTACGAGATCACCGACCAACTCCCCTTCAACGTGAAGAAGTTGAAGGCGCTGCTGCGGGAGCGGGGGGTCGGGATCCTGACCGTGAAGAAGCGGGGGTCGGCGGTGGAGCCGGAGGAGTTGCGGAGGAAGGTCAAGCCGCAGGGGCCGGGCTCCGCGACGGTGTTTCTGACTCGGGTGGCGGGGGCGCCGACCATGCTCGTCGGCGCCCCCGCACGGTCGGCTAGCGGGTGACCGTCGTCCGCAGCGAACCGAGGTCCGGGTGGGCTCCGGTCTGCGTGGACGGTGTCGTCGAGTACGACGAAGTCGTCGTCGGCTCCAGGCCGTTGTAGTACGGCGTGTAGTCCCACTGGCTGCTGCTCGCGCTGATCGCCGCGCCCGCGGAGTTCAGCGCCGCGGTCGACACCGAGCCGGTGCCGCCGAAGACCGCCAGGTAGTTGAGGTTGGCGGCGCCCCTGACGAGGTAGTTCCTGGTGTCGGTGGAGAGGGTGCCGGCGTCCGTCCACAGCAGCGGGCCGAAGACGTTCATCGCCGCGGCGGCCGAGGTGCCGCCGCGCCAGCTGTCGGTGTAGGCGAGCGCGGCGTTGGCCGGGCCGCCCCACCAGAAGCGGGCCAGCGCCGCGGCGGTGCCCTCGTTGGTGCTCGCCGTGACGGGGTAATAGGTGTACGTCGACGGCCAGTTGGAGAACGACGTGTGCGTCAGGGCGTACTTCGCCGAGCCGCCGACCGGGATCATGTAGGTGTCGCGCGGGTCCAGGCCGTTGAGGTACGACTTCACGGACGAGGTCAGCGAATTGCCGTCGTTGAGCACGACGACCGCCTTGCTGCTCGTGCCGTCCGCACCGGCGGCCGACGCGGCGGCGAGCGCCGAGTGGTAGTCGTTGCCGGTGGCGATGAAGACGTAGTCCGGCGCACCGGTGATGGACTTGGCGACGGCGACCGAGGTCGAGTAGCGGGAGGTGCCGGCCAGCCGCTTCGGGGTGAAGCCGAGCGAGGAGACCTTCGATGCGACGCTGCTGCTCAGGATCGACGTACCGCCGACGAGGTAGACGTTCGCGCCGGGCTTGAGGATCCGCTTGAGCTCGCTCTGCACGGACGAGGACAGCGAGCTGCCCGAGGTCAGCAGGACCGGCCCGTGCTTCTTGCCCGCGAGGGCGGGGGCCGTCAGCGCGTACGCCGAGCTGTCCTTGGAGACCAGCACGGCCGACGAGGCGTTCATCAGGCCCGCGTCGCTCTGGCCGACGGTGTTCCAGGTCCAGCGGGACGCGGCGATGTTGCTGCCGTAGACGTCGGCGCCCCAGACGCGGCCGACGCCGTTCTTGCGCAGCGGCTGCCAGGCGAGGTCGTACTTGGCCGTGGTGGGCGTGTCGTAGAGGACCTTGGCGGTGCCGGTGGCGACGTCGAGGACGTGGTCCTCCGTCGCGAAGTCGGGCGAGGGCGTCTGCAGGTGGTACGCCAGCCGGGTGCCGTCGGGCGACCAGGCGGGCTTCCAGAGGTAACCGGTCTCGTCCGTCGCCACCTGGGTCGCGCCGGTGCCGTCGGTGCCGACGGTGTACAGCTTGCCGTCGAGCGTGTAGGCGACCTTGGTGCCGTCCGGGGAGATGGCCGGGCCGTTGGCCTTGCCGTCCACCAGCTTGGTGAAGGCGCCGGTCGCACCGTCGTAGAGCCATACGGCGCCCCAGCGGTAGTCGCCGCTGCAGGTGCTGCCCGAGCGGATGAACACCAGCTTGCCGTCGATGGCGCCGCTGGGCTGGGTGTCGCAGCCCTCCTGCGCGGTGGCGAACAGGTGCTGCTGCTCACGGGTGCCGTCCGGCGGCGCGACGCGCAGGCGCCCGTTGAGCGTGAACACGACCTGGCTGCCCCGCCCCCAGAAGGTCGGGTCGTCGGCGAGGATCGTGTTGGTCGTCTTGACCGGGAGCTCCACGGCGCCCGTGAAGTCGTAGCGGACCACGTTGACGCGGCCCGTGGTCTGGTTGACGTAGGCCATGCGGCTGCCGTCGGGCGACCAGTCGGGCTTCATCGCGTTCTTGAGGCGCTGGACGGGCGCGGTGCCGTTCTCGTACATCTGCGAGACGGAGCCGTCCAGGTCGCCGGTGAGGATGCCGTCGGTCGCGGCCCAGCCGGTGGTGTCGGCGGACGCGCCCGGCGCGAGCAGGGCGATGGCGCCGGCGGCCAGGGCACCGGCGGCGGTGAGCGCGACGAGTTTGCGGCGCGCGGAAGATCTGGCCGATGCGGCCGATCTCGCGGATCTGGAAGATCGCAAGGCTGTACCCCCCACAGGTATCGGAGCGCTGCCCGCACCGCGGAAGGTGTCACGCCGGTTGCGCGGCAGCCGCGCAACTGTAAACCCTTACTGACCAGGAAGGGAATGGAGTCTCGCCAGCAACAGCTGCCGCTCGCGTTCGTTGCGCGCCAGGTCGGCGGCCCGTACGAACTCCGCGCGGGCCTCCGCCGTCCGCCCGAGCCGCTCCAGCAGGTCCCCGCGGACGCTGGGCAGCAGGTGGTAGCCGGCCAGGGCGGGCTCGGCGGCGAGGCCGTCGACGATCGCGAGCGCCTCCGCCGGGCCCTCGGCCATGGACACGGCGACCGCGCGGTTGAGCTCGACGACCGGGGAGGGGGCGCGGGCGGCGAGCAGGCCGTACAGGGTGGCGATGCTCCGCCAGTCGGTCTCCTCGTAGGTGTACGCGTGCGCGTGGCAGGCGGCGATGGCGGCCTGGAGGGCGTACGGGCCCGGGGCTCCGGTGGCGGTGGCGTCGGCGCGGTGCAGGGCCGTGATGCCGCGGGCGATGAGCATGCGGTTCCAGCGGCGGCGGCTCTGGTCCTTGAGGAGGACGGGCTCGCCGTTCGGTCCGGTGCGGGCGGCGGTGCGGGAGGCCTGGAACTCGAGGAGGGAGGTCAGGGCGTGGACCTCCGGTTCCTTCGGCATCAGCGACGACAGGACGCGGGCCAGGCGGAGGGCGTCCTCGCACAGTGCCGGGCGCAGCCAGTCGTCGCCGGTGGTGGCGGCATAACCCTCGTTGAAGATCAGGTAGATGACGTCGAGCACCGAGCCCAGCCGGGCCTCGCGCTCGGGGCCGTAAGGGACCTCGAAGGCGATGTTCCTGGTGGCGAGGGTGCGTTTGGCGCGGACGATGCGCTGGGCGACGGTGGCCTCGGGGACCAGGAACGCGCGGGCGATCTCGGGTGTGGTCAGACCGCCGAGCAGGCGCAGGGTGAGGGCGATGCGGGCCTCGGCGGACAGGACGGGGTGGCAGGCGGTGAAGACCAGGCGGAGCAGGTCGTCGTCGATGTCGTCCGGGTCGGCGGGCTCCTCGGGGGGCGCCGCCGGGTCGAGGGTGCGGCCGATCTCCTGCAGCTTGCGGGCGTAGTTCTCCCGGCGGCGGATCAGGTCGACGGCGCGGTGGCGGGCGGTGGCCATGAGCCAGGCGCCCGGGTTGTCGGGGACGCCGTCCCGCGGCCACTGCTCGAGCGCGGCGACCAGCGCGTCCTGGGCGAGCTCCTCGGCGATGCCGACGTCGCGGACGATGCGGGTGACGCCGGCGATGATGCGGGGGGACTCGATGCGGAAGACGGTCTCGATGGCGTGGCGGGGGTCGCCGGAGGCGTCGGCGGAGGGCTGTGAGCTCACAGCCCTCCATGCAACACCCGTACCGGCGTACGGCCAAGGAAGCGGGTGGCTCAGCCCTCCGCGATCTCCCGCACCTCGCAGGTGACGGTCCAGTGGTCCTCGTGCACCTTCAGGAACTTCTTGGTCCACTCGATCGCCTCGGCCAGGTCCTTGCACTGCATGATCGCGTAGCCGCCGACGACCTCCTTGGACTCGGTGAAGGGCCCGTCGGTGACGGAGATCTGACCGCCCTGCCAGTGCACGCGAGTGCCCTGGGCGGACGGGGTGAGCCCGGCGGTGTCGAGCATGACACCGGCCTTGGTGACCTCCTCGATCAGCTCGCCCATGCGCTGCATCAGCTCGGGGCTGGGGCCTTCGGCGGGCATGGTGGCCTCGTCGATCTGAACGAGGGAGAGGTAGCGGGGCATGGTGACTCCTCGGTGGATTGACGCCGGGTCCTTCCCGGGCTTTCACCCGTGCGTCGAACGAGACCCCACCGGATCGACAAGGTCGTCGGATTTCTTCGAAGATCTTTTCCGTGGGTACGTTTCCGCAGGTGAGCTACCCGATCTCGGCGCCGAACGCGGCCTTCGCGTACGGCGCCCCGATCGACTTCGGCCCGAACCGCAGCGCCGCGTCCGTCACGATCCCGCTCGGCCGCGCCCGCAGCTCCCAGACCCGCCCGGTGCCCTCGTCCTCCCCGACCGCCGAGACCGCCAGGTCGGCGTACCCGTTGCCGTTGATGTCGAGGAGGCGGACGGCGGCGCCGAAGGCATCGCCGGGTTCCGATGTGCCGACGATGCCGGCGGTGTCCTGGGTGAGGGTCTGGGCGCCGGTGCCGGTCAGGCCGCCGCGGCTGCCGTGCAGGATGGTGACGGCGCCCGCGGCGTCGTCGTAACCGATCTCCTCGCCGCTCACACCGACGGCCAGGTCGTCGATGCCGTCGCCGGTGATGTCACCGACGGACAGAGCGCAGCCGAAGCAGTCGTTCGGCTCCGCGGTGCGCGGCACGCCCGGGGTGTCGAGGCTGTACGACTTCCAGGTGGCGCTCGGCCGCACTCCCGCCGCCGAGCCCCGGGCGACCTCGATCTTCGCGTCGTAGAAGAAGCCGACGGCCAGGTCGTCGTAACCGTCGTGGTCGAAGTCGCCCAGCGCGACGTCGCCGCCGTTCCCCTGCGGTAGGGCATCGGGCTTGACGGGTGTGAGGGCCGTGGCGGTCGTGACGTAGAGCCTCGTCCCGAAGCCGCCGTCCCCGATGTAGACGCGGAGCGCGAGGTCGTCGCGGCCGTCGCCGTTCACGTCCCCGGTCGTGCCGTCGAGGACCTCGTGGTTCGACAGTGCGTCCGGGTCCAGGGCGCCGGAGGCGGCAGGCTTTCCGGCGCGGGTGAGGGGGCCGGTCCAGACGGCGGCGTCGGTGGGGAGGGGGTCGTCGCCCGGGGAGTGCGAGGTGCGGAAGGCGGCGAGGTCGAGGCGGCCGTCGCCGTTGTAGTCGCCGGTCACCGTGCGGCTGGTCGGGATCGACGTGGCCTTGCCGGACAGGCCGCCCCGGCCGCCCCACACGATCACCGCGTCGCCCGTCCCGCGCAGGCCGACGACCAGGTCCGCGTATCCGTCCCCGTCCAGGTCGCCCCTGGAGAGCTGGTTCCCGAAGCCCTGGTCCTTCACCGGGCTGCCCGGAATACCGTTCGTGGAACGGGATATGACGGTCCGTCGGCTCGCCGACAGCCCGTGCGGGCCGCCGTACATCACGGTCACGTACCCCGCCTTGGCCGCCCCGCCGACCGTGGCCCCCGGAGCGCCGACCGCGAGGTCCCCGTAGCCGTCGCCGTTGAAGTCGAAGCGGACGGGCGCGCGGGTGGCGGCCTCCGCCCGGCTCAGTTCCTGCGGCGGGGCAACTCCCAGTGCGACCACGCCCGCCACGACCGGGACCGCCCAACGGCGCGACAAAGCAAGGGAAAACACCGGGGGACCCCCTTGGTTACGGTGACACCACTGAAGACTCGTCACCCGGCACAGGGGTTGTAACGGGCGCACGGCCGGCGCCCGCGCCGCGCTCAGCGCAGCGACTCCCACAGCTTGCTCGCCGCCGGTTCCTTCGCCACCACCCGGTTGGGGTCCGACGGTGCCGTCACCACCGGCATCATCACCGTCTTCACGTCGGCCGACGACAGGCCCTTCAGGCTCCGGCCGAGTTCCACGAGTTCGCTCAGCGAGTCCAGGCCGCTGTCCGTGGTCAGGCTGCTGGTCACCGCCTCGGCCACGTCGTAGAGCTTGGCGGGGCTGGTGAACAGGTTTGTCGAGGCGATCCGTTCCAGCAGGGCCTTCACCAGCTTCTGCTGCAGGCCTATGCGGCCGAGGTCGCTGCCGTCGCCTATGCCGTGCCGGGTGCGGGCCAGGGCCAGGGCCTGCTTGCCGTTCAGCTCGTGGGTGCCCGCCTTCAGGTGCAGATGGCTGTCGTCGTCGTCGATGTCCTCGTCCGTGGTGACCGTGACGCCGCCCAGCGCGTTCACCAGCTTCGCGAAGCCCGAGAAGTCGATCTCGAGGTAGTGGTCCATGCGGATGTCCGTGATCGACTCGACGGTCTTCACGGCACAGACCGCGCCGCCCACCGAGTACGCGCTGTTGAACATCGCGTTGTACGCCACCGCCGTCGAACCGCCCGGCTTCAGCGGGCAGGACGGACGCGTGACCAGCGTGTCGCGCGGGATGCTCACGACCGTGGCCTTCTTACGGCCCGCGTCGATGTGCACCACCATCGCCGTGTCGGAACGGGCCCCGGAACTGTCGCCCCCGCCGAGCGCCTTGTTCTCCTTGCCGCTGCGCGAGTCCGAGCCCAGGACCAGGATGTTCAGCGAACCGGTGGGCAGCGGTGACGCGGAGGCCGACGCCGACGGTGTCGTCACCGCCTTCGCCGGGCGGTCGTCGCCGAGCGCCTGGTTGATGTCGACGCTCTTGATGTTGTTGTCGAGGTGCCAGTACGCCCAGCCCGCAGCGCCCGCACCCAGCACCAGCAGGCCCGCCATGGTCAGGCCGGCGATCTTCAGTACGGTCGATCGCCGGCCCCTTGGTCTGCCCGCGTCGCCGTTCTCGTCGTGTCCCGTCACGGGCAGGAACGTAAGTCCGAATTATTAGGGGATTGTTAGTGGCGACGGTGTGAAGCGGTTTTCTTCGGAAATTCTCACGTTCAACCCAGCGTGACGGTCGGTACGGGGTTGCTGCCGCTCCATGACCCGTTGAACCCGAACGTCACCGAACCGCCGTCCGGCACCGAGCCGTTGTAGGAGGCGTTCGCACACGTCACCGCCGAACCGCTCTGCGTGCACGTCGCGTTCCACGCCTGCGTGATCTGCTGGCCCGCACCGAACGTCCAACTCGCCTTCCAGGAGGAGAGCGAGGCGCCCGAGCAGGCGATCTTCACCTGCCCCGTGAACCCGGTGTTCCACTGACTCGTCACGCTGTACGTCGCCGAGCAGGCACCGGTGGGCGGCTGGTCGGCGTGCCGCCGAGCGCCTCCGCGATCGCGTAGTACGCCGGTTTCGGCGCGTAGTTCTCGTCGTACGGCGTCGCAGCCCCGTATCCCGGGAAGGTGCTCGGCACCCAGGAGTCGGAGTCGGTGAAGCCCCACACGGTGACGCCCGCGCAGCGGGTCACGGCCACACAGGCGGCGAGAACCGACTTGTAGTCGGCGGCCTGCTGGGCGAGCTTCGTGCTGTCGGACGGCAGCGCCATCCGTACGTCCAGCTCGGTGATCGCCACGTCGACGCCGAGGTCGGCGAAGCGCTGGATGTTCTGCTGCAGGGTGGCGGGGACCTGGCCGAGGATCAGGTGGGCCTGCAGGCCCACGCCGTCGATCGGGACACCGCGGCTCTTGAGGTCCTTGACCAGGTTGTACAGGGCCGTGGACTTCGCGTTGACGCCCTCCACGTTGTAGTCGTTGATGTACAGCCTGGCGTCCGGGTCGGCTGCCCTTGCCCAGGTCAGGGCGTTCGCGATGTAGTCGGCGCCGAGGCCGTTGTACCAGAGGGTGGAGCGGTAGGTGCCGTCCTCGTTGAAGGGCTCGTTGACCACGTCCCAGGCGGCGATCCTGCCCTTGTAGCGGCCGACTTCGGTGCTGATGTGGTTCTGGAGCAGGCTGCTGAGCTGGGCGGAGGTCCAGCTGCCGTTGGTCAGCCAGCTCGGGTTCTGGCTGTGCCAGACCAGGGTGTGGCCGCGCACCTGCTGGTTGTGGGCCTGCGCGAAGGCGACGATCTGGTCGGCCTCGGTCCAGTTGAAGCTGCCCTGGGCCGGCTCGACCGAGCCCCACTTCATGGCGTTGCCGGGGGTGAGGGAGTTGAACTGCGCCCCCGCGATGTCGCCGTACGTCCCCGTGAGCTTGGAGCCGGTGACCGCCGTGCCGATGACCTTGCCCTTGGCGGCGGCAAGGTCGCGGAGGGGGGTGTCGGCGGCGTGCGCGGTGGCGGTGCCGGCCGCGAGGAGGGCGCCGACAGCGGTGAGTCCGGCGCACAGGGCGCCGAGCCGGGCACGTAACGATGTTCTGGAGGTTCTCATTGCGGGTGCCTCCGAAAGTTTCGGTCGTGCAACCGATTGACTTCGGAGGAGTGTCGTGGCGCCCGCACCACGCGTCAATACGTCAACTTCCGGCCACCCCGGACACATGCATCACGCCGGAGGCGCCCCCGTACTGCTGCGCACCACCAGACTCGTCGCCAGCTCCACCCGCGTGGCCACCGGCGCCTGGTCCTCCCGCCCCAGGTCGAGCACCAGCTTGGCCGCCGCCTCGGCCATCTCCGTCAGCGGCTGCCGTACGGTCGTCAGCGGCGGCCCCACCCAGCGCGCCACCGGCAGATCGTCGAACCCGACCACACTCAGGTCCTCCGGGATGCGCAGCCCCAGTTCGCGCGCGGCCTCGTACAGCCCGAGCGCCTGGAGGTCGTTGAGGGCGAAGACGGCGGTGGGCCGGTCCGGGCGGCGCAGCAGCTCCAGGCCCTGCCGGTAGCCGGTCTCGTGGTGGAAGTCGCCGCTCGCGACGAGCGACGGGTCCACCGGCAGCCCGGCCGTCTCCAGGGCGGCCCGGTAGCCGTCGACGCGGGCGCGGCTGCACATCATGCGGGACGGGCCGGTGATGGCGCCGATGCGGGTGTGGCCGAGGTCGATCAGGTGCCGGGTGGCGGCGAGCCCGCCCTGCCAGTTCGTGGCGCCGATCGAGGGCACGTCGACACCGGGGTCGCCGGCCGGGTCCATCACCACGAACGGGATGGAGCGGCTGGTCAGCAGCGCCCGCTGGGACTCGTCGAGGCCGGACAGGACGAGGATCACGCCGTGCGGACGGCGGGCGGCGACCTGGTCCGCCCAGGTCCGCCCAGGCGTCAGCCGCCCGGCGCTCTCGCTCAGCACCACGCTCAGGCCCGCGTCCCGGGCCACGTTCTCCACGCCCCGGATGACCTCCATCGCCCAGGCGCTCTCCAACTCGTGGAAGACGAGGTCGATGAGGGGCGACCGGCTGGCCTCCGCCCGCCGGCGGCGATAACCGTGCGCACGCAGCAGTTCCTCGACCCGGCTGCGGGTGGCCGGGGCCACGTCGGCGCGGCCGTTGAGGACCTTCGAAACAGTCGGCGCGGACACGCCGGCCTCGCGGGCGATCTCGGCGAGCGTCGCGGTCTGCGCCGACCGGCCTGTCGTCGGGGTTGTCGTCCGCGTTTCAACGGGCTCCGGGGGTGTCATGGCGGCGATCGTATCGCTGCACGACCTCTTGACGAACCCTCCGGTCCGCCCTAGGTTCCCGGAACATTCGAAGTGTGCAGCGAAACATTCGCGAGCGGGACACCGCCGACTCGCCCTGAAGGCCATCCGACCAGAGCAGGAGTTTCATGACCACCGCTCCCTGGCGTGACCCCGCCCTGCCCGCCGCCGCCCGTGTCGAGGACCTGCTCTCCCGGATGACCCTGGAGGAGAAGACCGCCCAGCTCTACGGCGTGTGGGTGGGCGCCGACACCGACGGCGACGGAGTCGCCCCGCTGCAGCGCGAGATGAGCTCCGACTACGACTGGGACGAGCTGATCACCCAGGGCCTCGGCCAGCTCACCCGCCCCTTCGGCACCGCCCCCGTGGACCCGGCGCTGGGCGCGCAGGCACTGGCCCGCGCCCAGCGCCGTATCGCTGCGGCGGGCCGCTTCGGCATCCCCGCCCTCGCCCACGAGGAGTGCCTGGCCGGCTTCACCACCTGGCAGGCCACCGCCTACCCGGTGCCGCTCGCCTGGGGTGCGAGCTTCGACCCCGTGCTGGTCGAGGAGATGGCGGCAGCCATCGGCCGCGACCTGCGCTCGGTCGGCGTCCACCAGGGCCTCGCCCCGGTCCTCGACGTCGTACGGGATCCGCGCTGGGGGCGCGTCGAGGAGACCGTCGGCGAGGACCCGTACCTGGTCGGCACGATCGGCAGCGCGTACGTACGGGGCCTGGAGTCGGCCGGGATCGTCTCCACCCTCAAGCACTTCGCCGGGTACGCCTCCTCGGCGGGCGCACGCAACCTCGCGCCCGTGCGGGCGGGCGTGCGGGAGTTCGCGGACATCACCCTGCCGCCCTTCGAGATGGCGCTGCGGGAGGCCGGGGCCCGCTCGGTGATGGCGGCGTACACGGACACGGACGGCGTCCCGGCCTCGGCGGACCCGGGCCTGCTGACCGAACTCCTGCGCGAGGAGTGGGGCTTCACCGGCACAGTGGTCGCCGACTACTTCGGCGTCGGCTTCCTGCAGACCCAGCACCGGGTCGCCGGTACCGAGGCCCAGGCGGCCCACGCGGCGCTCGCGGCCGGCCTCGACGTCGAGCTCCCCACCCTGAAGTGCTACGGCAGACCGCTGACCGAGGCCGTACGGGCGGGCGAGGTCCCCGAGTCGCTGATCGACCGCGCGGCCCGCCGGGTCCTGCTCCAGAAGTGCGAGTTGGGCCTCCTGGACGAGGACTGGGACCCCGAGCCGCACACCACGATCAACCTCGACTCGGCCGCGAACCGGGCCCTGGCCCGCCGCCTGGCCGAGGAGTCGGTGGTCCTGCTGGACAACCCCGACGGGATCCTGCCACTGTCCCCCGACACCCGGATCGCGGTGGTCGGACCCCGCGCGGCCGATGCCCTCGCCATGCTCGGCTGCTACTCCTTCCCGTCGCACGTCCTCACGCACCACCCCGAGGTGCCGATGGGCGTGGAGATCCCGACCGTCCTCCAGGCGCTGCGGGCCGAACTCCCGGACGCCAAGGTGACGTTCGCGGAGGGCTGCGACACCTCGGACCCGGACCCGTCGGGCTTCGAGGAGGCGGTGGCGCGGACCGCCGAGGCGGACGTGTGCGTGGCGGTCCTCGGCGACCGGGCGGGCCTGTTCGGCCGGGGCACCTCGGGCGAGGGCTGCGATGTGACGGACCTGCAACTGCCGGGCGTACAGGGCGACTTGCTGGACGCCCTGGTGGCGACGGGCGTCCCGGTCGTGCTGGTCCTGCTGACCGGCCGCCCGTACGCCCTGGGCCGCTGGCACGGCCGGCTGGCCGCCGTGGTCCAGGCGTTCTTCCCGGGGGAGGAGGGCGGCCCGGCAGTGGCAGGCGTGCTGTCGGGCCGCGTCAACCCCGCGGGCCGCCTCCCGGTCAGCGTCCCGCGGGTCCCGGGAGGCCAGCCCTGGACCTACCTCCAGCCCCCGCTGGGCCTCGCGGGCGAGGTCAGCAACCTCGACCCCACGCCGCTGTACGCCTTCGGGCACGGGCGGTCGTACACGACGTTCGCCTGGGAGTCCGACTCCGCCGGGGCGGAGATCACCACGGACGGCTCCTACGACGTGTCGGTCACGGTCCGCAACACGGGCGAGCGCGCGGGCGCCGAGATCGTGCAGCTGTACCTGCACGACCCGGTGGCCTCGGTGACCCGCCCGGACGTCCGACTGATCGGCTACCGACGGCTGGAGCTGGAGCCGGGCGAGGCGGCCCGTGTCACCTTCCGCTTCCACGCGGACCTGTCGGCCTTCACCGACCGTTCCGGCGCAAGGGTGGTCGAACCGGGCGCGCTGGAACTACGGTTGGCGGCATCGAGCGCAGACGTACGGCACACGGCGCGACTGAGCCTCACGGGACCGGTGAGGGTGCTCGGCGTCGACCGGCGACTGCGGTGCGAGACGGAGGTGACGGGGGTGGGGTGACCCCTGCGCCGGAGCAACGGGGGTTGCGGATGGTCAGGTACGTACACCATGAGCTGTTGGCCGCGGTGGCACTGGTGATCGCCACCGCGGTCGGTGTGGCGGTGGCGTTCGCCGTGGACGACACGGCATCGGTCGGAGCCGGCGAGGTGGCCTGGCTGGCCGGCTCCGGACTCGTCTTCTTCGCGCTGTCGGCGGCTCTGCGGTCCTCCCGGCTCAAGTGGGTCGGCGAGGTGCGGGAGTTCGAGGCCGCGGTACCGGCGACGGGCGGCGACCCGGCCCGGCGCAGCCGCACGCTCCAAAGGGGGCTGCGGTTCTCGCTGTTCCTGGTGCCGAGTGTGGTCCTGGGCCTGCTGGGGTTCACCACGGCGCTCATGATCGCGCTGGCGATGGTGGTGGACTGGTCGGTCAAGGCTGCGGTGGGCGCCCGCTGGGAGCGCCGCAACGGCCGCCGGCTGTGGCTGGGCCACGACCACGACGAGCCCTGAAGGCTCGCCTACTTCCCCGTCACTCCACCGCCGTCGACTCGAACCGCCACCGATGCACCGTCCGCATGACCAACTCGGCGTCGGGCTCGGGCAGTTCGGGCAGCTCGGCGTCGTGGTCGGCGTCCCACCAGGTGATGACGAGGACGCGGTCCTGAGGGGCGCGGAAGGTCTCCCGGCGCAGGGGGTGCGACGGCAGCTCCTGCGCCCGCGCCCAGGCGAGCAGTTCGGCCCCCCGCCCCTCGACCGCCCGCGCCTCCCACATCAACGCGACGGTCACGAGTAGAGGTTCTCCTTGCTGACCTCGTGCACGTGATCGTGGTCGTGGTGGTGCCCGGGCACGTGCGTTTCCGTCACCGGCAGCGACGAGTCCGCCGACAGGTCCCAGCTGGAGGCGGCCCGGCCCCGGGCGACCATCTCGGCGCCGAGCGCCGCCACCATCGCGCCGTTGTCGGTGCACAACTTCGGCCGGGGCACCCGCAGTTGGATCCCGGCCGCCTCGCACCGCTCCTGCGCCAGCGCGCGCAGCCGCGAGTTGGCGGCCACACCGCCGCCGATCATCAGGTGCTCGACGCCCTCGTCCCTGCAGGCCCGTACGGCCTTCCGGGTCAGCACGTCGACGACCGCCTCCTGGAAGGAAGCCGCCACGTCACGCACCGGCACCTCCTCCCCCGCCGCCCGCTTGGCCTCGATCCAGCGGGCCACCGCCGTCTTCAGACCGGAGAAGGAGAAGTCGTACGCCGGATCGCGCGGGCCGGTCAGGCCGCGCGGGAACGCGATCGCCTCCGGGTCGCCCTCGCGCGCGTAGCGGTCGATGACCGGGCCGCCGGGGAAGCCGAGGTTCAGCACCCGGGCGATCTTGTCGAAGGCCTCGCCGGCCGCGTCGTCGATGGTCGCGCCCAGGGGCCGTACGTCCGAAGTGATGTCCGTCGACATGAGCAGGGACGAGTGCCCGCCGGACACCAGCAGCGCCATCGTCGGCTCGGGCAGCGCGCCGTGCTCCAGCTGGTCCACGCAGATGTGGGAGGCGAGGTGGTTGACGCCGTAGAGGGGCTTGCCGAGCGCGTAGGCGTACGCCTTCGCCGCCGAGACGCCGACCAGGAGCGCACCGGCGAGACCGGGGCCCGCGGTGACCGCGATGCCGTCCAGGTCGCGGGCGCTGACACCCGCCTCCTTCAGCGCGCGGTCGATCGTCGGCACCATCGCCTCGAGATGCGCGCGGCTCGCGACCTCCGGCACCACACCGCCGAAGCGGGCGTGCTCGTCAACGCTGGACGCGACGGCGTCGGCCAGGAGGGTGGTGCCGCGGACGATGCCGACGCCGGTCTCGTCGCAGGAGGTCTCAATCCCCAGTACGAGAGGCTCGTCGCGTGAGTCAGCCATGGATCTCGGTTCCTTGTTCGGAGGTGGAATCCGCGGCGGGGCCGCTGCCGGATTCCGTGGTCAGTCGCATCACCAGGGCGTCCACGTTGCCCGGCTGGTAGTAGCCGCGTCGGAAACCGATGGCCTCGAAGCCGAAGCGCTCGTACAGCTTCTGGGCGCGGACGTTGTCGATCCGGCACTCCAGCATCACCTCGGCGCACTCGAACGCCGAGGCGGCCCGCAGCAGTTCGGTCAGCAGCCGGCCGCCGAGGCCCGTGCCCCAGTGGTCCCGGCAGACGGCGATCGTCTGGATGTCGCCAAGGTCTCCGGAGGCGGCGAGACCCGCGTATCCCACGATCCGCTCCCCCTCCTCCGCGACCACGTATCGGCGCGTCGCCTCGGAGCCGCGCGCATGCGCCAGCTCGGACCAGAACATGCCCCGGGACCAGGCGTCCTCGGGGAAGAGGTCCTTCTCCAGCTCCAGTACGGGATCGATGTCCCACCAGCGCATCTCGCGCAGTCGAGGCGTCACGGGTTCGCTCACGGTCACTTGGGGGTGACCACCTTGTAGTTCTTGGGGACCTGCGCGTCGGGGCGGCGCAGGTACAGCGGCCGAGGCGCGGGGAGTTCCTCGCCCTTGCCCAGTCTCTCGGCGGCCAGCGCGGCGATCGCGGCGGCCGACACGTGCTCCGGCTCGTGCACGTTCGGGAAGGTGTCCGGGTACAGCAGCGCGCCCGCGCCGACGGCGGGCAGCCCGGCCACCCGGTCGGCGATGTCGGCGGGCCGGTCGACGGCGGGGTCGGTCAGCCGGGTCCGGGAGTCGGCGTAGCGCGCCCAGTAGACCTCCTTGCGCCGGGCGTCGGTCGCCACGACGAAGGGGCCCCTGTCGATGTCGGAGGCGTAGGCGAGACCGTCGAGCGTGCACACGCCGTGCACGGGGACGCCGAGCGCGAGCCCGAAGGTGTCCGCGGTCATCAGGCCGACGCGCAGCCCCGTGTAGGGGCCGGGTCCGATGCCCACGACGATGCCGGTGACGGCGTCGAGCCTGAGCCCGGCCTCGGCGAGCACACGGTCGACGGCCGGCAGCAGCAGCTCCCCGTGCCGGCGCGCGTCCACCTGACTCGAGGAGGCGATGACGTCCGTGCCGTCGTGCAGCGCGACGGTGACGGCGGGGGTGGCGGTATCCAGAGCGAGCAAGAGCACGCAAACAGCCTACGGCTCCTGCGCCTCGGGCATTGCCGCCAAGGTCGGGCCCGTTGTGGCTGCTACGGTCGCCGCAAAGCAGGACGTACGACGTGATGGGTCAGGTGGACGACGGTGGCAAGCAGCAGCTCCGGATTCGTGTTCGGGCTCACCGTGGCGGCCCTGGCGACCGTCGGCTTCCTCGGCTACCAGGCTCACACGACCGTCCCGGCGGCTCTGGCCCAGCCGGCCGCGAGCGCCTCCCCCACGGTGGTCGCCTCCAAGGCACCCCGCGACCAGCAGGACCCCACCGCCCTGCCCTCCGGGTCCGGCGCGGGTGAGCGGGTCGTGTACTCGGTGGACGACGACCGGGTGTGGCTGGTCGCCGCGAGCAACAGGGTCACCCGCACGTTCGCGGTCACCCCGGGCTCCGTCGACCCGGTCCCGGGCGCCTACACGGTCACGTCCCGCTCGAACTCGGTCACCGGCACCGACGGCACCCCCGTCGAGCACGTGGTCCGCTTCGCCGCCGTGGACGGCGTGGCCATCGGCTTCAGCGCCGCCGTCGACGACGCGGCGCGCACGCCCGACCCGGGTGTGCGCACGGGCGGCATCCGCGAGTCCCGCCAGGACGGCGACGCGATGTGGGAGTTCGCGACGATCGGCGCGCAGGTCGTCGTGATCCGCTGAGGCCTCTTCCTCTTACGGCTACGCGGCTTCCCGATGGCTGTGCCCGGCCGGCGGCCGGGACACCTCGGGGTCCGGCAGGCGCGGCGGTGTGGAGATCACGTTCGCGGCGGCGCACGACGCCAGCAGATCGCGCATCGACACCGCGGACACCACGCGCGGCAGCGTCTCGTCTCGTTCCGTGGCCGACATGAGCGCCTCCTGAAGAGCGGGGGCGGGCGTAGTTAGGTAGACCTAACTACGGACTGGGTACCATGTGACCACGCGCAAGACGCCGAATGCAATATCTTGCCGACGTCTTGTCGGAACGTTCACCGAAAACGATCGCCGTCAGGCCGACAGGACGCTCAGGTCCACCGTCGCCCAGCGCCCGCCGAGCCCGGTCACGGTCACGTGCCGCACCTCGTCGGTGGTGTCTCCGACGGCCCGGTGGATGACGACGTGCAGCCGGTCGTCGGTCAGTTCCTCGACCTTGCCCTCGCCCCACTCCACGACGATCACCGAGTCGGGCAGCGAGACGTCGAGGTCGAGGTCCTCCATCTCGTCGAGCCCGCCGCCGAGCCGGTATGCGTCGACGTGCACCAGCGGCGGACCGTCGCCCAGGGCGGGGTGCACGCGGGCGATGACGAAGGTCGGCGAGGTGACCGCGCCCCGCACACCCAGGCCCTCGCCCAGGCCGCGGGTGAGTGTCGTCTTGCCGGCGCCGAGCTCCCCGTTGAGCATCACGAGGTCCCCGGCGCGCAGCAGCTTGGCCAGGCGGCGGCCCAGGTCCTGCATCTGCTCGGGAGAAGTGACCGTCAGCCGGGTCTCAACCGGGTTGTGCGGTGCTGCTGGTGCTTCCATAGCCACCCACGGTAGCCCCTGCCGGGACGGCACCCGCACGGGTGAGGAGGTCCGCCAGCCGGTCGGTGACCACCTCCGGGTGCTCCAGCATCACCAGGTGCCCGGCGTCCGGGACCAGCACCAGCTCGGCGTCCGGCAGCAGGTCGGCGATGGCCTCGCTGTGCTCGCTGGGCGTGACGAGGTCGCCGATCCCGGCCAGCACGAGCACCGGCATGTCCGCGAAGGACTCGAGCGCCTCGGTCTTGTCGTGGTCGGTGAACGCCGGGTAGAACTCGGCGACCACGTCGATCGGCGTGCCCTCGATCATCCGCTCGGCGAACCGCGCGACCGCCGGGTCGACGTCCCGCGACGCGAACGAGTACCGCTTGATGATCCCGGCGAACAGGTCGGCGGTCGCCCGCCGCCCCTTCTCCACCAGCGCGGCCTGCTGCCCCAGCGCCTTCAGCACCCCGGGCAGCACCCGCCGTACGGCATTCACGCCCGCGACGGGCAGCCCGAAGTTGACCTCGCCGAGCCGCCCGGACGACGTACCGACGAAGGCGGTGGCGACGACCCGGTCCCGGATCAGCTCGGGGTACTGGTCGGCGAGCGCCATCACGGTCATCCCGCCCATCGAGTGCCCGACCAGCACGATCGGCCCCTGCGGCACCGCCGCGTCCATGACGGCCTTCAGGTCCCGCCCGAGCTGGTCGATGGTGACCGGCACGTCGTCCTGCACCTGCTGCACACCCCGCCCGGACCGCCCGTGGCTGCGCTGGTCCCAGTGCACGGTCCGTACGACGCCCCGCAGGGCCGCCCGCTGGAAGTGCCAGGAGTCCTGGTTGAGGCAGTAGCCGTGGCTGAAGACCACGGTGACGGGCGCGGGCGCCTTCCGCCCGAACAGCCGCCGGCGGCGCGGGCTGAGCGGGGGCACGGCCTCGGGGTCGACGTCGTCGACCTCGTAGTACAACTCGGTGCCGTCGTCGGCGTACGCCCTGCCGGGTGTGCCGCGCAGCGAGCCGTACGGGCCCGTCGAGTCCAGGGCCAGCCGTGCCTTCTTGCGCATGCCGCGGCCGACGGTGAGCCGCTCGATGGCGACGCCGGCCGCCGCGCCCGCGGCGACCACGCCTATCGCGGCGCCCGCGATGCCGGTCGCCCGGCGCCAGTTTCCGGCCGCCCCCGTGGCGGAGGCGGCAGCCGCGACGGCTGCGACGGCCTCCGCACTGCTCTCGCTCACGTACCGCTCCTCTTCGCCGGATTGCTGCTGTTCGCCGGTTCGGGTGAAACAGGTGTTGCTGTGTTGATACCGCTGTTGATCGACTGCCCGATGTTGCCCCAATTACAGGTGCGGCACTTCTGTCGGACGGTCGCGCCTCAGTGCGGTTACCCGCTTTGTTGCTCATTCACGTAGACGCGAGGAACGCGCGTTCCGATCCGTGTGACGATCTCGTATGCGATGGTGCCCGCTGCCTGCGCCCAGTCCTCGGCAGTGGGCTCGCCGCGGTCGCCGGGCCCGAACAGGACCGCTTCGGTACCGACCGCGGGCTCGTCGCCCCCGAGGTCGACGACGAACTGGTCCATCGCGACCCGTCCCGCCACGGTCCGCCACTTGCCGTCGACCAGGACGGGACCGGTGCCGGAGGCGTGCCGCGGGATGCCGTCGGCGTATCCGACGGGCACGAGTCCGAGGGTCGTCGCACCGGGGGTGATGTAGTGATGCCCGTAACTGACGCCGTGACCCCCGGGGACGTGCTTCACCAGGGCGATGGACGCCGCGAGTGTCATCACCGGGCGCAGTCCGAAGTCGGCCGGGGTGCCGACCTCGGGGCTCGGCGAGATCCCGTACAGGGCGATCCCCGTCCGTACGAGGTCGAAGTGGGCCTCGGGAAGGGTGAGCGTGGCCGGGGAGTTGGCGATGTGGCGCACTTCCGGGCGGACGCCCTGCTGCTCCGCGTAGGCGAGCATCTCCCGGAAGCGGGTGAGCTGGTGGGCGATGGAGGGGTGCCCGGGTTCGTCGGCGCAGGCGAAGTGCGACCAGAGGCCCGTGATGCGGACGATCCCCTCGGCCTCGGCCCGCAGGGCGGCCCCGACCAGTTCGGCCCAGTCCTCCCCGGGCTGGCACCCGTTGCGCCCGAGCCCGGTGTCGGCCTTGAGCTGCACGCGCGCGGGGACTCCCGCCGCCCGAGCCGCCGCGGTGACCTCCTGAAGGGCCCACATGCCGCTCACGGCCACGTCGATGTCGGCCTCGATCGCCTCCCGCCAGGGCCCGCCTGGCGTCCACAGCCAGCACATGATGCGCCCGGGCAGCCCGGCGGCGCGCAGCGCGAGCGCCTCCTGGGGCGTGGCCGTACCCAGCCAGCTCGCCCCCGCCTCCACGGCCGCCCGCGCACACGGCACGGCCCCGTGGCCGTACGCCTCGGACTTGACGACGGCCATGAGAGCCGCACCCGGCGCGAGGGCGCGCAGGGTCCGCACATTGGCCCGCAGCGCGTCCAGATCGATCTCGGCGCGGGCGCGCAGGGGCGCGGTCGGGGCAGTAGCTGTCTCAGTCATGGCGCCCCCAGTGTCTCAGAGGGGTCCGACAGACCCCGCGGACGGCTACGCCCCGGGCCTGCTCCCCCACACGTACACCTGGTCGCCCTTCTTCAGGACGCCCCACAACTGCCGCGCGTCGTCGAGGCGCAGATTGACGCAGCCCCATGAGCCGACGGTGGTGTAGATGCTGCCGTAGACGGCGTGGAAGGCCTGGCCGCCGCTGAAGAACTGGGCATACGGCATGGGCGAGTTGTAGAGCGTCGACCAGTGGTTCTTGTGCTTCCAGTAGATCTTGTGCCACCCGGTCCGGGTCCGGTGCCCGGCCCGTCCGCTGCGCATGGGGACGGGCCCGTAGAGGACCTTGCTCCCCTTCTGCACCCAGGTCAGCTGCCCGCTGAGATCGACACAGGCGACGCGGTACTTCCGTACCGGACACTTCTTGGCCGCGTTCGGGTTCTTCTTCGCGGAGATGAGCTGCATGGTGGCCCAGGTGACGGGCCCGGCGAACCCGGTCGCGGCCTTGATCCGGTGCTTCACCTGGAAGTTGCGGATGGCCCGGCAGTCGGCCGCCGACTGCTTCCCGTCCACCTTCAGCTTCAGCCACCGCTCGACCGCCTTCTGGTAAGGCCCGGTCCGCTTGCTGCACGCCACCTTGCCGACGGCGTCCTCGAGCGGCACGTACTCGACGAGGTCGTACGTCCCCTCCGCCGCGTCCCGGGGCTCGACGGCGTCCTCCTCGGCGGTGGGCGTGTACACCTTCGGCGCCAGCATCTGGTCGGGCGTGTCGATCTGCCAGGGCTGGTACGGCCCCGGAGCGACACCGGGCACGAGCTGCTCGGCCTCGAGCCCGGGGGCGGGAGCGGGGGGCGCGGGGTCGGCCGCGGCGGTGCCGACGGGGAGGGCGGTGGCCGCGGCGAGCAGCGCGGCGACACCTCCGCACGCAATACGTCTACTAATCATGCAATCAGAGAAACGCGCGGGGATGGTGGCCCGAGTGTGCCGCGCGGCGGGGTCACCCTTATTGGGGAGCGGCCGCCATGGCGGAGCAGTCATCCGGATTGCCCGTTTCGGACCCGGGCCTAGGCTGGTGACAGGAGGTGGAGGACATGTTGGCTGACGCACCGCTGACCGCCGTGATCCCGGCCAGTGACATCGAAAGGGCCAAGCGCTTCTACGGCGACACGCTCGGCCTCAAGCTGATCGACGACCGCAAGGAAGTCGTGCTCTTCGAGTCCGGCGACACCCGGTTCCACGTGTACCGGACACCGAGCGGCGGCCAGGCCGCCCACACGCTGGCGGGCTGGACGGTCGAGGACCTCGACGCGGAGATGACGGAGCTGCGGGGTCGCGGCGTCACCTTCGAGGAGTACGACCTGCCCGGCCTGAAGACGGTGAACGGCGTGGTGGAGGACTCGGGCATGCGCGGTGCCTGGTTCAAGGACAGCGAGGGGAACATCCTCAGCGTGGTGCAGGACCTGCGCTAGCGCCTCCTGTACAGCACCTTTTCAGTCCCGTACGTCTCGCCAGGCCGCCGGAACCGCCTCGGCCACGTCGTGCGCCCCGGCCGGCGCCCCGTCGGCCGCGAACCGCCCGGCCAGCCCGTGCAGATACGCCGCGGCGCTCCCCGCGTCCAGCGCGGACAGCCCGGAGGCCAGCAGTGACCCGGCGAGCCCCGACAGCACGTCGCCGCTCCCGGCCGTGGCGAGCCAGGGCGTCCCCGTGGCGTTGACCCGGACGGCGCCGCCCCGTGCGTCCGCGACCAGCGTGGTCGACCCCTTGAGCAGTACGGTCGCGTCGTAGCGGGCGGCGAGTTCGCGGGCCGAGGCCAGCCGCGCCCCCTCGACCTCCTCCCGCGCCACCCCGAGCAGCGCGGCGGCCTCACCGGCGTGCGGGGTCATGAGCGTCGGCGCCCCACGGCCTCGTACGGCATCCCGGTCCGCCAGCCGCAGCCCGTCCGCGTCGATCAGCACGGGTACGTCCGCCGCCAGCACCTCGGCCACGGTCGCCGCGTCGTCCCCGGCGCCCGGCCCGACCACCCAGGCCTGCACCCGCCCGGCCCGCTTCGGCCCCTTGTCCGACACCAGCGTCTCGGGGAAGCGGGAGATCACGGCGTCCCCGGCGGGCCCGACGTACCGCACCGCTCCCGCCCCGCCCCGCAGCGCCCCGGACACGGCGAGCACGGCCGCCCCGGGGTACCGGGCCGACCCGGCGGCGATCCCGACGACGCCCCGCCGGTACTTGTCGCTCTCGGCGCCCGGCACCGGCAGCAGCCGGGCCACGTCGGCGTGCTGCAGGGCCTCCAGCTCGGCTTCGGCGGGCAGTTCGGCCCCGAGCCCGATGTCGACGAGCCGCACGGACCCGGCGTACTCGCGCGCGGGGTCGATCAGCAGCCCGGGCTTGTGCGTCCCGAAGGTCACGGTCAGATCGGCCCGTACGGCATCCCCGCGCACCTCCCCCGTGTCGGCGTCGACCCCGCTCGGCAGGTCGACGGCGACGACGGCGGCACGGGACTCGGCGACGCATGCCGCCAACTGCGCGGCCTCGGGCCTGAGTCCGCCCTTGCCGCCGATCCCCACGATCCCGTCCACGACGAGATCGGCCCGCAGGATCGCCTCTTCGACGACACCGACCCCGGCCTCCGCGGCGGCACCGACGGCCGGCCCCGCGTCCGCACCCGCGGCAACGGCCCGTCCTCCCGCCCGCAGCAGCGCCGCGAGCCCTCCGGCATGCGCCCGCTCGGGCGCGAGCAGCACGGCGGCGACCCCGGCCCCGCGCCGGGCGAGGCGGGCGCCGGCGTACAGGGCGTCACCCCCGTTGTCCCCGCTGCCGACGAGCAGCACGACGCGGCTGCCGTACACCCGCCCGAGCAACTCGGCGCACGCGGCGGCGAGTCCGGCGGCGGCGCGCTGCATCAGCGCCCCCTCCGGAAGCCGCGCCATCAGCGCCCGTTCGGCCGTCCTTACCGTCTCCACGCTGTACGCAGTACGCATGGGGCCGAGTCTCTCCCGGCCGGCCCCGGGGCCGCACCCCCGACGCGTCGCCGGGCGGACCGACTGTCAGCGGCGGCCGCCGTGATCGGCCGTACGGGAGTCATCCACGGCTACTCCGGCCGGTCCGCAGGGGCCGTCAAGGCAGGACCCCGCCACGGCGACCTGATCGCGACGTGGAGACGGTGAAGTCGGGTGGGCCACGCCACTCTGACGAGGGTTCACCCCTCCGCGACCACCACGGCCGAGGCCACGCCGGCGTCATGGCTGAGCGACAGATGCCACGCCCGCACCCCCAGCTCCGCCGCCCGCGCCGCCACGGTCCCCTTCACCCGCAGCCTCGGTTGCCCACTGTCCTCGACATAGACCTCGGCGTCGGTCCACAGCAGCCCGGCCGGCGCGCCGAGCGCCTTGGCCAACGCCTCCTTGGCGGCAAACCGCGCGGCAAGCGAGGCAACCCCTCGCCGCTCCCCGCTGGGCAACAGCAACTCGCTCTCCACGAAAAGCCGTTCAGCCATCCCAGGCGTCCGCTTCAGCGATGCCTCGAACCGTTCGATCTCGGCCACGTCGATACCGACCCCGATGATGCTCATCCGCGCACTCTACGATCCGGCCGCCTCCGGCAGGCTCCGCTCCGACGCCCTCGAGCACCCCCAAAACCGAGTCCCCTCCCGCCCCACCCCCCTGCTAACCTGCCGGGACTCGCGCGCCCGGGGGGCCGGCAGCGCGCCGTACGAGAGACGCCAGGGGGACGTCCGTATGAGCGCCACCAGCGGTAGACGCACCGCGAAAAAGGACGGCGGCAGATCCGTCGAATCGTCGGCACCGACAACCGACCCCTTCGACGCCCTGCCCGAGCTCACCCCGCTGCGCACCGCCGGGGAGAACGGCGACTGGGCGGCCACGAAGGCCTTCTTCGCGGGGCTCGACTCCGTCGACAAGGTCTCCTTCGCCTCGGGCGCCCTCGCCGACATCTGGGGGACGGAGAAGTACCTGCAGCAGGCCGCCGAGGACCGCCCGGCCGACCCGCTCCCCCGCACCCTCCTCGCCGAGCGGTACATCCGCCTCGGCTGGAAGGCCCGCAGCGCCGCCCGTGCCCAGGACGTCACGCGGGAGCAGTTCAAGGAGTTCCACGCCTGGCTGCGCAAGGCCGAAGGACTGCTGATCGAGGTGTGCGCGGAGCAGCCCGGGTACGCCCCCGCCTGGACCGCCCGCCTGCTGACCGCCCGCGGCCTGGAGCTGGGGCAGTCCGAGGCCCGGCGCCGCTACGACCGGCTGTCGGAGCACCACCCGCACCATTTCCGCGCCCAGTCGCAGTTGCTGCAGCAGCTGTGCCCCAAGTGGGGCGGTTCCTGGGAGGCCGCGCACGGCTTCGCCCGGGAGTCCGCGAGCGCCGCGCCGGACGGCTCGCACTCCGCAGTCCTGGTCGCCGAGGCCCACATCGAGCACTGGCTGGATCTGCCGGGCGACGAGGACATCGCGTACCTGCGAGGCGTCCCGGTCCGCGACGACCTGCGCCACGCCGCCCAGGTGTCCGTGCTGCACCCCGACCACCGCCCCGGCTGGCACTGGATCAACGGCCACAGCGCCTTCGCCCTGGCCTTCTCGCTCGGCGGCCATCTCGAGGACGCCGCCCGGCACTTCGCCGCCCTGGGCAACACGGCTTCGGAGTCCTGCTGGCAGTACCTGCCGGACTGGAAGAACCAGTTCACCAAGTACCGCACTGCCGCGCTGGCGACGCTCTGACGGGGGACGTACACCAATGACAACGAGCGACACGACCGCTACCGGCGCCACTTCGGCCACCCTCGACGGCCTGATCGACCACACCACCGTCCAGGGCATCCCCACCCTCTACGCCCCACGCCCCGGCGAGATCACCGCCGGTCTGTTCTTCCGCGTGGGCCGCGCCGACGAGACCCTGGCCACCGCCGGCCTCACCCACCTCGTCGAGCACCTCGCCCTGCACCACCTGGGCCTGTCCGACCTGCACTACAACGGCGCGACGGCGAACGCGTACACCCTCTTCCACGTCACCGGCAGCGAGGACGAGGTCGTCACGTACCTCAACAGCGTGTGCGCCGCCCTGCGCGACCTGCCGCTGGACCGGCTCGAGACGGAGAAGGGGATCCTCCGCACCGAGGCCGCGGGCCGCTCGAACGGCCCCAACTCCCAGCTGCCGCTGTGGCGTTACGGCGCCCAGGGCTACGGTCTGTCCAGCTACGACGAACTCGGCACCCACAGCCTGACCGCCGACCAGGTACGGCACTGGGCCGAGACCCGCTTCACCCGGGACAACGCGGTGCTGTGGCTCACCAGCGACCACGTGCCGGAGGGCCTCGATCTCACCCTGCCCGCCGGCCGCCGCTTCCCCGCGCCCGCCCCGACCAGCGCGCTGCCCGTCACGCCCGCCTACATCCGGGGCGACGACGGCCACCTGGTCTTCACCTCCGTCCTGCGCCGCTCCACCACGGCCGCCGTCTTCGCCGAGGTGCTGGGCCGCGCCCTCTTCAAGGACCTGCGACAGCAGGGCGGCTACTCGTACTCGGCGGAGGCCGACTACACCCCGCGCGACGCCGACTTCGCCACCCTGACCGCGTACGCCGACGCCCTGCCGCAGAAGCAGGACGCGGTGGTCGGCGGCTTCGTCGACACGTTCGCCCGGCTGCGCGCGGGCCGCATCGAGCAGGCCGAACTGGACTCCGCACGCGGCAAGTTGCTCAAGCCGTACGACACCCCCGACCTCGGCGCCGCCATGCTGCCGTCGTACGCGCTCAGCCTGCTGCTCGGCCACCGGCTGCTGACGCCCGAGCAGCACAGGGCCGAGCTGCAGGCGGTCACGGTCGCGGACCTGCGCGCGGTCGCCCGCGAGGCGTGGGACGACGGGCTGCTCCAGGTGCCGACCCTTGGCGCCGACTGGGCGGGCCTGACCCACGCCCCGCAGTACTCGGCCACCGGGGTCTCCGGCACCCTGCACCCCTCGCTGGAGGACGAGCACGTCACGCTGGTCATCGCCGACACGGGCGTGACCCTGTCGCTGCCGGGCGGCCTGGTCACCGTGCGGTACGACGCCTGCGCCGCGATGACCACCCGCCCGGACGGGGCACGCCAGTTGACCGGCCTCGACGGCTTCCGCGTGACGATCGAGCCGACCCTGTTCGGGAACGTCACGCCGGACCGGATAGCGGTGCTGGACGCGGCCGTACCCGCCGCCGCGGTGGTCCCGCTGCCGGCCCGTACGCAGGAGCAGATCCCGCAGCCGCGCGAGCGGAAGAAGCGCAAGCCGCAGGTTCCCAACGGCGAGCGGAGGAAAGCCGCGAGAACGACAGCCGCACCCGGCCACAGCACGGCCGCGTTCCTCTTCGTGACCGCGCTGGCCGTGCTGTGGCCCGTGCTCCTCGTCGTCCTCATGGTCCACGCGGTCCGTGAGTCGTCCACAGCCGGATTCCCGGGGATCGCCGGGGTCGCGCTGGAGTACTGGCTGATCCGCTCCGTCCGCGGGATGTACCGGGCGCGGCAAGAGGGACACGGCTGACCCCGGCCGAACGCCCCCTACTCCACCGTCACCGACTTCGCCAGGTTCCGCGGCTGGTCCACCTCGTTGCCGCGAGCCGTCGCCAACTCGCAGGCGAACACCTGCAACGGCACGGTGGCCACGAGCGGTTGCAACAAGGTCGGCGTGGCCGGGATCCGGATCAGGTGGTCGGCGTACGGCACGACCGCCTCGTCCCCCTCCTCCGCGATCACGATCGTCCGCGCACCCCGGGCCCGGATCTCCTGGATGTTGGACACGATCTTGTCGTGCAGCACGGACCGCCCGCGGGGCGACGGCACGACCACCACCACGGGCATGTCGTCCTCGATCAACGCGATCGGCCCGTGCTTCAACTCGCCCGCCGCAAACCCCTCGGCGTGCATGTAGGCGAGCTCCTTGAGCTTGAGCGCCCCCTCCAGCGCCACCGGATAGCCCACGTGCCGGCCCAGGAACAGCACCGTGTCCTTGCCGGCGAGCGACCGCGCCAGCGCCCGTACCGGCTCCATGGTCTCCAGCACCCGCTCGACCTCACCGGAGATCTGCGACAGGTCCCGGATCACGGCACCGATCTCGTCGCCCCACTTGGTGCCCCGCACCTGCCCCAGATACAGCGCGACCAGATAGCAGGCGACGAGCTGCGTCAGGAACGCCTTCGTCGACGCGACCGCCACCTCCGGCCCGGCATGCGTGTACAGCACCGCGTCCGACTCCCGTGGAATCGTCGAGCCGTTGGTGTTGCAGATCGCCAGCACCTTGGAGCCCTGCTCCCGCGCATGCCGCAGCGCCATCAGGGTGTCCATGGTCTCGCCGGACTGCGAAATGGCGATCACCAAAGAGCGCGCACCCAGAATCGGATCCCGGTACCGGAACTCGCTCGCGAGCTCCACCTCGCACGGAATCCGCGTCCAGTGCTCGATCGCGTACTTGGCGATCAACCCGGCATGGAAAGCCGTGCCGCAGGCCACGATGACGACCTTGTCGACCTCCCGCAGCTCCGAGGTGCTGATCCGGACCTCGTCCAGCGTCAGCGAACCGCCGGCGTCGATGCGCCCCAGCAACGTATCGGCGACCGCCTTGGGCTGCTCGGCGATCTCCTTGAGCATGAAGTAGTCATAACCCCCCTTTTCCGCGGCCGACGCGTCCCAGTCGACGTGGTACGAGCGCACGTCGGCGGGGCGGCCGTCGAAGCCCGTCACCGTCACCCCGTCGCGGCGCAGCTCCACCACCTGGTCCTGGCCCAGCTCGATCGCCGACCGCGTGTGGGCGATGAACGCGGCGACGTCCGAGGCCAGAAAGGACTCACCCTCCCCAACGCCCACCACCAGCGGGGAGTTCCGCCGTGCCCCCACCACCACATCCGGCTCGTCGGCATGCACCGCGACCAGCGTGAACGCCCCCTCCAGCCGCCGGCACACCAGCCGCATGGCTTCCGCGAGATCGGCGCACGAGGAGAACTCCTCGGCGAGCAGATGCGCTACGACCTCGGTGTCGGTCTCGGAGGCCAGATCGTGCCCCCGCTCCGCCAACTCGGCGCGCAGCACGGCGAAGTTCTCGATGATCCCGTTGTGCACGACGGCGACCCGCCCCGCGTTGTCCAGGTGCGGATGCGCGTTCGCGTCCGTCGGCCCTCCGTGCGTGGCCCACCGCGTGTGCCCGATGCCCGTCGTCCCCGTCGGCAGCGGCCGCTCCACCAGCTCCTTCTCCAGGTTCACCAGCTTCCCGGCCTTCTTCGCGCCGGCCAGCCCGCCGTCCGCGAGCACCGCGACGCCCGCCGAGTCGTACCCCCGGTACTCCAGCCGCTTCAGTCCGGCCATCACGACATCAAGCGCCGACTGCGACCCCACGTATCCCACGATTCCGCACATGCGCGGCAGCCTACGTTCCGACGTCCGCCGAAAAGAGCCTCCGCGTGCCCGATTTCGGAAATTCCCACGGCCGTACGGCACCCCGCAGCGAACGTGACACACCCCACCCGCCGTCCCGTTCAAACTCCGTTAACAATGGACTGTGATCTCTCCGGTCTCCTCGATGCCCCGGAGCGCCCACCGGCACAGGCCGGAGGCGACTCCCTACGTCGACCTCACCCGAGCCGAGTGGAGCGCGCTGCGCGAGAAGACGCCGCTGCCGCTCACCGCCGAGGAGGTCGAGAAGCTGCGCGGCCTCGGCGACGTCATCGACCTCGACGAGGTGCGGGACATCTACCTCCCGCTGTCCCGGCTTCTCAACCTCTACGTCGGCGCCACGGACGGCCTCAGAGGCGCCCTCAACACCTTCCTCGGCGAACAGGGCTCCCAGTCCGGCACCCCCTTCGTCATAGGGGTCGCCGGCTCCGTGGCCGTGGGCAAGTCCACGGTGGCCCGCCTCCTCCAGGCCCTGCTCTCGCGCTGGCCGGAACACCCCCGCGTCGAACTCGTCACCACCGACGGCTTCCTGCTCCCCACCAGGGAGCTGCAGGCCCGCGGCCTGATGTCACGGAAGGGTTTCCCCGAGTCGTACGACCGCCGTGCCCTGACCCGCTTCGTCGCCGACATCAAGGCCGGCAAGGACGAGGTCACGGCCCCCGTCTACTCCCACCTGATCTACGACATCGTCCCGGACAAGAAGCTCACGGTCCGCCGCCCCGACATCCTGATCGTCGAGGGCCTGAACGTCCTGCAGCCCGCCCTGCCCGGCAAGGACGGCCGCACCCGCGTCGGCCTCGCCGACTACTTCGACTTCAGCGTGTACGTCGACGCGAGCGGCGAGGACATCGAGCGCTGGTACCTCAACCGCTTCAAGAAGCTGCGCCAGACCGCCTTCCAGAACCCGGACTCGTACTTCAGGAAGTACACCCAGGTCTCCGAGGAGGAGGCCCTCGACTACGCCCGCACCCTCTGGCGCACCATCAACAAGCCCAACCTGGTCGAGAACATCGCCCCCACCCGCGGCCGCGCCACCCTCGTAGTCCGCAAGGGCCCGGACCACAAGGTCCAGCGCCTGAGCCTGCGCAAGCTGTGAAGCCGTAACACCGGCCTGTTAAAAAGAACCCATGCTGCACCTGCGCCTGATCACGCCGTCCGACAAGACCGACGACGTGGTCCGCCTGATCGAGAAGACGGTCGGCACCACACACCTCGTCGTCGTCCCCGGCGCCGCGCGCAACCCCGCCGGGGACGTCGTCATGTGCGACGTGGCCCGCGAGGCCGGCGACGAACTCATCGGCGCGCTACGGGCGTTGGAGCTCGACAGGACCGGCTCGATCGCCGTGGAGAACATCGACCTGTCGCTGTCCAAGCGCGCCGACAAGGCGGAGGAGGAGGCGCCGGGCGAGGGCGCGGACGCGGTCCTCTGGGAGCACCTGACCGACGCCACGCACGAGGAGTCGACGCTCTCCGTCACCTACGTCGCCTTCATCACGCTCGCCACGATGATCGCGGCCTGCGGTGTGGTGCTCGACAACGCGATCCTGATCGTCGGCGCGATGGCGGTGGGCCCGGAGTTCGGCCCCCTGGCCGGCATCTGCACCGCGGCCGTGCAACGCCACCCCAGGCTGGCCCTGCGCTCCCTGACCGCGCTGCTCGTGGGCTTCGCCGTCGCCATGCTGGTGACGGTCGGCTTCACCTACTTCATGGACGGGGTGAACCTGTTCACCAAGGTCCAGTTGGAGGCCGAACGTCCCAACACCAACTTCATCTACCGCCCCGACGCGTTCTCGTTCGTCGTGGCGGTCCTGGCCGGCATCGCCGGCACCCTCTCGCTGACGTCGGCGAAGTCGGGCCTGCTGGTGGGCGTCGCGATCTCGGTCACCACGGTCCCGGCAGCCGCGAACGCCGCGGTGGCCTTCGCCTACGACGAGTACAAACAGGCCTGGGGCTCCACGGAGCAACTCCTGCTGAACCTGCTCGGCATCGTCCTCGCCGGCACCCTCACACTCCTGGCCCAGAAATGGCTCTGGGCCAGGCAGCGTGAACGCACGGCCAAGGCAGGCGGCGGCTAGTGACGCGTTTCGCAGTCCGCGGCGACGCTGTCGCCGGGGTCGGCGAACACCACGTCGGCCGAGCCACCGTCACAGGACACCGTGTCGACGGCGGGCGAGTCGCCGCTCACGCCGATCGTGTCGTTGCCGCTGCCGGTCGCCACGGTGTCGGAGCCCGTGCCAGCGTCGACGAGGGTGCGCAGCGACACGCTCGTCCCGTCGAAGCTGTCGCTCAGGTCACCCAGCCCGATCGAGAGCTGGGAGGTGCCGGCGACGCTGCCGCAGTCGACGCTGGTGGCGGACAGCCGAGCGCAACCCGGCCCCACCGCGATACCCGTGGTGTCCGTGAGGATCACACGGCCGGTGGAGGTACTGGCAGTGACCTGGTTGGCTGCGCCTGAACGGGCGCTGAGCAGCACCATGCCGAAGAGACGGAACGCGGTGGAGCCGGGAGTCTGGGCCGCGGCCGGGGTGGCAAGCGCGGGGACCGCGAGACTCGCGACCAGGGCCGGAACGGCCGCTCGCTTCAGGGTTCTGCTGATTGTCTTCATGGTGCCTTTCTCACTTCCGTCGGGGGAACGCCACGCGCAGGCGGTCTCGACGTCAGTGAAACAATCAGTAACCCGTTCGGCACATTGTGTTACAACCTTCGGGTGATGCGGGTCGGCCCTAGCCCAACGCCGACTTCACGACATCCGCCAACCGCCCGGCAACAGACCGCGCCTGGTCGATGTCGGCGGCCTCGACCATCACCCGCACCAGCGGCTCGGTACCCGAGGACCGCAGCAACACCCGCCCGGTGGACCCGAGTTCCCGCTCGGCATCGGCGACCGCGGCCGCCAGCTCGGCGGAGGTCGTCACCCGCGACTTGTCCACGTCCGGCACATTGATGAGCACCTGCGGCAGCCGCTCCATCACCGACGCGAGGTCCTTGAGCGAACGACCGGTCTCCGTGACCCGAGCGGCAAGCATCAGCCCGGTCAGTGTGCCGTCACCGGTGGTCGCGTGGTCGAGGATGATCACGTGCCCGGACTGCTCGCCCCCGAGCGCGTACCCGTGCTCCTTCATCTCCTCCAGGACGTAACGGTCACCGACCGCCGTCTGGACGAGGCTGAGCCCCTCGCGCTCCAGCGCCAGCTTGAAGCCCAGGTTGGACATGACCGTGGCGACGACGGTGTCCGACCGCAGAACGCCACGCTCCCGCATCGCCAGCGCGATGACGGCCAGGATCTGGTCCCCGTCCACCTCCGCACCGGTGTGGTCGACGGCCAGGCACCGGTCCGCGTCACCGTCGTGCGCGATACCGAGCGCGGCGCCGTGCTCGACGACCGCGGCCTTCAGCTTCTCCATGTGCGTGGAGCCACAACCGTCGTTGATGTTCAGCCCGTCCGGCTCGGCCCCGATCGTGACGACCTCGGCCCCGGCCCGCGAGAACGCCTCCGGCGACACCCGTGCGGCTGCCCCGTGCGCCTCGTCGAGGACGATCTTCAGCCCGTCGAGCCGGTTCGGGAGTACGGCGATGAGGTGGGCGACGTACTGGTCGAACCCTTCGTCGTACGACCGCACGCGCCCGACACCCGCACCCGTCGGCCGCTCCCAGGGCTCCCCGTGCCGATGAGCGTCGTACACGGCCTCGATCTTGTCCTCGAGCTCGTCGGCGAGCTTGTGGCCGCCGCGGGCGAAGAACTTGACGCCGTTGTCGGGCATCGCGTTGTGGCTGGCGGAGAGCATGACGCCGAGGTCGGCGCCGAGCGCGCCGGTGAGATACGCCACCGCCGGAGTGGGCAGCACGCCGACGCGAAGGACGTCGACGCCCGCGCTGGCGAGGCCCGCGACCACGGCGGCTTCCAGGAACTCCCCGGAGGCGCGCGGGTCCCGTCCGACGACCGCCGTCGGCCGGTGGCCCTCGAAGGTGCCCGCCTCGGCCAGTACGTGCGCCGCGGCCACGGAGAGGCCGAGCGCCATCTCCGCCGTCAGGTCCGCGTTGGCGACGCCGCGCACGCCGTCCGTGCCGAAGAGTCGTCCCACTGTGGTGTCCTCCGTATTGCCGAAGAGAGTGCGGCTCACTCCCGAGTACATCCCCTGAGACTGTCCGGGGACGGTAGGGGTTGTGTAAACGAAGCGCCCCGGCAGCACAATAGGTGCCGCCGGGGCGATCGTTGCAAAGACAGCGGGCGCGCTTAGCGCTTGCTGTACTGCGGGGCCTTGCGGGCCTTCTTCAGACCGGCCTTCTTGCGCTCGACCGCACGGTCGTCGCGGCGGAGGAAGCCGGCCTTCTTGAGCGGGCCGCGGTTGTTGTCGACGTCGGCCTCGTTCAGCGCGCGGGCGACACCGAGACGGAGCGCACCGGCCTGACCGGAGACACCGCCACCCGCGATGCGGGCGATGACGTCGTAACGGCCTTCGAGCTCGAGCACCTTGAAGGGCTCGTTGACTTCTTGCTGGTGCACCTTGTTCGGGAAGTAGTCCTCGAGGGTGCGACCGTTGATCTTCCACTTGCCGGTGCCCGGGACGATCCGGACGCGGGCGATGGCGTTCTTGCGGCGGCCCAGGCCGGCGGCCGGCTGGGGCTCGCCGAAGCGGGACGCGAGGGACTCCGAGGTGTACTCGCCCTCGACGGGGACCTCGGACTCGGTGGTGTAGCTGTCGATGTCGACGATCTCTTCGCCCTCGACGGGCGTCTCGACGGTGGTCTCGGCCACGATTCTCCTCAGATTCTCTTCAGTCTTAGGGGGTGGCCGGACTTACTGCGCGACCTGGGTGATCTCGAACGGCACCGGCTGCTGGGCAGCGTGCGGGTGCTGGTCGCCCGAGTAGACCTTCAGCTTGGAGAGCATCTGACGGCCCAGGGTGTTCTTGGGGAGCATGCCCTTGACGGCCTTCTCGACGGCCTTCTCGGGGTTCTTGTCGAGCAGCTCGTCGTAACGGACGGAGCGCAGACCACCCGGGTAGCCGGAGTGGCGGTACGCCATCTTCTGCGTCCGCTTGTTGCCGGAGAGGTGCACCTTGTCGGCGTTGATGATGATGACGAAGTCACCGGTGTCGACGTGGGGGGCGTAGATCGGCTTGTGCTTGCCCCGCAGGAGGGACGCGGCGGTGGTGGCGAGACGGCCCAGGACGACGTCCTGAGCGTCAATGACGTGCCACTGGCGAGTGACATCGCCGGGCTTAGGGCTGTATGTACGCACTTCTCAGCCTTCTTCTTCAGGGATGGGTGCTGACACAAGGCATCCTTGAAGCGATCGTGCAGCTGGGGACGACAGTGCCGGGAACGCTGCCCGTATGCCGCCCACTGGTAACTGCTCCAGGGAACCTACGTAAGGGCCTCTCGCCTGAGAGCGACCAAGCCAATACGCATAACAAACCGCAAGAGTACTAGCGCTGGCCCGGACGGGTCAAAACGGGGCTCCGGCGACCTCTTCACGGCCGGGACGACGCCTTTGTGCGGCGGTGCCGGAAAGGTCCCCGAGGCCGGTGTCCACAGGCCCAACAGCACCTCCCGTCTCCCGTCTAAGATGCGCCCCATGAGCTTTGGGCAGCAGGGGGGACCCCAGTCCCAGTGGGATCCCTGGAAACCGCATTCCCAGCAGCCGTGGGACAGCGGCGGCGACGGCCGGACCCCGGACTGGGCCGCGCTCGCCGAGGCGTCCGAGACGCGCAACAAGAGGCGCCGGCTGCTGTTCATCGGTGGCGGCGCAGTGGCCACGATCGCGATAGGCACCGCCGTCGCGATGGCCGTGGTGTCGGCGAACGGCGACAGCGAGGCCTCGGGCAACCCGTCCAACCTGCCGGCGAGTGCCTCCATCCCGAGCAGCAGCGCGTCGGCCCCGTCCTTCGCCCCGACCAGCGCCCCACCGCCGCTGGACCCGAAGGACTTCATCGCCAGCAAGGCCAAGGACACCGCCCCGCTCAGCGCGGCCACCCTCTTCCCGGGCACGCAGCTGACCATGGGCTCGACCGTGTACAAGAAGGGCCCCACGGCCGACACCAAGGACTGCGCCTCGGTCACCCAGGGCACCCTCCCGAAGGTCCTCGAGGGCAACGGCTGCACCCGCTTCCTGCGCGTCACCTACCTCAAGGACGGCATCGGGGTGACCGTCGGCGTGGCCGTCTTCGACACCGAGGCGCAGGCCACCAAGGCCAAGAGCCAGACCGACAAGAAGGGCCTCATCAAGTCGCTCTTCGGCAAGGGCGTGAAGCCCTTCTGCAACGCCGCGATCTGCCGCTCGACCACCAACTCCTACGGCCGCTACGCCTACTTCACGATCGCCGGTCATTTCAGCGGCAAGGACGTCACGCCGAAGGACACAGCGGTCTTCAAGGTCGGCGACGACCTGGCCGAGTTCACCTTCCGCCAGATCCGCCGCCGCGGCGAGGCCCAGGCATCGGCCGCGGCGAACGGCTAGCAGTCCCTCAGCAGCAGCCGGCACCCGGCAGCGACCGCTTGTTGCGCGCCTCCTTGTTGCGGGCGGCGAGCAGGTCGTCGGCCGGGTAGCCGACCTCTTCCAGGGTCAGCCCGTGCGGTCGTACGACATGCACGGCCGAGTCCCGTACGCCGGCGGCGAGCACCTTGCCCGGCCAGTCCGGCCCGCGGTGTCCGTCGCCGACGAACAGCAGCGCCCCGATCAGCGAGCGCACCATGTTGTGGCAGAAGGCGTCGGCCCGGACGGTGGCCGTGATGATCCCGTCGTCCCCGCGGACGAGGCTCAGCCCCTGGAGCGTACGAATGGTGGTCGCACCCTCACGCTTCTTGCAGTAGGCCGCGAAGTCGTGCTCCCCCAGCAGCTGCCCGGCCGCCTCGTTCATGGCATCGACGTCGAGCGGCCAGTCGTGCCACAGGACGTGATTGCGCAGCAGCGGATCGACCCCACCGGGGTTGTCCGTCACCCGGTACGCGTACCGCCGCCAGATCGCCGAGAAACGGGCGTTGAAGCCGCTGGGCGCCTCCCTGAGGGCCCAGACCCGCACATCCTTCGGCAGCCGCCCCGCAAGCCGCTTCAGCAGCTTGTCGTGGTGCGCACCCCAGACCTCCCGAGGCAGATCGACATGCACGACCTGCCCCCGCGCATGCACCCCGGCATCGGTCCGCCCGGCCACGGTCAGCTCGTACGTCGTCCCACCCGACCGCGTGACCGTACGCAGAGCGTCCTCGACCTCGCCCTGAACGGTCCGCCGCCCCCCGGCCTGCTTGGCCCACCCGGAGAACTCGGTCCCGTCGTAGGAGAGATCCATCCGCACCCGCACGAACCCGGGCTGTACTTCGTCACTCACCCCTAGATCCTCTCAACAACGCAGAAATGCGGAACGGGCCCGCCCAGAAGGGCGGACCCGTTCACTGCAAGGCAGAGCCTCAGGCGTCCTTGGACTCCTCGGCGGCCTCTTCCGGCTTGGCGTCCTCGACGACCTCTTCGGACTTGGCCTCGACAGCCTCGTCCTTCTTGAGGGCGTCTTCCTTGACCGCACGCTTGGTGGCAGCCTCCGCCTCGCCGGTCGCCTGCTGCGCGACCGTCAGCGCCTCGACCAGCTCGATGACAGCCATGGGCGCGTTGTCGCCACGGCGGTTACCGATCTTGGTGATGCGGGTGTAGCCACCCGGACGGTTCTCGTAGCGCGGGCCGATCTCGGTGAAGAGCGTGTGGACGATGCTCTTGTCCGTGATGACCTGCAGCACCTGGCGGCGGTTGTGAAGGTCGCCCTTCTTCGCCTTGGTGACCAGACGCTCGGCGTACGGGCGCAGGCGGCGGGCCTTCGCCTCGGTGGTGGTGATACGACCGTGCTCGAACAGCGCCTTCGCGAGGTTCGCGAGGAGCAGCTTCTCGTGCGCGGCACTGCCGCCCAGACGGGCACCCTTGGTGGGCTTCGGCATTTTCTTTCTCCTGTGTGTCTGCCCCGGCCGTGTCAGGTACCGGGGTCAGGAACCCGATGAGCGGATGCTCACCGGCAACGACCGATCAGTACTGCTCGGTCTCCACGAAACCCGCGTCCGCGTCGTCGTCGGCGCCGAAGGCGTCGGCAGCGGCCGTGGGGTCGAATCCGGGCGGGCTGTCCTTCAGGGCCAGGCCCATGCCGGCCAGCTTCGCCTTGACCTCGTCGATGGACTTCGCACCGAAGTTGCGGATGTCCAGGAGGTCCGCCTCGGAGCGCGCAACGAGCTCACCCACGGAGTGGATGCCCTCACGCTTGAGGCAGTTGTACGACCGAACGGTGAGCTCCAGCTCCTCGATCGGCAGCGCCAGATCAGCGGCGAGGGCGGCGTCCGTGGGGGACGGGCCCATGTCGATGCCCTCGGCGTCGATGTTGAGCTCGCGGGCCAGACCGAACAGCTCGACCAGGGTCTTGCCGGCCGACGCCATGGCGTCACGCGGACGCATGGCCTGCTTGGTCTCGACGTCGACGATCAGCTTGTCGAAGTCGGTGCGCTGCTCGACACGGGTCGCCTCGACCTTGTACGTGACCTTCAGCACCGGCGAGTAGATGGAGTCGACCGGGATACGGCCGATCTCCTGGCCCACCTGCTTGTTCTGCACGGCGGAGACGTAACCGCGGCCGCGCTCGACCGTCAGCTCCATCTCCAGCTTGCCCTTGCCGTTGAGCGTGGCGAGGACCAGGTCGGGGTTGTGCACCTCGACACCGGCCGGGGGCGCGATGTCGGCGGCGGTGACCAGACCCGGGCCCTGCTTGCGCAGGTACATCACGACCGGCTCGTCGTGCTCCGAGGAGACGACCAGCTGCTTGATGTTGAGGATCAGGTCGGTGACGTCCTCCTTGACGCCCGGCACGGTGGTGAACTCGTGCAGCACGCCGTCGATACGGATGGACGTGACCGCCGCACCCGGGATCGAGGAGAGGAGGGTCCGGCGAAGGGAGTTGCCGAGGGTGTAGCCGAAGCCCGGCTCCAGCGGCTCGATCACGAACCGGGAGCGGAACTCGTCGACGACCTCTTCGGTCAACGAGGGACGCTGAGCGATCAGCATGTGTGGATCAGATCCTTCTTTCGTGGACGCCCGCTATTTGACGCCCGACGGAACCGCCCCCGGCAAAAGGGACGGGTACTGCAAGGGTACGGGCGATACGGCCCTTTTACGGAGCCGTACCGCCCGAATCCTCAGGACAACCGTGCGTCAGACGCGACGACGCTTCGGCGGACGGCAGCCGTTGTGCGGGGTGGGGGTGACGTCCTGGATGGAGCCGACCTCGAGGCCCGTGGCCTGGAGGGAGCGGATCGCGGTCTCACGACCGGAACCCGGGCCCTTCACGAAGACGTCGACCTTGCGCATGCCGTGCTCCTGCGCGCGACGGGCAGCCGACTCGGCGGCCATCTGCGCGGCGAAGGGGGTGGACTTGCGCGAGCCCTTGAAGCCGACGTGGCCGGCGGAGGCCCAGGAGATCACGTTGCCCGAGGGGTCCGTGATCGAGACGATCGTGTTGTTGAACGTGCTCTTGATGTGCGCGTGGCCGTGAGCGACGTTCTTCTTTTCCTTGCGGCGCACCTTCTTGGCAGCGCCCTGACGACCCTTGGGGGGCATCTAGTAACTCCTACGGGGAGGTGGTCGGTCCTACAGCGAAGACCGCTGATGAAGCGTTGTCCGCTGAGGACTACTTCTTGCCCGGCTTCTTCTTGCCGGCGATGGCGCGACGCGGGCCCTTGCGGGTGCGAGCGTTGGTGCTGGTGCGCTGACCGCGGACGGGCAGACCGCGGCGGTGACGCAGACCCTGGTAGCAGCCGATCTCGACCTTGCGGCGGATGTCGGCCTGGATCTCGCGACGGAGGTCACCCTCGGTCTTGATGTTGTTGTCGACGTACTCACGAATCGCGACGAGCTGCTCCTCGGAGAGGTCGCGAACGCGGGTGTTCGGGTCGATACCGGTCTCGGCCAGCGTCTGCTGGGAGAGCGTCCGGCCGATGCCGAACACGTAGGTGAGGGCGACCTCCACACGCTTTTCGCGCGGGATGTCAACACCGGAAACGCGTGCCATTCAATGGCTCCAGTTGATCCTCGGAGGTCTTCCACAGAACCGATTCCCAGCCGCCGTACCAGGTACGAACTGGGTCCCCGGCCTCCGAACCGGGGGTGTCAAGCCGTATCGGCTTGGGCTCTGCGTATGAACAAATTCAGCTCGCGTCGCTCGAATCTCTGCGATGTCGATGCAGAGGGATCGGTCGATCGTGCGTCAGCCCTGGCGCTGCTTGTGGCGCGGGTTCTCGCAGATGACCATGACCCGACCGTGACGGCGGATCACCCTGCACTTGTCGCAGATCTTCTTGACGCTCGGCTTGACCTTCATTAGGTGAGGTTCTCCGGGTCAGTGCCACCACCCCGCCGAAGCGGAATGCGGGCAAGATCTACTTGTAGCGGTAGACGATCCGGCCACGCGTCAGGTCGTACGGAGACAGCTCCACCACGACCCGGTCGTCAGGGAGGATGCGGATGTAGTGCATACGCATCTTGCCGCTGATGTGTGCCAGGACCTGGTGGCCGTTCTGGAGCTCGACCTTGAACATGGCGTTCGGAAGAGACTCGACGACAGTGCCCTCGATCTCGATGGCACCTTGCTTCTTGGCCACGCTTCGCCCTTCGAATCGACTACCTTGATCGACTCCCTTGCGGGGCGCATGCGGACATGCGGGTGCACGAGAGCCGACGAGTCAGTCTACGTCAGCGCACCCGGAAACACGAATCGAGAGAGCCTGCCCCACGGCGGAGATCGTTAAGCCGGCCTCCGCCCGCAGCGGCTGCGGGCAGCCGTTCTGCTGGGGCGAAACAGATGGGCACAGCCGCACCCGCAGTCGCGCACGGCGAGCAGCCCGCCACACGTCGTAGGCGCATACGGCGGCTACGGCAGCGGATCCGGCGGCGGTGGCTCGGGTCCGTCACGCCAGCGGGTCCGGCGCCGCCGTGATCCCGTGCTCCGCCAGCTTCGCCTTGCCGCCGTCCGGAGCCGTCAGGACCAGGGGGCCCTGCTCGGTCAGCGCCACCGAGTGCTCCCAGTGGGAGGACCATGTGCCGTCCGTGGTGATGACCGTCCAGTCGTCGGAGAGGACCTCGGTCTTGGGGGTGCCCAGGGAGACCATCGGCTCGATCGCGAGGCAGAAGCCGGGGACCAGCTTGGGGCCCTTGCCGCGGCGGCGGTCGACGTAGTTCAGCAGGTGCGGGTCCATGTGCATCTCGGTGCCGATGCCGTGGCCGCCGTAGTCCTCGATGATTCCGTACTTGCCGCCGCCGGGCTTCGGCTGGCGGCGGATGTACGTCTCGATGGCGCGGGAGACGTCGACCAGGCGGTTGCCCTGCTTCATCGCCGCGATGCCCGCCCACATCGACTCCTCGGTGACCCGGGAGAGTTCGATCAGCTCGGGGGCGTGGCCGGAGCCGACGAAGGCGGTGTACGCCGCGTCGCCGTGCCAGCCGTCGATGATCGCGCCGCAGTCGATGGAGATGACGTCGCCGTCCTTCAGGACGACGTCGTCGGAAGGGATGCCGTGGACGACGACCTCGTTGACGGACGTGCAGATCGTGGCCGGAAAGCCGCCGTAGCCAAGGAAGTTGGGCTTGGCGTTGTGCTCGGCGAGGACCTTGCGGGCGACCTCGTCCAGGTCCTTGGTGGTGGCTCCGGGCACCGCCGCCTCACGGGTCGCCGCGTGGATCGCGGCGACGACCAGCCCCGCCTCACGCATCTTGGCGATCTGCTCGGGGCTCTTGATCTGCACCATGGGGGCCTGCGCTCTCCGTCACTCACGTCAACCGGTTACCTGTACAACAGTACGGCCGTGACTCCCCTGCGGGTGCCACGGCCGTAACTGACTGGACGGCTACTTGCCGTCGTCCTCGCGCTTGAGGGCCTCCAGGGCCCGCTGCGTGACCTCGTCCACCGGGCCCAGGGACGAGATCGTGACGACCAGGCCCTGTGCCTTGTAGTAGTCGATGATCGGCTCGGTCTGCGTGTGGTAGACCTCGAGCCGCGTGCGGACGGTCTCCTCGGAGTCGTCGTCGCGCTGGTACAGCTCACCGCCGCAGACGTCGCAGACGCCTTCCTTCTTCGCGGGGCTGTACGTCACGTGGAAGACGTGCGCCGAGTCGTTGCGGCAGATGCGCCGGCCGGCGATCCGCTTCACGACCTCTTCCTCGGGGACCTCGAGGTCGAGTACCGCGTCCAGCTTGATGCCCTCGGTCTTGAGCAGCTCGTCGAGCGCCTCGGCCTGCGAGACATTGCGCGGGAAACCGTCCAGCAGGAAGCCGCCCTCGGCGTCGGGCTGCTCCATGCGGTCCTTCGCCATCGCGATGGTGACCTCGTCGGGGACGAGGTTGCCGGCGTCCATGTAGGACTTCGCGAGTTTCCCGAGCTCCGTCTGCTGGCTGATGTTGGCGCGGAACAGGTCACCCGTGGAGATGTGCGGGATCGACAGCTTCCCGGCAAGGCGCGTGGCCTGAGTGCCCTTCCCAGCACCGGGCGGCCCGACGAGGACGATTCGCATCAGCGGAGGAACCCTTCGTAATTGCGCTGCTGAAGCTGGCTCTCGATTTGCTTCACCGTCTCGAGACCCACACCCACGATGATCAGGATGCTCGTCCCGCCGAAGGGGAAGTTACCGGTTGCCCCGAACCCGACCAACGCCATCGTTGGTACGAGAGCGATCAGCCCCAGATACAGCGAACCCGGCCAGGTGATCCGGTTGAGTACGTAGCTGAGGTACTCAGCGGTCGGTCGGCCAGCCCGGATGCCCGGGATGAAGCCACCATACTTCTTCATGTTGTCGGCGACTTCTTCGGGGTTGAAGGAGATCGCAACGTAGAAGAACGCGAAGAAAACGATCAGCAAGAAGTAGCTGACCAGGTAAATCGGGTGATCGCCCTTGGTCAGGTTCTGCTCGACCCAGGTCTTCCAGCCGGCCTTGCTCCCGGAGAACTGAGCGATCAGTGCCGGGATGTAGAGCAGCGACGACGCGAAGATGACGGGAATCACACCCGCCTGGTTGACCTTCAACGGGATGTAGGTCGACGTACCGCCGTAGGACCGGCGGCCGATCATGCGCTTCGCGTACTGAACGGGGATCCTGCGCTGGGCCTGCTCGACGAAGACGACCAGACCGACCATGACCAGACCGACGGCGATGACGGTGCCGAACTCGATCCAGCCGCCGGCGAGGGTGCCCTGCTTCTTGATCGCCCACAGCGCGGACGGGAAGGTCGCGGCGATCGAGATGAACATGAGGATCGACATGCCGTTGCCGATGCCGCGGTCGGTGATGAGCTCGCCGAGCCACATCACGACGGCCGTACCGGCGGTCATGCAGATGACCATGGTGATGGTGGTGAAGATCGCCTGGTCCGGAACGATGCTCGAGGCCACCGTGCAGCCGGAGAAGAGGGCGCCGCTGCGGGCGGTGGCCACCAGGCCGGTGCCCTGCAGGATGGCGAGGGCCACCGTCAGGTAACGGGTGTACTGCGTGATCTTCGCCGTACCCGCCTGGCCCTCCTTCTTGAGGGCTTCGAGACGCGGGATCACGACGGTCAGCAGCTGCAGAATGATGCTCGCCGTGATGTACGGCATGATGCCCAGCGCGAAGATCGTGATCTGCAGCAGCGCGCCGCCACTGAACATGTTGACCAGACCGAACAGGCCCTGGTTGCCGGACGCCTGGTCCACACACTCCTGGACGGCGGTGTAGTTGACGCCGGGGATCGGGATGTGGGTACCGACGCGGTAGACCACGATGATGGCGAGCGTGAAGAGCAGTTTCTTGCGCAGGTCGGGCGTCCTGAACGCCCGGGCGAACGCGGTGAGCACGGTGCCTCCTGCGACCCCCGCGCAACTGCGTCAAGGGTGACGGTCTTGAGGTTCGACGGATACAAAAAAAGAACAGTGCTGGCTACCTTACCGGCGGCACAGCTCCCCGTGGAACGACCAACCGGGGATACCCCTTTGTGGGATATCCCCGGTCGGGATCGCTCAAGTCATCGAGACGCCTGAATGGGTCAGACGAGCTCGGTGACGGTGCCGCCGGCGGCGGTGATCTTCTCCTTGGCGGAGCCGGAGACGGAGTCGACCGTCACCTGCAGCGCCACGGAGATCTCACCCTGGCCGAGGACCTTGACGAGGCTGTTCTTGCGAACGGCACCCTTGGCCACCAGACCCTCGACGGTGACCTCGCCACCCTCGGGGTAGAGCGCGGCCAGCTTGTCGAGGTTCACGACCTGGTACTCGGTCTTGAACGGGTTCTTGAAGCCCTTCAGCTTCGGAAGACGCATGTGGAGGGGCATCTGGCCACCCTCGAAGCGCTCCGGAACCTGGTAACGGGCCTTCGTACCCTTGGTACCACGACCGGCCGTCTTACCCTTCGACGCCTCACCACGACCGACACGGGTCTTGGCGGTCTTGGCGCCCGGGGCGGGACGGAGGTTGTGGATCTTGAGCGGGTTGTTCTCCGCCATGATCAGTCGACCTCCTCGACCGTCACGAGGTGACGGACATGGCGCACCATGCCGCGGAACTCGGGGCGGTCCTCCTTGACGACCTGCGTGTTGATGCCCTTGAGACCAAGGGAGCGCAGGGTGTCACGGTGGTTCTGCTTGCTGCCGATGTAGGACTTGACCTGCGTGATCTTGAGCTGCGCCATGATCACACACCCGCCCCGGCACGAGCACGCAGCAGAGCCGCGGGGGCGACGTCCTCCAGGGGCAGACCACGGCGGGCCGCGATCTCCTCGGGACGCTGCAGACCCTTCAGGGCCTCCACGGTGGCGTGCACGATGTTGATCGCGTTGTCGGAGCCGAGCGACTTCGACAGCACGTCGTGGATACCGGCGCACTCGAGCACGGCACGCACCGGGCCACCGGCGATAACACCGGTACCGGGGGACGCGGGCTTGAGCAGCACGACGCCGGCAGCCTTCTCACCCTGGATGGGGTGCGGGATGGTGCCCTGGATACGGGGGACCTTGAAGAAGTGCTTCTTGGCCTCCTCAACACCCTTGGCGATGGCGGCCGGCACCTCCTTGGCCTTGCCGTAACCGACACCCACGGTGCCGTCACCGTCGCCCACCACGACCAGCGCGGTGAAGCTGAAGCGACGACCACCCTTCACAACCTTGGCGACACGGTTGATCGCGACGACACGCTCAACGTAAGCGGTCTTCTCGGCGGCAGCTGCGCCACCGTCACGACCCTTACGATCCCGCCGCTCGCCGCCACCGGCACCGCCACCGCGGCGCTGGGGTCCAGCCATTGGATTACCTCTCTCTTTCCGCTAGCTACGAGCGGCTCAGAACTTGAGCCCGGCTTCGCGGGCGGCGTCCGCCAGGGCGGCGATGCGCCCGGCGTACTGGTTGCCACCACGGTCGAATACGACGGCCTCGACACCGGCGGCCTTGGCGCGCTCGGCGACCAGGGCGCCGACCTGCTTGGCCTGCGCGGACTTGTCGCCCTCGCCACCGCGGATCGAGGTGTCCAGGGTGGACGCCGACGCAAGGGTGTGACCCTTGATGTCGTCGATCACCTGGGCCACGATGTGGCGGTTCGAGCGGGTAACGACCAGACGCGGACGCTCCGCCGTTCCGTTGATGTGCTTACGGATCCGGATGTGGCGGCGCTTGATCGCGGCGCGCTTGTAGGCGTCGCCCTTAAGGATCTTCTGTCCGTATGCCATGGCTTACTTACCCGCCTTTCCGACCTTGCGGCGGATGACTTCGCCCTCGTACTTGACGCCCTTGGCCTTGTACGGGTCGGGCTTGCGCAGCTTGCGGATGTTGGCCGCAACCTCGCCGACCTTCTGCTTGTCGATGCCCTCGACCGAGAACCGGGTGGGGGCCTCCACCTTGAAGGTGATGCCCTCGGGGGCCTCGACGGTGATCGGGTGGCTGTAGCCGAGAGCGAACTCGAGGTTCGAACCCTTGGCCGTGACGCGGTAACCGACACCGCTGATCTCGAGCTTCTTCACGTAACCCTGGGTCACGCCGGTGATCATGTTCGCCACCAGCGTGCGGGACAGGCCGTGCAGGGCCTTGTTCTGACGCTCGTCGTTGGGGCGGGTGACGTTGAGAACGCCGTCCTCACCCTTGGCGATGTCGATCGGCGCGGCAACGGTGTGGGTCAGCGAACCCTTGGGGCCCTTGACCGAGACCGTACGGCCGTCGATGGTGACGTCCACGCCGGCGGGAACCGTGATGGGGAGCTTGCCAATACGCGACATAGCTGTTTCCTCCGTTCCCTTCCGCTACCAGACGTAGGCGAGGACTTCCCCACCCACGCCCTTCTTGCCGGCCTGCTTGTCGGTCAGAAGACCGTGCGACGTGGAGATGATCGCCACGCCGAGGCCACCGAGGACCTTGGGCAGGTTGGTGGACTTCGCGTACACCCGGAGACCGGGCTTGGAGATCCGCTTGATGCCCGCGATGGAGCGCTCACGGTTCGGGCCGAACTTCAGCTCGAGAACGAGGTTCTTGCCGACCTCTGCGTCCTCGATCTTCCAGCCCGTGATGAAGCCCTCCTGCTGGAGGATCTCCGCGATGTGCGACTTGATCTTCGATGCCGGCATCGTCACGGAGTCGTGGTATGCCGAGTTCGCGTTCCGCAGACGCGTAAGCATGTCTGCGATCGGATCAGTCATGGTCATGAATTGGCCTTCGGCCTCTCTCGCCGGGGTTTCCAGGTGCCCATCCCTCTCCTCGATCCGAGACGAGGCGGGTGCGGTGCGGTGGACCTACGGCGTAGTAAGTCGTACGGGCGACCGTCAGGCGCCCAACCCTCCAAGCCTAAGCCATGGAAGGGAGGGCGCCTGACACGCCCATTGCTTACCGAGAGCCCTTGGAATCCCTAAAAGGGGGATTACCAGGAGCTCTTGGTCACGCCCGGCAGCTCGCCACGGTGAGCCATCTCACGAAGGCACACGCGGCACAGGCCGAACTTGCGGTACACGGAGTGCGGACGGCCGCAGCGCTGGCAGCGCGTGTAGCCACGCACACCGAACTTGGGCTTGCGAGCAGCCTTGGCAATCAGAGCCTTCTTCGCCATCTCGCTCACGCCTCCTTGAACGGGAAGCCGAGGTGACGAAGGAGCGCGCGGCCCTCAGCGTCGTTGGTCGCCGTGGTGACCACGGTGATGTCCATACCCCGGGTACGGTCGATCTTGTCCTGGTCGATCTCGTGGAACATGACCTGCTCCGTGAGACCGAAGGTGTAGTTGCCACGGCCGTCGAACTGCTTGGGGGACAGACCACGGAAGTCGCGGATGCGCGGGAGCGCGAGCGACAGGGTGCGGTCCAGGAACTCCCACATGCGGTCGCCACGGAGCGTGACGTGGGCACCGATCGGCTGACCCTCACGCAGCTTGAACTGCGCGATGGACTTGCGGGCCTTGGTGACGGCCGGCTTCTGACCGGTGATCGTGGTGAGGTCGCGGATGGCGCCCTCGATCAGCTTGGAGTCGCGGGCGGCGTCGCCCACACCCATGTTGACCACGATCTTGACGAGGCCGGGGATCTGCATGACGTTCTCGTACTTGAACTCGTCACGCAGCTTGCCCGCGATCTCCTCGCGGTACTTCGTCTTGAGACGCGGAGTGGTGGTGGTAGCCATCAGATGTCCTCACCCGTCCGCTTGGCAACGCGGATCTTGTTGCCCTCGTCGTCGAAGCGGTAACCGACACGCGTGACGACCTTGTTGCCGTCCTTCTCAACGACCAGCTGGACGTTGGAGACGTGGATCGGCGCCTCGGTCGTGACGATGCCACCGGCCTGCGAACCGCGAGCGGTCGGGCCGGCCTTGGTGTGCTTCTTGACCCGGTTGACACCCTCGACCAGGACGCGCTCCTCGCGCGGGAAAGCGGCAATGACCTTGCCCTGCTTGCCCTTGTCCTTGCCGGTGATGACCTGGACCAGGTCGCCCTTCTTGATCTTCATGCTTACAGCACCTCCGGAGCCAGCGAGATGATCTTCATGAACTTCTTCTCGCGCAGCTCACGCCCGACCGGGCCGAAGATGCGGGTGCCGCGAGGGTCGCCGTCGTTCTTCAGAATGACGGCGGCGTTCTCGTCGAAGCGGATGTACGAGCCGTCCGGACGGCGGCGCTCCTTGACGGTGCGAACGATGACCGCCTTGACGACGTCACCCTTCTTCACGTTGCCACCGGGGATCGCGTCCTTGACGGTGGCGACGATGACGTCACCGATGCCCGCGTAGCGGCGACCGGAGCCACCGAGCACACGGATGCAAAGGATTTCCTTCGCACCAGTGTTGTCGGCGACGCGCAGTCGCGACTCCTGCTGGATCACGTCTATCTCCTGTTTGTCTGCCGGTTCCCCAACCGGGCTGATTCCTCAGCCCGGTTGGAGCCTGGCGGAACTGTCCTGCGGGTTTGCCCGCAGGAAATTACTTGGCCTTCTCGAGGATCTCGACGACGCGCCAGCGCTTCGTCGCGGACAGCGGCCGGGTCTCCGCAAGGAGGACGCGGTCGCCGACACCCGCAGCGTTCTGCTCGTCGTGCGCCTTGAGCTTGTTGGTACGGCGGATGACCTTGCCGTACAGCGCGTGCTTGACGCGGTCCTCGACGGCGACGACGACGGTCTTGTCCATCTTGTCGCTGACGACGAGACCCTCACGGGTCTTGCGGAAGCCGCGGGCCTCTGCAGTCTGCTCAGTCACGTTGCTCTCACTCATCAGGCGCTCTCCACCGTCTCGATGCCCAGCTCGCGCTCACGCATCAGGGTGTAGATCCGCGCGATGTCCTTACGGACGGCCTTGAGCCGACCGTGGTTCTCGAGCTGACCGGTCGCCGCCTGGAAGCGGAGGTTGAACAGCTCTTCCTTGGCCTCGCGGAGCTTCGCCAGAAGCTCCTCGTTGCCCAGCTCGCGCAGCTCGGACGCCTTGGTACCGGCCGACATCACGCTTCACCTGCCTCGCGCTTGACGATCCGGCACTTCATCGGCAGCTTGTGGGCCGCACGAGTCAGCGCCTCACGGGCGATCTTCTCGTTGGGGTACGACAGCTCGAACATCACGCGTCCGGGCTTGACGTTGGCGATCCACCACTCCGGAGAACCCTTACCGGAACCCATGCGGGTCTCGGCAGGCTTCTTGGTGAGGGGACGGTCCGGGTAGATGTTGATCCAGACCTTGCCACCACGCTTGATGTGACGCGTCATGGCGATACGAGCGGCCTCGATCTGGCGGTTCGTCACGTACGCCGGGGTGAGCGCCTGGATGCCGTACTCGCCGAACGCAACCTGCGTGCCGCCCTTGGCAGCGCCGGAGCGCTTCGGGTGGTGCTGCTTGCGGTGCTTGACCCTACGGGGGATCAGCATGTCGGTCAGGCCTCCGTTCCGGTGCTCTCAGCCGGAGCGGCGGCGGGAGCCTCGGCCTTGGGGGCCTCGGAGCCTGCAGCCTGCTGCGGCTTGCGACCGCGCCGCTCGCCACCGCGGCCACCACGGGCCGGGCGGTCGGCACCACCGCGCGCCGGGCGGTTACCCGCACGGGCAGCGGCGTTCTCGGCGCGGACCTCGGCGATGTTCTTGACGTCGCCCTTGTAGATCCAGACCTTCACACCGATGCGGCCGAAGGTCGTCTTGGCCTCGAAGAAGCCGTAGTCCACGTTCGCGCGGAGCGTGTGCAGGGGCACACGGCCCTCGCGGTAGAACTCCGAGCGGGACATCTCGGCGCCGCCGAGGCGGCCACCGCACTGGATCTTGATGCCCTTGGCGCCGGCCTTCATCGCCGACTGCATGCTCTTACGCATGGCGCGGCGGAAGGAGACGCGGGAGGAGAGCTGCTCGGCGACGGCCTGCGCAACCAGCTGAGCGTCCGTCTCGGGGTTCTTGACCTCGAGGATGTTCAGCTGGACCTGCTTGCCCGTGAGCTTCTCGAGGTCACCGCGGATGCGGTCGGCCTCGGCGCCACGGCGGCCGATGACGATGCCCGGACGAGCGGTGTGGATGTCCACACGCACGCGGTCACGGGTGCGCTCGATCTCAACCTTCGAGATGCCGGCGCGCTCCATGCCGGACGTCATCATCCGACGGATGGCGACGTCTTCCTTGACGTAGTCCTTGTACAGCTTGTCGGCGTACCACCGGGACTTGAAGTCCGTGGTGACACCGAGCCGGAACCCATGCGGGTTAACCTTCTGGCCCATTACCGGGTTCCTTCCTTGCTGCTGACGACCACGGTGATGTGGCTGGTCCGCTTGCGGATCCGGTAGGCACGGCCCTGGGCACGCGGACGGAACCGCTTCAGGGTCGGGCCCTCGTCGACGTACGCCTCGGAGATGAAGAGGCTGTCGGCGTCGGTGTGGTCGTAGTTGTGCGCGGCGTTGGCGATGGCGCTGTCGAGCACCTTGCCGACGGGCACGGAGGCTGCCTGCGGAGCGAATCGCAGAACAGCCTGAGCCTCCGTGGCGTCCATGCCACGGATAAGGTCCACCACGCGGCGGGCCTTCATGGGCGTAACGCGGATGTACCGCGCCTGGGCCCTGGCTTCCATGGTTGTCCCTCTCAGTTACTTACGTGTCTGAATGCGATCCGCTACTAGCGGCGCTTCGACTTCCGGTCGTCCTTGACGTGACCCCGGAAGGTGCGCGTCGGCGAGAACTCGCCGAGCTTGTGACCGACCATCGACTCGGTGACGAACACCGGGATGTGGGTCTTGCCGTTGTGCACCGCGATCGTGTGGCCGAGCATGGCCGGGACGATCATCGAGCGACGGGACCAGGTCTTGATGACGTTCTTGGAACCGGCTTCGTTCTGAGCATCCACCTTCTTGGCGAGGTGCTCGTCGACGAAGGGCCCCTTCTTGAGACTGCGCGGCATCTAAACCCGCTCCTAGCGCTTCTTGTTCGTCTTGCGGCGGCGGACGATGTACTTGTTCGACGCCTTCTTGGGCGAACGAGTACGACCTTCCTTCTGGCCCCAGGGGCTGACCGGGTGGCGACCACCGGAGGTCTTGCCCTCACCACCACCGTGGGGGTGGTCAACCGGGTTCATCGCCACACCGCGAACGGTCGGGCGGACGCCCAGCCAGCGCTTGCGGCCGGCCTTGCCCCAGTTGATGTTGCTCTGCTCGGCGTTGCCGACCTCGCCGACCGTGGCGCGGCAGCGCTGGTCGACCAGGCGGATCTCACCGGACGGCATACGAAGGTGGGCCATCGTGCCCTCCTTCGCGAGCAGCTGCACGGAGGCACCGGCGGAGCGGGCGAACTTGGCGCCGCCGCCCGGACGAAGCTCCACGGAGTGGATCGTCGTACCGACCGGGATGTTGCGCAGCGCCAGGTTGTTGCCGGGCTTGATGTCGGCACCGGGGCCGTTCTCGATCCGGTCGCCCTGGTTCAGGCCCTTCGGCGCCAGGATGTAGCGCTTCTCGCCGTCCGCGTAGTGGAGCAGCGCGATGCGCGCGGTGCGGTTGGGGTCGTACTCGATGTGCGCGACCTTCGCCGGCACGCCGTCCTTGTCGTGACGACGGAAGTCGATCACGCGGTAGGCGCGCTTGTGGCCACCACCCTGGTGGCGGACGGTCACACGACCGGAGTTGTTACGGCCACCCTTGCTGTGCAGGGGGCGGACCAACGACTTCTCCGGCGTGGACCGCGTGACCTCGACGAAGTCGGCGACGCTGGAACCACGGCGGCCCGGCGTAGTCGGCTTGTACTTGCGGATTCCCATTTCTCAGTCCTCGTCCGATATCGGACGATCCGACCCGCTTACGCGGTCGGACCGCCGAAGATGTCGATACGGTCGCCCTCGGCGAGGGTCACGATCGCGCGCTTGGTGGCCGCACGCTGGCCGAAGCCGGTGCGGGTCCGCTTGCGCTTGCCGATGCGGTTGATCGTGTTGACCCCGGTGACCTTGACCGAGAAGACCGCCTGGACGGCCTGCTTGATCTGGGTCTTGTTGGCGTTCGGGTCGACGATGAACGTGTACTTGTTCTCGTCCAGGAGCGCGTAGCTCTTCTCCGACACGACCGGCTTCAGCAGGACGTCACGGGGGTCCGTGTACGACTTGCTCAGCGGCGTCTCGACGGTGTTCTTGCCCTCGGTGGCGTGGCGACGCGCCTTGGCGACGCGCGCGGCCTTGGCGGCCTTGGCAGCCTTGGAGGCAATGCTCGGGTGACGCGTAGCCATCAGGCCTCGCTCCCTTCGGTGTCGTTGGCCTTCGGGCCGGCGACGAAGGACTCGAGAGCGGCCTGGGTGAAGACCACGTCGTCCGAGACGATCACGTCGTACGTGTTCAGCTGGCCCGGCTCCAGGATGTGGACCTGGGGCAGGTTGCGGGCGGACAGCCACGCGGCCTCGTCGGCGCGGTCGACGACCAGGAGCAGGTTCTTGCGCTCCGAGATCTTGCCGAACAGCGTCCTGGCGGCCTTCGTGGAGGGGGTCTCGCCCTCGATCACGCCGGTGACGACGTGGATGCGGTTGCTGCGGGCCCGGTCGGTGAGGGCGTGGCGCAGGGCCGCGGCCTTCATCTTCTTCGGGGTCCGCTGCGAGTAGTCACGCGGCTGCGGGCCGTGGACGACGCCACCGCCGGCGAACTGCGGGGCGCGGGTCGAGCCCTGACGGGCGCGGCCGGTGCCCTTCTGGCGGTACGGCTTCTTGCCGCCACCACGGACTTCACCGCGACGCTTGGTCTTGTGCGTGCCCTGGCGGGCAGCGGCGTTCTGCGCGACGACGACCTGGTGGATCAGCGGGATGCTGATCTTCTCCACGCCGAAGATCTCCGCGGGGAGCTCGACGCTTCCGGTCTTCTCGCCCGCAGGCGAAAGGATGTCAACAGTGCTCATCGGTACCTCAGGCCCCCTTGGCCGCGGTGCGGACCAGGACGAGGCCGCCGTTCGGACCGGGAACCGCGCCCTTGATGAGCAGCAGACCCTTCTCCGCGTCAACGGCGTGGACGGTCAGGTTCTGGGTGGTGACACGCTCGTTGCCCATGCGACCCGCCATGCGGAGGCCCTTGAACACACGGCCCGGGGTGGCGCAGCCACCGATGGAACCGGGAGAGCGGTGCTTGCGCTGGGTGCCGTGACCGGCGCCGAGGCCACCGAAGTTGTGGCGCTTCATGACACCGGCGAAGCCCTTGCCCTTGCTCTTGCCGGTGACGTCGACCTTGACGCCCGCCTCGAACACCTCGGCGGTGATCTCCTGGCCGAGGGTGTACTCGCTGGCGTCAGCGGTACGGATCTCGACGAGGTGGCGGCGGGGGGTGACGTCGGCCTTGGCGAAGTGGCCCTTGAGGGGCTTGTTCACCTTGCGCGGGTCGATCTCGCCGAAGGCGATCTGGACCGACTCGTAGCCGTCGCTGTCGTTCGTACGGACCTGGGTGACGACGTTGGGGCCGGCCTTGACGACGGTGACCGGGACAACGCGGTTGTTCGCGTCCCACACCTGCGTCATGCCGAGCTTCTCGCCCAGGATGCCCTTGATCTGCTTAGCCATTCTCAGCTCACCGACCCTCAGAGCTTGATCTCGATGTCGACACCGGCCGGGAGGTCGAGTCGCATCAGAGAGTCAACGGTCTTGGGGGTGGGGTCGAGAATGTCGATCAGGCGCTTGTGCGTGCGCATCTCGAAGTGCTCGCGCGAGTCCTTGTACTTGTGCGGCGACTTGATGACGCAGTACACGTTCTTCTCAGTGGGCAGCGGCACCGGGCCCGCGACCGACGCACCAGTGCGGGTCACCGTCTCGACGATCTTCTTCGCCGAGGAATCGATGACCTCGTGGTCGTAGGCCTTGAGCCGGATGCGGATCTTCTGTCCCGCCATGGCTACTCAGTAGTCCTGTCTCTATACAGCTCTGGAACCCGGTGGTTCCGTATCCTTCTCCTCCGACCCACGCGGTCGGGCGTGTCGCGCTTTCGCTGACACAGATGTCCCTTGTCCGAACATCCCTGCCGGGAAAACACGGCCCTTCCGGAACCGCAGGCCGAGGACGAGAAGTCCACCGGGTGCCTGGCCGGTGCCGCACTGACACTTCCCGAAAGATTCCCGTACGTCCGCCCCAGTGCTGCCGTAGTGGCAGTTAGGACGACGAGTACTGTGGGACTCGCTTTCGGTCCTCCCGGCGGGAGGCGCGCAGCATCAACACTCGACCGAGCAACTCCGACAGTCTGCCATATGGGGCGGGGGCCTGGCCAATCGAGCCGGAGAGAATACCCCGGGAGTGACGCAGGTCAAACACGGGACCGATCCGGCTCGGGGATGCCCTCCCGTTTGCGCCGGAAGTCGGCGGCGTCGGAGTGCATGCCGAGGGCCTCGCAGAGGTCGGCCAGGATACCGAGCGCCTGTTTGAGCGCGGGGATGAAGACGGGGTTGCGCTCGGCCGCCGGCCAGTACGTGTTCACGGCGTCGACCGCCTCCGCCAGCGCCGCGTCGAGGTCCACACCGGCTTTCTGCCGCATCAGGGCGTACGTCAGCTGCGCCTTGGTGAACTCGAGCAGACGGTCGCCGTCCGATGTGGAGCGCGGCCGGAGCAGGTCGAGGCTCTCCTGACTGACGGCGAGCATCTCGTCGTGCCGCCCGAGGGCGGCGAGCTCCTCACCGAGGGAGCCCAGGGCAAGGGCCAGCTGTCCCGTACGGTCCGCGGGCTCCATGGCAGCCAGCTGCCGGAAGCGGCCCACGGCCTCGACCAGTGCCTCCACGGCTTCGGCGGAGCGGCCGACGGCGCCGTACCGCACACCCATGTTGTAGGCGGCGACGGTGAGGAGCGGCAGGTAGGTGCCCGGGGCCTCCTGCGCGAGGTCCCGGTGGAGTGCCAGGGCCTCGCGGGCGGGTGCGACCGCGTCCGCGGGCCGACCCGCCTCGGCGAGGCGCAGACCCAGGTTGTTCAGCGCGGGGGCCAGGATCTCCCGGTACGGGGGCTCGTCGCGCGCGAGCCGCCGGAGGATGGCCACGGACTCCTCGTCGGCAGCGGGAGCCTCGGTCCTGCGGCCGGTGGCGGACAGCATGTCGGCGACTCGGCCCAGGAGTTCGGCCACCTTGGGCAGGTGCGCGTCCGGGTCGGCCTCCGCGAGCCGGCGGAACATGGCCAGCGCCTCCTCGAAGGCGGCCAGCGCCTCTCTGCGGCGGGACAGGGCCGCGAGCTGTTCGCCGAGGTTCTGCAGGGCTCCGGCGAGGTTGGAGCGGAACTCGGCGGGGTTGGTCTTCTCCAGCCGTCGGAACAGTTCGGCGGCCTCGGTGGTGGGCTCCAACGCCTCCTCGTGGCGGCCGAGGCGCGCCAGCGTGAGACCGACGCCGCTCAACGCGGCGGCGAGGCCCGGGAGGTCGGACTCCCCCGCCGCGTCCGCCAGGACCCGTCCGTACTCCAGGGCAGCCCCGTAGACCTTCAGCGCGTCCTGCGGCCGGTCGTTCTCGTCCAGGAGCGAGGCGAGTTGCCGGGCCGCCGCCGTGTAGCCGGACAGGTGCCGCGCCGCCTTCCGGGCAGGGTCGCTCCGGACGACCTCGTCGTACATCACCAGCGCGATCTCGGCGTACTCCAGAGCCTTCGCCGTATGGCCGAGCTGTTTGAGCCGCGACGCGAGCGTGCCCGTCGCATGGGCGAAGGGCGCCATGTAGCGCTCCTCGTCGCCCCGCGCCAGGTTGCGCATGATCTCCACCACGGCCATGGCCGCTTCGGCCGCGTCCTGCAGATCGCCGGCGGTCGCGAGCAGATCGCTGAGGTGGTTCAGGGCCATGGCGTGGTTGTGCAGGTCGACCCCACGGCCCTGCCGGTCGGGGTTGCCCGCCTCCACCACGGCGCGGCTGCACTCCAGCGCCTGCGACTCGGCTTCCAGCGCCTCGCCCCTCCGGCCCGCGTGCGCCAGCCGGACGGCCAGGGTGTGCAGCGCCCCCGCCAGCTCGCGATCGTCGGCGCCCTCGGCCAGGAGGCGCTCCACGACCCGCTCCGTCAGCACCGCGTACCCGACGTCGATGTCCACGTGCCGCGTGTTCCCCGTGACCGACCGGAACCGCCGCTCGACCCCCTCCACCATCTCGAAGTCCAGCTCGCCGATGCCCGCCAGCGAGGTCAGCGCCGCACTGCCCGCGTCCAGGGCCAGCTCCGGGTCCTGCCGCAGCACCGGGAACAGATGCCCGTGCCCCACGTGCGGCCAGCGGTCGGCCGCCTCCGCGAGGAAGGTCACCGCGCGGGGCGTCCACGGCGCCGCCGCCCCGTCGCCGCCGCGTGCCAGCAGCGCGGTGACGCCGAGCGCGGCCCAGGGGTCGGTGGCATACCCGGTGACGGGGCTGCCCGGCAGGCTGAGGGCGAGGAAGTCCTCGGCGAGGCGGTCGGGCAGGAGAGGCTGGAGGACCTGGGTCCGGGCCGGGTCGGCGGGCGGGTAGCAGACGGCGTGGTCCCCGAGCAGCACGTCCGGCTCCGCCTCCGGCAACAGCCCGCCCAGCAGACCGCGCCCGGTGGCAACGCTCACCGGCCCGGTCAGTACGGCGGTGAAGACCGCCCGCGCCATGACGTGGTCAGGCGTCCGGTGCGGCAGCCCGGCGGCCGCGTTCTCGTACAGCTGCCGCCAGTTCTCGTGCTCGCGGTCGAGGAGGTACGCGGTGAGGCCGACCATGTCGTCGGGCGGCCGGCGGCCATGGGCCCGCGCGTCCACGGCCACCAGCGCGGCCATCTGCACGGCGAGCGTCAGCCCGAAGTCGGGGTGGCCGAGGGGACTTGGCGGCGGGATCGAGTCGGCGGCGGTGACCTCGGGGTACTGCGCGGCGAAACAGGCCCGGGCGGTGCGGAACACGCGGTCGCGTTCGCTGCCGTCGGCCGGCAGTGGCCGTAGCTCCTGGTCGGAGGTGTCGATGTTCTCGCGGAGCCGGTTGAGCTGGCCCCGGACCGCCGGCCAGCCGTGCGCGGAGCGGGCGATCAGCAGGATCCGGGCGGGCACGCCCTGCCGGAGCAGGCTGTTGTGGAAGAGCCAGCTCAGGTGGGAGGCGGGCCAGCGGTCGGCGTAGTCGACGAGGACGAGGACGCCGCGGTGTCCGTCGAGGGCCAGGTCCTGGCTGCCCTCCGCGGGCGGCGCCGTGTCCGTGCCGTGCACGGCGTCGACGACCTTCCAGCCGGCCGCCTCGGAGTCGGCGGCGAGCCGTGCCGCGAGCCGGGTCTTGCCCTGTCCGCCGGGCCCGTGCAGCCAGCGCACCGCGAACCGTGCGGGCCCCTCGCGCCAGGCGGTCAGCTCCCCCAGTTCCGCTTCCCGTCCGATGAAGTCGACGACCTCGGCGCGCGCGTCGAGCATGCGGCTGGGCTGCGCCCTGAGCCACTCGGCGTCGGCGGCGGGCGCCCCGCGGCGGGCGAACAGCAGGTAGACCGGGGTACCGTCGCCGAAGACGTGCAGGTCGGCGCCGACGACGCCATAGGCGAAGCCGCCCTCGGCGCGGACGTCCTGCCGCTGGAACCGGGGCGCGTCGGCCTCAGTCACCGGTGGTCGCCCGGGTCCGGGACGGGGGGTACCTGGTCGACCGAGTAGTGGATGACGTTGCCGCCCTGGGCCGCGTAGGTCGTGCCGCCGTCACGGGCGATGTTGGTCTGCTGCCAGTGCTGTCCGGCCTCCGGGGACTGCAGCCCCGCGAGGATCTCCAGGAGTTCCGCCTCCGCGTCCGGATGGTCCTCCAGCAGCGTCTGCAACTGGTACTGCCACGTTCCCACCAGCGACTGCCGCGCCCGCTCGGCCCGCTCCCCCTCGCCCGCCGCGACGACCCGGGCCGCTGCCCGCTCCAGCTCGGCCGCCGGTTCGTCGCCGTCGCCCTGACGCCTGAAGAGCCGTACGAAAAGTGCCTTCGTCGCCTCCCAGCCCGATGTGGCCATGGTGTTGACGAGGGTCGTCGCGGCGCTGAGCGCGAGAGCCGCGGCGGGATCCGACATGACCGCCTCCTGTCATGGGCCCATCCAGCGGGGCACACCCCTCAGTGTGCGCCACTGGTACCCCAACTGCCCTGTGTCCGTACCGAATTCACCATCTCCCCCACAGCCACCACGGCACCCGCTGCCACGCGACGACCGCCGCCCGTTTGGTTCATGTCCGTGAATAAGAATCAAGCACCCGCCTATTGACGCGTCCATAGCAAGCGCTTACGTTCCCGTTCGAGAACACGAGAAAGCGCTTTCTCCTGCACGGCACCCCTGGTCACGGACGAACCGGAGGCACCACCATGCAAGTGAGATCCGTCCTCGCGTCAGTCAGCCTGCTGGCCGGCGCCCTCGTCGCGCTGAGCGGCGCCCCGGCACAGGCCGCGAGCGCCACGCAGTACGTGTCGCCGAGCGGCACCGACAGCGCGGCCGGCACCCAGTCCGCCCCGACGACGCTCGCCACCGCGATCAGCCGCATCGCGTCCGGCGGCACGATCTACCTGCGCGGCGGGACGTACAACTACTCGTCGACGATCACGGTCCCGGCGGGCAGCAACGGCACCTCCAGTGCCCGCACCACCCTGTCCGCCTACCCGGGCGAGACACCGGTGCTCAACTTCTCGGCGCAGAGCGAGAGTTCGTCGAACCGCGGGCTCCAGCTGAACGCCGACTACTGGCACCTCTACGGGATCACCGTCCAGCACGCCGGCGACAACGGCATCTACGTCGGCGGCAGCAACAACGTCGTGGAGCGCGTGGTGACGGCGTACAACCGCGACACGGGTCTGCAGCTGGGCCGCATCTCCTCCAGCACCCCGAGCTCCCAGTGGCCGTCGAACAACCTGATCGTGAGCTCGGAGTCGCACGACAACGCCGACTCCGACGGCGAGGACGCGGACGGCTTCGCCGCGAAGCTGACCACCGGCACCGGGAACGTCTTCCGCTACGACGTCTCCCACAACAACATCGACGACGGCTGGGACCTGTACACCAAGACCGACACCGGCGCCATCGGCCCGGTGACCATCGAGTACTCGCTGTCCTACGGCAATGGCACGCTCAGCGACGGCACCGTGAACTCCAACGGCGACCGCAACGGCTACAAGCTCGGCGGCGACGACATCGCGGTCAACCACGTCGTGCAGCACAGCATCGCCTACCGCAACGGTCATCACGGGTTCACGTACAACAGCAACCCCGGCAAGATGACCATCTCCAACAACGTCGGCGTCGACAACGCCGAGCGCAACTTCTCGTTCGACGCGGGCACTTCGGTCTTCCGGACCAACACCTCGTGCCGGTTCGCCGTCAGCGGCTCGAACGACAAGACGGTCGGCGACGCGGACAGTTCGAACCAGTTCTGGACGGGCACCAACGGCTCCCGCTGCTCTTCGTACAGCGGCAGCCTGGGCTGGTCCTTCGCCTCGGACGGGAAGCTCGCGGTGACCTTCGGAGGGAAGGTCGTCACGCCGTAACCGAACCTGGCCGGACCGACGAAGGGGGCCCGTACCACTCCGGTCGTACGGGCCCTCTGCCTATGCGGCGTCGGCCGGGGGACGCAGTCCGTCGAGCGCGGTCCGGAGGATCGGCCCGAGATACCGGTCGTCGCCGTGGATCGTGGCGATGGCGATGACCATGTCGAGGATCTGCTCGAGCGTGAGGTCGTCGCGGACCTCGTGCGCGTCCTGTGCGGCGGCGAGCAGTGGACGGCCGGCGGCGAGCACCCGGTCGCGGTTCCGGCCGAACACGGGGTTGCTGCCGTCCGAGTGCTTGAGCAGCTCGGCGGCGACATGCCGCTTCCTGGTGGAGAAGGCGAAGAAGGCCTCCAGCCAGGCCGCGAGCACCGCCCCGGGCGTCGCACCCTCGACGGCCTGGGCGGCCTCGCAAACAGCGCTGACCTCGTCGGTGTAGAGCGCCTCGAGGAGCTCCCGGCGGCCGGGGAAGTTGCGGTAGAGCGTGGCCATGCCGACGCCCGCGCGGCGCGAGATCTCGGCCATCGACACCTGGGCGTCGGGCGCGGCGAACGCGGTGCGGGCGGCGGCAAGGATCCTGTCGCGGTTGCGCTCGGCGTCGGCACGCTTCGCGGGTGGTCGGGGGGCCGGTCGGGACATGGGTGCAGCCTATCCAGCACTAAGCGGACAGGCTATCCGCTACAGTGATGTGGACAGGCTATCCGTTTAGCTGCGGGGCGAGTTCTGCCCTGCCGCCGCGAGCTGCCCGCGGCCGTACAAGGAGCTTCTTCATGGACTACCGACCCCTGGGACGCACCGGCGTCTCGGTCAGCCAGCTGTGCCTGGGCGCGATGATGCTCGGCGCCTTCGGCAACTCCGATCACGAGGAGTCGGCGAAGATCATCCACCGCGCCCTGGACGCGGGGATCAACTTCATCGACACCGCCGACTTCTACTCCGCCGGCGAGTCGGAGGAGATCGTCGGCAAGGCGCTCGCCGGCGGGCGGCGCGACAACGTGGTGCTCGCCACGAAGGTCGGGCTGCCGTTCGGCGAGGACCCCAACCACCGTGGAACATCACGGCGTTGGATAACCGAAGCGGTCGAGGGCTCGCTGCGCCGCCTCGGCACCGACCGGATCGACCTCTACCAGGTGCATCGCCTCGACCCGGCCACCGATGTCGACGAGACCCTGGGCGTGCTGTCCGACCTGGTGCGGGCAGGCAAGATCCGCGCGTTCGGCGCGTCGACGGTCCCCGCGTCCGAGATCGTCGAGGCGCAGTGGACCGCCGAGCGCCGCGGCCGCGAGCGCTTCCGCACCGAGCAGCCGCCGTACTCCCTGCTGGCCCGCGCCGTCGAGTACGACGTGCTGCCGACCTGCCGGCGCCACGGCCTGGGCGTCCTGACCTACAGCCCGCTGGCCGGCGGCTGGCTCTCGGGCCGCTACCGCAGGGGCGGGGAGATCGGCGGGCCTGGCTCGGTCGTCCGGCAGAGCCGTTTCGCCGCCCTCTACGACGCCACGTCCGCGGCGAACGCGGCGAAGCTCGACGCCGCCGACGCGCTCGGCGCACTCGCCGACGAGGCCGGAATGACCCTCGTCCAGATGGCGATCGCCTTCGTCACCCGCCACCCGGCGGTCACCTCCGCCATTGTCGGCCCACGCACGATGGAGCACCTCGAGTCCTACCTCGCGGCCGACGACATCGACCTGCCCACCGACGTACTCGACCGCATCGACGAGATCGTCCCGCCCGGCCACACGGTCAACGTCGCCGACAACATGTGGGGTACGGCGACGTCGGCGCTGGAGGCCACGGCCCGCCGCCGGTAGAACATCAGCCGCCGGACCCGCGCCCCTCAAGGGGCGCGGGTCTGTGCCGATTTGCGGCTCCACCGCGCGGGCGCGACCAGCCCCCACCGACCCGCAGCCGAATCACGGCACCTACAGCGGAGCGCCCACGTTGCGCAGCCGCGCGAACGACGTGTCCAGCCCCCGCTTCAGCATCCGCGCCACCGGCGCCTCCACGAACCGGTGCACCAACCAGCTCAGCACCAGGAACCCGGCGATCACGACCGCGACCAGCAGCCGCGGGTCCATGGTGTCCCGCAGACGGTTGATGAGCGCCGTACCGGCGACATAGTGCAGCAGATACAGCGGATACGTCAGACTCCCCGCGGTCACCAGCCACCTCCACCGGATCCGGTCCGTCGCACCCAGCGCGATCGCGACCATCACCAGCAGGAACACGGTGAAGATGACGGCACTCCCCCGCCACCCCGACACATGCTCGTTGTTGTCGATCCTGAGGCCCAGCTGCCGCTGCCCCATCAGCCACGCCATCGCGAGGATCCCCCACAGGAGGAGGTCCTGCCCGAAGCGGTGCATCAGATACAGGGCCAGCCCGGCGATGAAGAACCACGCGCCGTCCGGGTTGGCCACCAGCGTCAGCAGGTGGAACTTCGCCACCGGGGCCAGCATGGCCGCCGCACCCCACACACAACAGAAGACGACGACCTTGCGGTACGTCAGCCCGGTGGCGACGACGACCATGAAGAGCAGGTAGAAGCGCAGCTCCGACCAGAGCGTCCAGTACACCCCGTCGACGCTGTCCACACCCGAACCCGACTGCAGCATCGTGAAGTTGAGCAGAATGTCGCGCAGCTTCAGCCGCTCCCAGACACCCGGCACCGCCACCACCACGGCCGTGGTGAAGGCGATGGCGAACCAGTACGCCGGGTAGAGCCGGATCACCCTCGAGACGAAGAACTGCCGCGGGGTGCGTCCCCAGCAGGACATGCAGATCACGAAGCCGCTGATGACGAAGAAGATCTCGACGCCGATCCAGCCGTAGGTCGCGAAGCGGAACACCGTCGGCATGACCTCGGACGCCGGTCTGCCCCAGACGAGGTTGTCCGGCTGGTCGACGCGCCAGCTGCCGGCGTAGTGGTGCACGGCGACCATCAGCGCGGCGACGAGCCGTATGCCGTCGATGGCGTACAGCCGCGGACGCTCGCGGCGGAGCGGGGCCGTCTGACGGCGGACCTGTACCGCCCGCAACTGCTGCGTCGGCCGGTCGACCATCACGGACATCGGCGATCATCCCCTGTCTGGCTGCTCCGGTTCCTCACGCTAGGGCGTCACAACCGCCCCACAGATGGAAGACAGGGGCATTCGGGGCATCGGCGGGGCGAATTGCGCCAAGTCTCTACGACGAGTCCCGCGCCGCGTCCCGCAAGGTTTGCCGAGACTTCACCGCGCAACCGTCGGCCCCGTCCGGCGCAGGACAAGCGAAAGGGCCCGTACGACCGAAGTCGTACGGGCCCCTTCAGGAGCTCGCGCTGGAGCTACCAGGTCAAATCAACAAGGTCACTTGTTGATCTTGGTGACCTGGCCGGCGCCCACGGTCCGGCCACCCTCACGGATGGCGAACTTCAGGCCCTCTTCCATGGCGATGGGCTGGATGAGCTCGACCTTCATCTCAGTGTTGTCGCCGGGCATGACCATCTCGGTGCCCTCGGGGAGGGTCACAACACCGGTCACGTCAGTCGTACGGAAGTAGAACTGCGGACGGTAGTTGTTGAAGAACGGCGTGTGGCGGCCACCCTCGTCCTTGGACAGGATGTAGGCCTGCGCCTCGAACTCGGTGTGCGGGGTGACCGAGCCCGGCTTGATGATGACCTGGCCGCGCTCGACGTCCTCGCGCTTGATGCCGCGGAGCAGCAGACCGACGTTCTCACCGGCCTGGCCCTCGTCGAGCAGCTTGCGGAACATCTCGATGCCGGTGACCGTGGTGGTGGTCTTCTCGGTCTTGATGCCGATGATGTCGACGGTCTCGTTGACCTTCAGGACACCACGCTCGATACGGCCGGTGACGACCGTACCGCGACCGGTGATCGTGAAGACGTCCTCGATCGGCATCAGGAACGGCTTGTCGACGTCGCGCTCCGGCTCCGGGATGGCGGTGTCGACGGCGGACATCAGGTCCAGGACCGACTGGCCCCACTCCTTGTCGCCCTCGAGCGCCTTGAGCGCCGAGACCTTGACGACCGGAACGTCGTCGCCCGGGAACTCGTACTCGGAGAGCAGCTCACGGACCTCGAGCTCGACGAGCTCCAGGATCTCCTCGTCGTCCACCATGTCGGCCTTGTTCAGGGCGACGACGATGTACGGAACACCGACCTGGCGGGCCAGGAGCACGTGCTCCTTGGTCTGCGGCATCGGGCCGTCGGTGGCGGCGACAACGAGGATGGCGCCGTCCATCTGCGCCGCACCCGTGATCATGTTCTTGATGTAGTCCGCGTGACCGGGGCAGTCGACGTGGGCGTAGTGACGGGTCTCCGTCTGGTACTCGACGTGCGCGATGGAGATGGTGATACCGCGCTGGCGCTCTTCGGGAGCCTTGTCGATCTGGTCGAACGCCGAGGCCTCGTTCAGGTCCGGGAACGCGTCGTGCAGCACCTTGGTAATGGCGGCCGTGAGGGTCGTCTTACCGTGGTCGATGTGACCGATGGTGCCGATGTTGACGTGCGGCTTAGTCCGCTCGAACTTCGCCTTCGCCACTGGGGTCCTCCTGTGGAGTGGTTCTGTACGCCTTACTTCATCGGCGCCAGGTGATCTTTGCTGTTAGTGCCCGGGCCCCGGGGCATTCCCCCACGATTGGGGAGGAATGCCCCGGCAGGCTCCGGAGTCAAGCCTACGGCGTGTGAACGCAGCGCGTTGACCGCGGTGTGTTACTCGCCCTTGGCCTTCGCGATGATCTCCTCGGCGACGTTCCGCGGAACCTCGGCGTAGGAGTCGAACTGCATGGAGTAGCTCGCACGGCCGGACGTCTTGCTGCGCAGGTCGCCGACGTAACCGAACATCTCCGAGAGGGGCACGAGGCCCTTCACGACGCGGGCACCGGCCCGCTCCTCCATGGCCTGGATCTGACCACGGCGGGAGTTGATGTCGCCGATGACCTCACCCATGTAGTCCTCGGGCGTGGTGACCTCGACGGCCATCATCGGCTCGAGCAGCACGGGGCTGGCCTTGCGCGCGGCCTCCTTGAAGGCCTGCGAACCGGCGATCTTGAACGCGAGCTCGGAGGAGTCGACCTCGTGGTAGCCACCGTCGATGAGCGTGACGCGGACGCCCGTCATCTCGTAGCCCGCGAGGATGCCGAACTGCATGGCCTCCTGCGCACCGGCGTCCACCGAAGGGATGTACTCCTTCGGGATACGGCCACCGGTCACCTTGTTCACGAACTCGTACGAGGCGTCGCCGCCCTCGATCGGCTCGATCGCGATCTGCACCTTGGCGAACTGGCCGGTACCACCAGTCTGCTTCTTGTGCGTGTAGTCGACGCGCTCGACGGCCTTGCGGATCGTCTCGCGGTAGGCGACCTGCGGCTTGCCGACGTTGGCCTCGACCTTGAACTCACGGCGCATACGGTCGACCAGCACCTCGAGGTGCAGCTCGCCCATACCACCGATGATGGTCTGGCCGGTCTCCTCGTCCGAGTGGACCTGGAAGGACGGGTCCTCCTCGGCCAGGCGCTGGATCGCGACGCCCAGCTTCTCCTGGTCGCCCTTCGACTTGGGCTCGATGGCGACCTGGATGACCGGCGCCGGGAAGTCCATGGACTCCAGGATCACCGGGGCCTTGTCGTCGCTCAGCGTCTCACCGGTGGTGGTCTGCTTGAGGCCCATCACGGCGACGATGTCGCCGGCGCCCACCGACTCGATCTCCTCACGCTTGTTCGCGTGCATGCGGTAGATCTTGCCGATGCGCTCCTTCTTGCCCTTGACGGAGTTCAGCACGGCGGTGCCGGACTCCAGGCGACCGGAGTAGATCCGGACGAAGGTGAGCTTGCCGAGGTGCGGGTCGCTCATGATCTTGAACGCCAGCGCCGACAGCGGCTCGTCGTCGGACGGCTTGCGCTTCACGACCAGCTCGGGGTCCTTCACGTCGTGGCCCTCGATGGCCTCGACGTCGAGCGGGGTCGGGAGGTAGCGCACGACCGCGTCGAGCAGGGGCTGAACACCCTTGTTCTTGAACGCGGTACCGCAGAACACCGGGGTGACCGTGGTGTCCTTGGACTTGCCGGACGCGATGGTGATGCGACGGATCGCGGCGTACAGCTGCTCCTCGGTGGGCTCCTCGCCCTCCAGGTACAGCTCCATGATCTCTTCGTCGTTCTCGGCGACGCCCTCGATCAGCTTGCCGCGGTACTCCTCGGCAGCCTCGGTGTGCGTGGCCGGGATGTCGACGACGTCGTACATCTCGCCCTTGGCGGCCTCGGCGGACCACACGAGCGCCTTCATGCGGACCAGGTCCACGACGCCCTTGAAGTCGGCCTCGGCGCCGATCGGAAGCTGCATGACCAGCGGCTGGGCGCCCAGGCGGTCCGAGATCATGTCCACGCAGCGGTGGAACTCGGCGCCGGTACGGTCCAGCTTGTTGACGAAGCAGATACGCGGCACGCCGTAACGGTCGGCCTGACGCCACACCGTCTCGGACTGCGGCTCGACACCGGCGACACCGTCGAACACCGTCACGGCACCGTCGAGCACACGCAGGGAGCGCTCCACCTCGACGGTGAAGTCGACGTGCCCCGGGGTGTCGATGATGTTGATGGTGTAGTCGTTGTCCTCGAGCGGCCAGTGACAGGTGGTCGCAGCAGACGTGATCGTGATGCCACGCTCCTGCTCCTGCTCCATCCAGTCCATGGTGGCAGCGCCGTCGTGGACCTCACCGATCTTGTACGAAACGCCGGTGTAGAACAGGATCCGCTCGGTGGTGGTCGTCTTGCCCGCGTCGATGTGGGCCATGATGCCGATGTTCCGCACCTTGGCCAGGTCAAGTGAAGTGGTAGCCATAAGGCTTCAGTCTTCTCTCGGTCTCGATGTGGGTAGCGACTACCAGCGGTAGTGCGCGAAGGCCTTGTTGGACTCGGCCATCTTGTGGGTGTCCTCGCGCTTCTTCACAGCGGCACCAAGGCCGTTGGAGGCGTCGAGAAGCTCGTTGAGCAGACGCTCGGTCATGGTCTTCTCGCGACGGGCGCGGGAGTAACCGACCAGCCAGCGCAGCGCGAGCGTGTTGGCACGACCGGGCTTGACCTCGATCGGAACCTGGTACGTCGCACCACCGACACGGCGGGACTTGACCTCGAGGGTCGGCTTGATGTTCTCCAGCGCGCGCTTCAGCGTGATGATCGGGTCGTTGCCCGTCTTCTCACGCAGACCCTCCATGGCGCCGTAGACGATGCGCTCGGCGGTGGAGCGCTTGCCGTTCAGCAGCACCTTGTTGATGAGCGACGTGACAAGAGGAGAGCCGTAGACCGGGTCGATGATGACCGGGCGCTTCGGGGCGGGGCCCTTACGAGGCATTCTTACTTCTCCTTCTTGGCGCCGTAGCGGCTGCGGGCCTGCTTGCGGTTCTTGACACCCTGGGTGTCGAGGGAGCCGCGGATGATCTTGTAGCGAACACCCGGCAGGTCCTTCACACGGCCACCACGCACGAGCACGATGGAGTGCTCCTGCAGGTTGTGTCCCTCACCCGGAATGTAAGCGGTGACCTCGATCCCGCTGGTCAGACGCACACGCGCGACCTTACGCAGGGCCGAGTTCGGCTTCTTCGGGGTGGTCGTGAACACACGCGTGCAGACGCCACGACGCTGAGGGGAACCCTCGAGTGCGGGCGTCTTGTTCTTCTCGACCTTGTCCTGCCGGCCCTTGCGGACCAGCTGCTGGATCGTAGGCACTACTTCTCCGGTTTCTGTGTGCCGATGGGTACAGCTAACCTGGAACATCGCCGACCCACGCGGTCGGGTGTGTCGAATCCGGCGGACTCCCGCCGCAAGGCGAAAAGAGCACAGATTACGGTGGCCGCTCACAGCTCGCGATGCGGTTGAAGGCACGCACGAGAGCCAGGGCACACCCCAGGCACAAGGTCTGAGCGTACCTACCTCAAACGCTACGGTCAAAACAAATGGGCCGCGCCCGCATCGCCATGCAGAGCATGTCAAGACCCTGCGCCGTGCATGATCTTCGAATTCACGTTCCAGACACGTCGAGGGGCTACGTCATCGCAGCTCACCCCTTATGCGGACGCCAGCCCCGCCGCGATGAGGATCGTGATGATCAGCGCCCATCCCGCGACCGACAGCCAGCCCAGCACCAGCCCGGTCATCGCGAGGCCCTCACCGCGCTCACCGGTGCGCTGCATCTCGCTGCGCGCGGTGTGACCGAGGATGACCGCGGGGATGCCGGTGAGACCGGCGGTGAAGAGCGTGAGCACCCCGCAGACCATGGAGCCGACCGCCTTGCCGTTGGTGGGCGCCGCGACCGGCAGGAAGGTCGCGGGGACGGGCGGAACGGGCCGGGTGACCGGTACGGGACCCTGCGGCAGGTCGGCGACGAGCAGCGCCAGCTCCCCCACGGTCCGCGCCGTGTAGGCCCGGGCGACCCGCTTCTCGAACTCGGCGTGCTCCAGCCGCCCCTCCCCGTACCCCGCTCTGAGCACATCGACGGCCCGCTCGCGGTCGGCGTGCGAGGCGAGCATGGCCGGGGCGCTCTGCCCCTGCCACGACTGCCCGAAGTCCTGCGCGGGAGGTGCGGCGGTCTCCCACGGCTGCGGAAGCCTCTGGCCGTGCCGCGAGGCCTTCTGCCAGGGCTGCGGCACGTCCTGCCCCGACTGCGGGACGTCCTGCGCCCGCTGCGGGTCGCCCTGCCCCGACTGCCAGGGTTGCCATGACGGATTCGACACGAGTACCTCCCCGAACCCCCGAGTCCCTCCATGATGCGCCGCGGGGGCAATTCCGGCACAGGGTGCGTCGTACGACGGTCCGCGCCGGCGTTCTCCCTCCGCTCCGCGGCCTGTTCGCGCCGGTCGTAGATCATTTCGCGTCGTTGGCCGATTCGCGCTCTTTCCGATCCGGCGGTCCTGCGCCTTCAGTACGTTGATCCGTTCGCAGCGAAGGATTCGGGGGACGAGCGTGACGAGGACGGCGGTGTACTCACCGGACGACGGAGGCCTGGACGACCGGGTGCCCTTTCTGGCGCGTCTGGAGAGCGGGGACCGCTCTGCGCTGCTGGCGCTCGGCCGCCGGCTGGACTTCGCGGCGCGCATGATCCTCATCCACCAGCACGAGCCCTCCTCCCACGTCCTCTTCCTGGTGCACGGCTGGACCAAGGTGACGGCCGCGGCGGCCAACGGCTACGAGGCGCTGCTCGCGCTGCGCGGCCCCGGCGACATCGTCGGCGAGTCGGCGGCGCTCACCGGGCGGCCGCGGTCGGCGACCGTGACCGCGCTGGAGCCGGTGCGGGCGGTGGCCGTGGAGCACGAGCGCTTCAAGGACTTCCTGGGCCGCTCCCCCGCGGTCTCCTTCGCCCTCCTCGGCCTGACCGCGGACCGCACCCGCGCGGCCGACCGGCGCCGGCTGGAGTTCGCGTCGATGAGCGTGCGGGAGCGCTTCGCCGTCCTGCTGCTGGACCTGGCCCGCACCCACGGCCGCCGTACCGACGAAGGCATCGAACTCGCCGTGCCCCTGAGCAAGCAGGAGCTGGCGGGCTCGGTGGGCGCGTCCCGGGAGATGGTGCAGCGGCTGCTGCGGGAACTGCGCGACAAGGAGGCGGTGGTGACGGGCCGCCGGGCGCTTCTCATACGGCGGCCCGATGTGCTGCGGCGGATCGCGGCGGCCGACCCCTCGTCGGGGATCCCCTCACCGCAGGGGCCGCGCGAGGAGTGATCCCGCCGTCCTCGCACGGCTCTTCTGTGCACACGGTCACAGAACGAGTGGGTCATACGCCCTCACCACCCAGGTCACGCGAACGCCACTCTGCTGCCCTGCACCGCACACCCCCCTCGGAGAGGCGACCATGACCGACCCCGTGAGCCGCACGATCCTGTTGCTGGACATCGAGAGGTTCAGCGACCGGGACGACGTGGAGCAGGCGTATCTGCGGCGGATGCTCTACGACATCACCGACCGCGCGCTGGCGACCGCCGGCATCGACGAGACGCTGCGGCTGCGGGCCGACCGCGGGGACTCGGTGATGGAGCTCATCGACGCGAGCGCCCCGGTCACGGCGCTGCTGCGCAGCCTGCTCACGGAGGTGCCGGCGCAGCTGCGGACCGTCAACAGGATGGCGTCGAGCTCCGCCCAGATCCGGCTGCGCGGCGTCGTCGCCACCGGCCATGTCGCCGTGGACGAGTACGACGGCTGGGTCGGCTCCGACCTCAACCACGCCTGCCGTCTGCTGGATGCCCAGGTCCTGCGCGCCGCGCTGCGCGAGCGCGCCGACGACTTCGCACTGTGCGTGTCGGACCCCCTGTACGCAGGAGTCGTACGGCACGACCACACCGGCATCCCCAAGGCGGAGTTCCACGCGGTGACGGTGGACAGCAAGAACGGACCGCTGAAGGCCTGGCTGCACGGCCCGGTGCCGGGCGGTGCGGCGGGTTCGGCGGATGAGGACCACGGTGACACGGGGGCGGGGGAGGCGTCGGGCGGTTCGGGGGACCGCCCGACGCCGCGCGTCCCCCCGCAGGGCGGCCCGGCGCCGGACCGGGGAGCCCCGGCGCCGGGTCCTGTCTTCAACGGTGCCGTCACCATCGGCGGCGGCACGGTGAGCGGCGACCAGAACAACGTCACCGGCAATCAGATCGGCGGCGACTTCACCATCGGCAGCAAGAACCGCGGGCGCGGTGAGGGCTCGTGACCACGCCCGATCAGCAGCCTCCCGCGTCCGGACCGGCGCCGGACCAGCCCCAGGCCGACCCGGACGCGAAGGACGAGGCCCGAAGAGAGGGTACGGACGACGAGTCCGAGGAGCGCGACCAGCCGCAGGACGCCTGGGCGGCCCGGCGGGACCTGGTCGACCACAGTCCGCGGAGCATGAGCATCGGCGCCCAGGCGCGCTTCGGCGGCGGCACGGTGGGCGGTGACCAGAACAACGTCACCGGCAACCAGGTCGGCGGCGACGTGATCATGGGGACCAAGGCGGTCTACCAGTTCTCCATACCCGGGTTCGCGTCGTCGGGGTCCGCGTCCGGCGAGGTCCCGGCAAGCACCCTGGAGCGGCTGGCCGAGTACTTCGTCGCCGACGAGGAGGTCGTCGCCGGCCTGCTCGAGCGGCTGCGCCGCGACCACGTCCTCGTCCTGTCCGGCGCCCGCTTCACCGGCCGGCGCACGGCCGCACTGATGCTCCTGCACCGCCTCGGCCTCTCCTGCGTCCGCACCCTGGACCGCACCACCGAGCCGAGTGCCCTGGCCGAACGGGTCGCCGCCCCGGACACCGACGAGGACCCCTCGCGCGGATACGTCCTGTGCGACCTGGCCACCCGCCGCGACCGCCCGCTGCGCGAGCCGCAGCTGCTCGCCGCCCGCGACCGGCTCGGCGAGCACGGGTACCTGATCGTCACCGTCGACGACACTGCCGTACTGGAGGACGTGGCGTTCACCGCGGCCTGGCGCCCGCCCGCCGCCGCCGACGTCCTCGCCGCCCATCTGCGCACCCGCACCGACGCCGAGACCGCCGCCAAGCTCCTCGAACTCCCGGACGTCACCGACTTCCTGAACCGCAGCCACCAGCTGCGCGAGGTCGCCGCCTTCGCGCAGCTGCTCGCCCGGCACTCGGCGGGCGAGGTCGGCGCGGACGCGGTGGCACAGTTCTCGCTGGTCTCGCTGGAGAACCAGGTCCAGGAGTGGTTCGAGGAGGACGAGGCCTCGATCCACCTGCGGGACAAGGCGTTCCTGGTGGCCCTCGCCGCCTTCGACGGGGGCCCGTACGCCCTCACCGCCGAGGTCAGCGACCTGCTCTACCGCCTCCTCCAGGAGACGTGGAACCGGTCCCAGGTACCCGAGGTCCCCGTCTTCGGCACACACATCGGCAAGCGCCTCCGGCTCGCCCGCGCGGAGAGGTTCGAGGAGGACGAGCACACCGAGTGGGGGCCGGTGCCCCAGCAGAAGGCCAGGTTCGTCGACGAGCGGGCCGCCCTCGTGCTGCTGCGCGAGGTGTGGCTCGGCCATCCGTCCGCCCGGCCCGCGCTGATCGGCTGGCTGCGCCGCCTGGCCGACGACGGCCGTCCGCTGGTCCGCACCCGCGCCGCGTCCACCGTCGCGGTCCTCGCCCGCACCGACCTGCCCTCGGCGATGGCACTGGTCGTCGAACCCTGGGGCACCTCCAAGCTGTTCCGGCACCGGCTGGTCGCCGTCAACGCACTCACCCTCGCCCATCTCATCGGCACGCCCTACGTCCCGCGCATCCTCGACGGCTGGTGCGAGGGCCCCGACCCGCGGCTGCGCTGGGTGGCCGTACGGGCATACGGGCTGATCGGACCGGAACGGCCGGAGCAGGCGCTCGCCGCGCTGCGTGGCGCCGTACGCAGGCTGTACGAGGACAATCCGGACGACCTCGACGGCGAGATGGCACGTGAACTCGCCGAGGCAGTGGACCTGCTGTTGCTCTCCCCCACCGGCAACCGCGCCCTCGGCGAGCTGCGCGCCCACATCGACGACGGTCGGCCCGTGCGCGAACTCTCGCTCCGTGGCTTCATGAGCGCCTGCACGCACAGACAGGAGGACGAGCGGTACGGCAATCCGCTGGTTCTCGCCTGGTACTCGCGTGCGGTGGAGACGGGCGCGAGCGGGGCCGACAACATCCCCTTCCTGTGGCGGGCCGCGCTCGCCGACCCACGAACCACCACTCTCGCGCTGGCCGTCCTGCAGGACTGGGTGCTCATCGCCGACCGGGCCGAAGCGACCGAATGGGCGCTGGCCGCCCTGCTGCCCCGGCTCGTCACCACGCCCGCCGAGCACGACCGGCTGAGCCATCTGCTGCGGACCATGCCCGGCGAGGACGGCAACCCCCCGCCGCTGGTGGCGGCCCGGCTCCTGACGGTCCTCCCGGTCCGCAGCTGACCCGTACATCCCGAGGAGACACGCACCATGCCCGCTTTCAACCGCCCGCCCGAGTGGCAGCAGCAGGCGGACCGGCACACCGAACTGGTCGACCCGGTGCTCACCGTGCGCCAGCTGGGCCGCTTCGACTTCAACCTCAAGTCGCTGGTCCGCATCGACCACGCTCTGGTCTTCGCCACCCCGAAGGGCGGCTACGACTGCTGTCTGCCCCCTCGCCGGCCCACGCGCAGCGAGATCGCTGCGAAGCGGTACACGGCCGTGTACGAGGTGGACATGGGCGTGCACCCGTTCTCTGCGGAGCTCACCCTGCCCAGCGACAACGACGCGTTCGAGTTCACGGCCGCCGTCGACCTGTCCTGGCAGGTCCTCGACCCGGCCCGGTTCGTGGCCAGTGGGCATCGGGACGTGCCGGCGCTGGTACTGGGCGAGCTGCAGCAGGCGGCCCGGCCGGTGACCCGGCGCTTCGCCATCGCCGACAGCGCGGACGCCGAACGGGAGTTGCTGCAGGCGGTCACCGTGCTGGGGCCGCTCGGGGCGCCCGCGGGACTGCAGGTGACCTGGACGCTGCGGGTGCGGCGCGACCAGGAGAACATCGACCACCAGCGCCGGCTCCAGGCCATCGACCACTCCGCCACGGAGCAGATCCGCGCGGCCGAGCGGGGCATGGAGATCGACGTCGAGGTGGACCGCCGCAACCGGCAGCAGGACCAACTGCAGATCGACCGGGCCATGGCGTACGGCAACCAGCAGCAGGAGCTGCTCCTCCAGCAGCAGCACTGGCAGCACGAACAGGCGATGCTGGCGAGCGGGCAACAGCACCAACTGGCCCTGCAGCAGGGCCGGCAGATGCTGGAGCTGCAGCGGATCGAGGCGCAGAAGATCGAGTTCTACCAGTGGCACCTGCAGCAGGGCGGCGTCCACGCCTGGGCCCTCCATCTCGCCCAGCACCCCGAGGACTCCCGTCTGGTCATGACCAGCATGCGGGAGGACCAACTCCGCATGATCCAGGCCCAGATGGACCTGGTGAGCCAGCTCCTCAACGGCGACACGGCCGAGAGCTACGAGCTGGAGGGCCCGAAGCAACTCGCCCTGCGCACGGTCAGCGACATCCTGAACCAACGCCTTCCGGGGGTTCCGCAGACACCGCCGCTCATCGCGCCGCAGGGCGACGGGCCGGCGTACCCGGGCGCGCCGAACGCCCAGTCTCCGGGTGATCAGGCTCCGGCACAGGTGATGCCGGGGACCCAGGCCCCTGACCCGGCAGCTCAGACGCCTCCCCCGCAGCCCTCGGCACAGATGCCGCAGACTCCTGCACCTCCGTCCGCCCAGCCCCCGGCAGCCGCGGCCCCGGGCACCCCTCCGGCCGGCCAACCGTCCTGGCAGCCGCCCACGCCCCACGCTCCCCCGGCCACACCGTACGCCCCGCAGCAGACTCCGGCCTGGCAACCGCCACCCGGCTACGGCAACACCCCGACCCTGCCCACGCAGCCGCCACCGCCCGAGCCCGACCAGGCCATGCAGAACAACTCGGACGGCGCGAACAACTCCCAAGAGGCAAGCGGCACATGACGACCACCGGCCCGGCCCCCGCGCCCACCACCGGCACCACGCGGCCCGTCGGCTCCGCCGAGCGCATACGGCTCTGCGAGCGTCTTCTCACCGATCTGCGCACGGAGATCGCGCGCGCCGACAGCAAGGCCTCCGTGCTGGTGGCCGCGCTCGGCATGACGGCCGGCGTGTTCAGCGGACTGCTGGCCGGGCGCGGCTGGACCCCGTCGTCCCTGTCCACCGCGGGCACGGCGCTGTGGTGGTCCGGGACGCTGTCCCTCGCCGTCTCCCTCTTCGCCATGCTGCTGGCCGTCCTCCCGCGGTACCGCTCCGGAGCGTGGACGCCGGGACAGCCGCTGACCTACTTCGGCGACATCCAACAGGCCGTACGACAGCGCCACTTGGAGTCCGCGCTCGCCGACACGGAACGGGACCCCGGCACCGCTCTGACCGTGGCCCTCACCGAGTCGAGCCGCCTGGCCGCCCGCAAGCACCAGTGGATCCGCACCGGCCTGATCGCCTTCGGCGTCGGGACGGTCCTGCTCCCGGCGTCACTGCTGATCGGCTGAACCGCCGCACCGCCGTCCCCGACTGAAGCAACCACTAGGAACCGCCATGACCCAGCAACCGCCGGAGTATCCGCAGTACCCGACGCAGTCGCCCCAGCCGTCGGCGCCGCCGCAGTACCCACAGGCAGCACCGCAGCCGGCCCAGCCTCCCCAGTACCCGCAGGCATCGCAGTACCCCGCTCGGACAGCTCCCCCGTACCCGCAGCAGGCCGCCCAGCCCCCGCAGTACCCGCAGACACCACCTCCCGCACCCACGGCGCCTCCCACACCACCCGCTCCGCCGGTGCCGCCCGCACCCTCCACCCACCCGCACCACATCAGCACCGACCACGGCCGCGTCCACATCCGCAGGGACCAGCGCCGCACCGACGCCACCACCGTCGGCAGTCTGCTGCTCCACCTGCCGAACTTCCTGTGCAGCCTGTTCGTCGTCGGCCTCGTCTCGCTCGTCTTCGGCGGCTTCGGCATCGTCGTGGTGCTGGCCTGGCTCGCCAGCGGCGCACTCGTGTTCCACCGGCCCACGGAAAGCGCCCTCGCGCGCCATCTGCTCCGTCTGCGCTACCCCACTCCACAGGAACGAGCCAAACTCGAGCCGGTCTGGCGCGAGGTCACGGCCCGCGCCGGCATAGAGGCCCGCAACTACGAGCTGTGGGTGGAGGACAGCGACAACCTGAACGCGGTCGCCGCGGCCGGCCACATCGTCGGCGTCACCCGCTTCGCCATGAACGAACTGCCCAACGGCGAACTCGCCGCCGTCATGGCGCACGAGCTGGGCCACCACGTCGGCGGCCACGCCTGGTCCGGGCTCCTCGGCTATTGGTACGCGCTGCCCGGCCGGATCGCCTGGCGCGTCCTGAAGGCGTTCTCCGGCTTCGTGTTCAAGGTGTCGCGCGCGTTCGGCTGCATCGGCACCGCCGTCGTCGTGCTGGTCATCGGCTCCGTCGCCCTGGCGACGATCAGCACGCTGTACGGGCTGCCGCTGCTGGTCCTGGCGGTGCCGTACGCGCTCGCCGCCGTCGGCCGGCGTTCCGAGCTGCGGGCCGACGAGCACGCGGCCGCGCTGGGCTTCGCCCCGATGCTCGCCGCCGTACTCGACAAACTGCACCAGCAGGAGCAGCACGCCGAGGCCGCGCTCACCGCGGCGAACGGCGGTGTGAAGCTGGAGGAGAGCGCGCTCGGCAGACTGCTCTCCTCGCACCCGGACCATTACACGCGCCTGCACCACCTGCAGCCGTATCTGCAGCCGCAGCTCTGACGGCCCGCGCATACGCCGAAGGGCGGCCACCCCGTGGGGTGACCGCCCTTCAACTCAAGCGACTCGCTTACTGGTTGTACGGACCGTAGTCGTAGTCCTCCAGCGGAACGGCCTGGCCGGAGCCCGTGCCGAACGGCGAGTAGTCGATGTCGTCGTAGCCGACGGCCGAGTACATCGCGGCCTTGGCCTCCTCGGTCGGCTCGACCCGGATGTTGCGGTAGCGGGACAGGCCCGTACCGGCCGGGATGAGCTTACCGATGATGACGTTCTCCTTGAGGCCGATGAGGCTGTCGGACTTGGCGTTGATCGCCGCATCCGTCAGGACTCGGGTCGTCTCCTGGAAGGAGGCGGCCGACAGCCAGGACTCCGTCGCCAGCGAGGCCTTGGTGATACCCATCAGCTGCGGACGACCGGAGGCCGGGTGACCGCCCTCCTGGACCACACGACGGTTCTCGACCTCGAACTTCGAGCGCTCGACCAGCTCGCCGGGCAGCAGCTCGGCGTCGCCGGACTCGATGATCGTCACACGGCGGAGCATCTGCCGGATGATGATCTCGATGTGCTTGTCGTGGATCGACACACCCTGCGAGTTGTAGACCTTCTGGACCTCGCCGACCAGGTGGACCTGGACGGCACGCTGGCCCAGGATGCGCAGCACGTCGTGCGGGTTGGTGGCACCCACGGTGAGCTTCTGGCCCACCTCGACGTGCTCGCCCTCGCTGACCAGAAGACGGGCACGCTTCGAGATCGGGAACGCCGTCTCGTCGCTGCCGTCGTCCGGGGTGACGACGATCTTCTTGGTCTTTTCCGTCTCTTCGATGCGAACGCGACCGCTCGCCTCGGAGATCGGGGCGACACCCTTCGGCGTACGAGCCTCGAAGAGCTCGACGACACGGGGCAGACCCTGGGTGATGTCGTCACCGGCCACACCACCGGTGTGGAAGGTACGCATCGTCAGCTGGGTACCGGGCTCACCGATGGACTGGGCGGCGATGATGCCGACCGCCTCACCGATGTCGACCAGCTTGCCGGTGGCCAGCGAGCGGCCGTAGCAGAAGGCGCAGGTGCCGACCTGGGACTCGCAGGTCAGGATCGAACGGGTCTTCACCTGCTCGATGCCGTGGTGCACCAACTGGTCGATGAGCACGTCGCCGAGGTCCACGTTGGCCGGCGCGATCACCTTGCCGTCGACGACGACGTCCTCGGCGAGCATGCGGGCGTAGACGCTGGTCTCGACGTCGTCCGCCTTGCGCAGCACACCGTCCGCGCCCCGCTCGGCGATCCGCAGCTTCAGACCGCGCTCGGTGCCGCAGTCCTCTTCGCGGATGATGACGTCCTGCGAGACGTCCACCAGACGACGGGTCAGGTAACCCGAGTCGGCGGTACGCAGGGCGGTGTCCGCCAGACCCTTACGGGCACCGTGCGTGGAGATGAAGTACTCCAGCACGGACAGGCCCTCACGGAAGGACGCCTTGATCGGACGCGGGATGGTCTCGTTCTTCGCGTTCGACACCAGACCACGCATACCGGCGATCTGCCGCATCTGCATCATGTTTCCTCGGGCACCCGAGTCAACCATCATGAAGATGGGGTTGGTCTTGGGGAAGTTCTCGTTCATCGCCTCGGCGACCTCGTTGGTCGCCTTGGTCCAGATCGCGATGAGCTCCTGCGTGCGCTCTTCCTTGGTGATCAGACCGCGCTCGTACTGCTTCTGGACCTTCTCGTCCTGCGCCTCGTAGCCCTTGACGATCTCCTTCTTCGCCTCGGGAACGACGACGTCGGAGATGGCCACGGTGACGCCGGAGCGGGTCGCCCAGTAGAAGCCGGCCGCCTTCAGGTTGTCGAGCGTCGCCGCCACGATGACCTTGGGGTAGCGCTCGGCCAGGTCGTTGACGATCTCGGAGAGCTGCTTCTTGCCCACCGAGTAGTCGACGAACGGGTAGTCCTCGGGCAGCAGCTCGTTGAAGAGCGCGCGGCCCAGGGTGGTGCGCAGGCGGAAGGTGTCCCCCTGCTGCCACTCGGGCTCGCCCTCCTCCTGCGCCGGCGGGGTCCAGCCGCGCGGCGGGATGGTGCCCACCGGGAAGCGGATGTCGATCGCCGACTGCAGCGCGAGCTCACCGGCGTCGAACGCCATGATCGCCTCGGCCGTGGAGCCGAAGGACCGGCCCTCGCCCTTGGTGTCACGCAGCTCGCCGTCGGTGGTGAGGAAGAACAGACCGAGGACCATGTCCTGGGTCGGCATCGTCACCGGACGGCCGTCGGCGGGCTTGAGGATGTTGTTCGAGGACAGCATCAGGATGCGGGCCTCGGCCTGCGCCTCCGCGGACAGCGGAAGGTGTACGGCCATCTGGTCGCCGTCGAAGTCCGCGTTGAACGCGGTGCAGACGAGCGGGTGGATCTGGATGGCCTTGCCCTCGACCAGCTGCGGCTCGAAGGCCTGGATGCCGAGGCGGTGCAGGGTGGGAGCACGGTTCAGCAGAACCGGGTGCTCGGCGATGACCTCTTCGAGGACGTCGTACACGACCGTGCGGCCGCGCTCCACCATGCGCTTGGCGCTCTTGATGTTCTGCGCGTGGTTCAGGTCGACCAGGCGCTTCATCACGAACGGCTTGAAGAGCTCCAGCGCCATCGCCTTCGGCAGACCGCACTGGTGCAGCTTCAGCTGCGGACCGACGACGATCACGGAACGCGCGGAGTAGTCCACACGCTTGCCGAGCAGGTTCTGACGGAATCGACCCTGCTTGCCCTTCAGCATGTCGCTGAGGGACTTCAGCGGGCGGTTACCGGGACCGGTGACCGGGCGACCACGACGACCGTTGTCGAAGAGGGCGTCAACAGCCTCCTGAAGCATGCGCTTCTCGTTGTTGACGATGATCTCCGGAGCACCCAGGTCGAGCAGGCGCTTCAGACGGTTGTTGCGGTTGATCACACGGCGGTACAGGTCGTTCAGGTCGGAGGTCGCGAAGCGGCCACCGTCCAGCTGCACCATCGGACGCAGGTCCGGCGGGATGACCGGGACGCAGTCGAGGACCATGCCCTTGGGGCTGTTGGAGGTCTGCAGGAAGGCAGACACGACCTTCAGCCGCTTCAGCGCACGGGTCTTCTTCTGGCCCTTGCCGGTGCGGATGATCTCGCGGAGACGCTCGGCCTCCTCGTCCAGGTCGAAGGACTCCAGGCGCTTCTGCAGCGCCGCGGCACCCATCGAACCGTCGAAGTACGTGCCGAAGCGGTCACGCAGCTCGCGGTAGAGGAGCTCGTCGCCCTCGAGGTCCTGGACCTTGAGGTTCTTGAACCGGGTCCACACCTCGTCGAGGCGGTCGATCTCGCGCTGCGCACGGTCGCGCAGCTGCTTCATCTCACGCTCGGCACCCTCGCGCACCTTGCGGCGCACGTCGGCCTTGGCACCCTCGGCCTCGAGCTCGGCCAGGTCGGACTCGAGCTTCTTGGCGCGGGCCTCCAGGTCGGCGTCCCGGCGGTTCTCGACCTGCTGACGCTCCACGGAGACGTGCGCCTCCAGGGAGGGCAGGTCGCGGGTACGGCGCTCCTCGTCGACGTACGTGATCATGTACGCCGCGAAGTAGATGACCTTCTCGAGGTCCTTGGGCGCCAGGTCCAGCAGGTAGCCGAGGCGCGAAGGAACACCCTTGAAGTACCAGATGTGCGTGACGGGGGCGGCCAACTCGATGTGGCCCATCCGCTCACGGCGCACCTTGGCGCGAGTGACCTCGACGCCGCAGCGCTCACAGATGATGCCCTTGAACCGGACACGCTTGTACTTGCCGCAGTAGCACTCCCAGTCCCGGGTCGGACCGAAGATCTTCTCGCAGAAGAGTCCGTCCTTTTCGGGCTTGAGGGTGCGGTAGTTGATGGTCTCGGGCTTCTTGACCTCGCCGTGGCTCCACTGACGGATGTCGTCAGCGGTGGCCAGACCGATCCGGAGCTCGTCGAAGAAGTTGACGTCGAGCACTATGCGTCAATCCCTCTCAGGGTTGTAAGTCTTGGGGTCTGAAACGGGGGTCCAGGGGCCGGCCGGAGGTTCCTCACCAGGTCCTCCGGCCGGACTCCCGTCAGACCTCTTCGACGCTGCTCGGCTCGCGCCGGGACAGGTCGATGCCAAGCTCTTCCGCAGCGCGGAAGACGTCCTCATCGGTGTCGCGCATCTCGATGGACATACCGTCCGAGGACAGCACCTCCACGTTGAGGCACAGGGACTGCATCTCCTTGATGAGCACCTTGAAGGACTCGGGGATGCCGGGCTCGGGAATGTTCTCGCCCTTGACGATGGCCTCGTAGACCTTCACGCGGCCGGTGACGTCGTCGGACTTGATGGTCAGCAGCTCCTGGAGGGCGTACGCGGCGCCGTAAGCCTCCAGCGCCCACACCTCCATCTCGCCGAACCGCTGGCCACCGAACTGGGCCTTACCACCCAGCGGCTGCTGGGTGATCATCGAGTACGGACCGGTCGAGCGGGCGTGCAGCTTGTCGTCGACCAGGTGGTGCAGCTTGAGGATGTACATGTACCCGATCGAGATCGGGTCCGGGAACGGCTCACCGGAGCGGCCGTCGAACAGCCTCGCCTTACCGGTCGGCTGCACCATGCGCTCGCCGTCGCGGTTCGGGATGGTGTGCTGGAGCAGACCCGCGAGCTCGTCCTCGCGCGCACCGTCGAAGACGGGGGTCGCGACGTTCGTGCCCGGGTCGACCTGGTCGGCGCCGATGACCTGCAGGCGCTGGGCCCACTCCTCACCGAGGCCCGAGACGTCCCAGCCGCGGCTGGCGAGCCAGCCGAGGTGGATCTCCAGGACCTGTCCCGGGTTCATTCGGGACGGCACACCCAGCGGGTTCAGGATGATGTCGACCGGAGTTCCGTCCTCGAGGAACGGCATGTCCTCGATCGGAAGGATCTTCGAGATAACACCCTTGTTGCCGTGACGGCCGGCGAGCTTGTCACCGTCGGTGATCTTGCGCTTCTGCGCCACGTACACGCGCACCAGCTGGTTCACACCGGGGGGAAGCTCGTCGCCCTCCTCGCGGTCGAAGACGCGGACGCCGATGACCTTGCCGGTCTCGCCGTGCGGCACCTTCAGCGAGGTGTCACGGACCTCACGGGCCTTCTCACCGAAGATCGCGCGCAGCAGGCGCTCCTCGGGGGTCAGCTCGGTCTCACCCTTCGGGGTCACCTTGCCGACGAGGATGTCGCCCGCGATGACCTCGGCACCGATGCGGATGATGCCGCGCTCGTCGAGGTCGGCGAGGACCTCCTCGGAGACGTTCGGGATGTCCCGGGTGATCTCCTCGGGGCCGAGCTTGGTGTCACGGGCGTCGACCTCGTGCTCCTCGATGTGGATCGAGGAGAGGACGTCGTCCTGCACGAGGCGCTGCGACAGGATGATCGCGTCCTCGTAGTTGTGACCCTCCCACGGCATGAACGCCACGAGCAGGTTCTTGCCCAGCGCCATCTCGCCGTTCTGGGTGGCCGGACCGTCGGCCAGGACCTGGCCCTCGATGATCCGGTCGCCCTCGTTGACGATGACCTTCTGGTTGACCGAGGTGCCCTGGTTGGAGCGGGCGAACTTGGCCAGACGGTAGGTGATGTACGTGCCGTCGTCGTTGGCGGTGGTGATGTAGTCCGCGGAGACCTCCTGGACCACACCGGCCTTCTCGGCCTTGACCACGTCGCCGGCGTCGACCGCGGAGCGGTACTCCATGCCGGTGCCGACGAGCGGGGCCTCGGACTTGATGAGCGGCACGGCCTGACGCATCATGTTCGCGCCCATGAGGGCACGGTTGGCGTCGTCGTGCTCGAGGAACGGGATCATGGCGGTCGCGACCGACACCATCTGGCGCGGCGAGACGTCCATGTAGTCCACGTCGTCACCGGCGACGTAGTCGACCTCGCCACCACGGCGGCGGACGAGCACGCGGTTCTCGGCGAACCGCAGGTCGTCGTTGAGCGTGGCGTTGGCCTGCGCGATGACGAATCGGTCCTCTTCGTCGGCCGTCAGGTAGTCGACCTCGTCGGTGACCTGACCGTCGACGACCTTGCGGTACGGCGTCTCCACGAAACCGAACGCGTTGACGCGGCCGTAGGAGGCGAGCGAACCGATCAGACCGATGTTCGGGCCTTCAGGGGTCTCAATCGGGCACATACGGCCGTAGTGAGACGGGTGCACGTCACGGACCTCGAAGCCGGCCCGCTCACGGGAGAGACCACCCGGACCAAGAGCCGACAGACGGCGCTTGTGGGTGAGACCCGACAGCGGGTTGTTCTGGTCCATGAACTGCGACAGCTGGCTGGTGCCGAAGAACTCCTTGATGGAGGCGACGACCGGCCGGATGTTGATCAGGGTCTGCGGCGTGATCGCCTCGACGTCCTGAGTCGTCATGCGCTCGCGGACGACGCGCTCCATACGAGCCAGACCCGTGCGGACCTGGTTCTGGATGAGCTCGCCGACGCTGCGCAGACGACGGTTGCCGAAGTGGTCGATGTCGTCGGTCTCGACGACGATCGTGCCGCCGCTGTCGCCCGTCGTCTCGGTCTCGCCGGCGTGCAGCTTGACCAGGTACTTGATCGTCGAGATGACGTCCTCGACGGTCAGGATGCCCGCGTCCAGCGGAGCGTCCGCACCCAGCTTCTTGTTGACCTTGTAGCGGCCGACCTTGGCGAGGTCGTAGCGCTTCGGGTTGAAGTACAGGTTCTCCAGCAGCGTCTGCGCGGCCTCACGCGTGGGGGGCTCGCCCGGACGCAGCTTGCGGTAGATGTCGAGCAGCGCGTCGTCCTGGCCCTGGGTGTGGTCCTTCTCCAGGGTGGCGCGCATCGACTCGTACTCGCCGAACTCCTCGAGGATCTGCTCGGTCGTCCAGCCGAGAGCCTTCAGGAGAACGGTGACGGACTGCTTGCGCTTGCGGTCGATGCGGACACCGACCATGTCGCGCTTGTCGATCTCCATCTCCAGCCAGGCACCCCGGGACGGGATGATCTTGGCGGAGAAGATGTCCTTGTCGGACGTCTTGTCGATGGAGGAGTCGAAGTAGACACCGGGCGAACGGACGAGCTGCGACACCACGACACGCTCGGTGCCGTTGATGACGAAGGTGCCCTTGTTCGTCATGAGCGGGAAGTCGCCCATGAAGACCGTCTGGGACTTGATCTCGCCGGTCTCGTTGTTGGTGAACTCAGCCGTCACGAAGAGCGGAGCGGCGTACGTGAAGTCGCGCTCCTTGCACTCGTCGATGCTGTTCTTCGGCGGCTCGAAACGGTGGTCGCGGAACGTCAGCGACATCGACCCGGAGAAGTCCTCGATCGGAGAGATCTCCTCGAAGATCTCCTCCAGACCGGACTTGGTGGGGACGTCCTGACCGGACTCCAGAGCCTCCTCGACCCGACTCTGCCAGGCGGTGTTGCCGAGCAGCCAGTCAAAGCTCTCGGTCTGCAGCGCGAGCAGGTTGGGAACCTCGAGAGGCTCCTTGATCTTTGCAAAGGAGATGCGCAGCGGGGCGGTGCTGGCGCCGTTGTTCGTATTCGCGGTCGAGGCAGTGCGCGAGGCGGCCAAGAGGGGGTCCTTCCGAGGGCTCGGACTCACTACGCGCGTACCGGTCCCTCTCCCGTGCACAGAGACAGACTCCCCGATTTGGCCGAAAGGCCTGGTCAGGGCTCATCTGATCGTCGGTGCTCAAGTGAGGGCATGCCCCTGGTGACGGGCAGGGGACAGCTAACAGGCAGCGCAAAGGGTCAGTGTAGCCACTTGGCACACTGATGTCCAGCCCCGATTTTCTGAGTACCTCGTTGTCCTCAACGCCCTTGGCATGCCTGCCCTCGATGCACGTTGATACTGCCCTCTTCGTCGCCGATCCATGCCTCGGATTCGGATCCTGTGACGACGCGTCCTGAGAATTGCGCGCTGCGTGCGGTTCGTCAAGGCCCCCATGGCCCAAACCACATGTCACCTGGGGCGCTTGGAGACACGACGAAGATCACCATACTCCGCGCACCCCCGCCTGCAAGGCAGCCGCCACCCGACGCCCGGGAACGCCGAAGAGCGACCACCCGAATGGATGATCGCTCTTCAGCGCTTAGGCGTTACAGGCCTCTCGGGCCTGCGAGGTCTTACTTGACCTCGACGGAGGCGCCGGCACCCTTGAGGGACTCGGCGGCCTTCTCGGCGGCGTCCTTGGCGACCTTCTCGAGAACGGGCTTCGGGGCGCCGTCCACGAGGTCCTTGGCCTCCTTCAGACCCAGGGAGGTCAGCTCACGCACGACCTTGATGACCTGGATCTTCTTGTCGCCGGCGCCGGTGAGGATGACGTCGAACTCGTCCTTCTCCTCGGCAGCCTCGGCCGGGGCGGCCGGGCCGGCCGGGCCGGCAACGGCGACCGCAGCGGCGGCGGTGACGTCGAACTTCTCCTCGAACGCCTTCACGAACTCGGAGAGCTGGATGAGGGTCATGCCCTCGAACTCGGCGAGCAGTTCGTCCTGGGTGAGAGCCACGATGGCTTTCCTTCCACTAATTCGGCTGGTGCCGTCTGTACATGTCTGGCGGGCGTACGTTCGGCCCGCTACGACCGTTGCCTCAGGCGTACTGCCTCAGGCGGCGGTCATTTCGCGAGCCGAATTACTCGGCACCGCCCTGCTCGTCCTGCTTGGCGCGAAGCGCGTCCACGGTGCGGACGAGCTTCGACGGGAGCGCCTGGAAGACCTGAGCAGCCTGCGTCTGCTTGCCCTTCAGGGCGCCCGCCAGCTTGGCGAGCAGAACCTCGCGGGACTCGAGGTCCGCAAGCTTCTTGATCTCGTCGGCGGACAGCGCCTTGCCGTCAAGGACACCGCCCTTGATGACGAGGTTCGGGTTGTCCTTGGCGAAGTCACGAAGACCCTTCGCCGACTCCACCGGGTCACCGGTGACGAAGGCGACCGCCGTCGGACCGTTGAACAGGTCGTCGAGCGTCGAGATCCCGGCCTCGTTGGCCGCAATCTTGGTCAGCGTGTTCTTCACCACGGCGTACTGGGCGTTCTCACCGAGCGAACGACGCAGCGTCTTGAGCTGCGCCACGGTGAGACCCCGGTACTCGGTCAGCACGGCGGCGTTCGAGCTACGGAACTGCTCCGCGAGCTCGGCCACCGCGGCAGCCTTGTCGGGCCTTGCCATGAGCGTCGGCCTCCTTCCGGGTGATGACGACCGCTCGGAAGGGGCTGGGACAAACGAAACGCCCCGGCGCAGGCGCTCGGGGCGTAGCTCGACCGGGACTCGCACGCTGTTGGGCAGCGAACTCCGGGAGCACTTCCACAATCACCTGCGCGGGTCGTCCGCGGATTTCAGCGGATCCTTCGGCCACCGCGCCCTCTCACGAGCACACGGCAACGACCAGCGGTCTTTGGCTTCTCCAGGAGGGTACGTGACCGGATCGCCGTCAAGCAAATCCGGTCGTACGGTGCTCAGCCGCGGCCCTGCTTCGACGGCTTGCTCAGGTCCACCGTGTCGTCCTCGGCCGGTGCGCGGACCGTCACCGGCCTGCCGAAGTCGAGGAAGGTGACGGTGAGGTCCAGCTGCCCGTGGCGGCCGAAGCCCTGCGTGCGCAGCCGCTTGACGTGGTCTTCGCCGTCGATCCAGACGTCGAGCGTGAGCTCGTCGACGCCCAGATTGTCGTACTGGAGGAGCCCTTTCTTCTCCTTGCTCTCCAGGGCGGAGCGGAGGTCGTCGAGCTTCGCCGTCCCCGTGTAGTGCGTGGTGGCGACGCCGTCGACCTTCTCGGTGCCGGCCTGCCGCACGTCGTCGGAGGCGGCCAGGAAGGCGGCGTCCCGGGCCGGGTTGTGCCCGACCTGGTCGCGCAGTCCGCCGGTGTCCATCCTCAGGCCACCGCCCGCGGTGAAACCGGCGCTTTCGCCGAAGCCGGCCCAGTGCCTGCCGTGCACCTGCTGGGCCACGCCGTTCTCGCTCTGGCGCTGGTACAACACCCCGTCGACCAGGCGGAGTTCGGAGACGGTGGGGTGGTCGCCGCCGATGGTGGACGTCGTCAGCCGCGCCACCGCCGGTTTCGTACCGACCGACGCCTCGGCCTCGACCCGCCCCTGCTCCGGGATCCGGCCGCTGAGCCGGTAGTGCACGGAGGTGACGGCCTGCGTCTTCTTCGCGGCCCGGGCCACGGCAGCGGCGGCCGACTCGGCCGAGGACTGCTCCGCACCGCCCCCGCAGCCGACCGCGCCGGCGGCGAGGAGCAGGACGGCGCCCGCTGCACCCGCTGCCCGGCGCGGCACGTATGCACGTACTGGAAAGGTCATGAGCGTCAGGACGTCGTTCCGGTCCCGCCCTGCTTCTTCAGCAGTTCCTTGAAGTCCTCGGTGTCGCTCGCCGGCGGCTTGGTCGCGGAGACCTTCACGCCGTAGTCGCTGTAGTACGCGGTCTGGGTGTACTCGCCGGCCGACATCTCGCCCTTCTCGACCTTCTTGACCAGCAGGTCCTGGTCGTCGACCCAGATGTCGACGGTCTCCGTGCTGACGCCCGCCTGGGTCAGCTGCTTCTTCAGGCCGGCGAGCTGGCTCGCGGTGAGGTTGGAGTTCTTGCCGGCCAGGTCGGCGACGTCCACCGTGCCCGAGTAGTGCGTGGTGTTCACGCCGCGCACCTTCTCGGTGCCGACCTTCTTGACGTCCCCGGAGGCCAGCAGGAGCTTCACCGACTGGTTCGGGGTCGTGTTCTGCATCTGGTCCTTGAGGTAGGCGCCGGAGCTGCCGCCGAGGTCGGCGAGGTCGTCGTAGCCGTACCGGATCCAGTGCTTGCCGCCCGCCTGCTCGGCGAACTTCTCGCCCATCTTCGCGTAGTAGGCGTCCGGCAGATAGCGGGCCTGCATCGACGTGGTGCCGAGCTGCTTCATGGTGTCGGCCATGGTGCCGCCGGTGTAGGTGATGGTCAGGTTGCCGGTGAGACCGTCGGCCCAGCCGAGCGCGCCGTCGGCCGTCATGGACATCAGGGAGCCCATGGTCGTCGTGGACTCGACCTTGGCCGAGTCCGCGCCGTCGGTGGACTTCTCGGCGGTGCGCAGTGCCGCGATGGGGCTCAGGTGCGTCGCGCCCTTGCCGGAGGCCTTGTCGTCCTTGCCGGAGCCCCCGGAGTCCGAGGAGTTGCAGGCCGCCACCCCGGACAGCGCGGTCACCGCCGCTATCGAGAGGATCACGCGCCGCACCGTCGTGCACTTCATTCGTCCCACCCCTATGCGATTGCTGTGCCCGCACGCTAACGCAGGGCACTGACAGCCGTACGAGAAAACCCGCACGCAACAAAGACGGGCCCCGCAACCCGGAGGTTGCAGGGCCCGCCTTCGTATTGACGCGTCGCTGACGCGGCTACCGGGGTGAGCGCTCGGCTCAGACGGCGGCCGGGTCCTCCTCGACGAGGAGGTTGCGGGTGCGGTTCGGGTCGACCGGGATGCCGGGGCCCATGGTGGTGCTGACCGCGGCCTTCTTGATGTAGCGACCCTTGGCGGCGGACGGCTTCAGACGGAGGATCTCCTCCAGCGCGGCGCCGTAGTTCTCCACCAGCTTGTCGTCGTCGAAGGACGTCTTGCCGATGATGAAGTGCAGGTTCGAGTGCTTGTCGACGCGGAACTCGATCTTGCCGCCCTTGATGTCGTTGACGGCCTTCGTCACGTCCGGGGTCACGGTGCCGGTCTTGGGGTTCGGCATGAGACCACGGGGACCGAGCACACGGCCGAGGCGGCCGACCTTGCCCATGAGGTCCGGGGTGGCGACGACGGCGTCGAAGTCCAGGCGGCCCTTCGAGACCTCGTCGATCAGCTCGTCGGCGCCGACGATGTCGGCGCCCGCGGCACGCGCGGCCTCGGCACGGTCGCCGGTCGCGAAGACCAGGACCCGGGCGGTCTTACCGGTGCCGTGCGGAAGGTTCACGGTGCCACGGACCATCTGGTCGGCCTTGCGCGGGTCGACACCCAGACGGAAGGCGACCTCGACGGTGCCGTCGAACTTGGTCGTGGAGGTCTCCTTGGCGAGACGGACGGCCTCGAGCGGGGCGTAGAGCTTCTCCCGGTCGACCTTGGCGTCCGCAGCGCGGAGAGACTTGCTGCGCTTGCTCACTACTGCTCCTGTGGATTCTTAGGAGTCGTGGTGCGGGCCGAGCAGGCCCTGCCACTACTGCTTTTTCTGCGGGGAGTTGGGGCTCAGCCCTCGACCGTGACGCCCATGGAACGCGCGGTGCCGGCGATGATCTTCGCGGCGGCGTCCAGGTCGTTGGCGTTGAGGTCGGGGAGCTTGGTCTGGGCGATCTCGCGGACCTGCGCCTGGGTGATCTTGGCGACCTTGGTCTTGTGCGGCTCGCCGGAGCCCTTCTCGATGCCCGCGGCCTTGAGGATCATCTTGGCGGCCGGCGGCGTCTTGGTGATGAAGGTGAAGGAGCGGTCCTCGTAGACCGTGATCTCCACCGGGATCACCCAGCCACGCTGCGACTCGGTCGCGGCGTTGTACGCCTTGCAGAACTCCATGATGTTGACGCCGTGCTGACCCAGCGCGGGGCCGACCGGCGGGGCCGGGTTCGCGGCGCCGGCCTGGATCTGGAGCTTGATGAGCCCCGTGACCTTCTTCTTCTTGGGAGGCATTGCTCTCCGGGTCCTTTCGATTCGGGTCTACCCCCACCCGGGTCGCGTCCCAGATGAAGGCATACCGCACAACGATAACGGGTATAGATGCGCGGCCAAAAATCGAGCAGGTCAGACGGGCTTCTGACAGCCCCTCTGACCTGCTCGGACGTGATGGTCCAGGAAGAACTAGTTCTTCTGGATCTGGTCGAAGGAGAGCTCGACCGGCGTCTCGCGGCCGAAGATCTCCACCAGGCCCTTGACCTTCTTCGAGTCGGGGTTGATCTCGTTGATGGTCGCCTGGAGCGTGGCGAACGGGCCGTCGGTGACGGTGACCGAGTCGCCGACCTCGAAGTCCAGCACCTGGACCTCGACCTTGCGCTGCGGGGCGGGCTTGCCCTCGGCCTCGGCGGCCTCGCGGGCGGCCTTCTCCTCGGCCTCCGGGGCGAGCATCTTGACGATCTCGTCCAGGGTCAGCGGGTACGGGTCGTAGGCGTTGCCCACGAAGCCGGTGACGCCGGGGGTGTTGCGGACGACGCCCCAGGACTCGTTCGTCAGGTCCATACGGACGAGGACGTAGCCCGGGAGCTTGTTCTGCTTGATCGTCTTGCGGTCGCCGTTCTTGATCTGGACGACCTCTTCCTGCGGCACCTCGGCCTGGAAGATGTAGTCCTCGACGTTCAGCGAGACGGCGCGCTGCTCCAGGTTGGTCTTCACGCGGTTCTCGTAGCCGGCGTAGGTGTGGATGACGTACCACTCGCCGGGCAGAGTGCGCAGCTCCTCGCGGAGGGCCTGGACGGGGTCGACCGGCTCGGTCTCCTCCTCGACGGCTTCCTCGGCGTCGGCTTCCTCGACGTCCTCGTCCACGACGTGGACGGCCTCTTCCTCGGCGGGCTCGCCCGCCTCGGCCTCCGCAGCCTCGAACTCGTCCTGCTCGTCCGCGCCCTCGACGATGTCGAGTTCGTCGTCCACGGACTCGTCCGGCTCGAGGGCGTCGTCGTTCAGGTTCGTGTCAGACACGGTGGCTGCTTCTTCCTGGATACATAGGGGTGGAACATGCGAAAGGGGCGCCGGTAACCACGGCGCCCTTCGCAGTCGGCTCAGCCGAAGACGTACTTGGCGGCGTGGCTGAGTCCATAGTCAATCACGGTCACCAGGGCAATCATGATGACGACGAAGACAATCACCACGGTTGTGTAAGTCGTCAGCTGGTTACGCGTGGGCCAGACGACCTTGCGGAGCTCGGCGATGACCTGGCGGTAGAAGAGGGCAAGCCTCTTGAACGGGCCCTTCTTGGCCCGCTTGCCGCCCTTGCGGGCCTTCTTCTTCGTCTCCTGCGCCTCGTCCTGGGCATCAGGCGTGTCGATGGAGCCCACGGCGTCCGCCATTCGTCCTCACCTGTTCCCGGGTCGTGGCCGTGCCGCGCCCGGTCTGAGCCGCACGGCGGTGCATTGCTGTACGTACATGCGCACACATCCTGGCGAAGGTGTGTGTAGCAGGGCCGGAGGGACTTGAACCCCCAACCGCCGGTTTTGGAGACCGGTGCTCTACCAATTGAGCTACGACCCTTTGGTGTGTCCCCCAACGTACCGCATCCGACCGAGTGCTCGGTGTGCACCGCCTGCGGTGCGGCTGCTGAAGGCCAACGAGGTGAGAGTGTACGTGGTCCGGGGCGCCTCGTCGAACAGAAAGCCCCCGTAGGGGCCTTGGCGGCGGAAGATCGCCCGGAAACCGGCGGAAGATCACCAGGCCATCGCCCGGATCCGGACTCCTGTTCAATGACCGACCCACAGCTGTTCAGTCTGTGAAACCCGCGTGCCGGGGTCGTTTCCGGTCTGAAACGATGGGGTCCATGAGCGCTGCAACCCCTCCCACCGAGCGCCGGGTCTCCGCCCGAGTCGGCGCGATCTCCGAGTCCGCCACCCTCGCCGTGGACGCCAAGGCCAAGGCCCTCAAGGCCGCCGGGCGTCCGGTGATCGGCTTCGGCGCCGGTGAGCCCGACTTCCCGACGCCCGACTACATCGTCGAGGCCGCGATCGAGGCCTGCAAGAACCCGAAGTACCACCGGTACACGCCGGCCGGTGGTCTGCCCGAGCTGAAGTCCGCGATCGCCGCGAAGACGCTGCGCGACTCCGGCTGGGAACCCGACGTCTCGCAGATCCTGGTCACCAACGGCGGCAAGCAGGCCATCTACGAGGCCTTCGCCGCGATCCTCGACCCGGGCGACGAGGTCATCGTCCCGGCGCCGTACTGGACGACGTACCCGGAGTCGATCCGCCTGGCCGGCGGTGTCCCGGTGGATGTCGTCGCGGACGAGACCACCGGCTACCGCGTCTCCGTGGAGCAGCTGGAGGCCGCCCGTACGGAGAAGACGAAGGTCGTCCTCTTCGTCTCCCCCTCGAACCCGACCGGCGCGGTGTACTCCGAGGCCGAGACCGAGGCGATCGGCCGCTGGGCCGTCGAGCACGGCCTGTGGGTGCTGACCGACGAGATCTACGAGCACCTGGTCTACGGCGACGCGGTCTCCGTGTCCCTGCCCGCGCTGCTGCCCGAGCTGCGCGACAAGTGCGTCGTCGTCAACGGTGTCGCGAAGACGTACGCCATGACCGGCTGGCGCGTGGGCTGGGTCATCGGTCCGAAGGACGTGGTCAAGGCCGCGACGAACCTGCAGTCGCACGCCACGTCGAACGTGTCGAACGTCGCACAGGTCGCGGCGCTGGCTGCGGTGTCGGGTGACCTGGACGCCGTGGCGAAGATGCGCGAGGCCTTCGACCGCCGCCGCAAGACGATCGTCCGCATGCTCAACGAGATCGACGGCGTCGTCTGCCCGGAGCCCGAGGGCGCCTTCTACGCGTACCCCTCGGTCAAGGGCCTGCTCGGCAAGGAGATCCGCGGGAAGCGCCCGCAGGACACGGTCGAGCTGGCCGCGCTGATCCTGGAGGAGTCCGAGGTCGCGGTCGTCCCGGGCGAGGCCTTCGGCACGCCGGGCTATCTGCGGCTGTCGTACGCCCTGGGTGACGAGGATCTCGTCGAAGGCGTCAGCCGGATCCAGAAGCTGCTGGCGGAGGCGCAGGACTGATCTCGCCGCACCGAACGGGCCACCTCACACGGGGTGGCCCGTTTTTTCGTGCGAGCAAGACCACGTACGGGGAATCCGCTACCGGGACGGCTGGGACGTACGGCAGGATCCTGGGATGGAGCGTGTACGTGATGTCTCTGAGCTGCCGAAGGCCCATCTGCATCTGCACTTCACCGGGTCGATGCGGCCCACCACCGTGCTGGAGCTGGCCGACAAATACGGGGTACGGCTGCCCGATGCGTTGACCGAGGCGTTGACCAGCGGTGAGCCGCCGAAGCTGCGGGCTACGGACGAGCGGGGCTGGTTCCGGTTCCAGCGGCTGTACGACGCGGCGCGCTCGTGCCTCAGGCAGCCCGAGGACATCCAGCGGCTGGTGCGGGAGGCCGCGGAGGAGGATGTGCGCGACGGCTCGGGGTGGCTGGAGATCCAGGTCGATCCGACGTCGTACGCGCCTCGGCTGGGTGGGTTGATCCCGGCGCTGGAGATCATCCTGGATGCCGTGGAGACCACGTCGCGCGACACGGGGCTCGGCATGCGGGTGCTGGTCGCCGCGAACCGGATGAAGCACCCTCTGGACGCGCGGACGCTGGCGCGGCTGGCGGTGCGGTACGCGGACCGGGGTGTGGTCGGCTTCGGGCTGTCCAATGACGAACGCCGGGGTATGGCAAGGGACTTCGACCGTGCGTTCCACATCGCGCGGGAGGGCGGGCTGCTGTCGGCTCCGCACGGTGGCGAGCTGACCGGGCCCTCGTCGGTGCGGGACTGTCTCGACGACCTGGACGCGAACCGGATCGGGCACGGTGTGCGGGCGGCGGAGGATCCGCGGCTGCTGAAGCGGCTGGCGGAGCGGGGGGTGACGTGCGAGGTGTGTCCTGCCTCGAATGTGGCTCTGGGTGTGTACGAGAAGCCCGAGGACGTGCCGCTTCGGACCTTGTACGAGGCCGGTGTGCCGATGGCCCTGGGCGCCGACGACCCGCTGCTCTTCGGGTCCCGGCTGGCCGCCCAGTACGACATCGCCCGCCGCCATCACGGCTTCACCGACGAGGAGTTGGCGGAACTGGCGCGGCAGTCGGTGCGGGCTTCGGCGGCGCCGGAGGACGTGAGCGCGAAGCTGCTGGCGAGGATCGACGAGTGGCTCAGCGGCCCGGTCGCCTGAAGTGGGCGTACGGCGGGTGGGGCTTGAAGCAGATCAGCACCTCGACGGGGTGTCCGCCGCCGGGCGGCTGGATCAGTGGCAGTCCCGCCATCAGCGCCGAGTGGCCTTCGGCGACGCGCTTCTGACGCGGCCCCCAGCCCGCCGCGCGGGCGAAGTCCATGGCGGTCTCGGCGAACACCTCGCGCGTGCCGAAGAGGAAGAAGGTGCGGGCGTGGGTGGCGTGTCGCAGGTCGTCCCGGCCGTCGGCCCGCTTCTGCCGCTCGCGCCAGGAGGCCGCGTCGCGGGCGGTGCGTGCCTCGTCGGTGCGGGCGGTCAGTGGGGTGGCCCGGCGTAGCTTCCGGCGCAGTTCGGGCCACCGGCTGGGGCGCAGACCGAGGGTGTGGTGGGCCAGCACGAGGTCGACCCGCTCGCCCCAGCCCTCGTCCGGCGGGACTCCGTCGCGCAGCGGCACATGGACGAGCGTGTGGCGGGAGTGGGCGGCGAAGGAGAACAGTCCGGCGAGGGTGTTCAGGCCGTCGTGGTCGCCCAGCAGCAGGCCGATGGGGTCGGGAGCGGTCAGGGAGGTGTGGCGCAGGGGGTGCCGGGGCTGGACGACCCGGTGTTCGTACGGGCCTGTTCTGGGACGGAACTCGTGCAGTCTCAGGCGCATGTGCGATGCCTCATGGCATCAGGGTCGGGGGCCCGCGGTGTGGTCGGCAACGGAGATTCCGCTCAGCAGGGTGCGGGCGAGGCGGGTGGCGAACTCGTCCACGGGCGGTCTGGTGCCGGTCTCCGTGGCGTCGTAGGCGAACGCCCGTTGCGCGCAGGCGCCGAGCAGGAGTGACGCGGCTGCGAAGGTGTCCGCGTCCGGGCTGATCCGGCCGAGTGACTGCTCGGCCCGCAGGTATGTGTCCAGGCCCTGGATCGGCTTGTGCGGTCCCGTTCCCATCTGCCGCATCGCGTCGTCGTGGCGCCTTTTGAGTTGGGTCTCGGCGTAGAGCGAGGCGGCGATCGGGAAGCTCTGCTCGTAGAAGAGGGCGGCCTGGCGGGCGATCTCGGTGAGGTTCTCCTCCGGCGTGGCCCGGCCGGGCTCGGCGGCGAGGCTGCTGAGCAGCGGAGTCAGCCGGGGCAGGCGTTCCGAGAGCACCTGGATGAACAACTCCTCCTTGCTCGCGAAGTACTTGTAGAGCGCGGCTTCCGAGCAGCCGGCCGCCTTGGCGATCTCCTTGGTGGTCGCCTTCGCCAGCCCGACGGTGAGCATCAGCTCGTGAGCGGCATCGAGGATGCGGACACGGGCCGGCTTCGGGTCCATGGCAGGTCCAATCAGACTTGACGGGTGGGTGAGTGAATACCCACTCTAGGAGGAGGCAGGGGTGAGTGAATACTCACCCACCTATCTCGAGTGCGGGGGTACTCATGAACCTCACCGTTTTCGGCGCCACCGGCGGTATCGGCCGGGAGATCGTGCGTCAGGCGCTCGGCGCCGGCCACCGGGTGACCGCCGTGGTCCGCGATCCGGCTCGGCTCGGCGTCACCGGCGACGCGCTGGAGGTGTGCCGCGCCGACCTGACCGACCCGAAGGCGGTGCGGGGTGCGGTGGCGGGCCGGGACGCCGTCCTGTCCGGGCTCGGCGCCCGCAGCCGCAAGGACGCCGGGGTGGCTGCCCGGCTGACCCGTGTCGTGCTGGGCGCGATGGAGGCGGAGGGCGTGCGGCGGCTGGTCGTGGTCAGTGCCGGGCCCGTCGGCCCCGAGCCGGAGGGCGCGAAGTTGGTCGACCGTGCCGCGCGCGGCATCGTCTCCGCGCTCCTCAGGGACGTCTACGCGGATCTGCGGGAGATGGAGGCCGAGCTGGCGCGCAGTGGCACGGACTGGACGTCCGTCCGGCCGCCGCGTCTGCAGAACAAGCCGCTCACCGGCACCTACCGCACGGTCGTCGGGGGCTTCCCGCCTGATGGCCGCTTCATCGCCCGCGCGGATGTGGCACACGCGATGCTGGCGGCGCTCGACGATGCGGGGACGGTGAAGCAGGGGGTGGGTGTGGCCTACTGAGGCGCCCTTACAGGCTCACTCCGACCGTCACCGGTTCGTTGACCAGCGTGATTCCGAAGGTCTCGTGGACGCCTGCGACGACCTCGCGGGCGAGGGTGAGGAGGTCCTCGGTGGTGGCGTTGCCCCTGTTGGTGAGGGCCAGGGTGTGCTTGGTGGAGATGCGGGCCGGGCCGGTGCCGTAGCCCTTGGTGAAGCCTGCCTTGTCGATCAGCCAGGCCGCGGAGGTCTTGGTGCGGCCGTCGCCTGCGGGGTAGGCGGGGGGTTCCGTGTCGGCGTCGAGCTTCTGCTTCACGCGCGCGCGGAACGCGGTGAAGTCGGCGTCGGTGAGGATCGGGTTGGTGAAGAACGAGCCTGCCGACCAGGTGTCGTGGTCCTCGGGGTCCAGGACCATGCCCTTGCCGGAGCGGAGCTTGAGGACGGTCTCGCGGGCGGCGGTGAGGGGGACTCGGTCGCCGGGTTCCACGCCGAGGGCTCGGGCCGTTTCGGCGTACTTGATGGGGCCGGAGAGGCCGGCCGCGTCCTCCAGCTCGAAGCGGACGCGCAGGACGACGTAGCGGTCGGGGTCGGCCTTGAAGCGGCTGTGGCGGTACGAGAAGGCGCAGTCGGCGTTCGGGATGGTGACCGTTTGGTGGGTGGTGCGGTCGTATGCGATCACTTCGGTGATGGTGGAGGAGACCTCCTGGCCGTACGCGCCCACGTTCTGGATGGGGGTTGCGCCGGCCGAGCCGGGAATGCCGGCGAGGCATTCGATGCCGGCGAGGCCTGCCTCTACGGTGCGGGCGACGACGTCGGTCCATACCTCGCCGGCGGCGAGCTCCAGGTTTGTGCCGTCGAGTTCGAAGCCCTTGGTGGCGATGACGAGTGCGGTGCCGGCGAAGCCCTTGTCGCCGATGACCAGGTTCGAGCCGCCGCCGATCAGGAGGAGGGGGGTGCCGGTGGCGTCGGCCTCGCTTACGGCTGCGATCACCTCTGCGTCGGTGGTGGCGGTGATCAGGCGGGTTGCTGGGCCGCCCAGGCGGAAGGTGGTCAGGGGGGCGAGGGGGGCGTCGTGTCGTTCCTGCACGGGCTCAAGAGTACGAGACGCCGCCGGCGCGGGGTGCGGATGCCTGCGGCGGCCTGCGGCGGGTGGGTGGGGGTGCGCGTCGCGCCTGCCGGTGTGTCTGGGGTCGGGGCCGCGCCGGGGGGTGTCCGTCCTCGGTCCGGCGGTGCTGGTGGCCTGGGCTGTGCTGTGTCGTGACGCCGGCCGCTGCGGGCGGACACCCCCCGGCACGTCCCCTTTCCGCCGTTGGCGGCTGCGGGTGCGTCCACCCGCTGAGTCTGCGGGCCGTCGGGTCGGTGGGGCGGCTCCCGTCCCAAAGAAAGGCGGCACCCCGCTGGCGCGGGTGCGCGCGCAGGGGTACAGGAAAACGGCCCCGCCCTTTCGGACGGGACCGTTCGTCGTGGGTCAGCCTGCGATCGGCTCCAGTGCCGGCGTTGCCTCATCGGCCGACTGCGATGTCGCTGTCTGCGCAGCGCGCCTCCTCGGGATCAGGACGGCGGCCACTGCTGCGAGGGCGACCACTGCCGAGCCGGTGACCAGGGCGGGCTGGAGGCCGTCCACGAAGGTCTGTGCGGACTCGTAGCCGCCCTGGGCCGCGAAGATCGACGACATGATGGCGATGCCGAGCGCGCCGCCGACCTCGCGCAGTGCGTTGTTGGCGCCGGAGGCTATGCCCTGTTCCTTGGGCAGGACGCTGGACATGACCAGGTTGGCGGCGGGGGCGAAGTACAGGGCCATGCCGATGCCGCTGATGATCAGGCCGGGGAGCTGGGCGGCGTAGGAGACGCCGGGGGCTACCACGGTGGCCATCCAGCCGAGGCCGGCGGCCTGGAGGAAGAGGCCGGTGGCCACTACGGGGCGGCCGCCTATGCGGTCGGACAGGATGCCGGCGATCGGGGCGACGAGCATCGGCATGCCGGTCCAGGGCAGCATCCGCAGGCCCGCCTCGGTGGGCGAGTAGCCGAGGACGCCCTGCATGAACTGGCTCAGGAGGAAGATCGAGCCGAACATCCCCAAGAACATCAGCAGGCTCGCTGCGTTGATGCCGGAGAAGGCCCTGGAGCGGAACAGCCGCATCGGCAGCATGGGGTTCTTGGCGCGGGTGCTGTAGAGGACGAAGCCGACGAGCAGTGCCGCTCCGGCGAACAGGCCGGTCAGGACCAGGGAGGCGCTCCAGCCGTCGGCGGGGCCGCGGACCAGGCCGTAGACGATTCCGAAGAGGCCGCCGCTGGCGAGCAGGGTGCCGGGGATGTCGAGCGGGGCGCCGGTGCCGTGGGACTCGGCGAGGCGCAGGCGGGCCAGGGGCAGCAGGGCGATGCCGAGCGGGACGTTCAGCCAGAAGATCCAGTGCCAGGAGACGTGCTCGGTGAGGCTGCCGCCGATCAGGGGGCCGGAGGCCACCGCGAGGCCGTTGACCGCGCCCCAGATGCCGTATGCCATTCCGCGCTTCGCGGCCGGTACGGCTGCGGTCAGCAGGGTGAGGGTGAGAGGCATCATGATCGCCGCGCCTACGCCTTGGACCGCGCGGGCTGCGATGAGGCTGTTGATGCCTGTCGCCATGGCCGCGGCGGCGGAGGCGCCGGTGAAGACGGTGAGGCCTACGAGGAAGAGGCGGCGGCGGCCGAAGCGGTCGCCCAGTGCCGCGCCGAACATCAGGAGGACTGCGAAGGTCAGGGTGTAGGCGCTGACCGTCCATTCCAGGTCGCCCAGGGCTCCGCCGAGGTCCTTGCGGATGGAGGGCAGGGCCGTGGTGACGACCAGGTTGTCGAGGGCCGCCATGAATCCGGCGACGCTGGTGATGACGAGGGCCCAGACTGTTCCCCCGCGACGTGCTGTCTGCTGTGACATCGCTCCCCCAGAGGGTGATCGTTCCGTTTGCAGGTTAGTTATTGATGACTAACTTTCGCGATCATGAAAAGGCGATTTTCCGTGCCTTTTATTTGGTGGGCTACGCCTCCAGCCGACCCTTGAGCCGCGCTTCGGGGTAGAGCCCTTCCCAGACCCGGTGCTCGGGAGGAAAGCCCATCGCCACCAGGCAGTTGATGAGCATCCCGTACGCCATGAACGTCGTCGTCTCGTCGATGTCGGCACCGAGCGGCAGATGGACCGTGTCCCACAGCCGCATCCAGCCGGCGCGGACCTCCTCGCCGAGCTCGTGGTCACCGGCCTGCTCGGCGGCGCCCACGGTGACGTACATCTGCATCTGCATCAGCAGCCGCTCGGGGCGTTCGACGATGAGCTTGGTGTACGCGTTCGCCATGGAGTGCAGGGCCTCCTCGCCCTCCAGCCCCTTGGCGGCCTCCTCGAAGGTGCGGAGGATGTCCTCCGTGCACCGCTTGGTCACCTCGAGGAAGAGTGCCTTCTTGCCCGGGAAGAGCCGGAAGAGGTACGGCTGCGAGACACCGACGCGCTTGGCGATCGACTCGGTCGACGTGCCGTAGTACCCGCCGCGGGCGAACTCTTCGGTCGCCGCACGAATGACGCTCTCGCGCCTCTCTTCTGCGCTCATCCTGGCCATGCGAGTAAGTTAGTACTCAATCACTAACTACGTCAAGGGGTGGGTGCTGCCGTCTGGGGACGGGGACGGCCGTATGAGTTACGAGTAAGGGGCGCCCGCATCGGCGAGCGCCCCTTACATCCGGCCTTTACGGCTCTCAGCCCAGTCGTACGACCGCCCGCGACATGCCCAGCACCTTCTGGCCGGCGCTGGTTGCCGTGAGGTCCACGCGGACCGTGTTGTCTTCGAGCTTGGCGGCCACCTTGGCGCTGACCTCGATCACGGCGCCCTGGTCGTCGTTCGGGACGACTACGGGCTTGGTGAAGCGGACGCCGTACTCGACGACCGCGCCCGGGTCGCCGGTCCAGTCGGTGACCACCCGGATCGCCTCGGCCATGGTGAACATGCCGTGCGCGATGACGTCCGGCAGCCCGACCTCCTTGGCGAACTTCTCGTTCCAGTGGATCGGGTTGAAGTCCCCGGAGGCGCCCGCGTACTGGACGAGCGTGGCGCGCGTCACGGGGAAGGTCCGGGCGGGCAGTTCGGTGCCGACCTCGACGTCGTCGTATGCGATCTTCGCCGTCATCGGTTTCTCACGCCTCCTCTGCCGCACGCGCGACCAGCTTCGTCCAGGCGGTCACGACGTGCTCGCCCGCCTCGTCGTGGACCTCGCCGCGGATGTCCAGGATGTCGTTGCCCGCCAGGGACTTGATGGCCTCGATGGTCGAGGTGACGGTGAGCCGGTCGCCGGCGCGCACCGGACGGACGTAGGCGAACTTCTGGTCGCCGTGCACGACGCGGCTGTAGTCCAGGCCGAGTTGCGGGTCCTGGACGACCTGTCCCGCGGCCCTGAAGGTGATCGAGAACACGAAGGTCGGCGGGGCGATCACATCGGGGTGGCCGAGTGCCTTGGCGGCCTCCGGGTCCGTGTACGCCGGGTTGGGGTCCCCCACCGCCTCGGCGAACTCACGGATCTTCTCGCGGCCCACCTCGTAGGGCTCGGTGGGCGGGTAGCTCCGCCCCACGAAGGACTGGTCGAGCGCCATGGCTCGGCACCTCCTGATGTCTGCCTGGTCTGTCTGCTCCGGGTGGCCTGTAATCGGCCGGAACCGGTCGGTAACCGGGGCCGAAACGACGCGAGGCCGCCCCCCGACTAGTGGGGGCGGCCTCGCGTACGAGCCTGATTTATCGCGTCTCGCGGTGCGCGGTGTGCGCGTTGCAACGCGGGCAGTGCTTCTTCATCTCCAGTCGGTCCGGGTTGTTACGCCGGTTCTTCTTGGTGATGTAGTTCCGCTCCTTGCACTCCACGCAGGCCAGCGTGATCTTCGGGCGGACGTCGGTGGCAGCCACGTGAGTGCTCCTTGACGAACGGATAGGACGGTTTAACGCATAGAAGAGTAGCCGATCGAAGGACCGACCCCACAATCGGCTACTGTCAGTAGCGGTGACCGGACTTGAACCGGTGACACAGCGATTATGAGCCGCTTGCTCTACCGACTGAGCTACACCGCTGTGATGCGATCCGTTCCCGCCTTACGACGGGAACCTCACACACCAGAGCCCCAATACGGAATCGAACCGTAGACCTTCTCCTTACCATGGAGACGCTCTGCCGACTGAGCTATTGGGGCGAGCGATGAAGACATTACACGCTCGGCCGCCGTTCACCCAAATCCGTTTCGCGGCCCCCGTCCCGGCCTGTTCCACGGTCCGTCGCGGCCCTGGTTCCGGCCCGTCGCCCGGCTCTCCCAGGAGTCGCCGAGGCCTCTTCCGTACGACGGACCACACCGGTACGACTATTGCGCTCCTCCCCGACACGGAGGGATCGCCAGCCTAGGCTCGACTCACTCTGCGTGATCTTGCGTCCCCTGCGCAGCCACGCCCGAGCCCCTGGAGCGCGATGCCCGACAGCCAGCCGCAGCCGCCCCACTCGTCGTCCTCGTCCGGCTCCTCGGGTTCGTCCGGTTCCTCGGGACAGGCGGGTGACCCGGCAGCTCTGCTGCTGTGCGGGGCGCACCTGACCGACGGCAGGACCGTGGACGTACGGCTCGGCAGGGGGCGCATCGAGGCGGTCGGCACGGCCGGCAGCCTGGCGGCGGGCGGAGTGGCGGGCTGCGGCACGCGCGTGGACCTCAGCGGCTATCTGCTGCTGCCGGCTCCGGCCGAACCGCACGCGCACGGGGACACCGCGCTGTCGGCGGACGGCGACGGCCCGGCCTCCTACGACCCCCCGGACGTGCAGCGCCGGGCCACGGAGGCGGCGCTGCTGCAGCTGGGGCACGGGGCGACCGCGCTGCGGGCACACGTGCGCGTGGGCGACGTCCAGGGGCTGGGCGCGCTGGTCGCCGTACTGCAGGCGCGGCGTGCGCTGCGCGGGCTGACGGAGCTGACCGCGGTGGCGATGCCGCGGGTGCTGACCGGTGTGGCCGGGGCGGACGGGCTCGCGATGCTGCGGGACGCGGTGAAGATGGGCGCGTCCGTGGTGGGCGGCTGCCCGGATCTGGACCCCGATCCGACGGGGTACGTGGAGGCGGTCCTGGAGGTCGCCTCCGAACACGGCTGCCCCGTCGACCTGCACACCGACGCCGCCGACCCGGCCCGTCTCGCCCGCATCGCCGCGATGGCCGGCGGACTGCGCCCCGGGGTGACGCTCGGTCCGTGCGGCGGCCTCGGCCGGCTGCCCGCCGCGACGGCCCACCGCACCGCCGACCAACTCGCGGCAGCCGGGGTGACGGTGGTGTGCCTCCCCCAGGGCGGCTGCGGTGCCACCGACCGGTCCGACACGGCTCCGGTACGGCTGCTGCGGGCGGCCGGCGTGCGGGTGGCCGCGGGCAGTGGCGCCCTGCGCGACGTGTCCAACCCGGTCGGCCGCGGCGACCCCCTCGAGGCGGCCTACCTGCTGGCCTCCCGGTACGGATTGCGGCCCGAGGACGCCTACGACGCGGTGAGCACATCGGCCCGAGCGGCACTCGGCCTGCCCGAGGTACGGGTGGAGGCGGGCTTCCCGGCCGAACTGCTCGCGGTACGCGGGGACCGGCTCGCGGGGGCGCTGTCCCTGGCGTACAGCCGGATCGTCGTGCACCGGGGCCGGGTGGTGGCGCGGACGAGCGCGGTACGGGAGTACTGCAACTCGGCCGCGGCGGCGGAGCTGGGGCTCCCTCGGCAGGGGCGGGGAGAGCTGTCGTGAAGGACGAAAGATGAGCGGGGCGCGGCAGTAGCTCGTGCGCGGGGCGCACACGCCGGGAGAGTGGTGCCCCCGAGGCGCACGCCCGGTGCAAGCACTGTGCCTGTGCGCCCTGATGCGTGGCTCAAGTCGTGCGGCGGATGCGGCCGTCCGGGCGTACGGTCGGAAACATGCGCATTGTCATCGCTGGTGGTCATGGTCAGATCGCGCTGCGGCTGGAGCGACTGCTCGCCGCGCGCGGGGACGAGGTCGCGGGAATCATCCGTCACGCCGAACAGGGCGACGATCTGCGGGAGGCCGGTGCCGAACCGGTCCTGCTGGATCTGGAGTCGTCCTCGGTCGAGGAGGTCGCGGCGCATCTGCAGGGCGCGGACGCGGCGGTCTTCGCCGCGGGTGCGGGTCCGGGCAGCGGGGCGGCCCGCAAGGACACCGTGGACAAGGGAGCGGCGATTCTGTTCGCCGACGCGGCAGTTCGAGCGGGCGTACGACGACATGTGGTCGTCTCGTCGATGGGCGCCGATCCCGCGCACCAGGGGGACGACATCTTCGACGTGTACCTGCGTGCGAAGGGCGAGGCCGATGCGCACGTGCTGCGGCTGGACGCCCTGGACGCGACGATCCTGCGCCCCGGCATGCTGACGAACGACGTCGGCACGGGCCTCGTACGGCTGGAGGCCCACACCGGCCGCGGTGCGATTCCCCGCGACGACGTGGCCGCCGTACTCGCGGAGTTGGTGGACACGACGGCGACGGCCGGCCTGACCCTGGAGCTGGTCGGCGGGTCGACGCCGGTGTCGGTGGCGGTCAAGTCCGTGGCCGGGAACTGAGGGTGGCCGGAGAGGGGGTTCCGGCCGCGCAGGAGGCCCTGCTGCGGCGGATGTACGAGGCCTTCTCCACCGACGAGCGCGACACCTTCGTACTGCTGTGTCTGGCACCGGACGTGGACTGGCCGAACGTCCTGGACGGGGTCCGGCTGCACGGCCGCGAGGCGGTACGCGCCTACTGGGCACGGCAGTTCGCGGCCGGGCATCCTCTCGTACGGCTGGAGGGGGTGCGGCTCCACGAGGACGGTGAGGGCGTGGCGGCGACCGTACGGCCCGGGGTGCGGGACGCGTCCGGTGATCAGTGGGCGGAGGAGACGGTCGAGCACGTGTACCGGTTCGGCGGGGACGGGCTGGTGACGCGGATGGATGTGCGGGAGCGTCCACGGGAACCGTAGAGGCGGTCGGGCCGTTCCTAGAACAGGGGCAGTTGGCCGGGGATCTCGGGGACGACATACCCGTCCAACGACGGCTGGGCGGCATCGAGTTGGGCTTGGCGGCGCGAGCCGGGACAGGAGACGAGCATGCCGTTCTCGCGCGCGCCGGGCGGGTCGTGCCGGGCGAAGCGTCCGGCGACGACGGCGATCTCGCGACGGCATTCGGGGCAGCGTCTGCGGCGAGTGGACATGGGGTCAGTGTGCCCCGGGCGAAAGTGTGAGACCCGCAGTCAGCCGATGTAGGGGGATGTCCGCGTCCGGTCCATCGCGTGGTCGATCCTCAGGCGCATCGTCGGGTGGATGTCCAGTTCGGGCAGGTCGGTCGGGGCCACCCAGCGGACCTGGGGCGTTTCGCTGCTCGGGCGGAGTTCGCCGCCGGCGGGGCGCGCGCGGAAGCAGATGCTGAACTGCTGGCGGACCTCGCCGTCGTCGTACCGCATGACATGGCCGGGATCGGTGTAGATCCCGGTGAGGCCGAGGACCTCGGCCTTGATGCCGGTCTCCTCCCAGATCTCGCGCACCACGGTGTCGGCGATGAACTCCCCCACCTCGTGGCCGCCTCCGGGCAGTGCCCAGCGACCGTTGTCGGAGCGGCGGACCATGAGCACCTGCCCCCCCTCGTTCTGCACGAACGCCACGACGGCGGGCACCACCGAGTTGGCGGGCGGGGCGTCGGGGTCGTGGAGGTAGTCGATCCGTCCCATGTCGTCGTACATACCCCGGCGTCCCGAAGTCTTCACTGTGCCCCTACGAAATCCGACCGGGCGCACGCCGATCGACCTTGCTTAAGTCAATCAACTGACTTAACTTGAGGATGTCGCGCACACCCGATGCCCCATGCCCACGGAGGCCGACCGATGTCCCACGCACTTCCCCGACCCGCCGACGACGACGAGGCGGTGTCCGCAGCGCCGCGGGCCAATGCCGTCGTGGCGGTTCTGGCCTTCGGCGGGATCGTGGTCTCGCTGATGCAGACCCTGGTGATCCCGATCGTCCCGGAGCTGCCGAAGCTTCTGAACGCCCCGGCGTCCGACACCGCCTGGGCCGTCACCGCCACGCTGCTCGCCGCCGCCGTGGCCGTCCCGATGATGGGGCGGCTCGGCGACATGTACGGCAAGCGCCGCATGCTCCTGACCAGCCTGGTCCTGCTGATCGCGGGGTCGGTGACCGCCGCCCTCAGCGACTCGCTCACCCCGATGATCGTCGGACGGGTGCTGCAGGGCATGGCCGGTGGTGTGATCCCGCTCGGCATCAGCATCATGCGGGACGAACTGCCCGCCGAACGGCTCGGTTCGGCCACCGCGATGATGAGCGCCTCGCTCGGCGTGGGAGCGGCGTTGGGCCTGCCCGCCGCCGCCCTCATCGCCGACAACTTCGCCTGGCACGTGCTGTTCTGGAGCTCGGCCGGGATGGGCGTCGTAGCACTGCTGCTGGTTGTGTCCGTGGTGCCCGAGTCCAAGGTGAGGACGGGCGGCCGCTTCGACGTCGTCGGCGGGCTCGGGATGGCAGCCGGACTGGTCTGCCTTCTCCTGCCCATCTCCAAGGGCGGCGACTGGGGTTGGGACAGCGGCACCACGCTCGGTCTGTTCGGGGCATCCGTCGTGATCCTGCTGCTGTGGGGCTGGTTCGAGCTGCGCACCGAACAGCCGCTGGTCGACCTGCGCACGACCGCCCGCCGCCAGGTGCTGGTCACCAACCTCGCCTCGATCGCCCTCGGCTTCGGCATGTTCGCGATGTCCCTGGTGCTTCCGCAGCTCCTGCAGTTGCCTGAAGCGACCGGCTACGGTCTGGGCAAGTCGCTGCTCACCGCTGGTCTGGTCATGGCCCCGTCCGGCCTGGTGATGATGGCCGTCGCCCCAGTCTCCGCGGCCCTCTCCAAGGCCAAGGGCCCGAAGGCCAGCCTGATGCTCGGCTCGCTCATCGTGGCCGCGGGCTATGGGCTGAACATCCTGCTGATGTCCGAGGTCTGGCAGTTCGTGCTGGTGTCCTGCGTCATCGGTTCCGGTAGCGGCTTCACGTACGGCGCGATGCCGGCCCTCATCATGGGCGCCGTGCCGCCGTCGCAGTCGGGTGCGGCCAACAGCCTCAACACCCTGATGCGGTCCATCGGTACGTCGACCGCCAGCGCGGTCGCCGGCGTCATCCTGTCGCAGATGACCACGAGCCTCGGCGGGGTCTCCCTCCCTTCGGAGAACGGCTTCAAGACCGTGCTTGCCATTGGCGGCGGGGCGGCGCTGCTTGCCTTTGTCGTCGCGTCGTTCATTCCGCGGCATCGGGTGGCGGGGGCGGCGGAGCCCGCCGGGGCCGTGGAGGGGGCTGCCGCTGGGGAGCCGTCTGCGGGTGTGAGCGGGGAGGGGCGGGGAACGTCGGCCCCGGCAGTCGCGGGTGCGGGATCCGACGGAGCTGCGCGGGAGCGTGCGGCGGTGTCGGCTTCAGTCACGGCTGCCGAGCCGGCCGGCATGGGCGGTTCCGTCGGCGGCGGAATCCCGGTGAGCGGTCATGTCTTCGGGGCGGAGCGTGTCCCCGTGGCCGGGGCCGCGGTCACGCTCATCTCACTCGGCGGCAGGCAACTGAGCCGGTCCGTCTCACGGGCCGACGGCTCCTACGGCGTCGAGGCGCCCGCCAACGGTTCGTACGTCCTGATCGCCTCCGCCGACGGCTGCCAGCCGCAGGCCTCGACGCTCGTCGTCGCCGACGGTCCGGTCTCGTACGACGTCCTGCTCAGCGGCACCAGCGGCCTCGCCGGTCTGGTGCGGTCCGCGGACAGCGGAGCGCCGGTCGCCGAGGCCGTGGTGATCGTGACGGACGTGCGCGGGGAGGTGCTGGCGACCGGACGGACCGATGTGCTGGGCGAGTTCGTCGTCACCGACCTGGTGCCGGGGACGGTCACGCTCGCCGTCAACTCCCCCAAGCACCGCCCGCTGGCCCTGCCCGTCGAGATAGGCGGCGCCGGAACCACGCGCATCGAGGTCGAACTCCGGCCCGGCGCCCATGTCCGGGGCACGGTACGCGGAGCGGGCGCCCCGCTGAGCGACGCCCGGGTGACCCTGATCGACGCCGCGGGCAACGTGGTCGCCACGACCAGGACCGGCCCCGACGGCGCGTACGCCTTCTCCGACCTGGACAGCGGCGCGTACACGGTCATCGCGACCGGGTATCCGCCGCGGGCGGCGACCGTTTCCGTGTCGGGGGGCGGGGTGGACGAGCACGACGTCGAACTTGTGCATAGCGGGGAGTAGTTCGGCGTTGGGGCACCCGGGGCGTATGTGCTCTGGGGAGCTGCTCTGCGTAGCTGCTCTGCATGGCGGTACGTCCCCTGGGTGGCGTCGGCGGGAACCGGCTCGGGGCGTTCAAGCTGGCTCGGGGCGTTCAAAGTCGGCCCGGACCGTTCAAAGATCGGGCCGCGCAATCGCCGAGCCGACCGCGGCAACGCGTTGAGCGAGATCGCCGACGGGGATGTCGATCAGCTCGTAGCCGAACGCGTGGTAGCTCTCTTCGTGGATCCGCTCGAATACCAGCGACTCCTGGAAACTGATCCGCCGGGCGCTGGTGGGCTCGCAGAACCCGAGATTGCGGACGAAGAGCACCTGACGCTCGTAGATCTTCTCGCTTACGATCCGCTCGATCTCCGCGGCCAGCGCCGTGGACACCGGTCGCCCCAGATAACGCGCGAGCGCGTACGTGCAGACAGGCGACCGGTCAAACACCTGAACGGAACCGGTGACGGGGGCTTCCAGCTGCCGCCGCCTCTGCAGCTCGACGATCTCGTCGACGAACGACGCCCGCGTCCACGGCGCGTCCACACCTCGGGCCTGCTCCCGCGCGATGACAGCGGTCGCCGCCTCTTCGACGACCCCGTAACCAAGCTCACCCAGACACCGCAGAATCGACGTCTTACCCGCACCGGGCGTGCCGGTGAGAACGTAACGGCGCATGATCAAAGACCTTCCGTACGTTGGGAGATGGGGCTTCGGAGATGAGCACTGCGGGGAGACCGCCCGCATACACGAAGAGACCCCCTCCGCTCTGCGTTTCCGCAGAATGGAGGGGGTCTCTCTCAGCGTGGCGGCGCCAGGATTCGAACCTGGGAAGGCTGAGCCGGCAGATTTACAGTCTGCTCCCTTTGGCCGCTCGGGCACACCGCCGGGGTTGCTGCCGGTCGAACCGCTCTTCGGCGGTGCTCCCTGGCAACGACGTAAACAATACCCGATGCCGAGGGGTGCTTCGCCACCCGATTGATCTGCGCCCGGAGGACCGCGGGTGGCTAGGCTTGTCCGGATGCGGCCCGGGACCACGCCGGGCTCGGCGCCCGCCCCCACGTACGCCGATACGGACCCGTACGCACCCCCATTACGCACCGATACAAGGAGCCACAGGACATGGCCGACTCCAGTTTCGACATCGTCTCGAAGGTCGAGCGGCAGGAGGTCGACAACGCCCTCAACCAGGCCGCCAAGGAGATCTCGCAGCGCTACGACTTCAAGGGCGTGGGTGCCTCGATCTCGTGGTCCGGTGACAAGATCCTGATGGAGGCGAACTCCGAGGACAGGGTCAAGGCCGTCCTCGACGTCTTCCAGTCCAAGCTGATCAAGCGCGGGATCTCGCTGAAGGCGCTGGACGCGGGCGAGCCCCAGCTTTCGGGCAAGGAGTACAAGATCTTCGCGTCGATCGAGGAGGGCATCTCCCAGGAGAACGCGAAGAAGGTGGCGAAGATCATCCGCGACGAGGGCCCGAAGGGCATCAAGGCCCAGGTGCAGGGCGACGAGCTGCGCGTCAGCTCGAAGAGCCGTGACGACCTGCAGGCGGTCATCGCCCTCCTGAAGGGCAAGGACTTCGACTTCGCGCTGCAGTTCGTGAACTACCGGTGAGCAGCTGATTCGGAGTCGCTGATCAGCGACCACGAGGAAGGGTGGGCACCTGGTGGGTGCCCACCCTTCTCGCCTGCTGGCTGCGGTCCGGGGGCGTGCTCGGTCGTGCTCAGTTGCGCGAGTTGCCGAACAGGATGCGGTAGGCGACCAGGAGGACGAGCGAGCCTCCGATCGCCGCGGCCCATGTCGCGCCGTCGTAGAAGTTCTTGGTGATCGGGTGGTCCAGCCAGCGGGCCGATATCCAGCCGCCGATGAACGCGCCCGCGACGCCGATGAGCGTCGTTCCGATGAAGCCGCCCGGGTCGCGGCCCGGCAGCAGGAACTTGGCGATGGCTCCGGCCAACAGCCCCAGGATGATCCAGCTGATGATGGTCATGCCGTGAACCTGCCCTTCCGCACTGTGCCTGCACTTTCCGGACAGTGTGAATTCGGTCAAGATCCGCTGTGCGTCGCACGCTTGTGGTGTTCTGTCGATGAACAGGACGTCACGGTGGCACTCCTCGGTTGCACTGATCAGTAGGGTGCGGGACATGACACGCTCCGGTCCTGCCTCCGAGCTCCGTCGCACCCTGGGGGTCGGGGACGCTGTGATCGTCGGACTCGGCTCGATGGTCGGGGCCGGGATCTTCGCCGCCCTGGGGCCCGCGGCACGTGCGGCCGGGTCCGGGCTTCTGCTCGGCCTCGCGGTCGCCGCCGTGGTCGCCTACTGCAACGCCACGGCGTCGGCCCGGCTGGCCGCGCTGTATCCGGCCTCGGGCGGAACGTATGTGTACGGGCGCGAGCGGCTCGGGGAGTTCTGGGGTTATCTCGCGGGTTGGTCGTTCGTGGTCGGGAAGACGGCCTCCTGTGCGGCGATGGCGCTCACTGTGGGCGCGTACGTCTGGCCCGGGCAGGCGCACGCCGTGGCCGTCGCGGCCGTGGTGGCACTGACCGCGGTGAACTACGGCGGCATCCAGAAGTCCGCCTGGCTGACGCGGGCGATCGTGGCAGTGGTGCTGGCTGTCCTCGCTTCCGTGGTGGTCGTGTGTCTGGGGTCCGGGGCGTCCGACGCCGGACGGCTGGACGTCGGTGCCTCGGGCGGCGTGGGAGGGGTGCTGCAGGCGGGCGGGCTGCTGTTCTTCGCGTTCGCCGGGTACGCGCGCATCGCGACCCTCGGCGAGGAGGTACGGGATCCGGCGCGCACCATCCCCCGCGCGATCCCGCTGGCCCTGGGCATCGCGCTGACGGTGTACGTGTGTGTGGCGGTGGCTGTCCTTTCCGTACTGGGAGCCGACGGTCTCGGGCACGCGAGCGCTCCGCTGGCCGACGCGGTGCGGGCTGCGGGGGTGCCGGGGCTGGCACCGGTGGTCCGCGTCGGGGCCGCCGTGGCCGCGCTGGGTTCGCTGCTCGCCCTGATTCTTGGTGTCTCGCGGACGACGCTGGCCATGGCCCGGGACCGGCATCTGCCCCACGCCTTGTCAACCGTGCATCCGCGTTTCCAGGTACCGCACCGGGCCGAGCTGGCCGTGGGTGCGGTGGTCGCCGCCCTGGCCGCCACGGTGGACGTACGGGGCGCGATCGGGTTCTCCTCCTTCGGTGTGCTGGCGTACTACGCGGTGGCCAACGCCTCGGCCTGGACACTGAGCCCGGCTCCGGCGACGCGAGTGCTGCCGGTGGTGGGACTGGCCGGGTGCGTGGTGCTGGCGTTCTCGCTACCGGGGATTTCGGTTGTCGTGGGGGCGGGTGTGCTGGCGGTGGGCGTGGTCGCGTACGGCGTACGGCGGTGGGTGGCCGAGCGGCAAGGGGCGTAGGGCGCGCGAGGAGGCGACGCGCGCACAGGGTTCGGCGTCCTCTGCAAGCGACTGGCCCACGGCGCCGAAGTAGTGCCGCTGTCCACGCAGCCGTACGAGCTGAGCCGCGCTGTCAGGAGGCCCGTGCCTCGGTCGTACGTATGCGGAAGTCGGTCCACGGGGCCATCTGGAAGTCGTCGTCCATCTCGTCGTACCAGCCCGTGCCCTCGAGCCAGGCGCGCAGCCAGTCCGCGAGACCGGGGGTGTCCACGAACCAGGCCCGGTCGGGGTCACCGGGGTTGGGTTCGAAGAGCAGGACCGTCGCTTTCGGGGAGCGGCAGTCCACGCACGCGTACATGGCGCAGCCCCAGTGGGATATCGGCAGGACGCCTTCGGGCCAGGGCCAGTCGGGATCCCTGCGGCCGCTCTCGCGGTTGGCGAGGTACTGCACTACGGCGGCGGGCTCACCGGCGGGCGGGCTGTCGAGCAGAGGCAACAGGCCGTACTCCGGGCCGAATCCGCCGTCTCCGACGTGCAGGTAGAGGTCGGCGAGCAGCGGGGGCAGGACGAAGCCCAGGGCGGCCTCGGCGCGGGCCAGGGTGGCCGCGTCGACGGGCTCGGGGAGGGAAGTCCAGCCCCAGGGGCGGGTGTTGTGCGCCTTGGCTGTCACCCGTGCCAGCAACTGCTCGTTCTCGGTCATGGATTCATGATGCAAGGTGGCACTGACAATCGGGCCGGCCTGTGGACTACCGCCGGGTTGTGGAAAACCTCCGGGCTCCGGAGGCCGCGGTGAGCCGGATGTGAGGGCCGGACAGGCTGCCCCGCCTTTCGTCCGCTCGGTCGGTCAGCGCGTCGCGAACGGCTCGTCCGTGCGCACGATTTCGCGTCCGAGCGGCAGCAGCGAGACCGGGATCAGCTTGAAGTTGGCGATGCCGAACGGGATACCGATGATCGTGATGCACAGGGCGAGGCCGGTGACGATGTGTGTGAGCGCCAGCCACCAGCCCGCCAGGACCAGCCACAGAACGTTGCCGATGCAGGAGGGCGCGCCGGCGTCGCGGCGCTCGACCGTCGTGTACCCGAAGGGCCACAGGGCGTAGACGCCGATGCGGAAAGCCGCAATGCCGAATGGGATGCCGATGATGGTGATGCAGAGCACGATGCCGGCGGCCAGGTACCCGAGGAACAGCCAGAAGCCGCTCAGGACGAGCCAAATGACGTTCAGAATGGTTTTCACTGGGGGCGACCTGCCATCTTCTCGAGCCGGGCAATGCGCTCCGCCATCGGCGGATGCGTCGAGAACATCTTGGAGAGTCCCTGGCCAGGGCGGAAGGGGTTCGCGATCATCATATGGCTCGCGGTCTCGATGCGCGGCTCGGGCGGCAACGGGAGCTGCTTGGTGCCGGCTTCGAGCTTGCGCAGGGCACTGGCGAGCGCGAGGGGGTCGCCGGTCAGCTGCGCGCCGGACGCGTCGGCCTCGTACTCTCTGGAGCGGCTGATGGCCAGTTGGATGAGGGTGGCCGCGAGCGGGCCCAGGATCATGATGAGGAGCATGCCGAGGATGCCGGGGCCGTCATCGTCGTCGGAGCGGCCGATCGGGATCAGCCAGGCGAAGTTGACCAGGAACATGATCACGGAGGCGAGGGCACCGGCGACCGACGAGATGAGGATGTCGCGGTTGTAGACGTGACTGAGCTCGTGGCCGATGACACCACGCAGTTCGCGCTCGTCCAGGATGTGCAGGATGCCTTCCGTGCAGCACACCGCCGCGTTGCGCGGGTTGCGGCCCGTTGCGAAGGCGTTCGGTGCTTCCGTCGGGGAGATGTACAGGCGCGGCATGGGCTGGCGGGCCTGGGTGGAGAGGTCGCGGACCATGCGGTAGAGGACCGGTGCCTCGAACTCGCTGACCGGGCGGGCACGCATCGCGCGTAGCGCCAGCTTGTCGCTGTTCCAGTACGCGTACGCGTTCGTGCCCAGGGCGATCACAACCGCTACGACGAGCCCCATTCGGCCGAAGAAGCTGCCGATGACGATGATGAGGGCAGACAGTCCTCCGAGGAGAACTGCGGTCCTTAGCCCGTTGTGCCGGCGGTGCACGGTACGCCCTCCAAGTCGTGCAGCAGGGGAACCCTTTGCTTGCGGATCTTGCTTGTCGTCTCCGATGCCACTGGTGCCGTGGTGTCACGTCCAGTGGACCCTCCCGTACTGGTCAACGCCAGGCGAGGGCCACTAGTTCCCTTGTGCGTACGGCCACGTGCATGGGCCGACCGGGTGATGGCGGGCCCGGGCGGCCGACGGCGGCTCAGAAAAGGGCTGTGTCTGCGAAGTGCAGGACCAGCTGGGGCGCTCCGGAGAGGGCGATGCCGATGACTCCGGTGAGGGTGATCGCCGCGGTGAGGGGGGCTGGGAGGTAGTGCTTGACGGGCTCGCCCTCGGGGGCGCGGAACAGCAGTGCCGTCCACTGGAGGTAGTAGAACAGCGCGATGACGACGTTGGCGGCCATGACCACGGCCAGCCAGCCGAGTCCCGCGTCGACCGCCGCCGAGAACACGGTGACCTTGGCGAAGAGGCCGATGATGCCCGGCGGGAGTCCCGCCAGGCAGAGCAGGAAGAAGGCCAGCAGCAGGGCTGCCAGGGGGTTCCTCGCGTAGAGGCCGCGGTAGTCCGTGATGCGGTTCGCGGAATTGGTGCGGCCCACGAGTGCGGCCACCGCGAAGGCTCCGAGGTTCACGGCCGCGTACATGAGGGCGTAGGCGACCGTGGAGCCGATGGAGTGCTCGGCGTTGTCGGAGTAGGCGGCTGCGGCGATCGGTACGAGGAGGTAGCCGGCCTGGCCGACCGACGACCAGGCGAGCAGTCGTACCGCGCTGTACGCGCGCGTGGCCTGCTGGCGCAGGGCGCCGACGTTGCCGACGGTCATGGTGAGCGCGGCCAGCGCCGCGAGCGCCGGGCCCCAGACGTCGGCGTACGACGGGAAGGCGACGACCGTGACGAGGATGAGGCCGGAGAAGCCGACCGCCTTGCCGACGACCGAGAGGTAGGCGGCGATCGGGAGCGGAGCTCCTACGTAGGTGTCGGGAACCCAGAAGTGGAAGGGTACGGCGGCTGTCTTGAAAGCGAAGCCGACCAGGGTGAGGACGACACCGGTCTGAGCGAGGGTGTGGAGTTGGCCGTCGACGTGCTGGATGCGGTCGGCGACCTGGGTGAGGTAGAGGGTGCCGGTGGAGGCGTACACGAAGCTGATGCCCATGAGGCTGACGGCGGTCGCGGTGACCGACGACAGGAAGAACTTCAGGGCCGCTTCGGAGGACTTCTTGTCGCCGTGCCGGATGCCGACGAGGGCGAAGGCCGGCAGGGAGGCGACCTCCAGGGCGACGATCAGGGTCGCCAGGTCGCGGGAGGCGGGCAGGAGGGCGGCGCCGGCCGCGGAGGAGAGCAGGAGGAACCAGTACTCCCCTTCGGGGAGTTGTTTGTCGGCGTCCTTCAGGGCTGTCACCGACAGGAGGGCGGCGAGGAGGGCACCGCCGAGGACCAGGAACTGGATGACCAGGGTGAAACGGTCCGCGGTGTAGCTGCACGCGTGCGTGCCGTTCACGCAGAAGGTGCTGCGGTCGCCGTCCAAGAGCGGCAGCAGCAGGAGCACGGAGGCAGCGAGGCCGACGACCGACGCCCAGCCGAGGAGAGCCTTCTTGGTGTCGCTGACGAACAGGTCGGCGACGAGGACGACGAGTCCGACGACCGCGACGAGGGTGGGCGGCGCGATGGCGAGCCAGTCGACGGACTGGACGAGGTTCTCGGCCAGCGGCTGGGCCAGGGAGCTCATCGGGTGCCTCCTGCGAGGAGCTGCTGCACGGCCGGGTCGGTCAGACCGAGGAGAGCCTTCGGCCACAGGCCTGCTACGACGGTGAGGGCGACGAGCGGGGTCCAGGCCGCGAACTCGTATGTGTGGACGTCGGCGAGCTGTGGTGCTTCCTGCGATACGGAGCCCATGCAGACGCGGCGGACCACGACGAGCATGTACGCGGCCGTGAGGAGGGTGCCGAAGGCGGCGATCGACATGAAGGTGAGGAACGCCGGACGGCTGAGGTCGGCGGCGGGCTTGAACGCGCCGAACAGGGCCAGCATTTCGCCCCAGAACCCTGCGAGGCCCGGCAGGCCGAGCGAGGCGACCGCGCCGAAGGCGAGCAGGCCGCCGAGGCGCGGAGCCTTGCCGTAGAGGGCGGCGCCGGTCTCCTCGGCGAGTGTGTCGAGGTCGGTCGTGCCAGTGCGGTCCTTGAGCGCGCCGACCAGGAAGAAGAGGAGGCCGGTGATGAGGCCGTGGGCGATGTTGGCGAACAAGGCGCCGTTCACGCCGGTCGGGGTCATGGTCGCGATGCCGAGCAGGACGAAGCCCATGTGGCCGACGGAGGAGTAGGCGATGAGGCGCTTGAGGTCACCCTTCGCGCCCTGCTTGGCGAGGGCCAGGCAGGCCAGGGATCCGTAGATGATCCCGACGACCGCGAAGGCGGCGAGGTAGGGCGCGAAGGTACGGAAGCCGTCCGGCGCGATGGGGAGGAGGATCCGGACGAATCCATACGTACCCATCTTCAGCAGGACACCGGCCAACAGAACCGAGCCGACGGTCGGCGCGGCGGTGTGGGCGTCGGGCAGCCAGCTGTGCAGCGGCCACATCGGCGTCTTGACAGCGAGCCCGATCCCGATCGCCAGAACGGCGATGACCTGCACGGATGCGGTCAGCGACCGGCCGTTGTCAGTGGCGAGTGCCACCATGTCGAATGTGCCGGCCTTGATCCCGATCAGGAGCAGGCCGAGCAGCATGACGACCGAACCGAGCAGCGTGTAGAGGATGAATCGCCAGGCGGCCTGGGTCCTGCCCTCGCCGCCCCAGCGGGCGATGAGGAAGTACATCGGGATGAGGACCATCTCGAAGGCGAGGAAGAACAGCAGCAGGTCGAGGACGGCGAAGCTCGCGAGGGTTCCGGACTCGAGAACCAGCAGCAGTGCGACGAAGGCCTTCGGGGTCGGGCCCGCAGGCATCTTGAAGTACGAGTAGAGCGCGCAGAGGAAGGTCAGCAGCGCGGTCAGGACCAGAAGGGGGAGGGAGATGCCGTCGATGCCGAGGTGGATCCGCACGTCGAGTGCGGGGATCCAGCTGATGTCGGTCGTGGCCTGCATCTTCGACGGGTGGTCGTGGTCGAAGCCGAGCCCGAGGGCGATCGCGGCGATGAGGACCGCGCCGGTCACGGTCACGCCGTGGCGGAGCACGGCCTGCTCGGGCGACTTCCCCTTCAGTCCGGGCGGGGCGGGCAGGAGAGCGGCGGCGGCACCGAGGAGCGGGCCGACGACGACGAATGCCAGAAGGAACTGCATCACGGACTCGTTGATATCGATCACGCCTGCTCACGCTCCCGTGGCGACGAGGAGGGCGGCGACCGCCAGGACGACGGTGCCGGCGAGCAGCGCGCTCACATAGGTCTGCACATTGCCGGTCTGGGCGCGGCGTACGGCCGCCCCCAGCAGGCGGGGGAGGGCGCCCGCACCGCGTACGTAGGTCTCGACGACCTCGCGGTCCAGGAACCGGACGAGACTTGCTCCGGCCTGGACCGGGCGGACGAAGAGGGCCGCGTACACGGCGTCGAGGTGGAAGCCGACGGCCGCGTGCCGGTGCAGCGGGCCGAGCAGCAGCCGTCCGGGGTCGGCCGGGTCGGGTGCGTAGGCCACTCCCCCGTACGCGGGCGCGTGGCTGGCGATGGCCTCGGCCTCGACCTGGGCGGCGTCGCCCTCGGGGTGGGCCGCGACCGCACCCAGGGGGACGCGGGCCGCGAGGGCGGTGGTGTGCCGCCAGGCAGCGTAGGTGACGATGCCGCCGACCAGGGCCATGCCCGTGCCGAGGACGGACGTCGTCAGGGTCGGGGTGAGGTCACGGCCGTCGAACCAGTCGGGCAGCACGCGGAAGGCGAAGCCGCCCAGGGCGAGGGACGGGACCGCGAGCACCCACAACACGGCGGTCATGGTGAGCGGTTGGCGACCGTGGTCGGGGGCCTCTGCGCCCCGGCCGTGGAAGGCCAGCAGCCACAGGCGCATCGCGTACGCCGCGGTGAGCAGGGCCGTGAGCATTCCGGCGACGAGGACGACCCAGCCGGCAGCGCCGGGGGCGTGCTCGGTGTGGCCGGAGGTGACGTGTTCGGCGGCGCCGAGGACGGTCTCCTTGGAGAAGAAGCCGCTGAAGGGTGGGATCGCGGCGAGCGCGAGGAGCGCCACGGTCATCGTCCAGTAGGCGTCGGGGACGCGGTCGCGCAGGCCCTGCATACGGGACATGGCGGCCAGCGAGTTGGTGCCGGCGGCGTGGATGATCACGCCGGCCGCGAGGAACAGCAGCGCCTTGAAGGCGCCGTGGGACAGGAGGTGGAAGACGGCGGCTCCGCGGTCACCGACGGCGAGGGCGCCGGTCATGTAGCCGAGTTGCCCGATCGTCGAGTAGGCGAGGACGCGCTTGATGTCGTCCTGGGCGAGCGCGGCGAGCCCCGAGCCGAGCATCGTGACGGCGGCCATGACGGCGAGGACGACCATCGCGGCCTGGGAAGCCTCGAAGACCGGGAGGAGACGGGCGATGAAGTAGACACCGGCGGCGACCATCGTCGCGGCGTGGATCAGCGCGGAGACGGGCGTTGGGCCCGCCATCGCGTCGGGAAGCCAGGTGTGCAGCGGGAACTGCGCCGACTTGCCCGCCACGCCTGCCAGGAGCAGCAGGGCGATCAGCGTCGGGTGGTCGAGTCCGCCGCTCGCGACGGTGCCGAGGACCTTGGTGATCTGGAAGGACCCGGCATCGGTGGCGAGGGCGAACAGGCCGATCAGGAAGGGGACGTCACCGAGCTTGGTCACCAGGAAGGCCTTGATGGAGGCGGCGCGGGCCTCCGGGGTCTCCCAGTAGTGGCCGACCAGGAAGTACGAGCAGATGCCCATGATCTCCCAGCCGACCAGCAGCACGATCAGGTCGCCGGAGTAGACGACGAGCAGCATCGCGGAGGTGAACAGGGAGACGAGAGCGGCGTACGAGGGGTAGCGCGGGTCGTCGCGCAGGTAGCCCGTCGAGTAGATCTGCACGCAGGAGGCGACGACGCCGACCAGGACGGCGACGAGGGCGGCGAAGCCGTCGATGTACAGGGCGAGTTCGATCGGTACCGAGCCGGTGGGTGTGAGCTCGGTGTGGGCATCGATGGCCTGGTTGCCGCCCTGGCGTACGGCGACCAGCACGGCCAGCACGAGGGAGGTGAGGGCCGGCAGGACGGCGAGCGGGCGGACGAAGCCGGGGGCACTGCGGCCCAGGAGCAGGCCGGCGGCCGCTCCCAGGAAGGGCAGGAGCGGGACGAGGACGGCGAGGGTGGTCGTGGTCACGCGGTGGCCTCAGCCTTCCCGGCCCCGTCGGCCGGCCCGGCCGTGAGGGCGTCGCTGTCGGGGTCGTCGGTCTCGTGTCCCTCGGCGGTGTCGCGGAGCTTGTCGATGTCCGAGGTGCCGCGGTTGCGGTAGACGGCGAGGACGATCGCCAGGCCGATGCCGATCTCGGCGGCGGCGATGGCGATGGTGAACAGGGTCAGGGCCTGGCCGGAGTGCAGCGTCTCCTGGGCGGCCTTGCTGAGCCAGACGTCGAAGGCGACCAGGTTCAGGTTGACGGCGTTGAGCATCAGCTCGACCGACATGAGGACGAGGATCGCGTTGCGGCGGGCGAGGACTCCGTACAGGCCCGTGCAGAAGAGGAGGGCGGACAGGACGGCGGGATAGGCGAGGTGCATCAGCGGGCGCCTTCCTGCTCGGCCTGAGTTCCCTCGACCGGCTTGTTTCCCTCGATCGGGTGATTACGGGAATCCGGGGCGGATGGGGAACCACCGGTCGTGGCTCGGGAGTTCACAGGGGGAGAGCTCGACTCCGCCTTCGCCTTGCGGGACAGGACGATCGCGCCGACCAGGGCCGCGAGGAGGAGGACGGAGAGCGCCTCGAAGGGGAGGACCCAGTTCTGGAAGAGGCTCGCTCCGGTGGCCTCGGTGGAGCCGGCAGCCGGGCCGTCCAGGTCGATCCAGGTCGTGCGGAAGGCGTCTACGACAACCCAGACCAGGGCGGCGGCCGCGGCGACGGCCACGGTCAGGGCGGCCCAGCGGTTGCCGGAGTCGGCGTCCGGGGAGCGGCCGATGGGGGCCTTGGTGAGCATCAGACCGAACAGAAGGAGGACGACGACGGAACCGACATAGATGAGGACCTGGACCCAGGCAATGAACTCGGCGGTGAGCAGGAGGTACTCGACGGCGAGGCCGCCGAGGGTGACCACCAGCCACAGGGCGGCGTGCACCAGCTGCCGGGTGGTGACGGTGACCAGGGCGGCACCGAAGGTTGCCAGGCCGACGAGGAGGAAGGCGATCTCGACGCCGGTCGGGGAGAGGAAGCCGTGGGTTTCGGGGGCGGCCGTGGTCAGTGCGGCGTGCGCCGACGTCGCGGCAGCGGCGGCGAGAGTCACGACGCGCCTCCCTCGGGTGCGGTCGGTCCGGCCGGAGGCTCGGTCGGCTCGGCCTGCGCCGCCGCAAGCTTCTCGGCGGTCTTGCGGGCGGCGGCGATCTCCTTCGGTTCCTCCGCGGCGGGGTCGAGGGCGGGCGGGGCCGGGACCGTCCACATCCACTCGCGGAGCTTGTCGCGCTCGTGGGTGAGTTCACGGATGTCGGTCTCGGCGTACTCGAACTCCGGGGACCAGAACAGGGCGTCGAAAGGACAGACCTCGATGCAGATACCGCAGTACATGCACAGGGAGAAGTCGATGGCGAAGCGGTCGAGGACGTTACGGCTGCGATCGCGGCCGCCAGGGGTCACTGCCGGGACCGTCTCCTTGTGGGAGTCGATGTAGATGCACCAGTCCGGGCACTCCCGGGCGCAGAGCATGCAGACCGTGCAGTTCTCCTCGAACAGGCCGATGACACCGCGGGTGCGGGGTGGGAGGTCGGGCTGGACGTCGGGGTACTGCTCGGTGACGGTCTTCCTCGTCATCGTGCGGAGGGTGACGGCCAGGCCCTTGGCCAGACCGGAACCGGGGATGCGGGGTCGCGTGGGCGGGAGAGGCTCGGCCATGGCTACTGGATCACCACCTTGACGATGCCGGTGAGGGCGATCTGAGCGAGAGAAAGGGGGACGAGGAGGGTCCAGGAGAGTTTCTGGAGCTGGTCCTCGCGCAGTCGGGGATAGGTCACGCGGAGCCAGATGACGACGAAGGCGAGGACGGCCGTCTTCAGCAGGGTCCAGACCCAGCCGAGGCCGTCGGCACCCCACGGGCCGTGCCAGCCGCCGAGGAAGAGGACGGTGGTCAGGCCGCACAGGACGATGATTCCGGCGTACTCGGCAAGGAGGAACAGGGCGAAGCGGAGGCCGGTGTACTCGGTGTAGGCGCCGAAGATGATCTCCGAGTCGGCGACCGGCATGTCGAAGGGAGGGCGCTGGAGTTCGGCAAGGCCGGCGACGAAGAAGACGACCGCGCCGACGATCTGCCAGGGCAGCCACCACCAGTGGAAGGCGTCGAGGATGCCGGGAATCGACACCGTCCCGGCGGCCATCGCCACCGAGGCGGCGGCGAGGAGCATCGGGAGTTCGTAGGCCAGGAGCTGCGCGGCGGTGCGGAGGCCGCCGAGGAGGGAGAACTTGTTGGCCGAGGCCCAGCCGGCCATGAGTGAGCCGAGGACGCCAACGCCCATCACCGCCAGGACGAAGAAGATGCCGGCGTCCAGGACCTGGCCGACCGCGCCCTCGCCGGGGCCGATGGGGATGGCCAGGAGGACGAGGAGGTACGGGAGGAGGGCGACGGCCGGGGCGAGCTGGAAGATGCGCCGGTCCGCACCCGCCGGGACTACGTCTTCCTTCTGCGCGAACTTCACACCGTCGGCGACGAGTTGGGCCCAGCCGTGGAAGCCGCCGGCGTACATCGGGCCGAGACGTCCCTGCATGTGGGCCATGACCTTGTGCTCGGTCTGGCCGACGATCAGGGGGAAGGTGAGGAAGACGACGAACACGACCAGGAGTCGCAGGGCGACGTCCAGCGCGCCGTTCACTGCGGGCCTCCTGAGGGCTTGTCGGGGTTCGGGGTCGGGGGTTCGGCGGGCGGGTCGTCGGGGGTGGCTTGGGGGGACTCCTCAGATGCGGGCGTCTCCGGCGGGTGCTCCTCGGTAGGCGGCTCCTCGGTAGGCGGCTCCTCGGAGGAGGACCCTTCGGAGGACGGTTCACCGGGGCGCGCCTGGGACTCACCCGAGCCAGCGTCGGTCTCGGCACCGGCATCGGCACCGGCACCGGCACCGGCACCGGCGGACGGCTGCTCCGGAGAGGGCTCGGCTTCACGCGCTGGTTCCGCGACCGGCTCGGCGGCCCTGCTCGGCTCAGCCGTGGGCTGCCGCTCCGACTCCGGGCCCGACTTCGCACCGGAACCCGACTCCCCCTCTGCGCTCGGCATCGTCTCCGCACCCGGCGCCGTCTGCGGGCTCGGCTTCGCCTCCGGCTCGTCGAACGCCGGGCGGGCGTGGTGCCAGGGGGCATCCGAACTGCGGGGCGCGGCGGCGGGTTTGGGCGCCGTGCCCTCTGCCGCCGGGGTCCGGGCGCGCTGCGAGGCCGAGCCTTCGCCGGCGCTGCGTGCGCGTCGCGGCGCAGCGGCACCGCCGGTGGCGCCCGGCTTCTGGTCGGTCGGCCCCTCCGCCGGGGTACCGGCGGCCTCCGCTGCAGCAGGTCCGGCCGAGGCACCCTCGGTCGAAGGCGCCGCCGCCTGACTGGCCGACCCCTCCGCCGCCGTACGAGCCCGGCGCGGCCCGGCCGGAGCCTCACCAGCTCCCGGAGGCGCCGCCGCCGCCTGACTCACCGACCCTTCCGCCGCCGAACGAGCCCGCCGCGGACCGGCCGCGCCCTCACCCGACGCGGGCGTCGCCGGCCCCTGGCTCACCGAGCCTTCCGCCGCCGAACGTGCACGCCGAGCCCCGGTCGCGCCCTCAGCAGACGTCGCGCCCTCAGCCGCTCCCGGCGTGGCCGTCCCCTGGCTGGCCGACCCCTCCGCAGCCGAGCGAGCTCGCCGCACCGGCCGCTCTCCCGCGCCACGCACCGGCCGCTCCCCCGCAGCCCGGCCCGCACCGCGGGCAGGGCGGGCCGGGGCCGGGGGAAGTTGGCCCTTCAGGGGGCCCCACTCGTTCGGGTCGGGGACGCCCGGGGGGAGCATTTGGCGGCGCTTGGGGCCGCCGTGGTCGGACTCGCCCGGCTCCTTGGCGCCGGGCCAGGCCTTGGCGACTCGGGCGGCCAGGACGAAGTCCTTGCGGAGGGGGTGACCCTCGAAGGTCTCCGGGAGCAGCAGGTGGTCCAGGGACGGGTGGCCCTCGAAGTCGACGCCGAACATTTCGTGGGTCTCGCGTTCGTGCCAGGCGGCGCCGGCGTAGACGTCGACGGCCGAGGCGAGCGTCGGGGCCTCGTGCGGGACGGTCGTGCGGACCAGGAGGCGGTGGAGGGGGGACAGGGACACCACGTGGGCCGAGACGCGGAAGCCCGTGCCCGGTTCGTCGACCGCGCTGAGCCAGTCGAAGTAGGTGCAGCCCAGCTGGTCACGGGCCACGCGCAGTGCCTCGAGCCAGGTCGCCGGCGGGACGTCGACCGTCAGGACCTCGTACGACTCCTCGGCCGTGGCCTCCGTACCGAACAGCTCCTCGGCGGGGGCCGGCAGCCAGCCGACGTTCCCGCTCATCGCCCCTCCTCCGAAGGGGACCCGGCTGCCGGGGGCTGCACCAGGCCGCTCTGCAGGGCGGCGGCCGAGGGGCGTGCCGTCCCGTTGCCGTACCGCTCCCCCAGCGACTCGCGGGCGATCTTCTCCTGGAGCTTGAGGATTCCCTGGAGCAGGGCCTCGGGGCGGGGCGGGCAGCCGGGGACGTACACATCGACCGGGATGATCTGGTCGACGCCCTTGGTGACGGAGTAGGAGTCCCAGTAGGGGCCGCCGCAGTTGGAGCAGGCGCCGAAGGAGATGACGTACTTGGGCTCGGGCATCTGCTCGTACAGGCGCTTGACCGCCGGGGCCATCTTGTCGGTGACCGTGCCGGAGACGACCATCAGGTCGGCCTGGCGCGGGCCCGGGGCGAAGGGGATGACGCCGAGGCGGATGAAGTCGTGGCGGGCCATCGACGCGGCGATGAACTCGATCGCGCAGCAGGCGAGGCCGAAGTTGAAGACCCAGAGGGAGTACCTGCGGCCCCAGTTCAGGATGACCTTCATTGGCTCCGGGGCCAGGCGGGCCAGCGCTCCCAGCCTCTTCGGCTCCGGCAGCATCACGGGCTCAGGGGTCACGTCCATGCCAGGACGCCCTTCTTGTATGCGTAGAGCAGGCCGACGGCCAGGAAGCCGAGGAAGATGAACATCTCCACGAGGGTCGTCGCGCCGTATCCGGGGGCGGCGAAGACCGTCGCCCAGGGGAACAGGAAGATCGAGTCGACGGCGAAGATGACGTAGAGGAAGGCGTAGACGTAGTAGCGGACCTGGGTGTGGGCCCAGCCCTCGCCGACGGGGTCGACTCCGCACTCGTACGTCAGGAGCTTCTCGGGGGTGGGGACCACCGGGCGCAGCAGGCGGCCGGCCCCGAAGGCGACCGCGACGAAGAGCACGCCGACGACGGCGAGCAGTCCGACGACCGAGTAGGACCGGAAGTAGTCCGCCGCGACGACGACGGTCGGATCGACGACGGTCAATTCCCGCACGTCCGTCCCTTCGCTGCTGTTCGACGATCTGTACGCACGGGAGTCTAGGCCCTGATAAAGGGACGGTAAGCAGCCCGTCACGGCTTGAGATGTCCTCGAGATCCGGGGGTGGGGTTTTCCCCAGTGCACGGAGGCGGACGACCTCATGGCGCAGCCGCCCGGCGCGCGGCACGCTAGCCCATATGACCGAACGACTCTCGCGCCCGGCTCGGGCCCCGGAAGGGGACGGCGACAGCCTGCCGCCCGCCCGTTTCGCCTACGACAAGCACACCTGGAAGGAGATCGCGCATCTCCTGGCGAACCTCCCGGTGTCGCTGCTCGGGTTCATCTATGTCGTGACGGTGATGTTCACCGGGTTCTGGCTGGCCGTCACGGTGATCGGCTTCCCGCTGCTCGCACTCGGGCTGCTCGGCGCACGGCTGCTGGGCCGGATGGAGCGGAAGCGGGCCAGGGCGCTGCTCGGGGTGAAGATCGACGAGCCGAGCCCGTTGCCCAGACACACGACCGGGTACCTGCAGCGGCTGTGGATGACGCTGAAGGACCCGGTGGCCTGGCGGACGGTGCTGTACGACTTCATGCGGCTGCCCTGGGGCGTCCTCACCTTCACCATCACGCTGACCTCGCTGTTCGTGCTGTGGCCGGTGCTGCCGTTCATCGCGCGGGGCCTCGCCAACGCCGACCGGGCGATGGTGCGCGGGCTGCTGTCGCCCTCCGACGAGCTGGAGCGGCGTATCGCGGAGCTGGAGTCGGACCGGGGAGTCGTGGTCGACACGGCCAACGCCGATCTGCGGCGCATCGAGCGCGATCTGCACGACGGGGCGCAGGCCCGCCTGGTCAATCTGGCGATGGGGCTGGGCCTGGCCAAGGAGAAGCTGCTGGAGGACCCCGACACGGCGGCGGAGATGGTCGCGGAGGCGCACGGCGAGGTGAAGCTCGCACTGCAGGAGCTGCGGGACCTGGCGCGCGGCATCCATCCCGCCGTACTCACGGACCGGGGGCTGGATGCCGCGCTGTCCGCGGTCGCCTCGCGCTGCACCGTGCCCGTGAAGGTGACGGTCGACCTCGGCACAAGGCCCGCCGCGGCCATCGAGGGCATCGCCTACTTCACCGTCTCCGAGCTGCTGCAGAACATCAGCAAGCACAGCGCGGCGAAGACCGCGTCCGTGGAGGTGTGGCGGGCGAACAGCCGGCTGCTCATCCAGGTCGAGGACGACGGCCGCGGAGGCGCGCGCCTCGACGGCGGCACCGGCATGCAGGGCCTCGCCGACCGGCTGGACGCCGTCGACGGCCTGTTCGTCATCGAGTCCCCGCAGGGCGGACCGACGGTCGTCACGGCGGAACTGCCCTGGCGGGACCGCCCGGCCGGCGAGGGGTAGGGAAAACCCCCCTTCCAAGACTCCGACGGACTCCATGGTCCGTGGACCTGCGGCGCAGCAGTGTGGAGGTACGGCAGGACAGCCCCGCCGAGCAGGGTGAGTGGACGAGTAGAACGGACGACGCCGATGGCCACGGAGTACGGACAGGGGTACGGGTACGACGGTGGACTCGGCCTCGACGAGCAGCGGCGGCACCGGCTGCCCGCCGGGCTGCGGGCGCCGTTCGAGGCGCGCAGCTGGCGCGAGTTCGGATATGTGCTGCTCAGCCTGCCCATCGGCATCATGCTCTTCGTGTACGCGGTCACGATGGTGTCGCTCGGGGCGGGCCTGCTGGTGACGTTCCTCGGGATTCCGGTGCTGGCGGCGGGGCTGGCCGGCTGCCGCGGGTTCGGGGCGCTGGAGCGGGCGCGGGCGCGGGCGCTGCTGGGGCTGGAGGTCGCCGAGCCCGAGCCGCTGCGGATGAAGAAGTCCGGCGTGATGGCCTGGATGGGGGCCGTGCTCAAGAGCGGCACGTCGTGGCGGACGCTGCTGTACGCGGTGCTGCAGTTCCCCTGGTCGGTGCTGTCGTTCGTGGTCGCCGTGAACTTCTGGGCGTACGGGTGGGCGCTGCTGACGTATCCGCTGTGGTTCTGGCTCTTCCCGATGTACGGCGGTCAGGGCGGGCTTCAGCTGTACGGCGACGGGAGCCACAGCATCTACCTCGACAACCCCTTCGAGATCACCGTGACGGCGTTGGTGGGGCTGTTGTTCACGCTGGCCACACCGTGGATCGTGCGGGCGCTGACGATGGTGGACCGGCTGATGGTGCACGGGCTGCTCGGGCCGTCCCGGCTGTCCGCGCGGGTGGTGGAGCTGGAGTCCGACCGAGGGGTCGTGGTGGACACGGCTGCTGCGGACCTGCGGCGGATCGAGCGGGATCTGCACGACGGGGCGCAGGCGCGGCTGGTGGCGCTGGCCATGGATCTGGGGCTGGCTAAGGAGAAGCTGACGGAGGATCCGCAGGCGGCGGCGCGGATGGTGGACGAGGCACACGGCGAGGTGAAGACGGCGCTGCAGGAGCTGCGGGACCTTGCGCGCGGGATTCATCCGGCGGTGCTGACGGACCGGGGGCTGGATGCGGCGCTGTCGGCCGTGGCCTCACGGTGCACCGTGCCGGTGCAGGTGGAGGTGGACCTGGCCGAGCGGCCGGCGCCGGCCATCGAGGGGATCGCCTACTTCACGGTGTCGGAGCTGCTGCAGAACATCAGCAAGCACTCGCGGGCCACCTGGGCGGCGGTGGACGTGTGGCGGGTGGAGAACCGGCTGATGGTGCAGGTCATGGACAACGGGGTGGGCGGCGCGGATGCCTCCGCCGGGTCCGGGCTCGGCGGGCTTGCCGAGCGGTTGGACGCGGTGGACGGGATCCTGGTGGTGGACTCGCCGGTCGGCGGGCCTACGCGGGTGACCGCGGAGCTGCCGTGGCGGGGAGAGCGGGCGCTCGGCTGAGCGCCGGGTTCTTCCGTGGCGCAGCGCCGGACGGGCTGAGAATGCCCGACCGGCGTTGCACCGTGTTGCCGCTCGCGCGGCCGAAACCCGTCGTGCAGTGCACGTGTTCCCGTTGATTCGCGTCTGCCGGGCGCAGTGCGGTCCGAATGCTGGAATGCTGGACTACTGGCATGTGGCGTCGGGCTGGGGGGACCGGAGATCGTGGAGGACAGGGTGCGGGTGGTCATTGCCGAGGATTCAGTGCTGCTCAGGGAGGGGCTGACCCGGCTGTTGACCGACCGCGGGCACGAGGTCGTCGCCGGGGTCGGCGACGGGGACGCGCTGATCAAGACCATCACGGAGCTGGACGGGCAGGGCGAGCTGCCGGACGTGGTGGTGGCGGACGTGCGGATGCCACCGACGCACACCGACGAGGGGGTGCGGGCCGCCGTACAGCTGCGGAAGGCGCATCCCGGACTCGGTGTGCTCGTGCTGTCGCAGTACGTGGAGGAGCGCTACGCCACCGAACTACTGGCCGGGTCCAGCCATGGCGTCGGCTATCTGCTCAAGGACCGGGTAGCCGAGGTGCGTGAGTTCGTGGACGCGGTGGTGCGGGTGGCCCGGGGCGGCACCGCACTGGACCCGGAGGTCGTCGCTCAGCTGCTCGGACGCAGCCGTAAGCAGGACGTGCTCGCGGGACTCACCCCGCGGGAGCGGGAGGTCCTGGGGCTGATGGCCGAGGGGCGGACGAACTCGGCGATCGCCCGGCAGCTGGTCGTCAGCGACGGCGCCGTCGAGAAGCACGTCAGCAACATCTTCCTGAAGCTCGGACTCTCCCAGAGTGACGGGGATCACCGGCGGGTTCTCGCGGTCCTCACCTATCTGAACTCGTGACGGGCTGACACTGAGTCAACAGCCACTCACTCAGTCGTCAGTCCAGCGTCCGTCCAGCCCTAGAACCGAAGAATTGCGGGGAGCGTCTTCAAAGGAAGCGCCGGGGGGCGAGAAATCATGACAATTCAGGGCGTCGCACCGTCTCAAATCCGTGTCCATCATGCGAATGGCCGAGGGAAGGCGACCCTAACGGACGTAGGGTTGATCCTGGGAAGGCCTGCGGGAAGGCCGGTCCCAGACAGCCGCCTCGAGGGAGGTCCAGTTCAGTGACCAGCCAGGTCAGCAGGGCAGCGGAACAGGCCGAAGAAACCGTCGTGGGAGAGCAGCGCAAGCCGGCGGGAACGAAGGACGTACGTCGGCTGGACCGGGTGATCATCCGGTTCGCGGGGGACTCCGGTGACGGTATGCAGCTCACCGGTGACCGCTTCACCTCCGAGACGGCGTCCTTCGGAAACGACCTCTCCACCCTTCCGAACTTCCCCGCCGAGATCCGCGCACCTGCCGGAACCCTGCCGGGTGTCTCCTCCTTCCAGCTGCACTTCGCCGACCACGACATCCTCACTCCGGGCGACGCCCCGAACGTGCTGGTCGCCATGAACCCCGCCGCTCTGAAGGCCAACATCGCCGATCTGCCGCGCGGCGCGGAGATCATCGTCAACACGGACGAGTTCACCAAACGGGCGATGCAGAAGGTCGGTTACGCCGCCTCGCCCCTGGAGGACGGCTCGCTCGACGGGTACAGCCTCCACGAGGTGCCGCTGACCACGCTGACGGTCGAGGCGCTCAAGGAGTTCGATCTCTCCCGCAAGGAGGCCGAGCGCAGCAAGAACATGTTCGCGCTGGGGCTGCTGAGCTGGATGTACCACCGGCCGACCGAGGGCACCGAGAAGTTCCTGCGGACCAAGTTCGCGAAGAAGCCGCAGATCGCCGAGGCCAACCTCGCCGCCTTCCGCGCGGGCTGGAACTTCGGCGAGACGACCGAGGACTTCGCGGTCTCCTACGAGGTCGCGCCGGCCGCCACCGCCTTCCCGCCGGGGACCTACCGCAACATCTCCGGGAACCTGGCTCTCGCGTACGGCCTGATCGCGGCCTCGCGCCAGGCCGATCTGCCGCTGTTCCTGGGGTCGTATCCGATCACTCCGGCCTCGGACATCCTGCATGAGCTGAGCAAGCACAAGAACTTCGGCGTACGGACCTTCCAGGCGGAGGACGAGATCGCCGGGATCGGCGCCGCACTGGGCGCGGCCTTCGGCGGCTCGCTCGGCATCACGACGACGTCCGGTCCGGGTGTGGCGCTCAAGAGCGAGACCATCGGGCTGGCGGTGTCGTTGGAGCTGCCGCTCCTCGTGATCGACATCCAGCGCGGTGGGCCCTCCACCGGTCTGCCCACCAAGACCGAGCAGGCCGACCTGCTGCAGGCCATGTTCGGCCGCAACGGCGAGGCCCCGGTCCCGGTGATCGCGCCCAGGACGCCGGCCGACTGCTTCGACGCGGCCATGGAGGCGGCGCGCATCGCACTCACGTACCGCACCCCGGTGATGCTGCTCTCCGACGGCTACCTGGCCAACGGCTCGGAGCCCTGGCGCATCCCGGAACTGGACGAACTCCCGGACCTGACCGTGCAGTTCGCGCAGGGACCGAACCACACCCTCGAGGACGGCACCGAGGTCTTCTGGCCGTACAAGCGCGACCCGCAGACCCTCGCCCGCCCCTGGGCCATCCCCGGCACGCCCGGTCTCGAGCACCGCATCGGCGGCATCGAGAAGGAGGACGGCACGGGCAACATCTCGTACGCCCCCGCCAACCACGACTTCATGGTCCGCACCCGCCAGGCCAAGATCGACGGCATCGACGTACCGGATCTGGAGGTCGACGATCCGCACGAGGCGCGCACGCTGGTGCTCGGCTGGGGCTCGACGTACGGACCGATCACGGCGGCGGTACGGCGGCTGCGCGCGGCCGGGGAGTCCATCGCGCAGGCGCATCTGCGTCACCTCAACCCGTTCCCGCGGAATCTCGGCACGGTGTTGAAGCGTTACGACAAAGTGGTGATTCCCGAGATGAACCTCGGTCAGCTCGCCACGCTGATCCGGGCGAAGTACCTGGTCGACGCCCACTCGTACAACCAGGTGAACGGCATGCCGTTCAAGGCTGAGCAGCTCGCCACGGCTCTCAAGGAGGCCATCGATGGCTGAGACGTCCACGGAAGGCACGGGCACGATCGAGGCGCTTTCGCTCGTTCCCAAGGCCGAGGCCCGCCAGTCCATGAAGGACTTCAAGTCCGACCAGGAAGTGCGCTGGTGCCCCGGCTGCGGTGACTACGCGATCCTCGCCGCCGTCCAGGGCTTCATGCCCGAGCTCGGTCTGGCCAAGGAGAACATCGTCTTCGTCTCGGGCATCGGCTGCTCGTCCCGCTTCCCGTACTACATGAACACGTACGGCATGCACTCCATCCACGGCCGTGCGCCCGCCATCGCCACCGGCCTGGCGTCCAGCAGGCGCGATCTGTCCGTGTGGGTCGTCACCGGTGACGGTGACGCGCTGTCCATCGGCGGCAACCACCTGATCCACGCCCTGCGCCGGAACGTGAACCTGAAGATCCTCCTCTTCAACAACCGGATCTACGGCCTCACCAAGGGCCAGTACTCGCCCACCTCCGAGGTCGGCAAGATCACGAAGTCGACGCCGATGGGGTCGCTGGACGCGCCCTTCAACCCGGTGTCGCTGGCGATCGGCGCGGAGGCCTCCTTCGTGGCGCGGACGATCGACTCCGACCGCAAGCACCTGACGGAGGTGCTGCGCCAGGCCGCGGCCCATCCGGGCACGGCGCTGATCGAGATCTACCAGAACTGCAACATCTTCAACGACGGCGCCTTCGAGGCCCTCAAGGACAAGCAGCAGGCGGAGGAGGCGGTGATCCGCCTCGAGCACGGGCAGCCGATCCGCTTCGGGGCGGACGGTTCGCGCGGTGTCGTACGGGATGCGGTCACCGGTGACCTGAAGGTGGTCGACGTGACCGCGGACAACGAGTCTCGGATTCTGGTCCACGACGCCCACTCCGCGTCGCCGACCACGGCCTTCGCGCTGTCCCGCCTGGCCGACCCGGACACGCTGCACCACACGCCGATCGGCGTGCTGCGCTCCGTCGACCGGCCCGTCTACGACACGCAGATGGCCGACCAGCTCGACGCGGCGATCGAGCAGAACGGCAAGGGCGACCTGGGGGCGCTGCTGGCGGGCGGAGACACCTGGACGGTCGTCGGCTGACCTCGGTCCGCTGTCTGCGCGGGGCCCGGATGCGGTACGGCGTCCGGGCCCCGCGCATGGGTGTCACACGTCGGGGATGTCCTTCTTGGCGCGGATGAGGGTCTCGCGGGTGATGACGACGATGCGCTCGTAGTCGGCCCGGGCTGCGTCAGGGGGGAGGTGCGGATCGAGGGCGGCGGTGGCTTCGGTGCCGATGACGGCGAAGCTGCCGTCGGTCAACTCGAAGATGTCCGGGCAGGTCTCGGAGGTGAGACTGCCTCTTTTGCGGGGTGGATCGCCGAGGCGGCGACTTATCCGGACGGCCATGGAATCGTCAGGCAACTGAGCGTCCCCTCCCGGAGTCACAGTCAACGCCGAGAGCATCACCCGAGCGGCCCGTGCTCACACTCACTCACTGGAGTACAGATGCGGCATGCGCCCTCAGCCGTGCGCCGGGGGCTCGGGCTCCGGCTCGGACCCGGGCACGGAACCCACCACCCACCACTCGTCCGGCTCCTCGGCCAGCTCCTCCATCATCACGTCGACGGTCGCGCCGATCTTCGCCTCCACCGAGTCCGGGGGCAGGCTCCGCCGGTGGTCCACGGTCCGGTCCCAGTACTCGGCGAAGACCGAGTTGATGCACAACACCCTGAGATGGCCGAGGAGTTCGTCCCAGCCGATCACTCCGACCCGGTGGGCGAGCACCAGGGAGCCGTACTGCTGGTTGGCGAAGATCATCTGTCGCCGCCGGGCATCGGAAAGGCCGCCCAGCGTGCTCGACGCCTCGGCCAGGGTGGGGTCGTCCAGCTTGCGGTCGTTCTGGTCCGCGATGAGGCGGTAGTACTGGGTCAGGTTCGCCCGGTGGATCTCCTCGGTCATCAGCGCCAGCTGCTGCACCAGCTCGGTCAGCAGCTGTTCCAGCCGTCGGCGGTCGGCGCCCCGGGCGAAGGACACCCGCATGAGTGCCAGCCCCGCCGCCACTGCAGAACCGATACTTCGCGCGGCCGTGTTCCGCCGTAAAGCCATCTCGAGGAATCCCCCTGGATCAGGTGACCGCGCGTCGGCCGCCGGTGGCACGGACCGGCGCACGGCAGGGCATGACACCCCGCTTCCAGCGTGCCCGGTGCCGTGAGGCGGCGCGGGAGGCGGAGAGGGGGCGCATGGAAGGACATGCCGCTCATGCCGATCGGCGCCCTGACACTCGTGTGCCCGGTGAGCGCCCACCGCATGCGTCCCGGGCACTTACCGTCGCGTCAGTACCTTACTTCAAAGTGGGTACTTTCGAAGAGTTAGCGCAGCCCCTAGGGTTAGTGGCAACCGCACCCCACAAGGAGTTCGCAACCATGAGCATCGTCGTCACCGGCGCCACCGGACACCTCGGCCGTCACGTAGTGGAACAGCTGCTGGAGAAGGTCCCGGCCGACCAGATCACCGCGGTCGTGCGCGACGAGGCGAAGGCCGCCGACTTCGCCGCACGCGGCGTGAAGATCGCCGTTGCCGACTACAACACCCCCGAGAGCTTCGGCAGCCTCTTCTCGGCCGGCGACAAGGTCCTGCTCATCTCGGGCAACGAGTTCGACAAGGGCCGCGTCGGCCAGCACAAGGTGGTCATCGAGGCCGCCAAGGCGGCCGGTGTCGCGCTGCTCGCCTACACCAGCGCCCCGGGCAGCCTGACGGCCGCGCTCGCCGACGACCACCGCGGCACCGAGGAGGCGCTCCTCGCCTCCGGCCTGCCGTACGCGCTGCTGCGCAACGGCTGGTACCACGAGAACTACACCGAGAACCTGGCCCCCGTGCTGGAGCACAACGCCGTCGTCGGCGCCGCCGGCGACGGCCGGGTCTCCTCCGCCTCGCGCGCCGACTACGCGGCCGCCGCCGTCGCCGTCCTGACCGGCGAGGGCCACGAGAACAAGACGTACGAGCTGGGCGGCGACGAGGCGTGGAGCTTCGCCGAGTACGCGGCCGAGGTCAGCAAGGCGACCGGCAAGGAGATCGCCTACAGCCCCGTCTCCGTCGAGGCCTACACCGGAATCCTGACCGGCGCCGGGCTGCCGGGTCCGCTCGCGGCCGTCCTCGCGGGCGTCGACGCCTCCATCGAGAAGGGCGAGCTGGTGGTCTCCACCGGCGATCTGTCCCGTCTGACCGGCCGTCCGACCACGCCGCTCGCCGACGCGATCGCGGTGGCCGTCAAGGGCTGACACCCCCCACGGGCCCCGAGCGCCGGACTCCCCCGCCGGGCCTCGGGAGCACCACCCCCGCCTGTCATGACCGTATGCCGATACGGACATGACAGGCGGGGGTGCTCGGCGTTACCTTCTGCCTGGCACGTGTGCGCGACGAGGCGAGGAGGAGGCCCGTGACCGGGAAGTCGAGGGGCGAGCGGCACATAGGTCTGCTGAACGGCTTCGCGGCATACGGGATGTGGGGTCTCGTCCCCCTTTTCTGGCCCCTGCTGAAGCCCGCCGGAGCGGTCGAGATCCTCGCCCACCGGATGGCCTGGTCGCTCGTCTTCGTGGGCGTCGCGCTGGTGGTGATACGCCGCTGGGCCTGGGCCGGCGAGCTGCTGCGGCAGCCACGCAGGCTGGGGCTGGTCGCGGTCGCCGCGGCGGTGATCACCGTCAACTGGGGCGTGTACATCTGGTCCGTGAACAGCGGGCACGTCGTCGAGGCCTCGCTCGGCTACTTCATCAACCCGCTGGTCACCATCGCGATCGGCGTGCTGGTCCTCAAGGAGCGGCTGCGGCCCGTGCAGTGGGTGGCGGTCGGGACCGGGTTCGCGGCGGTGGTCGTGCTGACCGTCGGGTACGGGCAGCCGCCGTGGATCTCCCTCACGCTCGCCTTCTCGTTCGCCACGTACGGGCTGGTGAAGAAGAAGGTCAACCTCGGCGGGATCGAGTCGCTGGCCGCGGAGACCGCGATCCAGTTCCTGCCGGCCGTCGGCTATCTGCTGTGGCTGACCTCGCGGGGCGAGTCGACGTTCACGACCGAGGGCGCGGGGCACGGGGCGCTGCTCGCCGCGACCGGGGTGGTGACCGCGCTGCCGCTGGTCTGCTTCGGGGCGGCGGCGATCCGGGTGCCGTTGTCGACGCTGGGGTTGCTGCAGTATCTGGCGCCGGTGTTCCAGTTCCTGCTCGGGGTCGCCTACTTCCACGAGTCGATGCCGGTGGAGCGGTGGGCCGGGTTCGCCTTGGTGTGGGCGGCGTTGTGCCTGCTCACGTGGGATGCGTGGCGCGCTGCGCGCAGGCTCGGCCGCCGGATCGAGGTGCTGCCGGTTTCTGCGTCGGCGTCTGCCGCAGTGGACGTCTGACCTGGGGGCACCCGCCCTCGGACCCCCGATCGGCCTCGTCCTCAAACTCCCCCGGACGGGCTGGAAGTACTCGGCCTGCGTCGAGACGTGAGCGCCGGACAGGCCGAGATGTCAGTGCCGGCAGCTATAAGTGGTCCATGACGCAGACTCCCGCACCCACACCCGTCCACTGGAAGCTCGTCATCGACTCCGCCGATCCGCATGCCCAGGCCGACTTCTGGGGTGCCGCGCTCGGGTACGAGGTCGAGGACAACAGCGCCCTCGTCGAACGGCTGCTGCAGCTCGGCGCCCTGCCGACCGCGGCGACCGTCGAGTTCCACGGCCGCCCGGCCTTCCGGGACCTGATCGCCGTACGGCATCCGGACGACCCGTACGACAAGGACAGCGGCACCGGCCTGGGGCGGCGGCTGCTGTTCCAGCGGGTGCCGGAGGCGAAGACCGTCAAGAACCGGCTCCACCTCGATCTGCACCCCGGCGAGGGGCGGCGGGACGGCGAGGTCGAACGGCTGGAGGGGCTGGGGGCGAGCGTGCTGCGGCGGGTCAAGGAGCAGGGCGGGGAGTGGGTGGTCATGGCGGATCCGGAGGGGAACGAGTTCTGCGTGCAGTAGGCCCGCGGCGCCCGGTCCCGTGGGCCGGGTTGATCCGCAATGCGAACTCGCTGTCCTGATAGCGCTCTTGACGCAGAGTTAGTAAAGGCTTCACCATCCGGGGACCAATTCACTCTAAGGAATTCGGAGCCCCCCACATGAAGCTCTCCGTTTCCGGGCGTACGGCGGCCACCGGTGCCGTCGCCATCGGCGTCTCTGCTGTCATGCTCCTGACCGGAGGATCCATAGCCGGCGCGGCACCCGCGCCGGTGGCCGCCGCGCCCGACATCCCCGTGGCGAACGTCAAGGCCCACCTCGCCCAGCTGCAGTCCATCGCCACCGCCAACGGCGGCAACCGTGCGCACGGCCGCGCCGGTTACAAGGCCTCGCTCGACTATGTGAAGGCCAAGCTGGACGCCGCCGGGTTCACCACCACCGTCCAGCAGTTCACGTCCTCCGGCCGCACCGGCTACAACCTGGTGGCCGACTGGCCGGGCGGCGACACCAACCAGGTCGTCATGGCCGGTTCCCATCTGGACAGCGTCACCGCCGGTGCCGGCATCAACGACAACGGCTCCGGCTCGGCCGCCATTCTGGAGACCGCGCTCGCCGTTTCGCGGGCCGGCTACCAGCCCACCAAGCACCTCCGGTTCGCCTGGTGGGGCGCGGAGGAGCTGGGGATGGTCGGCTCGCGGTACTACGTCAACAACCTCTCCACCGCCAACCGTTCGAAGATCAGCGGCTATCTGAACTTCGACATGATCGGCTCGCCGAACCCCGGCTACTTCGTCTACGACGACGACCCCGCGATCGAGAAGACGTTCAAGGACTACTTCACCGGGCTCGGCATCTCCACCGAGCCCGAGACCGAGGGCGACGGCCGCTCCGACCACGCACCGTTCAAGAACGCGGGCGTCCCCGTCGGCGGCCTGTTCAGCGGCGCCGACTACGTCAAGACGGCGGCCCAGGCGGCCAAGTGGGGCGGTACGTCGGGGCAGTCCTTCGACCGCTGCTACCACTCGTCCTGCGACACGACCGCCAACATCAACGACACCGCCCTGGACCGCAACAGCGACGCGGTCGCGCATGCGGTGTGGGAGCTGTCCTCCTAGGGCCCGTTCAATTCCGCTGGGTCAACTCGGCGGCGGCTGGGCCGACTTGCGGGCGCGTTCCGTGAGTCGGCCCATGCGGGCGCGGGCCGACTCCAGCTGCTCGATGTCGTCGGCGGCCGGGCCGTCCTCGGCGGTGAGTTCGGTCCACAGGCCGATCAGTTCGCGGCCCAGGTCCAGGCCCTGCTGCGGGTCGCGCACGGCGCGCCAGGCGGAGGCCGCGCTCTGGACGTTCCCGTAGGCCGCCTCCGCGTCCCGGGCGCGGCGGCGGATCTGCGCGAGGTCGAGGGAGAGCCGGAACGAACGGATCGGGTCCCCCGCCAAGTAGGCGATGTACGCGGTGAGTTCACGCAGCCGCAGCACCTCGGGGTGCTCGGGGCCGAGCGCCGCAGACGCCTCCCCGACCGTGCTCTCGGCCAGCCCCGCCGCCGTCTCGATCCGCCCTGCCTTCACGGCCTCGTTGATCTGCGCCATCGGCTCCGCGAGGAAGGCGGGCGCCACCGGCGGTTCGTCACCGAGCACGGCTTCGGCCACGGCGTCGAAGCCGCGGGCGGGCGTGGGTTTGGGGTCGGGGTCGAGGGCCGGGTCCGGGGGGACGGTGAGGAGGGGGTGGCTGGTGGAACGGTTGGGTGCGGGTTCCGGGCGAAGTGCAGAGCTGTGGGGGCGGGCGTCTTCTGGTGCGGGGCTCTGCGGACGGGCGTCTTCGGGTACGGAGCCGTACGGACGGGAGTCCTGAGGCTCAGTGGTGTGCGGGCGGGCGTCCTGGGGTTCGGGACGGTGCTGCGGCACCGCGTCCATCGGCGGAGGCGGGCCGAACTCGCCCTTCGGTGCCGCGACCGTGCCGGGGGCCCTGTCCTCGGCCGGCTCCGGCACCTGCCGCAATGCGAAGGTCGGCGAGACCCCTTCCGCAGCACCGCCCGACGGCTCGGGAACGGCCCGCAGGGGGAACGTCGGAACGTTCTCGCCGAGCGGCTGCGGCTCGGTCACCGCACGAAGGGGGAAGGTCGGGGCCGTCTCGCGGACGGGTTCCGACGCCGCGCGGAGGACATGCGTCGGCTTGTCACGCTTGGGCGGCTGCTCGGGCTGCCCCGGTTCCACGGCGGCTGCGGGGGCCTGCGGCTCGGCAGGCGGTACCGGAACCGCCCCTGGCGGTGGGGGTGTTGAGGGTGCCGTGGACGACGCGGGTGAGACAGCCGGCGCGGGCGACGGGGAGGGCTCGGACGGTGCCGGTGGCGGCGACAGTGCGGGCGGCGCAGGCGGTGGGCCCGACGCGGCCCTCGGCTCCCCCGGCCGACCCGGCTCGCCCGCCTCCCTCGGCGGAGCCATCCGTACGGGCTCCCCCGTGAAACTGCTGGCCCCGTCCGCGTCCACCTGAAGGTGCAGGACGAAGCCGATCCGCTCGTCGTGGACCGTGACCTGCACGGGGTGGCCGGTGGCGAGCACGATGCGGTGCAGGTGGTTCAGGACGGCCTGCTGGATCTCCTCGCCGGCCGCCGCGGTGACCGGTACCCCGCCGATCCACGCGCCGACCGCACCGGCCGCGTCGTCCGCGGGGACACGGACGTCGATCGGTGCCGCCACGAGGGCCGCCGAGCGCGCGGCGCGCTCCTGTTCCCGCTTCTTCTCGCGGCTGAGTCGAGACATCGGTTCCCTCACTCGGATGCGTCGGGAGTCGAGCGGATTGCGCGTTCGGGTTCCATGGTGCTCCCTCCCGCCGTCGGGTTTCCGCTCCCCCGGCGCCAAGATCCGTTCTTGCACGTACTGTTGAGTCTCTCCGGTCGCTCCCGGTCCTCGGGTCACCGTGGCGTCACAGACTCGTCCCAGGACTTCGCCACCGTCGCGTGACCCTACCGGCACCGTGCGGATCGGTGGGCGCGAGGCCCTGACGAGGGAGGAGAGCGGGCATGCGGACGGACGAGCAGCAGGGGCCGGAGATCTGGATCCGGGGGCCGGTCGCCGTACCGGAACCGGGACCGCAGGAACCCGCCCACGCAGCCGCCACCGCCCGGCGCTACTCCTGGGTCGGCACTCACGGCGGCGCCGGCGTCTCGACGCTCGCCGCGGTCTACGGCGGTCACGACTGCGGCCGCGACTGGCCCGGCCCCGACGATCCGCGGTCCGTACTGCTCGTCGCCCGTACGCACGCGTCCGGACTGGCGGCCGTGCTGCGCGCCCTGGAGGTCTTCCGGCTCGGGGAGGTGCCGCCCGGGCTCGACCTCGACGCCGTCGTGCTCGTCGCGGACGCGCCGGGGCGGCTGCCGCGGCCGCTCGAGAAGCAGGTCCGGCTGATCGAGTCGCTGGTCGACGTGTACCGCGTGCCGTGGGTGCCCGACTGGCGCCTCGGCGACCTGAGCGGAACGCCACCACGGGAGACGGAACCACTGGCCCGCCTCACCGGGGCCGCGACGCGGCACAAGTAAGGCCCCCGCAGAACCCGTAGAGCTCTTCACCACCGCTCGGCGAGTCGGCGCACCATGGACAAGTAATTGCGCACGCATATAATGCATGGGCGAGTAATCGTCGTACGCCCATCACCCTGGAGACGCCATGACCCGCCGCTTCCTGTTCGTCCTGGGCAGCAGCCGTGCCGAAGGCAACACCGAGCTGCTCGCCCGCGAGGCCGCCGATCAGTTGCCCTCGGACGTGGAACAGCAGTGGATCAGTCTGGCCGAGCACCCGCTGCCCGACTTCATGGATCTGCGGCGCGACAGCGACCATGTGCTCCCGCCCGGCGGAAGCACCCCGGCGCTGCTTCTCGACGCCACGCTGGCTGCCACCGACATCGTGATCGCCTCCCCGCTGTACTGGTACTCGGTGTCCGGTCTCACCAAGCGCTACCTGGACTACTGGTCGGGCTGGCTGCGCACCCCCGGCATCGACTTCAAGGCGGCCATGGCCGGTCGCACGCTCTGGGGCGTGGCGGCCCTGGCCGACACCGAGTTCTCGGTCGCCGACCCGCTGACCGGCACCCTGAGCAACTCGGCCGCCTATCTGAAGATGCGCTTCGGCGGAGTCCTGCTCGGCAACGGCAGCAGGCGTGGTGACGTCCTGAACGACACCGCGGCGCTGGCCCGCGCCAAGACGTTCTTCGCGCAGGAGGCCCCGCTCGCCCGCTTCCCCCACGAAATCGGCTGAGGCAGGACGAGGGCTATGCCGTGATGTCCTTCGTCGTGAAGCGCGCCCAGGCCGCCGAGCCGAACACCGCCGCGTACAGGGCCTGGAGTTCGAGGTTCTTCACCAGGTCGTCCCAGTAGACCGGGTCGCGCATCAGGTCGGCGAAGGACAGCCAGTAGTGGGAGAAGAAGTAGGGCTGTATCGCGTGGAGTTGGGGGATCTGGTCCAGGATCTGGATGGTGATCAGCAGCCCTACGGTCGTCGCCATCGCCGCTATGCCGCTGCTGGTGAGCGTGGAGATGAAGAGGCCCAGGGCGGCTACGCCTATCAGGGACGCGGCGACGATCAGCGCGATCAGCAGGGCCCGGCCCAGGCCCTCGGCGAAGCTGATCTGTGTGCCGGAGATCGTCGTGAGGTCGCCCAGTGGGAAGAGGATGGCGCCGACCGTCAGTGCCGAGACCGCCACCACGAGCGTGGCGACCAGGCAGAAGGTCATCGTGGTCGCGTACTTGGTGAGCAGGAGGCGGGTGCGGCCCGCGGGGGCGACCAGCAGGTAGCGGAGGGTGCCCGAGTTCGCCTCGCCGGCGATCGCGTCGCCCGCGATGACGCCGATCGCCATCGGCAGGAAGAACGGGAGCGTCGCGGCCAGCGCGGTGAAAACCAGGAACAGGCCGTTGTTGGTGATCTGCGAGATGAAGGCCGGGCCGCCTCCTCCGCCGCGACCGGGGCCGGCCGACGAACCGTCGCTCGTCTCGATCTTGACTGCGATGCCGACCAGGACGGGGACGGCCGCGAGTACGGCGAGGAGGGCGAGGGTGCGCCAGCGGCGGAACGTGGTGACCAGTTCGCTGCGGAAGAGTCCGAAGGTCCACAGCGGACTCGGTGCGCGCACCTCGGTCACGACCGCTTCAGCCTGCGACATCGAAGCCCTCCCCCGTCAGTGCCACGAACGCGTCCTCCAGGGAGGCCCGTTCGACGCCGAAGCCGCGGACGCGGACGCCGGCCGTCACCAACGCGGCGTTCACCTCGGCCAGGTCGCGGTCCGGGGGCTCGGCGGTCACCCGGTCGTCGGCGACCACGACGTCACCGGCGCCCTGTTCCTTCAGCACGCGGGCCGCGTCGCCGGTGTCGGGTGTGGTGACGACCAGCCGGCCGCGCGCTCCCGCCGCCAGGTCGGCCACCGCGCCCTGGGTGATCAGGCGGCCCTGGGTCATCACTGCCGCGTGTGTGCAGACCTGCTCGATCTCGTCGAGGAGGTGGGAGGAGAGGAAGACGGTGGTGCCGTCGGACGCCAACTCCCGGACCAGGGAGCGGATTTCGCGCATGCCCTGCGGGTCGAGGCCGTTGGTCGGCTCGTCGAGCACGAGCAGCTTGCGCGGCTGGAGCAGCGCGGCCGCGAGGCCGAGCCGCTGCTTCATGCCCAGCGAGTACGCCTTCGCCTTCTTGCCGGCCGCCGCCGTCAGGCCCACCCGGTCCAGCGCCGCCGCGACGCGGGTGCGCCGGGTGCGCGGGTCGGCCGTCGGGTCTGCGGCGTCGTAGCGCAGGAGGTTGTCGCGGCCGGAGAGGAAGCCGTACAGCGCGGGGCCCTCGATGAGGGCCCCGACGTGCGGGAGGACGGTGCGGGTGGCGCGGGGCATGGGGCTGCCGAGCACACGGGCCGTGCCCGACGTGGGCTCGATGAGGCCCATCAGCATGCGGATGGTGGTGGTCTTGCCGGAGCCGTTCGGACCGAGGAAGCCGAAGACGCTGCCCGCCGGGACGGTCAGGTCGAGGCCGTCGACGGCGAGCTGCCCGCCGCGGTAGCGCTTGGTGAGCGCGCGGGTGGCGATGACGCTCTCGTCACCGGCCTGCCCGGCGGCGCCTCCCGTTTCCGGCTCCGTGGCGGACGGCTCGTCCATCGGCTCCCTCGATTCGTGCTCGTACGACCTCGTGCGGCGACTACGTACAGTGATTACGTATGGCCACCGCGCAAGGTTCCCAGCCGGCGAGCATTCCCGGCTAGCCCGCGTTCGCCGCCTTCACCAGCGCGTCCTTGTTCACCGCGCCGACGTAGACCTTGCCGTCGTCGGTGATCAGGGCGTTGATCAGGCGGGTCTTGAAGACCGTGCCCGAGCCGAACTTGCCGGTGACCTTGTCGCCGAGGGAGTCGAGGAAGCCGCCGAAGTCGCCGCCGACGTCGGAGCCGGACGGGACGCCCTGGCCGCCGGTGTCGAAGGTGGCGATGGAGTTCCAGCCCTTGCCGATGACGTTCAGACCGTCGAGGCCCTTGGCGAGGTCCTCGTCGGGCTTGCCGCTCTTGTCGTCGCCCTTCAGCCCGCCGTCGAAGTGGCCGTCGGCGTGGTCGGCCTGGTCGTCCTCGGTGACCTTGGCGCCCTTGGGCACCTTGAAGTCGAAGGTGGAGGCGGCCGGCTTGGCGAAGCTGACCTGGGTGAAACCGGCGTCGATCACGGCGGCGCCGCCGCTCGACGGGGTGAGCGTGAACTTCAGCGGCAGCCCGGTCTTCGAGTCCACGGCCACGGTGATCTGGCCGACGGTCGACCCGGACTGCTTCGGCTTGATGACCAGCCGGTACGCATCCCGGCCGGCTACCTGCGCGGTCCCCTCGACGGTCACGGAGGTGGTGTCGTCGACCGCCTTCAGGGCGTCCTCGGTGAGGTCCTTGGGCGTGGCGGGGACGTCTTCCTTCTTGTGCTCGGCCGCGCTGTCGGAGGCGGTCGAGTGGTAGACCGAGTTCGACTGGCTGTCGTAGCCCCAGATGTCCTTGCCGTTGTGGATGAGGCTGTACTCGGCCGCGTTCTCCAGAAGCGAGATCTTCTGCCGGTCCGGGCCGTCGGCGGCGACGCGCAGGGTGTGCGTGCCGGTGGCGAGCTCGGTCAGCTTGGCGGACGGGTCGGCGGAGGAGTCGTCGCCCGACCTGCCGGCGCCGGAGGTGAGACTGTTCTCGAGACCGCCGAGGTCCGGGAGCCCCAGATCCGTGGTGATCTTGAACGTGCCGGACATCTGCTGCACGTCCGACTTGGCGATCTTGTCGATGAGTTGCTGCGCGCTGATCTTCGGCAGGTCGGGGTCGCCGGAGTCGGCGAGTGCCGGGACGAGCCCGATGGTCGCAGCCGCCACCCCCACCACCGCGACCGGGACTACGTACCGCGCGGCCTTGTGCCGGCCCGTGCGCAGGTCGTCGGCGTCCCCGGCGGTCGTACTGTCGTCGGATTCGTACGGTGCCATGTGTGCGCTACCTCCGTCGTCGGCGGCGGCTTGTCCAACTCGCGTGGTTTCGTTGTCCATCCCGTGCCGCCATTCTCACCCGAATCGGTGAGGAGTGGTGATTTCCGTGGTTTCCATCTCACCAAATCGGCCAGGGAGAAGCGTCAGACCCCGGAGCCAACTCCATGTACACCTGGGGTATGACACGAGAGGGCGGCGCCTCCCCCGACCCGTAGGGGTCACAGGGGAGGGCGCCGCCCTGATGAGGTTGTGTCAACTACCGGATCAGCTCTGCAGGAACACGTAGTCCGCCTGGTAGGGGACGCCGACGATCGTGCCGGGCTCGCAGGAACCGGCCGGGGCGACTCCGCCGACGGTGTTCAGCCGCAGGATCTCCGCGGTGTCGGCGAGCAGGCCGTGGTGCTTGCCGGACTGGGTGGCCTTGAGGTCGAGTTCGGGAATGTTGCCGTCGCCGTTCGGGGTCTTGGTGAGGACGGCCCCGGTGACGGAGCTGCCGTCGCGCGCGACCCACTGCGGCGTACCGGAGTTGGGCTTGACGAAGGAGTGCTGGATGCCGCCGCCGAGCTCGGCACTGACGTCGCGCTGGGCGAAGGCGTACCCGCCGCCGTCGGCCGGCTTGCACTCGTAGATCTGCTTGCCCTTGACGACGGACGCCTGGAAGTTGTCGAAAGCGTTGCGGAAGTCGAAGGCGGCGACGGTGACCTTGTGGAGCTGGCCGCGGACGGCGCCGCCCGGGAACTCGGCGGTGTGCAGGTTGGCGTAGAAGGAACCGGGATCGGACTTCAGCGCGTCGAGCAGTGTCTTGTCCTCGACCTTGACGGTGCCGGTGACGCTGTGCCGCCTGCTCTTCTCGAGCAGCTTGGTGAAGTCGACCTTGACGCCGCCGTTGGTGCCCTTGGCGCCCTGGTGGATGTGGAGCATGGTCGGCTTGCCGGTGCCGCGCCAGGTCACGGCCACGGACACCTTGTCACCCTTGACCTTGATGAACTCCAGAGCGGCGCCGTCCTTGTCGCCGACGGCCGGACCGCCTGCCACGGGCACCTCGTTGGCGCCCCGGAGGCTGGCGGCGAGGAGGGTCCCCCCACTGCCGCCGGAGACGGTTCCGCTCTGTGTCACGATGCTCTGCTCACTCATGCCGGAGTGGCCCGCGTGGTCGGCGCGGTTGCCTCCGGCGGCGAAGGCGGGAATCACCGCGGCGGCGACACCACCGGTGGCGGCCACCGCGACCGCGGTGACGATCAGGCTCTTACGGCGCTTCGAGAACGTCGCGTTCATGCCCATGATTCTGTTTTCTCCCCGTAGACCGGCCGACACCCCCTGCGTCGGCCTTCTGGGTATATGTACGGAAGGGATCTCAGGTTGGACTCAGTCCAGCCTTGTGACGTGTATCACAGCAGACTCGGCGCAGGTCAGGACCCGATACAGGGCAGTACCTGACGCCGGCCCGGGCAATCCCAGCCCGTCCGGCGTGTGCAGAACAAGACCCTTTCGGGCCGATGGGGGTGCAGGGGCAGTGCCCCTGCGGACCCGCGATCAGCCGGCCCGGTGCACCACGGCGTCGCACATCTCCATGAGCGCGGCCTTCGCATCGCAGTCCCTCAGCGGCGCCAACGCCGCCCGCGCGTCCTCCGCATAGCGCACGGTGTCCCGGCGCGCCTGCTCCAGCGCGGGATGTGCCCGCAGCCCCGCGAGCGCCTCGGCGTGCCGCGCGTCGTCGCTCAGGTCGGAGTCCAGCAGTTCGCACAGCGCGATGTCCTCGGCCAGCCCGAGACGCGCCGCCCGCTCCCGCAGCCGCAGCACCGGAAGGGTGGGGATGCCCTCGCGGAGGTCCGTGCCCGGCGTCTTGCCCGACTCGTGCGAGTCGGAGGCGATGTCCAGCACGTCGTCCGCCAGCTGGAAGGCGACGCCCAGCCGCTCGCCGTACTGGGTGAGCACGTCCACCACCGTCTCGTCGGCGCCCGACATCATCGCGCCGAAGCGGCACGACACCGCCACCAGCGAGCCCGTCTTGCCGCCCAGCACATCGAGGTAGTGGTCGACCGGGTCCCGCCCGTCCTGCGGTCCCGCCGTCTCCAGGATCTGGCCGGTGACCAGCCGCTCGAACGCCTCGGCCTGGACCCGGACCGCCTCCGGCCCCAGATCGGCCAGGATGTGGGAGGCGCGGGCGAACAGGAAGTCACCCGTCAGGACGGCGACCGAGTTGCCCCAGCGGGTGTTGGCGCTGTCCACCCCGCGCCGCACCTCGGCCTCGTCCATCACGTCGTCGTGGTACAGCGTCGCCAGATGGGTCAGCTCGACCACCACCGCGGACGGTACGACCCCGGGCGCGTACGGGTCCCCGAACTGCGCGGCGAGCATCACGAGCAGCGGACGGAACCGCTTGCCGCCCGCGCGCACGAGGTGCTGCGCGGCCTCCGTGATGAAGGGCACCTCGCTCTTGGTGGCTTCGAGCAAACCTTCCTCGACGGCCGCCAATCCGGCCTGGACATCGGCTTCCAGAGCCTGGTCCCGCACGCTCAGCCCGAACGGCCCGACGACGGTCACGAGGGGTCTCCTGTCTGCTGGTGTCTACTGGCGGTTACGCGGTTTGTCGATAGGTCGCTGCCATCACTCAAGTCAGCGTATCCGGTCACCTTTGGATCACCGATGCCGCCCACCCGTCCAGTACGGGCGGTATCGGATCACGACCGGTATGTTTTTGATCGCCCCATAAGAACGGATATCAATCGACTTATCTACCGGCTCGTCCGTCGACTCGGAGGGAAGCAGCGGCCCGTGTCCCGAACCGAAGTCGACGTGGAGCCCGGCAGCGGGCCGCCCCCGGAGGACGATCACGCCTTCTTCGGCCAGCCCAAGGGCCTGCTGACCCTCTCCGGCCTGGAGGTCTGGGAGCGCTTCTCGTTCCTCGGCATGCAGGCCATCCTGGTGCTCTACTTCGCCGACACACTGGCCCACGGCGGCATGGGCATGGCGGCCGGAACCGCGGCTTCGGTCTCCGCGGCCTACGGCACCCTCGTCTACCTGGTCTCCGTCGCCGGCGGCTGGCTCGCCGACCGCATCCTGGGCTCGTACCGCGCGGTGCTGTGGGGCGGCATCCTGATCGCCTGCGGCCACTACGCCATGGCGGTGCCCACGCCGAGCATGACCTGGGTGGGCCTGGGCCTGATCAGCGCCGGCACCGGGCTGCTCAAGCCCAACGTGGCCACCATGGTCGGCAAGCTGTACCGGACCGACGACGACCGCCGGGACGCCGGTTTCGCGCTCTACTACATGGCGATCAACATCGGCGCCTTCGCGGGCCCGCTGATCACCGGCTGGCTCGGCGACCACAGGGGCTGGCACTGGGGCTTCTCGGCGGCCGCGATCGGCATGACGTTCGGGCTGATCCAGTACGTCGCGGGCCGGCGTCACCTGGCCGGACGCAGGCACACGGCGGAATTCGCCCTCGCGCCGGACGCGATGCGCCGGGCGATCCGGCTGATTCTCGCGGGTCTGGTGGCCGTGGTGGTGGTCGCCATGGCCCTTGCCGCCGCCGGTTGGCTGACCATGGGCCGCTTCGTCGACCTGCTGACGCTGATCTCCGTGATCGCCCCGGTGGTCTACTTCGCGGTGATGTTCGCGAGCCCGCGCGTGACGCGCGAGGAACGCGGCCGGCTGCGCCCCTACGTCGTCCTCTTCCTCGCCTCGACGGTCTTCAACTTCATCCTCTTCCAGGCGTACTCGACGATGATGCTGCTGGCCTCGAAGAACGCCGAGACGGCCATCCTGGGCTTCGACTTCCCCGCCAGTTGGTACGCCTCCGCGCTGGGCGCATTCGAGGTCGGCCTCGCGCCCGTGGTCGCCGCGCTCTGGGTGCGCATGGGGCACCGCCAGCCGCACGCCTCCAACAAGATCGCCATCGGGGTCGTCCTGGGCGGCCTGTCGTTCCTGCTGATGGTCCTGCCGACCTCCGGGCACTCCTCCGACGACTACCTGATGTCCGCCTGGTGGATCGTGGGCTCGTATCTCCTGCTCGGCCTCGGCGACGTCCTCCTGGAGACCTCCGGCATGTCGGCCACGACGAAACTCGCCCCGGCCGCCTTCTCCAGCCAGACCATGTCCCTCTGGTTCCTGTCCCTCGCCCTCGCCAACGGCATCCAGGCGCAGACGGTGAAGCTCTACGACGACGTCTCCAAGCCCGCCTACTTCGGCGTCAACGGCGCGATCGCGGTGGCCGCCGGCCTGGCCGTGATGGCGGCCGCGCCCTGGCTGCGCCGCACGATGCACCCGGTCCACTGAAGCCAACGGGGTCCTGCTGATGCACATTCGTACGTCCTTCCCCTACGACACGACTCACGACGACCTCTGGATCCCGCTCCCCGACGGGACGTTGCTGTACGCGCGCGTGTGGCGCCCCCTGACGGACGAGCCCGTACCGGCGCTCCTCGAATACCTGCCGTACCGCCTCTCCGACTGGACCGCGCCCCGGGACCACCAGCGCCACCCCTGGTACGCGGGCCACGGCTACGCCTCCGTCCGGGTCGACATCCGCGGGCACGGCAACAGCGAGGGCATGCCGACGGACGAGTACTCGGCGACGGAGCTCGCCGACGGCGTCGAGGTGGTCAACTGGCTTGCGGCGCAGCCCTGGTGCGACGGCAAGGTGGGCATGTTCGGCATCTCCTGGGGCGGCTTCAACTCCCTCCAGATCGCGGCCCTCGCGCCCGAGCCGCTCAAGGCGATCGTCACGGTCTGCTCCACGGACGACCGCTATGACAACGACGTGCACTACATGGGCGGTTCCGTTCTGGCGGTGGACATGCACGCGTGGGCGGCGACGATGCTCGCCTTCGTGTCGCGACCGCCTGATCCGCTGTACGTCGGCCCGGTCTGGCGGGAGATGTGGATCAAGCGTCTGGAGGCCGCCGTCGAGCCCTTCCTGCACACCTGGCTGGCCCACCAGACGCGGGACGAGTACTGGCGCCACGGCAGCGTCTGCGAGGACTACGGCGCGATCGACGCCGCCGTCCTCGCGGTGGGCGGCTGGCACGACCCCTACCGCGACACCGTGCTCCGCCTCGTCGAGCACCTGCCCGCCGACCGTGTACGAGGCCTGATCGGCCCCTGGTCGCACCAGTACCCGGACCGCGGTCTGCCGCCGGGCCCCGCGATCGGCTTCCTCCAGGAGACCCTGCGCTGGTGGGACCACTGGCTGAAGGGCATCGACTCCGGGGCGATGCGCGAGCCCCTGCTGCGTGCCTACGTCAGCGACTCGCATCCTCCGGCCACGGTGTACGGGACGCTGCCGGGGCGGTGGGTCGGGGAGCCGGCGTGGCCGTCGCCCAACGTCACGGCGGTCTCGTACGGCTTTCGGGACAGTGCTGTGTCACATTCCACCGCCGCTGTGCCGGTCCGCTCACCCCAGCACACTGGCGTGGACGCCGGCCGTTTCTTCCCCTTCGGCAACGACGCCGATCTGCCGCCGGACCAGCGCGACGACGACGGGCGGTCGGTGTGCTTCGACTTCGTGGTGGGCGAGGAGACGTGGGTGCTGGGGCGGCCGAGGGTGCGGCTGCGGGTGACGTCCGAGGTGCCGAGCGGTCAGATTGCCGTACGGCTGTGTGACATGGCACCGGATGGTTCATCGACCCTCGTCACGCGCGGCGTACTGAACCTGTCCGCGCGGCAGGGACGCGACCGGGCCGTGCCATGGACGCCGGGTGCCACCGAGTACGTCGAGTTCGAGCTGAGCGGCATCGGTCACGTCTTCCCGCCCGGTCACCGCATCCGCCTCGCCGTGTCCTCCACGTACTGGCCGTGGATCTGGCCGCAGCCCGATTCGGCGGCCGGCTTCACGCTGCATCCGGAAGGCAGTTCGCTGGAACTTCCGGTACGCGCGCGTGCGTTGGCCGAGACGGCGATCACCTTCGAGGAGCCGGAGCAGGCGGAGCCGCTGGGCGTGAACTCCCCGATCACGCTGGACGAACCGCGCCCCGAGCGACTCGTGGTGCGGGACGTCGCCAAGGGCGAGTGGCGTCTGGAGGTCGACCCGCGCTACGGCGGCACGCGCGTGTACCCGGACGGTCTGGAGTTCACCGAGGACGCCCTGGAGACGTACACGATCCACGAGGCCGACCCCCTGTCGGCCCGCACCCGCTCGGACTGGTTCGTCCGCCTGCACCGGCCGGAGCTCGCGTGGGACGCCACGGTCCGTACGCGCTCGGAGATCAGCTGTACCGGAAAGGACTTCATCGCCTCGAATGAGGTGATTTGCACGGACGGCGGGGAGGTCGTCTTCCACCGGACATGGGAGCAGCGAATCCCACGGACGGCCGGTTGACTATGAGTTGAGGACATTGCCCGTTTTTGCACGCTTCGCGAATCGGGCGAGATGTCAGTGACTTGAGTCACGCACGACCGCGGGCGTCGCCACCACCCACGGTTCGCGTCTCCCCTTGCGCCATGAGCGAGTTGAGCCTTGGCAGCCGCAAAGGATCAAGCGCCCCATAAGGCTCATGCCGAGGTCAATGGGTGCGATCCATGAGTCCGGCACTTGTTTCGGGCATGTGCTCTCGCATACGTTTCCGGCCCAGCCGGGTGGACGCCTAATCCTGCCGCCGCCCGAGCCATCCATCACCGCACCCACTCGTACACGGCAGGAGCGGGGGACCCAGGTAAGTCGCCGGTCCGGACGTCTCGATGCGTTCCGGAACGGCTCGGGGTGAAGCCGTGCCCGCCAGGGCACGGCCGGGCAACTCCCCGCCCGAACCCGACAGCTCACCTCGTAGGCGCCGGAGAGGAACAGCGCCATGCCCCGAGGCAAGCACCGCCGCCCCAGAACCAGCCCCCTCACCCGAGGTGTCGTCGCCGCCGGAACCGGCACCGCCGCCCTCGCGATCCCGCTCCTGAGCGCGACCGCCGCGAGTGCCGCGACGCCGGCCCAGGCCCCCGCTGCCGTGTCGGCCGCATCGCAGGTCAAGTCCGTCACGTACACCACGGTCAAGGGCGACACGCTCTACGGCATCGCGGACAAATACGACACTCCGGGTGGCTGGCAGCAGATCTACAAGGACAACCGCAAGGCCATCGGCGACAACCCGAGGCTGATCCACTCCGGCCTGAAGCTGACGGTCAAGACGACGAAGACGGCGAGCGCGACGGCCACCAAGAAGTCCTCGTCCGTCGCGCACGCCACCCAGGCCTCCGCCAAGACGTACGCGAACAACCTGGACGGATGGATCCGCCAGTCGCTGGACATCATGGCGCAGAACGGAATTCCCGGGACGTACGACGGCATTTACCGCAACATCATTCGGGAGTCGTCGGGCAACCCGGCCGCCATCAACAACTGGGACTCCAACGCCGCCGCGGGCACCCCGTCCAAGGGTCTGCTGCAGGTCATCGACCCGACGTTCCTGGCCTACCACGTGCCCGGAACGTCGCTCGACCCCTTCGACCCGGTCGCGAACATCACCGCCGCCTGCAAGTACGCGGCCGCGCGGTACGGCTCGATCGACAACGTCTTCGGGGCGTACTAGATCTCTGCCGTCACGGAAAGAGTCGTTCGAGGACGACGGCGATGCCGTCGTCCTCGTTCGACCGGGTGATCTCGTCGGCCACCGCCTTGAGTTCGGGATGGGCGTTGGCCATCGCGACGCCGTGGGCGGCCCAGTCGAACATGGGGATGTCGTTCGGCATGTCGCCGAAGGCGATCGTCCCCTCCGGGCCAAGTCCCAGGTATTCGGCGGCCAGCGCGAGGCCGGTCGCCTTCGTGATGCCGCATGGCTGGAGTTCGACGGTCCCCGGCCCCGACATGGTGACGGTGGCCAGCGAACCGACCACCGAGCGCGCCGTCGCCGCCAACTCGTCGTCCGTCAGGTCGGGATGGCGCAGCAGCACCTTGCTGATGGGTTCGCACCACAGGTCGCCGCGCCGCTCGACCCGCACCGCGGGCAGCGCCGGATGCGGCATCAGGTAGCCCGGTTCGATGAGTGTGAGGCCGTCCACGCCGTCCTGGTCCACGGCCGCGTACACCTCGCCCACCTCGGCCTCGATCTTGCCCAGGGCGGTCTCGGCCAGCTCCCTGTCCAGCGTGACGGACCAGAGCAGACGGTCCGCGCCGGCGTCGTACACCTGCGCGCCCTGTCCGCACACCGCGAGCCCCCTGCCGCCCAGTTCGTCGAGGAGCGGGCGCACTCTCGGGGCCGGCCGGCCCGTGACGACGAGGTGCCGGGCGCCAGCGCCGGCCGCCCGCGCGAGCGCGGCGAGGGACCGGTCGGAGAGCGTGTCGTCGCCTCGGAGCAGCGTGCCGTCCAGGTCGGTGGCGATGAGTGCATATGCGGTGGGTGCGGCCATGATCAGAGAATACGGACCGGACGCCGCGCCGACTCATCACCAACCGGACGACCGCCCCGTTCACCCCGGCCACTTCGTCAACTCCCGTATCGGTACGGGCCTTTCCGGTACCGGCATGGGCCTTTTTCGGCCGCTTCCGGTGCTGCCTCCGAAGTCCGTTGTCAGTGGCGGGTGCGACGCTTGCGGTGTCGCTTTCACTGACTGCCGGAGCGGGGGCTGTTGTTGTGACGGATCGGGCGGGGAAGTTCCAGGCGCATCTGCGGGAGGCCGCCGTCGGCATCCTGGAGCGGTTCCCTCTGGAGCTGCGGCCCGAGATGTACGCGCTCTCGTTCCGCATCTGGCAGATCGACTACGACACCCGGCGGCCGTACGTGGCCATCGGCTACAACACGTACCCGAGGATCCGGTGGGCGGCCCGCGGTACGAGGACGAGGTCAGGGGGCTCGGGCTCTGGTACGACGGCGAGAACGAAGAGGTGGGGGTCGGCGAGGACGACGAGATCGACGCCAAGCGCGAGCTGCTCCATCTGCACTTCGCCGACGCCTGTGTCGACCTCGCCCGGCATCTGCATGCGAGCGGCCCTATCGAGGAGATACTGGGCCGCCCGCTGCCCGTCGTGGTGTTCGACATGGACTGCCCGGGCTGGGACTTCGAGGCCACCGAGGCGGCCAACCCGCCCGGGCTGATCGAGGGGTTCCTCAACCGGCAGCGGGCACAGGGCGCGTAGGCCTCAGCCGTGTGCCGCCGCCAGGTGTTTCGCCAGCCTCGGGGAGGCGAACTCCGTGCCGCACACGAACCGCATCACCGGGCCGTACGACGCCGCGGCCGGCAGACCGGTGAAGTACAGGCCCGGGACCGAGGAGACGTATCCCGCACCCAGCTTGGGCGTGCCCCGGCTGACTGCCAGTTGCGTGCGCAGCTCGTGGCCGAGGAAGTCCATGGCCGCGATGTCGACCCGGTAGCCGGTTGCCGCGATGACGTGGTCGGCGGACAGTTGCTCCGTGCGGCCCGCCTGCGTGCGGACCGTCAGCGTCGGGCTGCCGTCGGCCGCGTCCGTCCGTACGATCCGGTCGACCTCGCTGACCTGCACCTTGCCTTCGAAGCGGTCGCGCAGCCACCACGCGCCGAGCGGGCCCAGGACGCGGCGCACCAGGTAGTGGCGGGCCTCGGCCGGAAGGTAGCGGTAGGGGTGAGGGTAGTAGCTGAGGGCCCACAGGGACCAGGCGCGGCCGAACGGCGACTCGGGGCGCAGCTTCGGCTGCTTCCACGGCGGTGCGCCGAAGGCGACCCTGCCGCGACCGCGGGACACCACCCTCACCTGTGCGCCGGCCTCAGCCGCCAGCGCCGCGGTCTCCAGCGCGGACTGGCCGGCGCCGACGACGATCAGGTCCTTGCCGGAGTAGCGCGTCAGGTCGTGCTGCTGGGAGCTGTGGGAGACCGGGCCCGTGGGGGTGGGTCCGTCCGCCGCGGCCGAGGCCAGCTCGGCCGGCAGATGGGCGAGGCCGGACAGGCCGGTCGCCACGACGACCGCCCGGGCGGTGAACAACTCGCCCGAGTCCAGCTTGAGTTCGAAGCCGCCGCCTCCCCGCCGGTCCACCGACACCACCCGCACCTGCTCCAGCTCGGGCACCAGTTTCTGCTGGAACCACTCGCCGTAGGCGATGAAGGTCTCGATCGGGATGATGTCCTCGTCCGTCACCAGCCGCTTGATGCCGGCGGCGTCGCAGTAGTCGACGAGGTTGTGGCCCTTCTGCGGGGCGTCGAAGTTGGAGGCGACCGGGGTCGACTTCAGGAGCATGCCGACGGGCATGTGGTCGCGCCAGCTGACCATGGGGTCGCCGAAGACGCGGACCGGGATGCCGCGTGCTCGCAGATGTGCGGCGGTCGACAGGCCGAAGGGCCCGGCGCCGATGATTGCAACCGGTTGAATCACGAAGTCCCTCCCCAGGACATTCACTTCGTCACTTCGTGTCCGGCTCTCACAGCTGAGCTGGCTGGCTAGCTGCTCGAACTGGTGGTGCTGCCGCGGCGGTTGGTCCGCCACAGCTGATACAGGTGCTTCGCGCCCGGCCGCACGAAGCGCGCGAGCATCGTGAGGAACGGCAGCGGGTCGTCACCCGCGAGCCAGGCCAGTTCCGTCCCGCTCGCGCGCGCCGGTGCGTGCGGCGTCGTATAGCCGCTGCGGCGGTAGGCGAGCAGGGCGGGCAGGTCGATGTTCTCCACGATGTACCGGTGGCCGGCCCGCTGTTCCCCCTCCGGAACGGGGCGTCCGGTCAGATCCAGATGCATGGCGCGGACGACGTCCACCCCCGACTCGTTCTCGAAGAGCCGGAACTGGGCGCCCATGCGCGGGTTGAAGTCGAGGAGTTTGTACTGTCCGTCGCGCCGGTCGAAGCGCAGGTCGAGGTCGATGATGCCGGTGAAGCCGATCTGTTTGATGAAACGCGCGGCGATGTCCGCGAGTTCCGGGTTGTCGACGACGTACGCGTTCGCCGTCATTCCGGCGTGCGGCGGCCAGGAGCGCACCTTCACACCGGTGAACATGGCGAGCGGGGTCGAGTCCTGGTCGAAGTAGGCGTGCACGATCCAGTCCTCGGCGTCCTCCCGCGGCAGGTACTCCTGGAGGATCACCCCGGGGTGCTCGCCCCAGTCGCGGGCGAGCCGGAGCAGGCCCTCGCGCGTGCCGATCCGCGTCGTGCCGTTCACCGCGGGTCGTTTCCGCCGTACGAACGCCTCGCGGTTCTTGGCCACCACCGGGAAGCGGGCCTTCTCGGCGAAGGCGACGATGTCGTCGTACGACTGCGGGAAGGCGGCCGTCGGGCTCGGGATGCCGTGTTCCACGCACAGTTCGTGCAGGCCCTGTTTGCTCGCGAGACGGCGTGGCAGGGCGGGGTCGACGCGCGGGAAGAGGAAGCGGCCGGCGAGTTCGTCCTGGTGCTCGGCGATCAGGACGGCGGCCTCCTCGTCGGTGGGGACGAGGACGGTGGGGCGGCCGATGCGCCGCCCGATGCGCAGCAGGCCCTCCACCAGGTGGTCGGGGTCCTCCGTGCCGGTGGTCGGCCAGACGAAGGCCTTCTTGAGATAGCGGGAAGAGGCGGCGGGCGTGTAACGGTCCTCCGTGATCGCATACATGGGCACGCCGAGACGGCCCAGACTGCGGATCGCGCCGACACCGCCGTGATGCAGCGGGTAATCGCCGAACTTGACGATCAGGCCCGGCACGTCACGGTCGGCCTCGAAAGGCACACTGCTCGTGCTCATGGCCACGGGTCCCCCCACGCGTCCCCCCTACGGACCGGACCCACCCCGTCCGTGTCCCCCAAAGGACGCTAAGCCGGAATTGGGGCCTCCGACAAGGCCAATTCGGACATTGCAAACTCTTTAGACACTGCCCAGGCAGGCAACTCACCCGTAACGTGTGGCGCGGCCACATGTCCTCATGCGGCACACACACATGGTTCGCGACACATGGTGAGAGTGAGGCAGCACCCCATGCCCCCCTTCGATGTCCCCGAGGGCGATCCCTTCGGCCCGCACAACCTTCCGTACGGCGTCTTTTCGCTCGCTGATCCGGCGCAACGGACCGTAGGTGTCCGGCTCGGCGACCACGTCCTGGACGCGGGCGCGGCGTCCCTCGCGCTCGGTTCGCCGTACGCCGCCCTGCTCGCGCAGCCCTCCCTGAACCCGCTGCTGGCCGCGGGCCGGACCGCCTGGTCGGACGTGCGGCGGGCACTGACGGCCTGGGTGACGGTGCCGGCGCACCAGGAGGCGATCGCCGCGTTCCTCCACCCGCTGTCGTCCGTCACGCTCCATCTGCCGTTCGAGGTCGCGGACTACGTCGACTTCTACGCCTCCGAGAACCACGCGCGGAACGTCGGCCAGATCTTCCGCCCGGACGCGGCGGACTCGCTGACGCCGAACTGGAAGCACCTCCCGATCGGCTACCACGGCCGCTCGGGCACGGTGGTGGTCTCGGGGACGGATGTCGTACGGCCGTCCGGGCAGCGCAAGGCCCCCACGGACCCGGCGCCCGTCTTCGGGCCGTCGGTCCGTCTGGACATCGAGGCCGAGGTCGGCTTCGTGGTGGGCGTGCCGACGGCGATGGGCGAGCCGGTGGCGCTGGGTGACTTCGGGGAGCACGTCTTCGGGCTGTGCCTGCTCAACGACTGGTCGGCGCGCGACGTCCAGGCCTGGGAGTACGTCCCCCTCGGACCGTTCCTGGGGAAGTCCTTCGCCACGTCGGTGTCGGCGTGGATCACGCCGCTGGAGGCGCTTCAGGACGCGCGCGTGGCGCCGCCGGAGCGCACGCACGCGTTGCTGCCGTATCTGGACGACTCGGCTCCCGGGGTGGAGCCCGGCGGCTACGACCTGCGGATCTCCGTCGCGATCAACGGTCATGTCGTCTCCGAGCCGCCCTTCTCCACCATGTACTGGACGGCCGCACAGCAGCTCGCGCACATGACGGTGAACGGTGCCTCGCTGCGCACCGGCGACCTGTTCGGGTCGGGCACGGTGAGCGGGCCCGAGGCGGCTCAGCGCGGGTCGCTGCTGGAGCTGACCTGGAACGGGCGGGATCCGCTGGAACTTCCGGAGGGCAAGCGGACGTTCTTGGAGGACGGGGACGTGGTGACGCTGTCGGCGTGGGCGCCCGGGCCGGACGGGGTCCGGGTGGGGCTGGGCGAGGTGAGCGGGCGGATCGTGCCAAGCGCCGTGGAGTGAGCGGGAGTTGGGGGACGGGTGGTGTGGCGGGCGTGCGAGGTGCCGTACGGGGTGTCGTACGAGATGTGGTCGACGCACATACCGGATGCGACGGGCGGCCGTACGGGGCGTAGTGAACGGGCGTACAGGGTGTAGTGGGTGGTCTTCGCCGCCTGACTCCCGGGCTCTTCGCCGTCATACTGGCGGCGGGCGCCCCGCGCGCCGAGCCGCCGCATCGCCCACACGCCCCGCCCTTACTCCGAACAGGATCCGGAGACCGTGGCATGACCTTCTGTCTGCTCCTGCTGAGCGTCGTCGCGCTGACGGCTGCCGTGCCGGTTCCGCGTGCGCTGGTGCGCTCGGCGTGGCCCGAGCGGGAGCCCGTGGTCGCGCTGTGGGTGTGGCAGTGCCTGGTCGCCACCGTCCTGCTGTGCTGTCTGACGGCGCTCGTGCTGGGCGCGGCCGCCGTCTTCCACACCGTCCGCGACCATGTCTTCGCGCCGGCGCCCCCGGCCGTGACCGCGGCGTACGACCTGTCCGCCGCCCCGGCCTGGGCGGCCGCCCTCACGCTGCTGCTGGCCTGCGGTGCCGCCTGGACGACCGCGATGCTCGCCCGCGAGCTGGTCGAGGCGCGGCGGCGCCGCGGGGTGACCCGGGCGCATCTGCGCGAGCGGGCGCCCGAGCTGCCCGCCGGCCTCGAGGCGGCTGCGCGCGGGCCGCTGCTGGTGCTGGAGGACGAGTATCCCGACGCGTGGTGGATGCCGGGCCACCCAGCGCAGTTGGTCGTCACGACGGGTGCGCTGCACCGGCTCACCGACCCGCAGCTGGACGCCGTACTCACGCACGAGCGGGACCACGCCCGGGCCCACCACGACTGGCTGCTGCACCTGTCGACGGCGCTGGCCACGGGTTTTCCCCGGGTGCCGCTGTTCGCCCACTTCTGCGAGCAGACGCACCGGCTGGTGGAGCTGGCCGCCGACGACACGGCGTCGCGACGGTGCGGGCATCTCACGACCGCGCTGGCGCTGATCGAGCTGAACCAGCACCGGGGAGTGCTGTCCTGTGCCTCCAGCCACCGGCTGCTCGGTGAGCGGGTCGACCGGTTGCTGCAGCCGCCGCCGCGGCTCGGGCGACGGCACCGGGCGCTGACGACGACGGTGGCGGCTCTGGTGCCGCTGCTGCCGCTGCTGATCGCTTTCGGCCCCGGGCTGACGGCGTTGGCGTGACCACCGCCGCTTGTGGCAGATCTTCCTCAGTGACAGCTGTTTTCCCAGGTCAAGTCCCTGTCTGACGCCTCGGCAGGTGGCGCAACAATCCGGCAACACGACTTTCCCCACCGGATCGCTATGGTTCAAAACATGCCACCCAGCGACCGCATCCGAGACCACGCCGGCCAGGGCGCGACCACCGTCGCCGCCCACCGTGCGCGGCGTCGGCTGCGCGCCGACCAGGCCAGGCAGCTCGCCGACCTGCTCCGCCACCAGCTCCTGGCCGGCGGCTTCCCGGACGGCGCCCTCCCCCACGAGACGGTCCTCGCCACGGACTACCGCGCCACCCGAAACACCGTCCGCCAGGCCCTGGATCTGCTGAGGGCCGAGGGGCTGGTGGACCGGCTGCCCGGTGTCGGCACCGTGGTGGTCGCCCAGAAGTACCCGCACGGGCTCGACCGTCTGATGGGGCTCGCGGAAACCCTCCACGAACACGGCACGGTCACCAACGAGGTCCGCACGACGGTCCCCGCCCCCGCACCCGCCCCGGTGGCCGAACGCCTCCGCGTCCAGCCGGGCACCGACGTCCTCTACATCGAACGTCTGCGCCGCCTCAACGGCCTCCCGCTCTCCCTCGACCTCACCTACATCCCGCTCGACATCGGCACCGCCCTGCTCGGCGCCGACCTGGAGAACACCGACGTCTTCCGCCTCCTGGAGACGATCACCGGGCAGCGTCTCGGGCACGCCGAGATCACCCTGGAGGCGGTGAACGCGGACACCCACTCCGCCGCCGTACTCGAAGCCCCGCGCGGCGCGGCCGTCCTCATGCTGGAACGGCTCACGCACCTCGCCGACGGCCGCCCCATCGACCTGGAGTTCATCCGCTTCCGCGGCGACCGCATCACGATGAGCGGCCTGCTGCACCGCTCCCTCTGACCCGAACCCCTGCCTTCCGAGCTGGACCTTCCTGGAGACAGCCATGCCCTTGGCGCCCCAGCGGGCCGACGTGCCCGTGACCATCGACGAGTCGAAGTGCATCGACGGCTGCACGCTCTGCGTGGACATGTGCCCGCTGGACTCCCTCGCCATCGACGAGAGCAGCGGCAAGGCGTACATGCACGTCGACGAGTGCTGGTACTGCGGCCCGTGCGCGGCCCGCTGTCCCACCGGAGCCGTCACGGTCAACATGCCCTACCTGCTCCGGTGAAAGGTCCCGAACTCCCATGAAACGCACGGCACTTGCCGCATCCGCCGCCCTTCTCCTGTTCCCCCTGACCGCCTGCGGCGGCAGCGCCGAGGCGGGCGACGGCTCCACCGTCACCATCACCGTCGGCTACCAGTCCAAGACCATCAACACGGTCACCGCCGGCACCCTCCTGCGCTCCCTCGGCTACTTCGAGAAGGAGCTGAACTCACTCGGCGACGGCAAGCACTACAAGGTCGACTGGCAGGACTACGCCACCGGCGCCCCCATCACCGCCCAGATGACCGCCGGGAAGATCGACATCGGTTCGATGGGCGACTTCCCGCTGCTCATCAACGCGGCCCGGGGCAAGCAGCTCGGCAAACCGACCCACCTGGTCTCGGTCACCGGCTACAACCTCCGCGGCGGTCTCAACACGATCGTCACCTCCCCGGACTCGAAACTGGCCTCCCTCACGGACCTGAAGGGCAAGAAGGTCTCCACGAGCGTCGGCTCCGCCGCCGACGGCACTCTCGTACGAGCCCTGCAGCGCGCCGGCATCGACCCCGACAAGGGCATCGAGAAGCTCAACCAGCAGCCCGCGGTGGGTGCTTCGGCCCTGTCGGCGGGCAGCGCGGACGCCCTGTCGCAGTTCGTCGCCTGGCCCGGCCTGCTCACCTTCCAGGGCAAGGCGAAGGCCCTGTACGACGGTGCCCAGCTGAACCTCCCCACCTTCCACGGCGTCACGGCCCGCGAGGACTTCGCCAAGCAGCGCCCGGCCGTCTTGGAGGCCTTCCTCAAGGCCCAGGCGGAGGCCACCGACTACCTCAACGACCGCCCCGTGGCCGCCGCCGAGAAGGTCGCCGAGGCCACCGGGCTGCCCGCCGAGGTCGTCTACCTCTACAACGGCGCCCACGGCATCTCCACCTTCGACCCGGCGGTCAAGCCACAGCTCGTCTCCGCGCTGAAGAAGGACGTCTCGGTCCTGAAGTCGGCCAAGCTGACCGGCGACATCGACGTGGACTCCTTCGTCGACGACCAGTACGTCAAGAAGGCCCTCGGCACGAGCTACACCGAGCGCCTCTCGGCGACGCCCCCGGCGGCCGCGAGCGAGGTGTGGCCCAAGGGCGCCGCGAAGACGACCTCCTTCAAGTCGCCCGCCGAGCTGCTGAGTTACGTGGCCGAGCACAGGGACGGCATCCGCGCGGCCTACGTCCCCGACGCCACCACCGGCACCCTGTGGTTCGCCGACAAGGCGGTCTGGGTGGCCGACGGCGAAAGGCTCCTCCCCTTCGTCGCACCGGCGACCGCGAAGGCGTACGTCGCCCGGCACGGGGGCGCCCGTGTCATCACGTACGCCGACGCGCTGGGACGGGCGTCGTGACCCGGCAACCGCGCCGGCAGGCCGGGTTCGCGCTCCGCTACCCGCGGGGCGCGGGCCGGCTCGCCCTGCGGATCGCCTCGCTGGCGGCGGCCCTCGGCGCCTGGCAGCTGCTGGCCGGGCTGAAGGTCGACCTCTGGCTGCGCTTCTCGCAGTTCCCGACGGTCACCGACGTGGCCCGCGCCTTCGCCGACCGGCTGTCCGGCCCCGACTACTGGACGGACCTCACCGACAGCCTCACCCGCATCCTCACCGGCTTCCTCCTCGCCGCCGTACTCGGCGTGGCGACGGGCGTGCTCGTGGCGCGCTCCCGCCTCGCCGAGGACCTGCTCGGCCCGGTCCTCGAGGTGATCCGCCCCATCCCGGCGATCGCCCTCGTCCCCGTCGCGATCCTCCTCTTCCCCTCCAACGAGCAGGGCATCGTCTTCATCACCTGCACGGCCGCCTTCTTCCCCGTCCTGGTCTCCACCCGGCACGCGGTCCGCGCGCTGACCCCCGTCTGGGAGGAGGCGGTGCTGACGATGGGCGGCGGCCGGTGGCGGATCCTCGGCTCCGTCGTCCTGCCGGGCGCACTGCCCGGCATCTTCGGCGGCCTCTCGGTCGGCATCGGCGTCTCGTGGATCTGCGTGATCTCCGCCGAGATGATCTCCGGCCAGTACGGCGTCGGCTACCGCACCTGGCAGGACTACACCGTCGTCAACTACGCGGGCGTCTTCGTCGGCATGGTCACGATCGGCCTGCTCGGCTGGATCACCTCCACGGCCGTGGAGCTCCTGGGCCGCCGCCTCACACGCTGGCTGCCGCGTACGTCGTACGTCCCCGGCGGGCGCCCCCGGCCGGCCCGGGTGGCCGTCACCTCCGTACCCACGAAGACCGAGACCGCCCCGTCGACCGAGGAGGCACGCGATGAGCACCTCGTCTGACACCGAAGTGACCACCACGCCGCTCGCCGAACCGAAGACGCCGACAGTCGTACGAGGTACACGGCTCACCCTCCGCGGCGCCGACCTCGGCCGCCCGGACGCCCCGGTCCTGGCGGACGTCGACCTGGATGTGGCGCCCGGCGAGATCCTCACCGTGGTCGGCCCGTCCGGCTGCGGCAAGTCGACACTGCTGCGGACGCTGGCCGGGCTGCTGTCCCCGCTGGCCGGGGAGATCACCCAGGACAAGAGCCCGCTGACGGGCCCCGCCGCCGACCGTGCCCTGGTCTTCCAGGAGGACGCCCTCCTGCCCTGGCGCACCCTGCGCGCGAACGTCGAACTGCCCCTCGCCATCAAGGGGTTTCCGCGTGCCGAGCGCAGGCAGCAGGCCGAGTCGTGGCTCGCACGGGTCGGACTCGCCGACCACGCACGGCAGTTGCCGCACCGTGTCTCCGGCGGGCAGCGCGGGCGGGCCCAGCTGGCCCGCGCATTGGCAGGAGCACCCCGCGCCGTCCTCATGGACGAACCCTTCGGCGCCCTCGACGCCCAGACCCGCGCCGGCATGCAGGACCTGCTGGTCGAGGTGTTGCAGGGCACGGGCGCGACCGTCGTCTTCGTCACACACGACGTCGACGAGGCCCTCTTCCTCGGCGACCGCGTCGCCCTCCTCGGCAACGGCCGACTGACCGCCGTACGCGATGTGCCGCGCCCGCGCGACCGTACGGCGCACGACGCTCCCGCGCGCGTGGCGCTGCGCCGCGACGTCCTCACCTCGCTCGGTTCCTGAAAGGCCTCCCGGTGACCACCCCCGTGAACACGCCCCTGGCCATCCCCGCGCTCACCGACGCGGAGGAGATCAGCTGCGACGTCCTGGTCGTCGGCGGTGGTACCGCCGGCACCATGGCCGCCCTGACCGCCGCCGAGCACGGCGCCAACGTCCTCCTCCTGGAGAAGGCCCACGTCCGCCACTCCGGCGCGCTCGCCATGGGCATGGACGGCGTCAACAACGCGGTCATCCCCGGCCGCGCCGAACCCGACGACTACGTCGCCGAGATCACCCGCGCCAACGACGGCATCGTCGACCAGTCCACCGTCCGCCAGACCGCCACCCGCGGTTTCGGCATGGTGCAGCGCCTCGAGTCGTACGGCGTGAAGTTCGAGAAGGACGAGCACGGCGACTACGCGGTCCGCCAGGTCCACCGCTCCGGCTCCTACGTGCTGCCGATGCCGGAGGGCAAGGACGTCAAGAAGGTCCTGTACCGGCAGCTGCGGCGACGCGAGATGCGGGAGAGGATCCGCATCGAGAACCGGGTCATGCCGGTACGCGTGCTGACGTCTCCGGTCGACGGGAGGGCTGTGGGGGCGGTCGGCTTCAACACGCGCACGGGCGCGTTCGTGGTGGTGCGCGCGGGCGCGGTGATCCTGGCGACCGGCGCCTGCGGCCGCCTGGGACTCCCGGCATCCGGCTACTTGTACGGCACGTACGAGAACCCGACCAACGCCGGTGACGGATACGCCATGGCCTACCACGCGGGAGCCGAGCTCACCGGCATCGAGTGCTTCCAGATCAACCCGCTGATCAAGGACTACAACGGCCCCGCCTGCGCCTACGTCGCCAACCCCTTCGGCGGCTACCAGGTCAACCGGCACGGCGAACGCTTCGTCGACTCCGACTACTGGTCGGGCCAGATGATGGCCGAGTTCGCGGCGGAGGTCGCGAGCGACCGGGGACCGGTGTACCTGAAGCTCAGCCACCTCCCGGAGGAGTCGATCTCCGCCCTGGAGTCGATCCTGCACTCGACGGAGCGGCCCACGCGCGGGACCTTCCACTCCGGCCGCGGCCACGACTACCGCACCCACGACATCGAGATGCACATCTCCGAAATCGGCCTGTGCGGCGGCCATTCGGCCTCGGGCGTACGGGTCGACGACCATGCGCGTACGACCGTCCCCCGTCTGTACGCCGCCGGCGACCTGGCCTGCGTACCGCACAACTACATGATCGGCGCGTTCGTCTTCGGGGACCTTGCGGGTGCGGATGCGGCCCAGTTCTCGGCGTACGAAGGGGCGTTGTCGGCCGATCAGCTCCGGGAGGCCCACGAGCTGATCTACCGCCCGCTGCGCAACCCGGACGGCCCGCCGCAGACCCAGGTCGAGTACAAACTGCGCCGCTTCGTGAACGACTACGTGGCCCCGCCGAAGTCCGGCGCTCGCCTGTCCCTGGCCCTGGAGGCCTTCCAGCGGATGCACGACGACATCGCGGAGATGGGCGCCCGGACCCCGCACGAGCTGATGCGGTGCGCCGAGGTCACCTTCATCCGCGACTGCGCGGAGATGGCCGCGCGCGCCTCGCTCGCCCGCACGGAGTCCCGCTGGGGTCTCTACCACGACCGGCTCGACCACCCCCAGCGCGACGACGCCTCCTGGTTCCACCACCTCGACCTGCACAAGTCCCCCTCCGGTTCGATGGAGTTCACGGCCCGACCCGTGGCTCCGTATCTGGTCCCCGTCGACGAGTTCACGCCGGTGGGCGGGCCGTCCCGGCATCTGGGCGAGGTGCACGCCGAGGACGTGGCGACGGCCGGTTCGCGCGACGTGGCACCGGTCGCGTCCGGAACGCGGGACGTCACGCCGGAGGCAGCCGCAGCCGAGCCAACCGCCGGACGGGGGCGGGTTGACGACTCCGACTCGCCGGAGTCCCGCCCCGAGCAGATCTCCCACCGGCTCCTGGAGCTCGTCGCCCTCTCCGAGGAGGAGCCCGAACTCCACGCCCTGCAGCCCTACTTGACCGACCCGGCCGCGGCCGTCCGGCGCGAGGCCGTCGCCGTCCTGACCGAGACGGTGCCGCCGGGCACCGGTCCCGCCCTGGCCAACGCCCTGCGCGACACCGCCGCCGAGGTACGGGCCACCGCGGCCGCGTCCCTGCGCGAGCTCGTCGAGACGCTGCCTCCGGAACCCGCCCTTCGCGACGGCCTCTCCGCCGCCCTGGCCGAGCCGGACCCGGTCGTCCGAGCCGCCGCCCTCGACGTCCTGCGCGCCCTGCGCCTCGGTGACGCGACGCTGTTCGCGAGCTCTCTGGCCGACTCCGTCATCCCCGTCCGTATCGAAGCCGTACGCGCCCTCGTCTCGGTCGACGCCGCCACCGAACTCGCCCACGCAGCAACCACCGACCCCTCCCGCGAGGTCCGCGTCACCATCGCCAAGGCCCTGGCGACGGTGTGGGCGGGGCAGGCGGAGCGGTTGGGAGCTGCGGAAGGAGCCGGGGCTGCCAAAGGTGCCGGGATTACCGAAGGCTCGACGGCTCCCGGCGGCGATCTCGACGTCGTCCTCGCTGCCCTGGCCGACCTCACCGGCGACCCCGACGCCCTGGTCCAGGGCGCCGCCTACAGTGCGCTCGGCACCACCGGCTGCCCGACACCGCAGGCCGCCCGCGCCGTCGCCGCCCTGACCGCACCGGCCTGGCAGGTCAGGTCGGGTGCCGCGACCGCCCTGTCCGCCGCCGAGCCGGACGTGGCAGTCCCCGCCCTCGCCAAGGCCCTGGCCGACCAGAACGCCGACGTTCGCAAGGCCGCCGTGCTCGCCCTGACCCGGCACAGCCACACCGAGGACGCCCGCGCAGCCCTTGCCACGGCTACGACGGACTCGGACGCGGACGTCAGGGCGTACGCGGCACGCGCGCTGTAGCGGCTGCCTCGCCGACCGACATCCAGCCCGCACTGGCCGATTGCGGCGGTCGTGCCGTGGTGACGCGCCCGCCTCACCGTCCGTCCGCCCTCGTCCGACCGGCCGCCGCCCGGGTCACCGATGCCCGACCCGGGCGGCCGGCTCCCCTATATCCAGTCCTCCGGCTCCGGCTCCGCGTCCATCTCGGGCCAGTCGTCGGCGCCGGGGTCGTCGTCCACCGCCGGAGCCGAGACAGATGCCGAAACCGAGCCGGCTGCCGGGGCCGAGCCAGGCCCCTCGCCCAGCGAGGCCAGCACTGCCAACACGCCCTCCCCGTATGTCACCAGCTTCTTCTCGCCCACCCCGCCGACCGTCCCGAGCTGCGCCACCGACGTGGGCCACACCGTCACGATCTCCCGAAGCGTGGCGTCATGGAAGATGACGTACGCCGGGACGCCCTGTTCCCTGGCCTGCTCCGCGCGCCAGGCCCGCAGCGCCTCGAACGCCGGCTGCAGTTCCTCGGGCAGCTCGGCCGCCGCGGCCTTCGCCTTGCGCTCGCCCTTGCCCGAGGACGAAGCCGACCGCGAAGTCACCGGCTTCTTCGGCTCCTTGCGAAGCTGCACTTCCCGCTCGCGTCGCAGCACCGACCCGCTGGCCTCGGTCAGCACCAACGTGCCGTACTCGCCCTCGACCGCGAGCAGCCCCTGTGCCAGCAACTGCCGTACGACACCGCGCCATTCGCCCTCGGTGAGCTCCTCGCCGATGCCGAACACGGACAGCTGGTCGTGGTCGAACTGGATGACCTTGCCCGTGCGCTTCCCCAGCAGGATGTCGACGATCTGCACCGCGCCGAACTTCTGTCCCCGCTCCCGCTGCAGCCGCACCACCGTCGACAGCACCTTCTGGGCCGCGACCGTGCCGTCCATGGTCTCGGGCGGGGTCAGGCAGGTGTCGCAGTTGCCGCAGCCCGCGGGGTCGGGGTCCTGGCCGAAGTAGGCGAGCAACTGGCCTCTGCGGCACTGGGCGGTCTCGCACAGCGCCAGCATCGAGTCCAGGTGGGCGGCGGCCCGGCGCCGGAAGGCCTCGTCGCCCTCGCCCGACTGGATCAGCTTGCGCTGCTGTATGACGTCGTTGAGGCCGTATGCCATCCAGGCCGTCGACCGCTGCCCGTCGCGGCCCGCGCGTCCCGTCTCCTGGTAGTAGCCCTCGACCGACTTGGGCAGGTCCAGGTGGGCGACGAAGCGGACGTCCGGCTTGTCGATGCCCATACCGAAGGCGATGGTCGCGACCACGATCAGGCCCTCCTCGCGCAGGAAGCGGGACTGGTGCGCCGCGCGTGTGCCCGAGTCCAGGCCCGCGTGGTACGGCACCGCCTCGATGCCGTTGCGCGACAGGAACTCCGCCGTCGACTCCACGGACTTGCGGGACAGGCAGTACACGATGCCCGCGTCGCCCGCGTGCTCCTCGCGCAGGAAGCTCAGCAGCTGCTTCTTGGGGTCGGCCTTGGGCACGATCCGGTATTGGATGTTGGGCCGGTCGAAGCTCGCCACGAAGTGCCGGGCCGTCGGCATGTGCAGCCGCTGGGTGATCTCCTGGTGCGTCGCGTGCGTGGCCGTGGCCGTGAGCGCGATCCGCGGGACGTCGGGCCAGCGCTCGCCGAGCAGGGAGAGGGAGAGGTAGTCGGGGCGGAAGTCGTGACCCCACTGGGACACGCAGTGCGCCTCGTCGATCGCGAAGACCGAGATCTTGCCGCGGGAGAGCAGGTCCAGCGTGGAGTCGAGCCGCAGCCGCTCCGGGGCCAGGTACAGCAGGTCCAGCTCACCGGCGAGGAACTCGGCCTCGACCACCCTGCGCTCGTCGAAGTCCTGCGTGGAGTTCATGAACCCGGCGCGCACGCCCAGTGCCCGCAGCGCGTCCACCTGGTCCTGCATCAGCGCGATGAGCGGGGAGACCACGACTCCCGTACCGGGTCTGACCAGGGCCGGGATCTGGTAGCACAGCGACTTGCCGCCACCGGTCGGCATCAGGACGACGGCGTCACCGCCGGCCACCACATGCTCGATGACCGCTTCCTGCTCACCGCGGAAGGCCTCGTATCCGAAGACCCGGTGCAGCGTGGCGAGAGCGTCACTCTCGGTCACCCCTGGCATCTCGCTGATCCCGCCCATCCCACCCATAGTCCTGTCCCCCGTACGTCGTCCCTCGACCACTGCCTCCACGATAGGGGCCCGCACTGACAGCCCTGGAGTTATCCACAGCCCCGTACCCCCGATTCCACATGGGAAAGGGCCCCGGTTCCCGTTCGAGAACCGGGGCCCACGCCCACGCAACGCAGGTTCGTGCAGGTCAGCGCACGAACACTCCCGCCTGGCTGGCCAGGTTCAGGAAGTACTGCGGTGCTACACCGAGCACCAGCGTGACCACGACACCGAGCCCGATCGCGGTCATCGTCAGCGGCGACGGCACGGCGACCGTCGGGCCCTCGGGCCGCGGCTCGCTGAAGAACATCAGCACGATCACGCGGATGTAGAAGAACGCCGCGATCGCGGACGAGATCACACCGACCACGACCAGCGGGGCCGCCCCGCCCTCCGCCGCCGCTTTGAACACGGCGAACTTCCCGGCGAAGCCGGAGGTCAGCGGGATGCCCGCGAAGGCCAGCAGGAACACCGCGAACACGGCCGCCACCAGCGGCGAACGGCGGCCGAGCCCGGCCCACTTGGACAGGTGCGTCGCCTCGCCGCCCGCGTCGCGCACCAGCGTCACCACGGCGAAGGCGCCGATGGTCACGAAGGAGTACGCGCCCAGGTAGAAGAGGACGGAGGACACGCCGTCCTTCGACGTCGCGATGACACCCGCAAGGATGAATCCCGCGTGCGCAATTGACGAGTACGCCAGGAGCCGCTTGATGTCGGTCTGCGTGATCGCGACGATCGCACCGCCGAGCATGGTGACGACCGCGACGGCCCACATGACTGGCCGCCAGTCCCAGCGCAGGCCGGGCAGGACCACGTACAGCAGGCGGAGCAGCGCGCCGAACGCCGCCACCTTCGTCGCCGCCGCCATGAACCCGGTCACCGGGGTCGGCGCGCCCTGGTAGACGTCCGGCGTCCACATGTGGAAGGGGACGGCGCCGACCTTGAACAGCAGCCCCATGACGATCATCGCGGTGCCGATGAGCAGCAGCGCGTCGTTGCCCATGGTGTCGGCGAGCGCTGGGTCGACGTTGGTGATCGTGCCGTCGACGACCCGCGCGATCGTCCCGTACGACACGGAGCCCGCGTAGCCGTACAGCAGAGCGATGCCGAACAGCGTGAACGCGGAGGCGAACGCGCCGAGCAGGAAGTACTTGACCGCGGCCTCCTGCGACATGAGCCGCTTGCGGCGGGCGAGCGCGCACAGGAGGTAGAGGGGCAGCGAGAAGACCTCGAGGGCCACGAAGAGCGTCAGCAGGTCGTTGGCCGACGGGAAGACCAGCATGCCGGAGATCGCGAACAGCAGCAGCGGGAACACCTCTGTGGTGGTGAACCCGGCCTTCACCGCGGCCTTTTCGCTGTCGCTGCCCGGCACGGACGCGGCCTGCGCGGCGAACGAGTCGACCCGGTTGCCGTGCACCACCGGGTCCAGCCGCCGTTCGGCGAAGGTGAACAGGCCGACCAGTCCGGCCAGCAGGATCGTGCCCTGCAGGAACAGGGACGGTCCGTCGACCGCGATCGCGCCCATCGCCGCGATGTGCGCCTTAGTGGTGCCGTATCCGTCGGCCGCGAGCGCGACGACCGCCGCGAAGGCGGCGCAGAGCGCGACGGCGGAGAGGAACACCTGGGCGTAGTAACGGAACTTTCGCGGCACGAACGCCTCGACCAGCACCCCGATGATCGCCGCGCCCACGACGATCAAGGTAGGCGACAGTTGCCCGTATTCGATCTTCGGCGCGTCGATCTTGGAGATCGGATCGGCCGCGGTTGCCGCCGTTGTCCACAGGCTGTGGACGGCTGTTGCGCTCACTTGGCCGCCTCCACCGAGGGCTTGGGGTCCTTCTTGTGTACGTCGGACAGGGTCGACTTCACCGCCGGGTTGACGATGTCGGTGACCGGCTTCGGGTAGACGCCCAGGAAGATCAGCAGCACGATCAGCGGGGCGACAACCACGAGTTCACGGGCCCTGAGGTCCGGCATCGCGGAAACCTCCTGCTTCACCGGGCCCGTCATCGTCCGCTGGTAGAGGACGAGGGTGTAGAGCGCGGCGAGCACGATGCCGAACGTCGCGATGATCCCGATCGCCGGATAGCGCGTGAACGTGCCGACCAGGACCAGGAACTCACTCACGAACGGCGCGAGACCGGGGAGCGACAGGGTTGCCAGGCTGCCGATCAGGAACGTGCCGGCGAGCACCGGGGCGACCTTCTGCACACCGCCGTAGTCGGCGATGAGCCGCGAGCCGCGCCGGGAGATCAGGAAGCCCGCCACCAGCATCAACGCGGCGGTGGAAATACCGTGGTTGACCATGTAGAGCGTCGCGCCGGACTGGCCCTGGCTGGTCATCGCGAAGATGCCCATGATGATGAAGCCGAAGTGCGAGATCGACGCGTACGCCACCAGCCGCTTGATGTCCCGTTGGCCGACGGCCAGCAGCGCCCCGTAGACGATGCTGATCAGGGCGAGTACAAGGATCACGGGCGTCGCCCACTTCGACGCCTCCGGGAAGAGCTGGAGGCAGAAGCGGAGCATCGCGAAGGTGCCCACCTTGTCGACGACCGCCGTGATGAGGACGGCGACCGGGGCGGTGGACTCCTGCATGGCGTTGGGCAGCCAGGTGTGCAGCGGCCACAGCGGCGCCTTCACCGCGAAGGCGAAGAAGAAGCCGAGGAACAGCCAGCGTTCGGTGTTCGTCGCCATGTGCAGTGAGCCGTTGGCGCGGGCCTCGGCGATCGCCTGGAGGCTGAAGTTCCCGGCGACCACGTACAGGCCGATCACCGCGGCCAGCATGATGAGGCCGCCGACCAGGTTGTAGAGGAGGAACTTCACGGCCGCGTACGACCGTTGGGTCGACGCCGCCTCCTCGCCGTGCTCGTGGGCACGGTCTCCGAAGCCGCCGATGAGGAAGTACATCGGGATCAGCATGGCTTCGAAGAAGATGTAGAAGAGGAAGACGTCGGTGGCCTCGAAGGAGATGATCACCATCGCCTCGACGCCGAGGATCAGGGCGAAGAAGCCCTGCGTCGGCCGCCACCGCTTGCTTCCGGTCTCCAGTGGGTCGGCGTCGTGCCAGCCCGCGAGGATGATGAACGGGATCAGCAGGGCGGTCAGCGCGATCAGCGCCACCGCGATGCCGTCCACGCCCAGTTCGTACCGGACCCCGAAGTCCGCGATCCAGGCGTGGGATTCGGTGAGTTGGTAGCGCCCGCCGTCCGGGTCGAAGCGGACCAGGACGGTGATCGCGAGGACGAGGGTGGCGAGCGAGACGATCAGCGCGAGCCATTTGGCGGCGGTGCGCTGCGCGGCCGGCACGGCGGCCGTGGCGATCGCCCCGATCGCCGGGAGCACCGCCGTCGCTGTCAGCAGAGGAAAGGACATCGGTATCAGACCGCCCTCATCAGCAGGGTCGCGGCGATGAGGACCGCCGCACCGCCGAACATCGAGACCGCGTACGACCGCGCGAAGCCGTTCTGCAGCTTGCGCATCCGTCCGGATAGGCCCCCGACCGATGCCGCCGTGCCGTTGACGACGCCGTCGACCAGGGTGTGGTCGACGTACACCAGGGAGCGCGTGAGGTGTTCGCCGCCGCGGACCAGGACGACGTGGTTGAAGTCGTCCTGCAGCAGGTCGCGGCGGGCGGCCCGGGTGAGCAGCGAGCCGCGCGGGGCGACGACCGGGACGGGGCGGCGGCCGTACTGGGCGTAGGCGATGCCGACGCCGATGAGCAGGCACACCATGGTCGCGCCGGTGACCGTCGCCGCATTGAGCGGGGAGTCGCCCTCGCTGTGGCCGGTGACAGGCTCCAGCCAGTGCATGAAGCGGTCGCCGATGCTGAAGAACGCGCCGCCGAAGACCGAGCCGACGGCCAGCACGATCATGGGAATCGTCATGACCTTCGGGGACTCGTGCGGGTGCGGCTCGTGCCCGTGCTCGTCGGGCTGCCAGCGCTTCTCGCCGAAGAACGTCATCAGCATCACGCGCGTCATGTAGAACGCCGTGATGGCCGCGCCCAGCAGGGCCGCGCCGCCGAGGATCCAGCCCTCGGTGCCGCCCTTCGCGAAGGCCGCCTCGATGATCTTGTCCTTGGAGAAGAAGCCGGACAGGCCCGGGAAGCCGATGATGGCGAGGTAGCCGAGGCCGAACGTGATGAACGTGACCGGCATGTACTTCCTGAGGCCGCCGTACTTCCTCATGTCGACCTCGTCGTTCATGCCGTGCATGACCGAACCGGCGCCGAGGAAGAGCCCGGCCTTGAAGAAGCCGTGCGTCACCAGGTGCATGATCGCGAAGACGTAGCCGATGGGGCCGAGGCCCGCGGCAAGGACCATGTAGCCGATCTGCGACATGGTCGAGCCGGCCAGCGCCTTCTTGATGTCGTCCTTCGCGCAACCGACGATCGCACCGAACAGGAGCGTGACGGCGCCGACCACGGTGACCGCCAGCTGCGCGTCGGGCGCGGCGTTGAAGACGGCGGCGGAGCGGACGATCAGGTAGACGCCCGCGGTCACCATCGTCGCGGCGTGGATGAGGGCCGAGACCGGGGTCGGGCCCTCCATCGCGTCCCCGAGCCAGGACTGCAGCGGCACCTGGGCGGACTTGCCGCAGGCGGCGAGCAGGAGCATCAGGCCGATGGCGGTGAGCTTGCCCTCGCTGGTGTCGCCGACGCTGTCGAACACCGGCCCGAAGGCGAAGGTCCCGAACGTCGCGAACATCAGCATGATGGCGATGGACAGGCCCATGTCGCCGACGCGGTTGACCAGGAAGGCCTTCTTGGCCGCCGTGGCCGCGCTGGGCTTGTGCTGCCAGAATCCGATCAGCAGGTAGGACGCCAGGCCGACGCCTTCCCAACCGACGTACAGCAGCAGGTAGTTGTCGGCGAGGACGAGCAGGAGCATCGCCGCGAGGAACAGGTTCAGGTAGCCGAAGAAGCGGCGGCGGCGCTCGTCGTGCTCCATGTACCCGACCGAGTACAGGTGGATCAGCGAGCCGACGCCGGTGATCAGCAGGACGAACGTCATCGACAGCTGGTCGAGGCGGAAGGTGACGTCCGCCTGGAAGCTCTCGACCGGAATCCAGGTCCACAGGTGCTGGATCAGGGTCCGGTGTTCGGCGTTCTTGCCGAGCAGGTCGGCGAAGAGGACGACGCCGATGACGAAGGAGGCGCCGGCGAGGACCGTGCCGATCCAGTGGCCGACGGCATCCAGCCGCCGGCCGCCGCACAGCAGTACGGCCGCTCCGAGCAGTGGCGCCGCCACCAGCAGCGCAATCAGGTTCTCCACGATTCAGCGACCCCTCAGAGCTTCATCAGGCTGGCGTCGTCGACCGAGGCCGAGTGGCGGGAACGGAACAGGGACACGATGATCGCGAGCCCGACCACGACCTCCGCGGCGGCGACGACCATCGTGAAGAAGGCGATGATCTGGCCGTCGAGATTGCCGTGCATCCGGGAGAAGGTGACGAACGCGAGGTTGCAGGCGTTCAGCATCAGCTCGATGCACATGAACACGACGATCGCGTTGCGCCTGATCAGCACGCCCGTCGCGCCGATCGTGAACAACAGGGCGGACAGATAGAGATAGTTGACCGGGTTCACTTCGACGCCTCCTCACGCTTGAAGGTGGCGGGCTCGATCTCGGTCCGCTCCAGTCGCTCCTCCGCGCGCTGCTCCAGCGCCCGCAGGTCGTTGAGTGCCTCGGCGGACACGTCACGGATCTGGCCGCGCTCGCGCAGCGTCTTGCTGACGGTGAGCTCGGACGGGGTGCCGTCGGGCAGCAGGCCCGCGATGTCCACCGCGTTGTGCCGGGCGTACACGCCGGGCGCCGGCAGCGGCGGCACGTGCTTGCCCTCGCGGACGCGCTGTTCGGACAGCTCGCGCTGCGTCTTGGCGCGCTCGGTGCGCTCGCGGTGCGTGAGCACCATGGCACCGACGGCGGCCGTGATCAGCAGGGCGCCGGTGATTTCGAAGGCGAAGACGTACTTGGTGAAGATGAGGGTCGCGAGACCCTCCACATTGCCGTGGGCGTTCGCCTCGCTCAGGCCGTTGAACTCGCTGAGGGAGGCGTTGCCGATCCCGGCGAACAGCAGGATGCCGAAGCCGAGGCCGCAGAGCAGGGCCAGCCAGCGCTGGCCCTTGATGGTCTCCTTCAGCGAGTCCGCGGCCGTCACGCCGACGAGCATCACCACGAACAGGAACAGCATCATGATCGCGCCGGTGTAGACGACGATCTGCACGATGCCCAGGAAGTAGGCGCCGTTGGCGAGGTAGAAGATCGCCAGGATGATCATGGTGCCGGCCAGCGACAGTGCGCTGTGCACGGCCCTCTTCATGAATACGGTGGCCAGGGCGCCGATCACGGCCACGGTGCCGAGGACCCAGAACTGGAAGGCCTCTCCGGTGGAGGTGGAGTAGGCGGCGAGGTTGCTCATGCCTGCACCTCCTCTTCGTCAGGCTTCTCGCCCTTGGAGACGGCGACTTGGGGCTCGGTGCCGGGCGCGGCCTCCGTCACCAGTCCCCGGTAGTAGTCCTGCTCGTCCATCCCCGGGTAGATGGCGTGCGGGCTGTCGACCATGCCCTCCTCGAGGCCGGCGAGCAGCTGCTCCTTGGTGTAGATGAGGTTGGCGCGGCTGCTGTCGGCCAGTTCGAACTCGTTGGTCATCGTCAGCGCGCGGGTGGGGCACGCCTCGATGCACAGGCCGCACAGGATGCAGCGGGCGTAGTTGATCTGGTAGACGCGGCCGTACCGCTCGCCCGGCGAGTAGCGCTCCTCGTCGGTGTTGTCCGCGCCCTCCACGTAGATGGCGTCGGCGGGGCAGGCCCAGGCGCACAGCTCGCAGCCGACGCACTTCTCCAGGCCGTCCGGATGGCGGTTGAGCTGGTGCCGTCCGTGGAACCGGGGGGCAGTGGTCTTCTGCTGCTCCGGGTACTGCTCGGTCAGCCGCTTCTTGAACATGGCCTTGAAGGTCACGCCGAAGCCGGCCACGGGATTCATGAAACCGGGCTTGGTCTCCTTGGGCTCCTCAGCCATCGGACGCCTCCTTTCCATCCGAAGATCCGTCACTGGCAGTATCCGACCCACCACTGACAATGAGCTCCCGCTCGCGTCGCGGACGGCGCCTCGGCACCGCCGGCAACTCCTGCCCCGGTAGCGGAGGTACGGGGAATCCACCCGCCATCGGGTCGAATCCGGCGGGTTCCTCGACGGCCTGCTCGGTCTCCTTCGCCTTCTCGCGGAACATGTCGGCGACGAAGGACAGGAGAAGCAGGGCGAGGACGCCGCCGCCGATGTAGAGGGCGATGTCGGCGAAGTCGTAGTTCTCGTTCCTCAGTGCCCGGACGGTCGCGACCAGCATCAGCCAGACCACGGAGACCGGGATGAGGACCTTCCAGCCGAGCTTCATCAGCTGGTCGTAGCGGACGCGCGGGAGCGTGCCGCGCAGCCAGATGAAGAAGAACAGCAGCAGCTGTACCTTGATCACGAACCAGAGCAGCGGCCACCAGCCGTGGTTGGCGCCCTCCCAGAAGGTGCTGATCGGCCAGGGGGCCCGCCAGCCGCCGAGGAAGAGCGTGGCCGACACGGCCGAGACCGTCACCATGTTGACGTACTCGGCGAGCATGAACATCGCGAACTTGATCGACGAGTACTCGGTGTTGAAGCCGCCGACCAGGTCGCCCTCGGACTCCGGCATGTCGAAGGGGGCGCGGTTGGTCTCGCCCACCATCGTCACGATGTAGAGGATGAAGGAGACCGGCAGCAGCAGGATGTACCAGCGGTCGTGCTGCTGCTCGACGATCGTCGACGTAGACATCGACCCCGAGTAGAGGAACACGGAGGCGAAGGCCGCGCCCATCGCGATCTCGTACGAGATCATCTGCGCGCAGGAGCGGAGGCCGCCCAGCAGCGGGTAGGTGGATCCGGAACTCCAACCCGCAAGGACGATGCCGTAGATGCCGACCGAGGCGACCGCGAGGATGAAGAGCATTGCGATCGGCAGGTCGGTGAGCTGCATCGTGGTGCGGGTGCCGAAGATGGAGATCTCGTTGTCGGCCGGGCCGAAGGGGATCACCGCGATCGCCATGAAGGCCGGGATGGCCGCGACGATCGGTGCGAGGACGTAGACCACCTTGTCCGCGCGTTTGACGATGATGTCTTCCTTGAGCATCAGCTTGATGCCGTCGGCGAGCGACTGGAGCATGCCCCAGGGGCCGTGCCGGTTGGGGCCGATGCGCAGCTGCATCCAGGCGACGACCTTGCGCTCCCAGACGATGGAGAACAGCACGGTCACCATCAGGAAGGCGAAGCAGAACACCGCCTTGACGACCACCAGCCACCACGGGTCACGGCCGAACATCGAGAGGTCTTCAGCGGCGAGGTACGGGCTCATGCCTCCACCTCCTCGGGGGCCGCGCCGACGGGCGTCGCCGGGCCGATGCGGACGAGGGCGCCGGGCAGCGCCCCCGTGTCGGAGGCGACGCCCCTGCCGACGGAGTTCAGCGGGAGCCAGACCACGCGGTCGGGCATCTCGGTGATCTGCAGCGGGAGTGCGGCCGCCCCCGAGGGACCGGTCACGGCGATGAGGTCGCCGTCCTTGACGCCGGCTTCGGCGGCCGTCGCGGCCGACACGCGCGCGTGGGCGGCATGCCGGGTTCCGGCGAGCGCCTCGTCGCCCTGCTGGAGGACGCCCTGATCGAGCAGCAGCCGGTGCCCGGCCAGTACGGCCTCTCCGGCGGCGGGCCGCGGCAAGTGGCCGGCAGTCTCCAGGGGTTCGGTGGCGCGCGGTCCGTCCCAGGGACCGAGCCGGTCGATCTCCGCGCGTACGGTGCGCAGATCCGGCAGACCCAGGTGTACGTCCATGGCGTCGGCCAGCATCTGCAGCACGCGCGCGTCGGTCGGCGCGAGGTGACGGGTCATCTGGTCGGGCTTGAGCGCGGCCTCGAAGAAGCGCACCCGGCCCTCCCAGTTGAGGAAGGTGCCTGCCTTCTCGGCGACCGCGGCGACGGGAAGCACCACGTCGGCGTGCTCGCTGACCTCACTGGGGCGCAGTTCCAGCGACACCACGAAGCCCGCCTCGTGAAGTGCTTCACGCGCGCGTGCCGGGTCGGGCAGATCGGCGACCTCGACGCCCGCGACCAGCAGCGCCTGCAGCTCACCGGAGGCGGCGGCCTCGACGATCTGGCTCGTGTCGCGGCCGTAGCGGTGCGGGAGTTCGGCGAGGCCCCAGACGGCGGCGACCTCGTCACGCGCGCGTGGGTCGGTGGCCGGGCGTCCGCCCGGCAGCAGCGACGGCAGCGCGCCCGCCTCGACGGCGCCGCGCTCACCGGCCCGCCGCGGGATCCAGACCAGCTGGGCGCCGGTCGCGGACGCGGCCCGTACGGCGGCGGTCAGCCCGCCCGCCACCGCGGCCAGCCGCTCGCCGACGACGATCACCGCGCCCTCGGCACGCAGCGCCTGAGCGGCCTGCCCGCCGGGCTCCTCCAGTCCGACCCCGCTCGCGAGCGCGTCCAGCCACTCGGTCTCGGTGCCGGGCGCCGCCGGCAGCAGCATGCCGCCGGCCTTCTCCAGACCGCGCGTGGAGTGCGTGGCCAGCGAGAACACCTTCTGCCCGTGCCCCCGCCAGGCCTTGCGCAGCCTCAGGAAGACGCCGGGCGCCTCCTCCTCGGCCTCGAACCCGACCAGCAGGACGGCGGGTGCCTTCTCCAGGGAGGCGTATGTGACGCCCGTACCGTCGAGGTCACGTCCGCGTCCGGCGACCCGCGCGGCAAGGAAGTCGGCCTCCTCGCCGCCGTGCACGCGCGCGCGGAAGTCGATGTCGTTCGTGTCGAGCGCCACGCGCGCGAACTTGCTGTACGCGTAGGCGTCCTCGACGGTCAGGCGACCGCCGGTCAGGACGCCGGTGCGGCCGCGCGAGGCGAGCAGGCCCTGAGCGGCGATCTGCAACGCCTCCGGCCAGGAGGCGGGCTCCAGTTCACCCTCGGCGTTGCGCACCAGCGGCGTCTCGAGCCGGTCGCGCTGCTGCGCGTACCGGAAGGCGAACCGTCCCTTGTCGCAGATCCACTCCTCGTTGACCTCGGGGTCGTTGGCCGCGAGGCGCCGCATGACCTTGCCGCGCCGGTGGTCGGTGCGGGTGGCGCAGCCGCCGGAGCAGTGCTCGCACACGCTCGGCGAGGACACCAGGTCGAAGGGCCGGGAGCGGAATCGGTACGCCGCCGAGGTGAGCGCGCCGACCGGGCAGATCTGGATGGTGTTGCCGGAGAAGTACGACTCGAAGGGGTCGCCCTCACCGGTACCGACCTGCTGAAGCGCGCCCCGCTCCAGCAGCTCGATCATCGGGTCGCCCGCGATCTGGTTGGAGAACCGGGTGCACCGGGCGCAGAGCACGCACCGCTCACGGTCGAGCAGCACCTGCGTGGAGATCGGGACGGGCTTCTCGTACGTCCGCTTCCTGCCCTCGAAGCGGGACTCGGCCTGGCCGTGGGACATGGCCTGGTTCTGCAGGGGGCACTCGCCGCCCTTGTCGCAGACCGGGCAGTCCAGGGGGTGATTGATAAGGAGAAGCTCCATCACACCGTGCTGGGCCTTCTCGGCGACCGGCGAGGTGAGGTGGGTCTTCACCACCATGCCGTCCGTGCACGTGATGGTGCAGGACGCCATCGGCTTGCGCTGGCCCTCGACCTCGACGATGCACTGGCGGCAGGCACCGGCCGGGTCGAGCAGGGGATGGTCGCAGAACCGGGGGATCTCGATGCCGAGTTGCTCGGCGGCCCGGATGACCAGGGTGCCCTTGGGCACGCTGATCTCGGCGCCGTCGATCGTCAGCGAGACGAGATCTTCCGGCGGGACCGCCGCCTCTCCCCCACCCGAGGGAGCGCTCGTGGTCACCGTCATGCGTTCACCTCCGTGCGGTCGGCCCAGGCCGTCGACTTGGCCGGGTCGAAGGGGCACCCGCGGCCCGTGATGTGCTGCTCGTACTCCTCACGGAAGTACTTGAGCGAGGAGAAGATCGGCGAGGCGGCGCCGTCGCCGAGGGCGCAGAACGACTTGCCGTTGATGTTGTCGGCGATGTCGTTCAGCTTGTCGAGGTCGGACATCACGCCCTTGCCGGCCTCGATGTCGCGCAGCAACTGCACGAGCCAGTACGTCCCTTCACGGCACGGCGTGCACTTGCCGCAGGACTCGTGGGCGTAGAACTCGGTCCAGCGGGTGACGGCGCGGACGACGCAGGTCGTCTCGTCGAAGCACTGCAGGGCCTTGGTGCCCAGCATGGAACCGGCGGCGCCCACACCCTCGTAGTCAAGGGGTACGTCGAGGTGCTCGTCGGTGAACATCGGCGTCGAAGAACCGCCCGGCGTCCAGAACTTGAGGCGGTGGCCCGGCCGCATGCCACCGCTCATCTCGAGGAGCTGGCGCAGCGTGATGCCGAGCGGGGCCTCGTACTGGCCGGGGCTCGCGACATGACCGCTGAGCGAGTAGAGCGTGAAGCCCGGGGACTTCTCGCTGCCCATCGACCGGAACCATTCCTTGCCCCGATGCAGAATCGCGGGAACCGACGCGATCGACTCGACGTTGTTCACAACAGTCGGGCACGCATAGAGGCCCGCCACCGCAGGGAAGGGGGGACGGAGCCGCGGTTGACCCCGGCGGCCTTCGAGCGAGTCGAGCAGTGCGGTCTCCTCACCGCAGATGTACGCGCCGGCGCCGGCGTGCACGGTGAGCTGGAGATTCAGGCCGCTGCCCAGGATGTTCTCGCCGAGGTAGCCGGCCTCGTAGGCCTCGCGCACGGCCTCGTGCAACCGCCGCAGAACAGGGACGACTTCACCACGCAGATAGATGAAGGCATGCGACGACCTGATGGCATAACACGCGATGACAATGCCCTCGATGAGGCTATGTGGGTTCGCGAAGAGGAGCGGGATGTCCTTGCAGGTTCCGGGCTCCGACTCGTCGGCGTTGACAACTAGATAGTGCGGCTTTCCATCCCCTTGGGGAATGAACTGCCATTTCATTCCCGTGGGGAATCCCGCGCCGCCCCGGCCACGCAACCCGGAGTCCTTGACGTACGCGATCAGGTCGTCCGGGGACATCGCGAGCGCCTTGCGGAGCCCCTCGTATCCCTCGTGCCTTCGGTAGACGTCCAGCGTCCAGGACCTGTCCTCGTCCCAGAAGGCCGACAGCACCGGTGCGAGCAGCTTCTCGGGGCTGGTGTCTTTCAGCTCGGGTGCCAAGGTCATCACTCCCCCTCCTCGGCGGTAGGCCCTGCCGGGTGGGCTGGGTCGGAGGCCGACGTGTCCTGCGGCGCATCGTGTGAGCTCAGGTGCTCGGTCGGTGACGGCTCGTGCACTGCCCTGTCCTGCGGCTCGTCCTGATGCGGGCCGCCGTCCCGCGGATGGACCACGCGCGCGGGTGCGGCCTCTCCCCTTGCCAGGCGAAGGCCCACCAGCGACGCCGGTCCCGCACTGCCGCTCTCCTCGACGGCCCCTGGCCGCTCGTCGGGGAAGCCGGCCAGAATCCGCGCGGTCTCCTTGAAGGTGCACAGGCGCGCACCGCGCGTGGGCTCGACCGGCCGTCCCGCGCGCAGGTCGTCGACGAGGCGCTTGGCGCTGGCGGGGGACTGGTTGTCGAAGAACTCCCAGTTGACCATCACGACCGGCGCGAAGTCGCAGGCCGCGTTGCACTCGATGTGCTCCAGGGTGACCTTGCCGTCGTCGGTGGTCTCACCGTTGCCGACGCCCAGGTGCTCCTGGAGCTCCTCGAAGATCGCGTCACCGCCCATCACCGCGCACAGGGTGTTGGTGCAGACGCCCACCTGGTAGTCACCGGACGGCTTGCGCCGGTACATGGTGTAGAAGGTGGCGACCGCGGTCACCTCGGCCGTGGTCAGGCCCAGCACGTCCGCGCAGAACTGCATCCCGGTGCGCGTGACATGGCCCTCCTCCGCCTGCACGAGATGCAGCAACGGCAGGAGCGCCGAGCGGGAGTCGGGGTAGCGGGCGATCAGCTCGCGCGCGTCCGCCTCGAGCCGGGCTCGGACGTCGTCCGGGTAGGCGGGCGCGGGCAGTTCGGGCATGCCCAGGCTGACGCCCCGCTCCGAAGAACTGGTGGTCACCGGTCGACGCCTCCCATCACGGGGTCGATGGACGCGACAGCGACGATGACGTCGGCGACCTGGCCGCCCTCGCACATCGCCGCCATGGCCTGCAGGTTGGTGAAGGACGGGTCACGGAAGTGGACCCGGTAGGGGCGGGTGCCGCCGTCGGACACGGCATGCACCCCGAGCTCGCCCTTGGGCGACTCGACGGCCGCGTACGCCTGTCCCGGCGGGACGCGGAAGCCCTCGGTGACCAGCTTGAAGTGGTGGATCAGGGCCTCCATGGAGGTGCCCATGATCTTCTTGATGTGGTCGAGGGAGTTGCCGAGCCCGTCCGGTCCCAGGGCGAGCTGGGCAGGCCAGGCGATCTTCTTGTCGGCGACCATGACCGGGCCGGGCTGCAGCCGGTCCAGGCACTGCTCGACGATCCTGAGCGACTGGCGCATCTCCTCCAGGCGGATCAGGAAGCGGCCGTAGGAGTCGCAGGAGTCGGCGGTCGGGACGTCGAAGTCGTACGTCTCGTAGCCGCAGTACGGCTGCGTCTTGCGCAGGTCGTGCGGCAGGCCGGTGGAGCGCAGGATCGGGCCGGTGGCGCCGAGGGCCATGCAGCCGGCCAGGTCGAGATAGCCGACGTCCTGCATACGGGCCTTGAAGATGGGGTTCCCGGTGGCGAGCTTGTCGTACTCCGGGAGGTTCTTCTTCATCTTCTTCACGAACTCGCGGATGTGGTCCACCGCACCGGGCGGCAGGTCCTGCGCGAGTCCGCCGGGGCGGATGTACGCGTGGTTCATCCTGAGGCCCGTGATGAGCTCGTAGATGTCGAGAATCATTTCACGATCACGGAATCCGTAGATCATGATCGTGGTGGCGCCGAGTTCCATGCCGCCGGTGGCGATGCACACCAGGTGCGAGGACATCCGGTTCAGCTCCATCAGGAGCACCCGGATGATCTCGGCCCGCTCGGTGATCTGGTCCTCGATGCCGAGGAGCTTCTCGACGGCGAGGCAGTAGGCGGTCTCGTTGAAGAAGGACGTCAGGTAGTCCATGCGCGTCACGAACGTGGTGCCCTGCGTCCACGTGCGGAACTCGAGGTTCTTCTCGATGCCGGTGTGCAGGTAGCCGATGCCGCAGCGGGCCTCGGTGACCGTCTCGCCGTCGATCTCCAGGATCAGGCGGAGCACTCCATGGGTGGAGGGGTGCTGGGGACCCATGTTGACGACGATGCGCTCGTCGTCTGCGCGGGCCGCGGACTGGACGACCTCGTCCCAGTCGCCACCGGTGACCGTGTATACGGTGCCCTCGGTGGTCTCGCGCGCCGAAGCGGCAGAGGCCGCGGATGCTGACTGCGTGCTCACGAGTACGACCTCCGCTGGTCCGGAGCCGGGATCTGGGCGCCCTTGTACTCGACGGGGATGCCGCCGAGGGGGTAGTCCTTGCGCTGCGGATGGCCCTGCCAGTCGTCCGGCATCATGATCCGCGTCAGGGCCGGGTGACCGTCGAAGACGATCCCGAAGAAGTCGTAGGTCTCGCGCTCGTGCCAGTCGTTGGTGGGATAGACCGAGACCAGGGACGGGATCTTCGGGTCGGCGTCCGGGGCGCTGACTTCGAGGCGGATCAGCCGGTTGTGGGTGATCGAGCGCAGGTGGTAGACGGCGTGCAGCTCGCGGCCCTTGTCGTGCAGGTAGTGGACCGCGCTGACGCCGGTACAGAGTTCGAAGCGCAGGGCGGGGTCGTCACGCAGGGTGCGGGCGACGCGCAGCAGGTGTTCGCGCTCGATGTGGAAGGTGAGCTCGCCGCGGTCGACGACCGTCTTCTCGATGGCGTTGTCGGGGAGCAGTCCCTGCTCCTCCAGGGCGCCCTCCAGCTCGTCGGCGACCTCGTCGAACCAGCCGCCGTAGGGGCGGGCCGCGGGTCCCGGGAGGCGGACCGAGCGGACCAGGCCGCCGTAGCCGGAGGTGTCGCCGCCGTTGTTGGCGCCGAACATGCCGCGCTGGACGCGGATCTCCTCGCCGCCCTCGCCGCGCTGGCCGGGGAGGTTGGAGGCGCCGAGGTCCTTCTCGGGGTTGACCCCGTTCGACGCTCCATTGGTGCCGTTCGCGTCGCTCACCGCAGCAGCCCCTTCATCTCGATCGTGGGCAGGGCCTTGAGCGCCGCTTCCTCCGCCTCGCGGGCCGCCTCCTCGGCGTTCACGCCGAGCTTGGAGGTCTGGATCTTCTGGTGCAGCTTGAGGATGGCGTCCATCAGCATCTCGGGCCGTGGCGGGCAGCCGGGCAGATAGATGTCGACCGGGACGATGTGGTCGACGCCCTGGACGATCGCGTAGTTGTTGAACATGCCGCCCGAGGAGGCGCAGACCCCCATGGAGATCACCCACTTGGGGTTCGGCATCTGGTCGTAGACCTGGCGCAACACCGGCGCCATCTTCTGGCTCACCCGGCCGGCCACGATCATCAGGTCCGCCTGGCGGGGCGAACCGCGGAAGACCTCCATGCCGAAGCGCGCCAGGTCGTAGCGGCCGGCGCCGGTGGTCATCATCTCGATGGCGCAGCAGGCGAGTCCGAATGTGGCCGGGAAGACGGACGACTTGCGCACCCAGCCCGCGGCCTGCTCGACGGTGGTCAGCAGGAATCCGCTCGGCAGCTTTTCTTCGAGTCCCATGTGTTAAGGCCCCTCAGTCCCATTCCAGGCCGCCGCGCCGCCATACGTACGCGTACGCGACGAAGACGGTGAGCACGAAGAGCAGCATCTCCACGAGCCCGAAAATCCCCAGGGCGTCGAAGGTGACGGCCCAGGGGTAGAGGAAGACGATCTCGATGTCGAAGACGATGAAGAGCATCGCCGTCAGGTAGTACTTGATGGGGAAGCGCCCGCCGCCGGCCGGCGTGGGGGTCGGCTCGATCCCGCACTCGTAGGCCTCGAGCTTGGCCCGGTTGTATCGCTTCGGACCGATCAGCGTGGCCATGACCACGGAGAAGATCGCAAAGCCTGCCCCGAGGGCTCCCAGTACGAGGATGGGCGCATACGCGTTCACCGCTCCTCGCTCCTCTCAGTCGGCACTGACTGCTGGCGATGGCGTTGGACTCACACCGACCTCATACGTTTCTCCAACCCCGCCCGTCCCGGCGAAGATCGAGAACATGTGAAGCAGGTCACAAGCCCAACTGCCTCGCATCCTATGCCCGCCGCTCTGTGATCTGCGACACGGGGTATTACACAAGCTTTGTGATCTCCACCACCTGACGAACGATCATGAAGTCGGATGAGCGGCGATCTTCGCACCCGAAGCGTCCAGGTGATCACCAGAGGTGACATTTTCGCTCGTCGGCGCAGCTCGAGAGGGGCGTCTCAATATCAAGAGACTTCCCTTGCATGCAAATTGGTGTTGGACGAGATGTCCTGATAGTGCACCGCGTTCACACATCAGAGGGAGGGGCGCAGCGCGGTGTGGACGCGTGCACGCATTCACGAGCGGGGCCGGGCCGTGACCCGGTCGCAATCCGGTCGTGATCTTTACGCGAGACGCAGCTTCTCCTGTGACCGTTGCGTGACCTCCGCCACATCCATGAGGGGCGCCTGAGAACGGGGCTTGGCCAACTGTCCCAACCGATGGTAGGCGGAGGGCAATTCGGGCGTACCGACGAAAGACCGTGATCAAGGGCCTGAAGGGCTGCGTCCGCAATGTCCGTTACGGCGTCAATAAGGAACTCCATGCCGGGGATTTGGGGCCTCGACTGAACAACTGTGGCGCAGCACACGTTTCTTGAAGGTATGGAGGAGCCCCTGATACCGGTTGTTCTCATGTCCCACACCGCTCACATACGCAGCCACCGGAAACCCCGCCGTAGCGCGACGACTTCCATCGCCGTGCGCGCCGGAGTTGCCGGTGGCGTCCTCAGCATGGCGGCGGCGGGCGCATCGGCCTCGGCGAGCGCTGCCGAGACGACGCAGACCCTGCAACTGCCCACCCTGACGGCCGATCTGGCCGCTCAGGTCGCCCAGTCCGCGGACGCCACACAGCAGGCTGCCGCGAACTACCAGCTGCAGGCCGAGCGTGACGCAGCTGCCGCAAAGGCCGCGAAGCAGGCCAAGGCGGACCTCGCAGAGGCGAAGAAGAAGGCCGAGGCCAAGAAGAAGGCCGAAGCCGCCCGCAAGGCCGCCGCCGAGCAGGCTGCTTCCCGCAGCTCCGAGCGGACCACCCTCGCCGCCTCCACGACGTCGACCGCCTCGTCGAGTTCCTCGACGGCCACCGGTTCGGCCGCCGCGGTCATCGCCTTCGTGAAGGCCCAGGTCGGTGACGCCTACGTCTCCGGCGGCACCGGCCCCAACTCGTGGGACTGCTCTGGCCTGATACAGACCGCCTTCAAGCAGGTCGGCATCAGCCTGCCGCGCGTCTCACAGGACCAGTCGACGGCCGGCACCCAGGTCTCGCTGAGCAACCTGCAGCCGGGCGACATCCTCTACTGGGGCAGCGCGGGCAGCGCGTACCACGTGGCGCTGTACGTGGGTGACGGCATGTTCGTCGGCGCGCAGAACCCGTCGACCGGTGTCGTCGAGAAGCCGCTGTCCTACGACCCGCCGACCGGCGCGGTGCGGGTGCTCTGACACAACCCGGCACCACAGACGCACGGAAGGGCCGCAGCCGCTCGGGGGCAGCGGCCCTCCGTCACACCCTGAGGGCTACCCCAGGTCGAAGGTGTTGGGCAGGCCCAGCTTGTAGCGCACCTCGTCGACGCGCTTGAGGGGCTCCATCTCGGGCGGCCGGTACAGCTCTCGGATCTCACACCGCTCGGCGCCCGAATTGTCCGCCTCCAGGAGGGCGTTGACGGCACGTCGTGCCGCCTCGTTGGCGCCTTCCATCGTCGCCAGGTCCACATCCGTACGGACGTAGTCGCCGGCGAGGAAGAAGTTCGGGACCGCCGTGCGCGCCGCAGGGCGGTTGTAGAGCGTGCCCGTGGGGTGGATGAGGAGCTGTTCGCGGTTCTGCGGGTTCGGGCCGCCGAGACCCGTCACCGCCGGGTCCATGAACCAGCCGAGGCGGTCCTCGTCCCTGAGAGTCGTCTTGCCGGCGTCGTTGAGGCCGTCCTTCAGCTGGGCCCAGAGTTCGGCGACGATCTCGTCCTTGGTGCACTCCTTGGCCGTCTTCCCGTACAGGATGCCGGGCTTGTCCCATTCGGAGATGATCGCGGACAGGCAGTCGCGGGCCTGTCCGTCGCCGTAGTCGCGCGAGAAGTCCCTTACGTCCCAGAACTGGGCCTGTCCGATGCCCGTCACCGACCAGGGCGAGTCGAGGCAGTTGATGTGGCCGTGCACGACGGGGGTGGGCGTGCGCAGGTAGAACATCACGCCGGTCATCCAGTCCGTCTGCAGCTTGTCGCAGCGGCCGAGCTGCGGGTCGGCCGCGCGCAGGGCCGGGCCCCATGTCACGCGTGCGTGCTCGACGGGGAGTGCCGAAACGTAGTGGTCGGCGGTGACCGTGCGGTCCTGGCCGCCGTCGCGGGCGGAGACGTGTACGCCGGAGATGCGTCCGGCGTCGTAGAGGACCTCCTTGACCTGGGTGCCGAGGACGAACTCGACGCCGAGGGAGCGCAGGTGGGTCTCCCAGGGGTCGATCCACGCCTCGCTGGTGGGAGCGTTGAGGACGCGGTCGATGTCGGCGTCGGGGCCGTCCAGACCGCGGCCGAGCAGGCCCCACAGGATCAGGGCCTCGATGATGATGCGGCCGACGGTGCGCGTGGAGGCGACTTCCGCGCGCGTGGCGACGAGGTTGCGGGTCTGGCCGATGCCGAGGAGGGTCTGGTACTCCTCGCTCATCTCCTCGGCGCGGATGAAGTCCCACCAGGAGGTCTTCTCCCACTGGTCCTCGCGGCGGGCGTCGCAGCTCGTGAGGTGGACCAGGAGGCGGTCGGCGAAGTAGGCGGCCTCGTGGGCGGGGAGGTGGGTGGCGAGGTCCAGTACGGAGAGGATCTGGTCGCGTATCCAGGACGGGGTGATGTCGCCGGGGGCCGGCGGGGTGGTGGCCCGGCGGAGGGGGAAGTGCAGATCCGGGCGGCCGGAGCTGCGGGCGAACAACTCCTCGGTGGCGCCCCGGAGGTTGTCGCGGACGCCGCCCGGGTTGCCGGGGAAGGGGATGCGGCGCATCGTGTCCGGGAGGTTCCGGTAGAAACCGGGGAAGAACCGGAAGCCGTGCTCGCCGGGAAGGGGCTTTCGGCCGCCGCTCGCCGTGCCGGGGACGTCCATCGAGCGGGCCTTGCCGCCGAGGATGTCGTAGTACTCGTAGACGGTGACGGCGTAGCCGCGTTCGGCGAGTTCCTGGGCGGCGCTGAGGCCGGAGACGCCGCCGCCGAGGACGGCGACGCGCTTGCCCGTGGCGGCGGTTGCGCTGCCGGGCCATAAGGCGAGGGCGCCGGCCGCTCCCCCGGCTCCCGCCAGGAACCGTCTGCGGGTGTGGCCGGTCTGCTGCTGGGGCTGATGCGTGTGTTCTGTTGTCATGAGTAACGGAGGGTAGGGAGGGGCTCCCGAGGTCGGAAGCCGGTTTCCCGCCCGGCCACAGCATCCTCACAAGACAGGAGAAACAGTCATGCCGAGCGTGTTCGTGCAAGGCAGGCCCGTCGACTCGTATCCGCCGCTCGCGCCCGAGGCCCGGCGCGGGAAGGTGCGGCGCGTGACCGAGGTCGGTGAAGAGGTTCTGCACAAGCCGTGCCGGGACGTGACCGAGTTCGGGCCGGATCTCGCCGCCCTGATCGACGACATGTTCCTGACGATGTACATCGCCGAGGGAGCGGGGCTCGCGGCGAACCAAGTGGGCGTCGATCTGCGGCTGTTCGTGTACGACTGCCCGGACGACGACGGGGTCCGGCACGTCGGGCACATCGTCAACCCGGTCCTCGACGCCCTCGAGCCCGCCGGGCGCCGGCTGCTGGACGAGGGCGAGGGGTGCCTGTCCGTGCCGGGCGCGGTGATGGACGTACCGCGTCCGGACCGGGCGGTGGTGCGCGGGTTCGACAAGGACGGCGAGGCGGTCGTCATCGAGGGCACGGGTTACTTCGCCCGGTGCCTGGAGCACGAGACCGACCACGTGAACGGCCACGTCTACCTGGACCGGCTCTCCAAGCGCGAGCGCAAGGACGCTCTCCGCCAGGTGGCGGACCGACGCGACGAGGTGTTCGCCCGCCGGGCCGCCAACGTCGAGGCGCTCGGCAGCTAGGGCGTGTCTTTCGGATCAGCTCGGCGTCGCGGGCCCTGGCACGCACATCTGCGGCGTTGTCGTCGGTCGCCGCTGCCGGGCTCGTCCCGCCGGCGTCAGCTCTTGAGGAGGGCGATGAAGGCGACGAGGAGCCCGGCGATCGCCGCCGGTTCGGAGGCCACGGTGAGCTTGGGCCGTCGTGGCGCTCCGGGCCCGGGCGAGAGGTCCGGGTGATCGGGCGCCTGACGGCCAAGCAGCAGTGGGTGACTGTGGCACCCGGGAGAGATCGTCGTGCCTGAAATGCCTCGCGACCGCGAGGTGTTCGTCAGGCCTTCGGTGCCACCTTGCTCAGGCCGTTGATGATGCGGTCCATCGCGTCGCCGCCCGTCGGGTCGGTGAGGTTGGCCAGCATCTTCAGGGTGAACTTCATGAGCAGGGGGTGCGTCAGGCCGCGCTGGGTCGCGATCTTCATGACCCTCGGGTTGCCGATGAGCTTCACGAAGGCGCGGCCCAGCGTGTAGTAGCCGCCGTAGGTGTCCTTGAGGACGCGGGGGTAGCGCTGCAGGGCCAGTTCGCGGCTTGCGGGCGTCGGGCGGGCGTGGGCCTGGACGATGACGTCGGCGGCGATCTGGCCGGACTCCATGGCGTAGGCGATGCCCTCGCCGTTGAAGGGGTTCACCAGGCCGCCGGCGTCGCCGACCAGGAGCAGCCCCTTGGTGTAGTGGGGCTGGCGGTTGAAGGCCATGGGGAGGGCGGCGCCGCGGATGGGCCCGGTCATGTTCTCCGGGGTGTAGCCCCAGTCCTCCGGCATGGAGGCGCACCAGGCCTTCAGGACCTCGCGCCAGTCCAGTTCCTTGAAGGAGTCCGAGGTGTTCAGGACGCCCAGGCCGACGTTCGAGGTGCCGTCGCCCATGCCGAAGATCCACCCGTAGCCGGGCAGGAGGCGGTCCTCGCCGGGGCCGCGGCGGTCCCAGAGTTCCAGCCAGGACTCCAGGTAGTCGTCCTCGTGGCGGGGCGACTCGAAGTACGTGCGGACCGCGACGCCCATCGGGCGGTCCTCGCGGCGGTGCAGGCCCATGGCCAGCGAGAGGCGGGTGGAGTTGCCGTCGGCCGCCACCACCAGCGGCGCGTGGAAGGTGACCTCGCGCTTCTCCTCGCCGAGCTTGGCGTGGACGCCGGTGATGCGGCCGGTGCGGTCGTCGATGATCGGGGCGCCGACGTTGCAGCGCTCGAAGAGCCGGGCGCCCGCCTTCTGGGCGTTGCGGGCGAGCTGATCGTCGAAGTCGTCGCGCTTGCGGACGAGGCCGTAGTCCGGGAAGGAGGCGAGATCCGGCCAGTCCAGCTGGAGGCGGACGCCGCCGCCGATGATACGCAGGCCCTTGTTGCGCAGCCAGCCCGCCTCCTCGGAGACGTCGATGCCCATCGCCACGAGCTGCTTGACCGCGCGCGGCGTCAGGCCGTCGCCGCAGACCTTCTCGCGCGGGAATTCGGTCTTCTCCAGCAGGAGGACGTCGAGGCCTGCCTTGGCGAGGTGATACGCCGTCGTGGAGCCGGCCGGGCCTGCGCCCACGACGATCACATCGGCGGTGTTCTCGGAGAAGGGATCGGAGGCGCGCTCGGAGTGGGGCTCGGTCTCGACGGTCACGGCGGGATCTCCCCAAGTTCGAAAACTGCGTGCCGACCGGCACTGGACACAGGCAGTCTATTCAGCAGAATTGATCACCCGGCTGAAGGGCTGCCCAGTGAACCGAGGTCTCCCCGTAGTACGGCTGCGCGTCCCCACCGACGAGGACGCCGTCGCCTGGCACCGGATCTTCGACGACCCGGACGTCATGGAGTTCCACGGCGGCAAGTCCGCCGAGCTCTCCGTCTACGAGGAGCTCACCGCCCGCCAGCGCCGGCACGACGCGGAGCTCGGCTTCTGCCTGTGGACCATGGTCGACGAGACCGGGCGGGTCATCGGCTTCACGGGCGCCCAGCCATGGCCGCAGGAGTGGGGCCCCACCGGCGAGATCGAGATCGGCTGGCGGCTCGGGCGGGAGTTCTGGGGCAAGGGGTACGCCATCGCCGCCGCGCAGATGACGCTGGAACGGCTCCGGGCGGCGGGCGTCCGCGGCGTCGTGGCGATGGTCAGGCCCGGGAACGAGCGGTCCGTCGCGGTCACCCGGCGCCTCGGCATGGAGCTGGCGCAGACCTTCCCGCACCCGCGGTTCGAAGAGGACGCGCTCTGTTTCCGGCTCGATCTGCACGGCGGTCACGCAGAGTAAACGACTGCTACAGAAAGACACTTGACGCTTCCGGACGGCGGCCCCGGGCGGTTACCCTTCCAGTACCGCTGGGGGTGACATCTGTGCGCATAACACCCAAAACACCCGAAGTGCGTGTGCCACGGCTGGTCGGCCTGATGGCCATGGACGCGCGCAAGACGGCCGAGGCGAGTGGCCTGTTCGTCAACGCTCCGGACCGGCCCGACTTCCACCAGACCGTGGTCGAGTACGTCGTACGGCAGTACCCGCAGCCCAATGCCGAGGTGCCGCGGGACTCCGTGATCTACGTGTGGTTCGACTTCGGCGAGGGAGAGGGCGGCGGAGGCGTTCGGGAGCCGCGCCTCCCCAGGCCGTCGGGAGGCGGGCTGCAGCGCGAGATCGACGAGCCTGGAGACGAGTTCGAGGTGACCCGGTGCGCGATGTGACGCAGCGGCTCAGGCCCTCTTGAACCCGAGGCTCAGGCCTTCTTGAACCCGCGGTGCAGGGTCACGACCCCGCCCGTGAGGTTGCGCCACGCGACCTTCGACCAGCCGGCCTTCTGCAGGTGCTCGGCCAGCGCGGGCTGGTCGGGCCAGGCGCGGATGGACTCGGCGAGATAGACATAGGCCTCCGGGTTGGAGGAGACCGCGCGGGCGACGGGCGGCAGGGCGCGCATCAGGTACTCGGTGTAGACCGTGCGGAAGGGCGCCCAGGTCGGGTGCGAGAACTCGCAGATCACCACCCGGCCGCCGGGCCTGGTCACCCGGTGCATCTCGCGCAGGGCCGTGTCGAAGTCCTGCACGTTGCGCAGCCCGAAGGAGATCGTGACGGCGTCGAAGGTGTCGTCCTTGAACGGCAGCTTCGTCGCGTCCCCGGCGGTCAGCGGCAGCCAGGGGTGCTTCTTCTTGCCGACCTGGAGCATGCCGAGCGAGAAGTCGCAGGGGACGACGTACGCGCCCGAGCGCGCGAACGGCAGCGACGAGGTCGCCGTGCCGGCGGCCAGGTCCAGGATCTTCTGCGCGGGCCGGGCGTCGACCGCCCGGGCCACCTCCTTGCGCCACACCCGGTCCTGGCCGAGCGACAGCACGTCGTTCGTCAGGTCGTACCGTTCCGCCACGTCGTCGAACATCGAGGCGACTTCGTGCGGCTGCTTGTTCAGGGAAGCGCGGGTCACCCGGCCATTCTTGCAGTACGGCCGCTGCCGACCGCTCAGGGGAGGAGCTTCGGCTTCTTCTTCGCCGCGACGTCCTCCACCCAGCCGCACAACAGGACGAACACCGCGATCAGGACCCAGCCGATGCCGAACATGAACCACTGGCTGTCCAGCGGCAGGTACTTCTCGAACGCGGGCACGTCCCAGAAACGGTCGATCAGCGGGACGGCCAGGATCAGCGCGATCTCGTGCCAGAGGTAGATCGTCACGGCACGCGCGTTGAAGATCGTGACCAGCCGGTCGGTGCGCCGGAAGCGGGTGAGCCAGGCGAGGTCGATCCGGAAGTACGCCTTCGCCCACATCAGCAGCATCACGAAACCGGCCGACCAGAAGGCCTGGGCGAGCGGGTTCTCGTCGAGGTCGTACGTCCCGAAGTCGGCCTGGTGCGAGAAGGCGTACCAGCCGCCGTACCCCGTCGCGGCGAACGAGAGGACGACGACCAGGGCCGGCTTCATCCGCTGGAGCACACCGTCGCGGTGCGCGAAGCCGAGGATCCAGCAGAAGAGGTACGTCGACAGGTCCCACAGGGCGCTGCCGAAGCGGTTGTCCGGGCCCGACCACACGGAGTTCAGGACGAGGATCGGTGCCAGGGACAGGACCAGTACGGGGATCGGGGCAAGCCGGAACACCCGTAGCAGGAGCGGGGACAGCAGGACGAACCACAGGTAGGTGCGCAGGTACCAGAGGATCTCCCAGGCCTGCTCGCCCCATGCGTTGCCCGGTGGGTCGCCGAGCGGCACGACCCAGTAGACGATCTGCCAGCCCGGCATCCAGTCGTGGATCAGCATCGCGAGGACCACGAAGACGCCCCAGAACCAGAACGGGGGCAGGAGGCGGCGCAGGCGGCTCTTCAGCACCTTGGGTGCGGGGCGCTCCAGGGACTTCGCCATGAGCGTGCCGGCGAGGCCGAACATGACGCCCATGGAGGGGAAGACCATGCCGGCCCAGGCCCAGCCGAAGGTGTGGTACGTGACGACGCGGACGAGGGCGACGGCTCGGAGGGTGTCGAAGTAGCGGTCGCGACCGGCAGCAACCCTGAGCCGGGGCGGGGAGTCCACCTGCGGCAACTGGGCTGTGTCCACCAGCAGTTCAGCCGCTCGACCGGAACCCTTGCGATGCGAACCCATCTCAGCTCACCCCCGCCGGCGTCCCGACCTCACCGGTCCGCTTCAGCTTCTGCCAGCGCAGGCGACCGCCCGTGAGGGCCGTGATGCAGGAGTGGATGAGGACGAGGTACATCATCTGGCGGTAGGCCAGTTGCTGCAGCGGCATCATCAGCAGATACCGGTACTTCTCCCGGTCCAGGCGGAAGGAGTACGCCGCGCACAGCAGCTGCACTCCCAGCACCGCAAGCCACGCCAGCAGCGCCGCCGTGAAGTCGACGAAGATCATCGAGTACGCGGTGAACACGTCGATGAGCGGCGCGAAGACCGGCGTGACGATCTGGAAGATGACGACCAGCGGCATGCCCACGCGGCCGAAGCGGCCCGAAGGACCCTTGTCCGTAAGGGACTTGCGGTGCTTCCAGAGGGCCTGCATGGTGCCGTACGACCACCGGTAGCGCTGGGACCACAGCTGCTTGAGCGAACCCGGCGCCTCCGTCCAGGCCTTGGCGTGCTCCTGGTAGACGACCCGCCAGCCCGCGCGGTGCATGGCGATGGTGATGTCGGTGTCCTCGGCGAGGGTGTCCTCGCTCATGCCGCCGACCTGGAGCACGGCGTCGCGGCGGAACGCGCCGATCGCGCCCGGGATGGTGGGCATGCAGCGCAGCAGGTCGTACATCCGGCGGTCGAGGTTGAAGCCCATCACGTACTCGATGTGCTGCCAGGCGCCGATCATCGTGTTCCGGTTGCCGACCTTGGCGTTGCCGGCGACCGCGCCGACCTCGGGGCCGGCGAAGGGCTGCACCAGCTGCCGTACGGTGTCCGCCTCGAAGACGGTGTCGCCGTCCATCATCACGACGATGTCGTAACTGGCGCTGCGCACACCGTTGTTGAGGGCGGCCGGCTTGCCCGCGTTCTCCTGGCGGATGACGCGGACGTTGTTCATGCCGAGTTCGTAGGCGGCGCTGCGCGCGATCTCGGACGTGTTGTCCGTCGAGCCGTCGTCGACCACGATGATCTCGATCGGATGGGTGCTCTGCGCCAGCGACTTGAGGGTGTTGGCGATGCATTCCTTCTCGTTGTACGCCGGGACGATCACGCTCACCGGGGTGGTGACCGGTGGTCCCCAGCTGAACCGGCGTTTGTTGCGCTGTCTGTAGTGCCTTCGGGCGAGGATCAGCATCATCCCGAACCGCCCCATGACGGCGACGCCCACGACGATCAGGCCCACCGACAGCACGGGTACGGCCCATTCGGCGACGGCGACGGCCGCGACGAGCGCCTTGCCCTCGTACAGGGTCGTGCCGGTCGCCGTGCGGTGGGCGGCCTGGAGGTTGCCGCGCGCCGAACCGTTGCCGTTCGCAGAACCGCTGCCGCTCGCCGAACCACCCGGCGTGCTCTGCCCGTTGGGGACGCCGCCCGGCTGCTCTCCCGTGGCACCCGCGGCTCCGGTTCCCGCAGGGGCACCGGTCTGCTGACCCGACGACTGCCGGCTGCTCGCGTTCTCCTTCTCGATGACGCCGCTGATGGTGGTGAAGGTATAGCCCTTCGCCCGCATCTTCTCGATGTACTTGGGCAGCGCCTTGATCGTCTGCGAGCGCTCGCCGCCCGCGTCGTGGAAGAGGACCGACGCGCCCTTGTTCTTCTTCGGCGTGGCCCAGCTGACGATCTTCGAGACGCCCGGCTTCTTCCAGTCGTCGCTGTCGGTGTCGACGAAGACGCTGGTGTAGCCGTCCTTGCCGAGCGTCTTGTAGACGGGCCAGCTGTAGTTGTCGATCGCGTCCGTCTCCGAGGAGTACGGGGCCCGGAACAGCGTGGTCGTGATGCCGGCCGCGCCCGCGAGCGCGAGCTGGGTCTGTGTCATCTCGCGCGTGATCCGGGCATCGCTCTGGTACGACAGGTCGACGTGCGTGAAGGTGTGGATGCCCACCTCGTTGCCCTGCTCGACCATGTTCTTCACGATGCTCGGGTAGCGCGAGACCATCGAGCCGACCAGGAAGAACGTGCCGGGCACGTCGTACTTCTGCAGGATCTTGAGGACCTGCGGGGTCCAGGTGGGGTTCGGGCCGTCGTCGAAGGTGAGGGCGATGGTCTTGTTCGGCACCGAGATGGTCTGGGCCTGCCCGCCCCGGAAGGTCAGGATCGGACCACCGTTGAGGATCTTGTCGGGCACCTTGCTGGAGCTGGCCCCGTCGCGCACCCTCTGGTCGCCGCCGACCTCCGCGCGCAGATAGCCGTCCAGCAGCATGATGCTGGTCAGCGCGAGCAGGAGCAGCAGGGCGAGGATGACGCGCGGTTTCTGCAACGCCGCGGCCTTGCCCGCCGCCCGCTCGATACGGGAGGGGGCCCGCCGTCGGCCCCGTTGGGACGTCGTCGTGGTCATGTCGGTCTGCGTTCCGGTCAGTTGGCGGCCGCGGCGGACGCGGACGAGGACGGGGTGGGGGTGCCCGAGGGCAGCGCGGAGGGGGCGCCGCTGGGCCGGCCGACCTGGTTGCCGATGCCGCCCTGCGGCCTCTCGCCGCCGGGGGCGTTGCCGTTGCCGGGGCCCGACCGGCCGCCGCCGAAGGGCAGCAGCGAGGACGGGGTGACCGATGTGCCGATGCCCATGAAGGCCAGGCCGAGGATGACGGCGTAGCCGAGGCAGAGGACGCCGACGAGGAGGCCGATGCGGCGCAGCAGCTTGGAGCGGCGGCCGGAGTTGTCGACGAACACGGGCCCCTCGACGGAGCCGTTGCCGCGTTTGCGGCGGCGACCGCGGTCGGTCGCCCGGTTTTCGATGGCAGGCTCGGAATGCATTCCCCGGACATTAGGCAGTCTTTATGTGATCGAAAGCAGCCTTCTTGTGAGGCGCATATGAGAAACGTCTTAACCTGTCTCTTACCTATGAAATTCCCTGAACACCTGCGCAGCTCCAGGCAGGGAGGAAAGAGTCGAACGTCCCGTTTGAGCGGTCCGATAAACCCGGTTCTCACCATGTCTCCCATGGGTTTCCTGTGTGTTGGTCGTTTTCATGAACAGCGGCTTCGTGTGAGACGTTTTCCTTTTGAATGGGACTTTGTTTCAAGCCTGAGACAGAAATCACGAAAGAAACACGAGAGCGGGTGCATGTTCCATGCGGGGTTTCCTGAAGCCGGCGGCCGGGTTCACCTGTCTGTTTGCCCTGGCCACGGCGGGGTGCTCCACAAGCTCCGACAGCACCACGGACGCGGCGCCGAAGCCGCCGAAACGGTCGAGCTCCTCCCCCTCCGAGGAGGCCGGGTCGACCACCTCGTACGCCCCCTACGTCAGCGCGACCGAGGCCTCCGACAACGACTCCGCCGGCTCCCCGACGACGTACAACCTGGCCTTCGTGATCGCCGACGGCAGCGACTGCACGCCGACCTGGAACGACGAGAAGGCGCTCTCCGACTCGGCGGTGAAGTCCCGGATTTCGCAGCTCAAGGAGGACGGCGCCACGGTCCGCGTCTCGTTCGGCGGGGCCTCCGGCAAGGAGCTGGCGGCGACCTGCGACAGCGCGACCGAGCTGGCGGCGGCGTACGGGAAGGCGCTGGACGCGGCCGGTTCCGCCCAGGCCGACTTCGACATCGAGGGCGACGAGCTGACCGACTCCGACTCGGTGGCCCTGCGCTCCGAGGCGATCGCTCTGCTGCAGAAGGAGCGCAGCGACCTCGAGGTGACCTTCACGCTGCCCGTCATGCCCTCCGGCCTCGACTCCGACAGCCTGGCGCTGCTGGAGTCGGCCAACAAGTACGACGTGCAGGTCTCCACGGTCGACCTCATGACCATGAACTACGGCGAGTCGTACGACGACGACATGGGCGACTACGCCCTCACCTCGGCCAGGGCCGCCCACACCCAGTTGAAGAAGGTCTTCGGCCTGTCCGACGCGGGCGCGTGGCAGGGCATGGCCCTGACCTCGATGATCGGCGTGAATGACGTCGACAACGAGACGTTCACGCTGTCGGATGCGGCGCAGGTGCGGAAGTTCTCCGAGGAGAAGGAGATCGCCTGGGTGTCGATGTGGTCGACGTTCCGGGATCAGCAGTGCGAGGACGACGACTCTGCGTCTGACGATGCGGCGACCAACTGCAGTGGTGTTTCGCAGAGTTCGGGGGCGTTCGGGGAGGCGTTCGCGGGCTGACCTTTACCGCCGTCTGTGTACCAGGCGCCCGGCGCACACCGTCGCGATGCAGGCGCTCGTCTCATCGAATACGGCGAGGTCGGCGCGGCCCGTCTCCCTGATCGCCGTCGGCAGGAAGCTCGGGAGGACCACCACGTCGTTCCGCTCTGCTGCGGCGCGGAGTTCAGGCGTGTCGACGTACTGCTCCAGGACCGCCACCGCGCCCGACTTCAGCACGGCGTGGATGCGTTCGCGCGGGGACGGAGCCTCCGGGAGCGGGCCGTCGTGAAGCCGGGCGGGTCCCAGCACACCGGGCCAACTGCGCACCCGTGCACCGGGAAACCGCTCCCGCACCTCCGCGAGCGGGCCCACCGCGGCAACACGCGTCCCCTCGACAGCAACGGCACCGTCCTTGATCGGCGCCGGGTCGTCCCAGGTGCACCGGACCTCGTCGGCCGCGTGAATCGTCAGCACGGCGCGGTCAGTTGGAGGCGAGCAGCTTCAGCTCGGGATGTGCCGTGCCGCCCGCGATCGCCGTGGACGAGATGTGCGACATGACCCGCTCGTCGACGGGGTCGTTCGCCGGGTCGTCGTGGACGACGATGTGCTCGTACGTCGTCGTCCGCTGGGCCGGGACGCGCCCCGCCTTGCGGATCAGGTCGATGATCTCGAGCCGGTTGGAGCGGTGCTTGGCGCCGGCGGAGGAGACGACGTTCTCCTCGAGCATGATCGAGCCGAGGTCGTCGGCGCCGTAGTGCAGCGACAGCTGGCCGACCTCCTTGCCGGTGGTCAGCCAGGAGCCCTGGATGTGCTGGACGTTGTCCATGAACAGCCGGGCGATGGCGATCATCCGCAGGTACTCGAAGAGCGTGGCCTGCGTGCGGCCCTTCAGGTGGTTGTTCTCGGGCTGGTAGGTGTACGGGATGAAGGCCCGGAAGCCGCCCGTCCGGTCCTGTACGTCACGGATCATCCGCAGGTGCTCGATGCGCTCGGCGTTGGTCTCGCCCGTACCCATGAGCATGGTGGAGGTGGACTCGACGCCCAGCCGGTGCGCGGTCTCCATGATCTCCAGCCAGCGCTCACCGCTCTCCTTGAGGGGCGCGATGGCCTTGCGGGGGCGTTCGGGCAGCAGTTCCGCACCCGCGCCCGCGAAGGAGTCGAGCCCGGCGGCGTGGATGCGCTGGATCGCCTCCTCGACGGAGACCTTCGAGATCCGCGCCATGTGCTCGACCTCGCTCGCCCCCAGGCTGTGGATGACGAGCTGCGGGAAGGCCTGCTTGATGGCGGCGAAGTGCTTCTCGTAGTACTCGACGCCGTAGTCCGGGTGGTGCCCGCCCTGGAACATGATCTGCGTACCGCCGAGCTCGACGGTCTCGGCGCACCGCCGCAGGATGTCGTCCAAGTCCCGCGTCCAGCCCTTGGCGGTGTCCTTGGGGGCGGCGTAGAAGGCGCAGAACTTGCACGCCGTGACGCACACGTTCGTGTAGTTGATGTTGCGCTCGATGATGTACGTCGCGATGTGCTCGGTGCCGGCGTACTTACGACGGCGTACGGCGTCGGCAGCTGCGCCCAGCGCGTGCAGCGGGGCGTCGCGGTAGAGGACGAGCGCTTCTTCGGGGGTGATCCGCCCACCGGCGGCGGCACGGTCGAGGACGGACTGGAGGTCGGCGTTCTCGGTCACCGGGGCGTCCCTTTCGTCAAGGGTTGTGGACGGACTCAGCCAGCCTACGCCAGGCGTTCCGCCCGGCCGACGTCAGGCCGCGTAGGCGCCGATCAGCAGCCCGACGAAGGCTCCGCTGATCAGGAACGGCCCGAACGCGATGGCCGTCTTGCGCCCGGCCCGCCGCACGACGACGAGCGCGCCGCCGTACAGCGCCCCGAGCAGGAACGCGGCGAAGGTGCCCAGCATGACCGTCGGCCAGCCGTACCACCCGAGGACGGCGCCAAGACCCAGCGCCAGCTTGACGTCGCCGAAGCCCATGCCGCCGGGGTTGATCAGGAACAGCACGAAGAAGGCGGCACCGAGCACGAGGGCGCCGTACAGCGCGGTCGGCCAGTCACCCGCGTGCTCCGGCACGAGCGCGGTGAGCCCGAGCAGCACGAGCGCGGCCCCCGCGAGCGGCAGCGTCAGCACATCGGGCAGCCGCTGCACCCGGAAGTCGACGACGGCCAGCAGTACCCCGACGGGCGCGAGCAACAACCAGACGAGGAGTTCGGGCCGGGTGCCGGTGGCGGCGGCGAGCGCGGCACAGACGAGGGCGGTGCTGGTCGCGAGAGGGAGGGTGGCCGGGCCGTACGGACTCTTCGGTACGGCGGTGTCGGCGCCATCCGCCGAGACGGCGCCCGCGCACTGCGGGCACCGGGCCCGCCCGATCCATCCGCTGATGGAATGCTCCCCCGGGCACAGCTCCCGCCATGCCTCCCCCGACGGCGCCGAGAACCGGTAGGCGGCCCTCGGCAGCAGCATCCCCGTCGCCGCACCCCACAGGGCGGCGACGGCGATCAGCAACCCGGTACTCATCCCCCGGTGCTCATCCGGCCGCGACGGCGCCGCTGCGCCACGAGGGCAGCAGCTCGTCGAGGAGCGCCTCGGTGCGCGGCGGCAGCCCGCGCGCACCGCTGCGGCCCACCAGGTCGGCGGCGAGGGTCTGGAGGCGGCCGGTGTCACCGGTGGCGTGGGTGGCGCGCAGCAGCTCGTGCCACAGCCGCTCGTCGCCGGGCGCGGAGTTGAGGGCGGCGCTCAGGGCCTCGATGGCCTTCTCCGCGCGGTTCTTCTCCAGGTGGAACGCGGACAGCGCGAGCCCGATGTCCGCGACGAGCAGCGGGAGTTGGGCGTCGATGATCTCGTGGGTGAGCCAGCGGTAGCGCCCCTCGGGCCGGTCGGCGAGCAGCGGGCCGCGCACCAGCACCAGCGCGTCCGTCAGCAACCGCCCGCGCACGGCACGGCTGTCGACACCCCTGCCCTGCGTGGCCTCGTGGTACAGCGACCGCAGCACGTCCAGGTCGGACACGACGGACTTGGCGAGCACGAGCCGTCCGGTGGAGTCGGCGGTGAGCCGGGGGCTGCCGTCCGGGTCGGCACCGAGCCAGACCCGCAGCCGCTCCAGCAGCGCGTCCCGCACGTCGTCGGTGACTCCCCGCGGCCACAGGGCGGATGCGAGCACGCGCGGGTGGACACCCTCGCGGTGCAGAAGCAGCAGCGCGAGCGCCTCGTGCAGCAGCGCGCTGCGCTCCCCGTCCGGCGTCTCGAGCCCGATGATCTCGTACGGCCCGACGAGGCGCGCGTACACCGCGGGCCGCCCCTGCTCGCTGACGTCGACGAGGAACGGCGGGGCGGGCGTGGGCCCGTCGGGCTCGCGGTCCGGGTCGGCCTCGACGAACAGCTCGACGACGGCGCGCTGGGTGGCCAACGGCAGGAGCTGGGCGTCGAGTTCGAGGCCGAGGAGCGGGGCGAGCAGCTTGCCCTGGCTGGTGACCTCCATCTCCCAGGCCGCGCCGGGCAGATCGCCCGTCTCGGTGCCGACGAGGTAGCCGATTCCCAACCGGCTTGCGTCGGCGGCGAGTTCGGCGAGCTTCACGGCGTCCTCGGCGGAGGGCTGGGCGGCGAGGAGGACGAGGTGCGGGGCCCAACGGGTGTGCTGGGCAGGCCCCGTACGACCGGTGAGGACGGAATCGTGCCCGGCGGCTCCGAGAGCCCCCCTGCGCTGCCGCGTCTCGGCCTCCATGGTCTCGATGAGGTCGTCGATGCCGTCGAGGTGGCGGAGCCGGTTGGGTGCGAGCGGGGTGAGGTCCTCGCCGAACCCGACGAGCGTGATGGTCATGCGGTCCGACCAGCCGTTGGTGGCGAGTTCGGCGGCGACGGACGCGAACACGGCGGCCCGGTCCGCCTCACGGCCGCTCAGCGAGACGATGCCGGGCACCGACTCCAGGTTGAGCAGCAGCCGCGAGTCGTCCATCGTGCCGAGGCTGACGAGACCCGGGTAGGGAGCGGCGGTGTCGACGTCGTCGTACCGCTCGGCGTCCGTGCGGGCGAGCATCCAGAAGGTCTGGTCCTGCCCGAGCTGCCAGGGCGCCGGGGGCTTTCCGGCGGGCTGGGCGAGCTGGAGGTGCAGATCGCCGTTGGTGAGCCAGGCCGCGTAGACGGTGGGCAGGGCGCGCGACTCGCCGGCGAGCTGAGCGGCAAGTCCCCTCAGCGAGCGGTCCAGCAGTCGTACGCCTTCGGGGTCGGCGCCGACGAGAAGGGCGTCCTGCGCGTCGGCGGCGTCCCCGGTCGGCGTGGGCGGTTCCATGCCGCGGCGCCCGCCGACGGCACCGAGCGCCGACTGCCACAGCGCCTGCCGGCGGCGCCGGCCGAGGGCGCCGAGGAGGCCGGCGGCGAGAAGGGGGGCGCCGACGAGGGCCTGCGGCAGGCCGAAGGCGCTGCCGGACTCGGAGGTGGCGGAGGCAGCGGGGGTGGTGTGCTGCTGACCGCCGTCGGAGGCGGGCCGCTGTTCGGGCAGGGAGACCTGCTGGGCGTGGTGACCGCCGCCCTGGGCGTGGCTGCCCTGGGCGTGATCGCCGGACTTGGCGTAGTCGTGGACCTGCTGCTGGGCCTGCGAGGAGGCGTGGGCGGAGGCGTCGGGCGCCTCGACGAGGTCGCCGCCGTGCGCGTCGCCGGGCATCTCCATGATCCAGCCGGGCCGGATCAGACTGGCCTCGGACAGCCTGGAACCGTCCGGCTGGACCCGGTCCTTGTTGAGCTCGTAGATCTCCTTGTACCGGCGCCCGTCACCGAGATGCCGCTGGGCGATCTCCCAGAGAGAGTCGTGATGACGCCCCTCGGGCGGCTGGATCCGGTAGTACTTCGTGTCGCCGTGCTGCTTGGCGTTGCTGCCGACATCGGCGTGCGCGGCCGCGTGGGAGGCCTGCTCGGCGAGGGCGGCGGCGGTGCTGGCGGCCTGTTCCTGCTGCTGAGCGAAGAGCCCCGGGGTCGCCTGGGCCGCGGCGACGGTCGGCTTCTGGTTCCCCTCCAGGCTGTGCCCGAGGTTCGACAGCCCCGGGGTGAGGCTGGCGGCGGTGGCACCGACGAGCAGCAGCGCGGCGACGAGCTGCCGGGCAAGAATCTGACTGGGCCCGGCGCCGGGCACTCGCCCGGGAACACCGACCCCGGACAGCGCGGCCTTCACCTCCACCAGCACACAGGCGGTGAACTGCGCCCAGGCCAGCCAGACGACGACGGTCAGGATGTGCAGGAACGTCGTGACGGTGATCTCTCGCTGCAACCAGTCAAGACTGGGCGCCCCACTGGGCAGTGGCCACCCGATGGTGACGGCGAGCGCACCGGGCACCCCGACGACCAGGACAAGAAGGGCGACAAAGGCGAAGAACGCCTTGACGAAGTCCCCGAAACTGCGCCGCCGGATGCGGACGGGTTGGGGCGTCCGGTTCCTCGGGGCGGCCGAGCCGCCCGCCGAGTTGCCCGTCGAGCTGCCTGTTGGCCTGCCCGTCGAGCTTGACGAGCTTGAGGTGCGGCGTCGCGGCATGGCGGGTGTCCTGGGTTGTGTGTGGTGGGGCGGGTGAGTGAGTGGTGGGGGCGAGGGGCGAGAGACGTAGCGAGAGATGTACTGAGCCTACAGAGATCTTATGAACTCTGATTTGCGACGTCGAAAGGCGTCGAAGGCCGTGGCAGGACGGATACGGGACTGAGACCTCGCGGTTCACCGGATATCTCACCTTCCGCCCGCTAGGCCCGAGTTGCACCACCGCCGCCATGACGGCCCACCGCCCAGATTCCACGCCCTCCCCGCGCACCGCGCCGCACTCCTCACATCCCCCACACAATCCCCCACGGCCACTCCAGGGCCTCTTACTCACCCCTGATAGCTTCGTTCCCCGTTGCACACAGCCGACCTCCGGGGGAGATCCAACGTGGCCCGCCGCGCTCTGACGACCACTGCTGCCGCGTTCACTGTCGCGGCGGCGCTATTGCTCACCGGGTGTGGGGGTGACAAGTCGTCTTCGGATGACATCAAGGGGGCGGACACCGGGTCCGGGAGTCCGTCGGCCTCGGCTTCGGCGGCTGCCGCCGACGCTCCCGACGTCAGCGTCCCCAGCGACTTCCACCTCGTCTTCGACTTCGACGTGCCGTCCGATGCCAAGCAGGCGTCGGCGCTTTCCGACGCGGAGAACTACATCCGGGCCCTGAAACACGGCATCTCCAAGCAGGATCCGAACGACCCTGCATACCAGTACTACTCGAACGGCCAGGCTGCGCAGTACGCGAAGTCGCAGATCCAAGCCTGGGTGAAGGGTCACTGGACCGTAACGGGGACGGACAAGTACTACGACGCGAACGTCACCACGCTGAGCAGCGGCAAGCGCGAACTCGTCACCTTCTGCCGGAACCAGGGCAAGTCCTTCAGCAAGGAGATCAAGAGCGGCAAGATCCTCTACACCGAGGAGAACGCCGACAGTTACGTGAAATACCAGCTGCTCATGTATCCGCCGGCCGGCTCCTCCAAGGCCTGGAAGGCCTCGGTTGTGGAGGTCAAGGAGAGGGCGAAGGAGTGCCAGAAGTGAGGACGTCTGCGCACGCCCGCCGCCTGGCTTCGGCTGCCGCGGGCGCCCTGGTGTTGATCAGCAGCGGTATCGCCTACGCGAATGACACCCCGGGTGTCGGCACACCACCTGCCTCCGGCGGCAAAAAAGGCAAGGACATCTACGCCTCCGCCACTTACTCCCAGATCAAGGTCCGCCAGGTGAGCGGCCCCACCGGGGGCAAGCGCGGCAACCTCTCCTCCGTGGACGTCAACTGGAAGCCACCGGCCTGCTGGTACGAGCCCGTCTTCACCGGCCAGGAGCTGAAGGACTTCGTGGACCGGACCGACGGCAACGGAGACGTGGGTATCCACGAGTCCTGGTACGGCAAGGGACTGTGGACGGACCACTACCAGGACGGCAAGCCGGACACCAACTTCGACGACGAGTCGAGTACCGCCGAGGGCTACAAGAACTACAACATCGGCAAGAACGGCTACTTCTGGCGCAGCGTCGCCCCTGACGACAGCGATCCGGAGTCCTGGAACTGCGGCAAGATCATGTTCTGGCAGAACGCCAACGTCGTGCCGAAGGTGGCCCACGCCCCCACGCCGAAGATGCTCGCCGAGTACGCCTACAACAAGGTGCAGGTCCCCGACACCGAGATCGAGCTCAAGCCCGCCACCAAGTCCACGGTGAACGTGCCCACTTGGGTCTGGCTGGACAAGGGCACCTTCCGCGAGATCAAGGTCCGTGCCGAACTCCCCCGCACCAACCTCTACGCCGTGACGACCGCCAAGCCGGTCGCCCTCCACCTGGACCCGGGCACGGAGGACGCGACAACCTTCCCTTCCTCGGGCGACTGCACCATCAACGACGACGGTTCGATCGGCACGCCGTACGAGAAGGGCGACGCCGGCAAGACCCCGCCGTGCGGCATCAGGTACCTCCGCTCCACGAACGGCACGCCGTACCACCTCAAGGCCAGCATCACCTGGCAGATCTCATGGGAAGGCACGGGCGGCGCGAACGGCGACCTCCCCGACGGCACCTTCGAGACCACCCAGGACATGAACGTCCAGGAGATCCAGTCCGTCAACCGCTGAGGCGACGAGACCGGGTACGACCGACTGCCTGAAACAGGGCCCCCCACTTCACGCCTCTCTCAAGGAGCGAACCTCCGCCATGCCCCGCCCCGCCCTCACCCCCACTCGCGCCCGCGTCCGCGCCGCCCGCAGGAGCGTCATCACCCTCGTCGCCCTCGGCGTGACTTCAGCGGCCACCCTCACCGGATGCGGCGGCGGCGCGGGGGACGCGGCCGACCCGGGTGCCTCGGCGAGCCCGACCCCCAAGGGCGCGGTGACGCGCGCGCAGGCGGCGAAGATCGTCGACACCTACGTGGCCGTCAACAACAAGGCGAACGCGACGCGGAACGCCAAGTTGCTCGGCACGGTCGAGAGCGGACAGGTTCACGAGCAGAGCAAGGGTGACTACGCGACTTTCGCGACGTGGACGAAGGCGGACCAGAGCGACTACGAGAAGCCGTTCTCCTACCAGGATCGGGAGTACTACATCCCGGCCGACGAGGACTGGTTCGCGGTCAAGGCCACCGCCAGCGGCTCTAAGACTCCGGCTGTGTTGGTCTTCGACAAGGAGGGCAGCAGCTGGAAGCTGATGTCGGCGGTCTACTCCGACGCGCCTATTCCGACCATCGACACCAGCAACCACGGTCTCGCCACCGCCGTAGCCCCCTCGGCCCGCGTCGGCACGCTGGCCGCGGACGACGTCAGCCCGGCCTTCGAGGACCTGTACGAGACCGGCGGAAAGAAGGCCGGCGCCGCGATCTCCCACACCACGGATCCGGCCAAGGACGCCCTGAAGATCTACAAGGACCGCACCACGGGCAAATTGGCCAAGTGGGCGACCAAGAAGTTCTTCGCCAAGGACCCGGCGTACGGGAGGACGTACGCGCTGCGACTGGCCGATGGCGGCGTACTCGCGGTCATCCCGACCGCGCACACCGCGGAACAGATGCTCAAGCCGCAGTACATGAGCAGCTTCCAGATCACCCCGGACGACGAGGAGGCCGTCTACAACCCCGCCAAGCGGGTCGTCATCACCGACGTCTTCCAGGGCATGGCCCTTGCCACCCTGCCGAAGTCCGGCAAGCCCTCGGTGATCGCGTACGAGTACCGCATGACGGACTCGAAGTAGGACAGCGTGTGGACCCGGAGAAACCCACGCCGGGTCCACGCCCACCCTGTTCGCGGACCTTCTCGGTGACCTCATCCCGAAGAAAGCAGTTGACTGGCGTTGCCCCGTGCGGCGTCCCCCTCGTCAACGACGAACGGCACATTCTCCGGACCGATCACGAGCGGCCGTACGGTGAGCGAATCCCAGCCGGATGGACCTTGGCTGTTCGGTTGCGCCGCGGTCGTCGCGCGATGAGGTGACCATCAGCTCTCCTCTCGATACGACGTGATCCACGCACTACGCCGCAACGAGGTCACACCACACGTACTTGCCCCGGTTGCCGTGTCTGGTCAGCGGCTGCCAGCCCCACAGGTCGGCGCATTCGCGGACCAGGGCGAGACCGCGCCCGGCCTCCGCAACATCGGCAAGCCGCTCCAACTGCCCCGGCGGCTCCGGCGGTTCAGGACTCGCATCCCACGCCCCGATCCGCAGCACGCCGGCCGACCAGCGCACGCGCAGGGCAGCGGGCCCCTTGGTATGGCGTACAGCATTGGAGACCAGCTCCGTCGCCAACAGCTCGGCGGTGTCGACCAGGCGGATAAGGCCGTGCATGGTCAGGATGAGGCGGAGGGTGCGGCGGCTGACGGTGACGGCGCGGGGGTCGTTGGGGATGTAGAGGGAGTACTCCCAGGGATCGCTTTCGGGCATGACTGAACTCCTGCCGAGAAGAGGAAGTTGGTGGGTCTGATTGGGGTCGCGGGCGGTGGCAGTGCCGCTGCCGTCGTGGCATGACGGAGTGGTGCGCTTCCGGGGTCCCGGTCGTTCCGCAGCGTGTGCGTCGCATCACCGACCGTAGAGCCACAATTTGGGACCGGGCAAGTCGTTGCCGTAATCTGCCCCTCGAACGAGGCACACCCCCAGGGCAGTTGGAGGGCGAGGAGGAAGCCATGGCGCGCAGGAAACAGCCCACCGCCCGCCAGGAGCGTCTCGGCGCTGAACTGCGGAAACTGCGCGAAGCCGCAGGACTCAAGGGGCGCGAAGCCGCGGCGCTGCTGGGGACGGACTCGGCCCAGATGAGTCAGATCGAGTTCGGCACGGCAGGAGTGAGCGGGGAACGCGTACGCAGACTTGCCGCTCACTACGCCTGTACAGACACCGAGTTGATCGAGGCCCTGGTGGCGATGGCGAGCGACCGGACACTCGGATGGTGGGAGGAGTACCGCAGCCTCCTACCCACCCCGTTCCTGGATCTCGCCGAGTTGGAACACCACTGCACCTATCGACTGGATGTGGAGTTCTTGCATGTCCCCGGCCTTTTCCAGACCGAGGATTACGCCCGTTCCGTCTTCTCGTACCGAGTTCCCGAACTGCCGGATGACGACCTCGAACGACGGGTCCGCCACCGGATGGCACGCAAGGTGATCATCGAAGATCCCGATCCAGTCCCGTACGAAGTGGTGATCCACGAAGCGGCACTTCGCATCAGGGTCGGCGACCGCGCGGCAACGCGCGCTCAACTCGCCCGCCTCCTCGAACTGTCCGAGGTGGACCACATCTCGGTGCGCGTCATCCCTTTCGATCTGGACGGCTTCGCCGGGGCCACAAACTCGATGATGTACGTGGGCGGTGCAGTGCCGAAGCTGGATACAGCCGTACGCGACGCGCCTCAGGGCGCCGGTTTCATCGACTCCGATGCCCAACTCGGCGCCTTTCGAACGCTCTTCCGTAAAGTGGAGGCTGTATCGCTCGAACCCGAGCGGTCGCGTGACTTCATCCACAGGCTGGCGAAGGAGCTGTGAGGAGCGCCGTGATCTCCCCCGACAACTGGCAGAAGTCGTCCTACTCCGGCAGCGGCGACGGCAACAACTGCGTAGAGATAGCGAACCTCCACGCCCGAGTGGCGATACGCGACTCGAAGGCCCTGGCCCAGGGCACCCTTTCCTTCCCAACCGGAGCCTTCACTGCGCTGATCAAGGCCATCCAGGCGGACGCCACCGGTCCGACCACCCGCCCCTGACCACTCGAGCGGCCTCGAGGGAAGCTCTTCAGCCGACCACGAGCAATTCCTCCAGGGCCCGGTCGTACGCCCGAAAGCCCGCCTTGCCACTCTCCGGCGCGTCCGAGTCGGGGCGGAGGATGGCGGGCAGATGAACGACTCGCCACATCCTGAAGACCTCGGCCGGGGCGCTCCTGCCCGCCGCGCCCACCAAGTCGACTGCGATTCCCAGCATTTCGGAAATCATCGCCGCCCCCTGCCGGACCTCCGTCCCGGCCACGATGGCGGCTGTGACCAAAGCCTGCAAGAAGTGGGTCAGTTGCAGGTCGGCACCCATGAGGCACATACGGCGAACGATCTGCGGCCGCTCCAGCTCTTCAATCCGAGACGGAACTGCCTCCAAGCCACCCGACCAGAGGAACAGGGACGGCGCCGTCACCTCGTGCTCGCGCAGATAGCCCAGTTCATCGGCGATCCCCATCGCCACGGGAGAGAAATCTCCCGTCTCACGGATGAGTTCGAGCAGCCGATCCAACTCGGCTCGCCGGTGCCTCACCAGTCCACCCAAAGATGCGGCACCGACGTTCCAGGTACCCGTAGCCACCACGGCCCCGATTTCCACGAGCCCGCCGAGCGGAGCGAGGATCTCGCGCGCGAGCACGCTCTCGGCAACGGGAAAGACCTGTCTCACTACTGCTCCAACCGGTGCGCGGTCTGACCTTCTTCATGGGCCAAGATGCAGAAGCACCCTTTGGGTCACCTCCAGTTCATGGTGAACTGCTGGCTCTGCCGACCATCCATCCTCACGCGATACGTCCCTGCGGACCAACGCTCGTCCCTCATCCGCAATCACCTCGTCGGTCCTGACGCCAGCGCCGCAGCCACGCGACCCAGGCGACGGCCGGCGGCGCGAAGCGGTTGGCAGGGTTGCGGAAGGAGTACTCGCCGTCGTTGATCTGGAAACCGGCGGCTGCAGTCGTCGAGTGCGCCCTTCGTCCCGGGCGAGGAACTCCGCCCGATCCCAGTCGGGATGGTGGATGAGGTAGTCGGTGCCCGGGTCGTCCGCGAAAGAGTTTCTGGACGAGCCCCTGTTCTGGTTGGGACACCTATCCTCCTGTGCCCGAAGCGAGCGGACCCAAGAACTGCTGTTCGGCGCGGACTATGACGCAGCCGGTGACTTTCAGCGGTCGCTCAAGGGGGCCACCGTTGTAACCCGGTATCCGGGAGGGGGGTAGGTCCGCGTTGCTCTTCACGGAGGGCATCATGCCGATCGGCAACCGCAGTCACTTCCGAGCATACGGAACGTCCACCGGGCGACCGGCAAGGGCCTCATCCAGCTCGTGCTGGAATTGCTGGAAGGTAGACAGAGCAAACCAGCCGCAGGGTTCTGCACGGTCGGGAATGATGTTGTCATTCTCGTCGACGTAGCTTTCCGTACTGGCATCGTAGAAGCAGTGCTGGTCCAGCAGATGCGCGGCTTCCAGCTCCTCGTGTGCCACAGTGCGGAAGTACCCCTGGTGCCAAACCCAGTTCAAGGTGAAGAAGGGCGGCAGCAGTAGCCGGTCAGCGGCCAGAGCCGACAACTCCGGCACTTCGCCGGCCGACGGCACATCGTAGACGTAAGCGAGAATTCCACCGGGGAACCTGCCCTCAGGACCACTCCGCCCCGTCTTCACTATCCGACCGAAGCGGTACTCGGCGTTCGCCAGTTGCAACGTGAAGACGTCGCCCGGCCGATGATGTCGCCGTTGACCCTTCATCCTGATCAGCGTCATCAGCGATACCGCTCCTCCCGGTCACTCCGAAGTCCACTGTGCACAGGCTCCAGTACTTTCCCGGTCGGATTCGGACGTCATGCCTGGCCTTCGCCCGGCACACGGCACAAAGCGTTCTCCGCTCTGCCTCACTGCAGGACGGTCCGATGCGGATGCGACCAGTCGGAAGGACATACGAAGACCATGAGGCGGCCTCCACGTCCCACGACCACCTGCGTGGGAGTGTTCGCCTCCGTGTCCGCCACGGCACGGTCCTCGACCGGAACCCAGCTGCGGGTTCCCCTGTCCCACTCCCTGCTATCGATCGTCAGCAGGAGTTCCATCGGCTGACCGCACAAGCAGACGACTTCTTGCGGGCCAGTGACGGGCCAGGGCGCGAATCCGCCGACCTTCCAGCCTGGCGGGATGGAGAGGTCGAACTGATAGCTCACCGCGTCCTCGTCCTCCCAGTCCTCCCATTCGTCCAGCTGGGCTCGGATCTCATAGGGCAACAGGTCGCCCCACTGATGTTCCGTAACCCTCTCGGGGTGAAGCACACAGGGGTCCGGGACGTATGAGGCTCGTCCTACGACTTCCAGTTCCGGCTGTTCTGCCAGTACTTGGGAGACTTCCGAGGCCTTACGCCAGTACAGGTGCACGGCGACATTCCGCTCTTCGCCATGCGCATTGAACGGACACCAGAAGACCTGCAGCAGGTCCGAGTCACCGGGCAGGCTCAGCCCCGGCACGTCGCGCACGTACAACTGGGCCACCGGCATGAGCGGAATCGGGTCCGTGTCGTTGAGCCACGGCGCATATCGTCCCCGCTTGAGGGAGCGCAGGATCTCGTACTCCTCCTCAGTCGGCCCCTCGGGTTTTCCACGGATCCTGCGGCTCAAGCGGACATCACTGAGGCGCTCACCGAACCGGCGCTTGTGCGGCTCGGTGCACACGGGCCACGGCTCGTCCACGGGCCACAGGAACTGTCCTCCGACGGAGCTCTGCTTCGGATCGGGAGTGCCGGGGCGTGGGTGCAGCCGGGTGCCGACTCCTCGGTATGCGGCCAGCCCGGGAATGACTTCCTCGATGTCCAGGGGGCGCTCAGGGGTAGTACGAGTCATGGTCCTCCTCAGGCTGTCCGAACGCCGGCCGCGGGGTTGTCCAACCAACCGCTCAGCGAGAATCCCTTGTTGCCAAAGGCCTGGAATTCCAGCCGGGTCGGAATCGGATTGGTTCCCTCGTAGATCGGCGTCACGTCGTACTGGACGATCTCATCATTCCGGGCCGCGTTGGCGATCGGCTCCTCGAACATTTCGTACATGTGAGGATGATTTGTTGGATTCTGGGTCAGAGTCACCAGGTTGTGCGGTGCGTTGGGCCCCTTCCCTGCGCCACCCAGGGAGTTGGCGAGAAGGTGACCACGCGCCTCGTTGAAGAGGGTTCCGTGCCCCCGCCAGCCCTTGGTCCACATCTTTCCGGCCTCAGTGCCCTGAGTGATCACCATTTCCTTTCTGATGCAGGCGGATATTCCCGTTGGGCGGCCGAGGTGGTCGGTCCCCTTGTATCTGACGCTGCCGCCCCACGCATAGCGATCGGGCCGGTTGGCGTACCGGGGCGCCAAGCCGAGTGGGTCACAGCCCTGCAAGGGGTTGGCGACGTACACGACGGGGTTGGGCGCGGGTTCGAGCCCCAGCGGGTCGGGGCTGAAATAGCGAGCCGTCTCCGGGTCGTAGTAGCGCTGGAAGTTGTAGTGGAGGCCCGTTTCGGGATCGAAGTACTGGCCAGGGAACCGAAGGGGCGTGTAAGCGCTGGCATCGCGGTTCCAGGCCGTGGTTCCCCACAGCGAGGAACGCGCACGCCAGGCGACCTCGCCTTCCTCACCAATGAGCTCTGTCGGCGTTCCGATGAGGTCTGTGACGATGGCGAAGAAACGGGAGTCGATCTCCTGGCGGCTGAGAGAGTCGATGCGCCGGTCGGTCTGCGCAGCGGGGTGCAGACCGTCGTACTCCCAGGTTGTCACGACGGGGTGGGGCAGGTCTGGGCTCGTGGAATCCTGCTCAACCAGGTATGCGCCGTCCCAGGTGAACCGGACTTCCTCGACGACCGTGGTTCCGTCCACACCGAGACGCTGCTTGGCCCTCCGGCGGCCGAGTGGATCGTAGAGGTAACGCCATACCGTGCCGTCCGGAGTTGTCACTGACGTGAGGCGGTCCTCCGCGTCCCACGTGTACTGCCAGACGTCAGGCTTCCGGGATATTCGGGTCCTACGACGTACGACGACACGGCCGGCCGCATCGTAGACGTAGTGGACGGAACCGGCTCGAACGAGTCGGTTCCCCTGGTACTCACGGTCGCCCCGAGCATCCGCACCGGGGTGCCGGTCCGGCCACTGTGCCTGGGTCTGGTTTCCGTTTGCGTCGTAGGCGTACATCTCACGCCAACCACGTGCCTGGACGGCCGTCACTCTGCCCGCGGGGTCGAGTTCGAACCGGCGCGGCCCGGTCGACGCGTCGTCGACGGCTACCAGGTGACCGTCCGAGCGGTAGCTGTACACACGTCGCAACAGCGCGCCCGCGGCTCCCGAGACCGCCTGTTCGGCCACGCGACCCGCACCATCCCACAGACGCGACACCCGCAGCCCCGTGCCGGAGGGAGAGGAAAGGGACCTGGAGACCTCTCGCCCTCCCGCGTCGTAGGAGAACTCCAACGTGCGACCGGCGCAGTCGAGCCGTGACACCTGACCCGCGGCGTCGTACGCATATGACGTTGCCGCTCCAGCGGGGGTGACCCGCTGGACGGGACGGCCGAGCAGGTCGTAGTCCCGGCGCAGCACCTTGCCGTTGACCGTCTCCGAGACCGCACGGCCGATGGCGTCCCGCTCGTACGACACTTCGCAGGACGGGTTCACCAGTCGCAGCACGTGTCCCATCACGTCGCGTTCGTACCGGGTGGTGATCCCCTCGACCGTCTTGGCCATCGTCCAGTCGAGTGCGTCGTACGCGTACTCGACCCGCTGCCCCAGCGCATTGACACGTCCGGTGAGCCGTCCCGCTGCATCGTGTTCGTAGTCGACCCGGCGGCTGTCGAAATCGACCTCGGAAATCAACTGACCTGCCGGGTCGTACTCGTAGCGCCACTCCAGTCCCCGGGGGGCGATGACCTTCGTCAGCTGGAGAGTTGCATTGTGCTCGAACTCGTATCGCGTGCCGTCCGGGCGGGTCTCGGCCGCGAGTACGTCGAAGTGTGAGTACTCGTAGCGGGTGGTACGGCCTTCCCGATCGGTGTGGCTCAGGCAGTTGCCTTCGCCGTCATAAGTCCAGCTTTCCTCCCCCGCTTGCGGCCCCACTCTGCGCAGGAGCTGCCCTTCCACCGACCACCACAGCCGTGTCTCGGCACCTGTGGGATCCGCCCCCGCGATCAACCGCCCGAACGCGTCGTACCGGTACAAGGTGGTGGCACCCGACGGGTCGGTCACCTCCACCGGCAGGCCTGCCGGGCTGCTCCGGGCGGAGAGGCTGTTGCCCAACGCATCCGTCGCCGTCGTGAGATGCCCCGCGTCGTCGTACACGAAGGTCATCGTGGCGCCCGACTCGTCCGTCACCGATGTGCGGTTGCCACGCTCGTCGTATGTGTGGCGGATGCTCGTTCCGTCCTCCTGGTGGATCAGCACAGGAAGATGGAGGTCGTTGTATTCGACGGAGGTTTCCGCCCCGTCAGGACGGACGACTCTGACGGGGAGGCCGTACTCGTCGTTCAGGATGCGGGTGTGGTTGCCCAGCGGGTCGGTACGGCCCGTCACATGGTGGTAGCGGTCGTACTCGGTCCGGATGACCGCGCCGTTCGGATCGATTTCCGCGACCACCAGATACGCATCGTTGACTACGTGTTGGGACGCGTGCCCTTCGGCCGTGGTGGCGGTCGTTATCCGCATCCCCGGGAAGTCCGGATGCGTTCCCTCGTACTCCAGAAACAGCGTGTAATGGCCGGCCTCACCGCCTTCGGAGACACATCGATCGTGTTCGTCGTAGGTGTAGGTGTAACGACTTCCGTTGGAGTCGGTCCATGCGGCTACACGAAGGCGTTCGTCGTAATCAAGACGGAGCTGCAGGCCGGAGGGTCCGTGAACCTCCGTGAGGTTCCCCTCCGTGTACACGTAACGTCGTATCAGCGCGTCGTCCCCGTTCTCGGCGCCGCCAACCAGATGAAGGCTCGTGACCCGGCCGTCGTTCGTTGTCAGCCTCAGGTGGTAGCCACCAGACGACCGGATACCTACCGGCAGACCCGCCTCGTCGTAGTCGAAGTCGATTGATCGCCCGTTGCGGTCGGACACCCTGCGAAGCGATGCGCAGCTGTCAATGCCCGGCTTCGCGAACAGGAAGGCCAGGCCGGCGAGCGGATCGACCACTCGGTAGCCGCCGTCGTCAAGCCGGGTGAGCGGCCAGCGTGGCCCCGCATCGGGCAGCACGGGTGCCTCTGGACCGGTTGGATGCGGGTACGACAGGAGCTGGCCCCCGTCAGTGACGAAGATGACGCCCGCCTCATCAATCTCGAGCCGCTGGTCGACAGTGGAGGTCCACGACGGGCCGAACCACCATCCGGCGCGGTAGTCGGACTGAACGCGCCTTTGGAAGACGAGGGGGAGAGCGCCAGGCAGTTCCACGTCCGTCTGCGGAAGGAACATGGTGCCGGTGGCCATGTCGATCGGGTCGCTCAAGCCTTGGCGGATCTTCGTCTTGGCGCGGGCAAAAACGTCCTTCGACTTGCCGAGCATGCTGCGCGCGCTCTTGCCAAGGCCGCGCACGGCCAGCCCCATGCCCTTGAGGCCGCCCTTAAGCCCCTTCATCGCCGCCAAACCGCCCTTGAGGCCCTTGGCGAGGCCCCCCAGGGTGGTCAACCCTTTCATGCCAGGTATGCAGTCCAACGCTGCGAACGCCACGTCCCATAGGGACGCTTGGCCTTTGGAGTATTTGTAAAGCGTGTCGGCGAGCACAACGAGAGCCGCGATAAGGACGATCGTGCCCAGGATCGGCCCTCCAATGATCATCGCGACGATCCCGACCACCGCCACGACCACCTTGCACACCGTGACGATCGTGTCCCAGTTGTCCTCGAACCAGTCGCCGACGTCCTCCCACCACGACCGGTTCTGAATACCCGCGTCGGACGCCTCGTCGATCTTCTGCTTCGCCTCCCGCGCCGCGTCCTCGCGCATCTTGCGGGCGTCCTCGGCCATCTTCTTCGCCGCGGACAGGGCGTCCTGGGCGTCGGTGACGTCCGACTGGGCCTTGGTGTGGGCGGACTTGGCGTGCTGGGCATCCCGGGTGGCGGCGCGGACCTTGGACTCGTCCGGCTTGTCTCCGCCGGACTTGCTGCCGGTGGGGTCGTCCTTGTACTTGTCGGCTTCCTTTGTCGCCCGGGTCACCCATGAATCGGCAGACGACAGACGGGACTTGGCCGAGGAGAGGTCGTTCTGCGCCTCGCGGCCCTTGGCCAGCGCCTTGTCCGCGAGTGCCTGTGCGCGCTCCAGCTTCGGCCAGTACGCGGCCAGGGCGTCGCCGCACATCTCGTACGACTTCTTCAGCTTCTTGAGGTTCTTCGGGACGGCGGAGAACTCGTCCTTGAACACCTCCGCGGACTTGCCGGCCCACTTCAGGGCCGCGTCCTCCTCGGCCATTCCCTTGACGATCTTCAGGGCGTCGGAGACGTCGTCCGCGAAGTCGTGCAACGTCTTGGCCAGCGTCCGCACACGGACCGGGTCGCCCGGGGTGGGGTCCTTGTCCAGGTCCAGGACATGCCAGTCCCGCGGCCGATGCCCCGCCATGCTGCAACCCCCGTCACGCGTACACCATCAACAACCCTGTGCACACGCGAACTTACCCGGTACTTACGTTCGAAGTGAAGATCGGTTGTCGTCAACCGCTCTGCGGCGACAGGGCGTTCAGGCTGATGCGTCGAGCGTCCACGCAGCCGAGTCGCAGAGTCGCCGAGAGGAACGGGACGAATCTGCCGCCGAGTGATGTCGATACCCGCGTCCGCTTCCGGAGCCCCGGTCGGCAAACGGCCCTTCTCATAGGCGCGGAGGATGCCGAACCTCGACACCGCCTCTTGCACCATGCCGCGGAAGCTCAGGCGGTCAGCCCGTGAACCGGAACGTAGAAGTGATCGCGTCGAAGATGTCGAAGAACGAGTCCGCCAGGTCCAGGACCTGGCTGCTGCCCGCCACCAGTGCCACCTTGCCCTCCTGGCCGGGCACGGGGATGAACGTCTGCATGAGGACCGCCCGGATGGTGCGGTTCAGACTGTCGTCCGGTACCGCGATGTCCTCGATGCCGTAGGTGCGGGCGACGGTGCCCACGCCGGGGATGTCGACCGTCGTTACCTTGCGCCAGGAGTCGCCCTCCTTCTTCGCCTCCTTGGGCGCCAGGCCCGATGCGATTGTGGAGGGGTCGGTCGACAAGGGGGCGCCGTCTCGCGTGCGGCCCCCGACCAACGACACCGTCACCGAGCCCGTGATCGGCGTGTCTCCGCCGAAGCTCTCCGCCATGCAACCGCAGTACAGCGCGCCCGACTTCCACGCGTCCGCGGCCGCCTTCTGGAGGAAGGAGACGTACGTGTCGCGGTACTTGGCCAACTCCGGGTGCTGCTGGACCCGTTCGGTCACCATCCGGCGGATCGAGTCGTCCCGGGACTCCGGGCGTACGTCGAACTCCCACCACGACTCAGGAACCTTGATCCGGAAACCTCCGCGCTCGATCGTGAGCGCCTCCATGTAGCGGGCCATGGCGTGTCCGACTCTCCCCGTTCCTCAATCACTCGATCACTCGATCACCCGTGCCAACGTCGTCGCGTTGTACGGTCGGGCCAGACTACGAGATCGCGGACTACGAGATCGCGGACGACGAGATCGGGGGACGGACGCATGGGCAAGGGCAAGAGCGACCTCGCACTGCCGATCGGCGAGCTCGAGGAGTACGGCGGCCGGTTGCGGTCCCTCAAGAGCCGGCTGAACCACACCAAGAAGCTCTTCGAGGACTACAAGGACGACATCGGTGACGGCAGCGTCAACGACGCGCTCTCCGACTTCGAGTCCAACTGGGAGGACGGGCGCGAGGACATCAGCCAGTCGTTCGACGCCCTGGCCGACATGTCCGACGCCGTCGTACGGGAATTCAAGAAGCTCGACGACGACCTTGCGAAGAAGGCCCAGGACGCGGTCAAGCCGGAGGACAAGGCCGGCGACGGCAAGGGCGGCGGCGCCGACGGCAACTGATCCCCGCCCACCCCCGCCTCACACGCCGTCCAGCATGGACGCCAGCCCCTTCTCGAGTGCCGGTTCCACGGACTCCGCGCCCGGCTGCGTCACGGTGTACGAGCGGTAGAGGAAGCGGTGGAGGGCGAGGGAGCCGAACACGACCGCCGCCACGCCCTCCGGGGTGCGGAACTCCACCAGCGTGTGGGTCGCGTCGGCCGGGCGGATGTGGACGGTGCCGAGGCCGGCGGGGGTGTCCAGGCCCTCCTCCAGAAGGGCGCGGGCGAAGGTCCACGTCACCTCCTCGCCGTCCAGCGAGATCCAGGCCGGGAAGACGAAGTGCACGGCCAGGGGGTCGGCCGAGCTGTAGCGGAGGGTGACCGGGACCGACAGTTCCTCGTGGTCGGGCGTGAGCAGGTGGGCACCGGTGGGCTGTTCCAGGGTTATGGGCACGTGGGGCTCCGTATGTGGGGTGGGGCGGTGGGCCGTTGGCCGACGTACCTCTTCGAGTGCGTGGTGGGGGTCTGCATTACGCCGGTTCCGGAAGTTGCCGGTGTGACGTGTGCCACTTTCGGTCGGGGCTGCAACTTTGATTGAAAGTTTTGCCATCTAGGCTGACAAAACCTTTCCCGCCCCACTGCAGGCAACTGGAGCGTTCCGCCATGTCCGACGGTTCCTCTGCCGTGTCCCTACCGGCCGTCCCGGGCCCTGCCTCGTCCGCCGCCACGGCCGCGTACGCCCGGATCTACGAGGAGCAGCAGCCGCGTCTCGTCGCGTACGCCCGCTCCCTGACCCGGAACGCCTGGAACGCCGAAGACCTCGTCGCCGAGGCGCACTTCAGGGTGTGGCGGCGGCTGGCCGCGGGCCACGAGATCGACAACGTGCCGGCGTATCTGATGACGACGGTGCGGCATCTCGCCACCGCCGCCGGGACCTCCGTACGCGAGACTCCGCAGGATCCGCACGCCGACGAGCGCGTTCCGATGCAGAGCGGGCACGGGGACGATCCGGCGGACCATGTGTCCTCCGTCGACCTTGTGGTGCGGGTGCTGAAGGACCTGCCCGAGCGGTGGGTCAAGGCGCTGTGGCTGTCGGAGGCGGAGGGTCAGCCGCTCGCGGCGATCGGGCCCCAGCTCGGCACCAAGGAGGGCGCGACGGCGGTGCTGCTGCACCGTGCCCGGGAGGGAATGCGACAGGCGTTTCTACGGGTCCAGACGGGCGCACCGGACGATCCCGCCTGCCAGGTGCACTGGGCGCGTATGCCTGCGTATGTACGGGGTGCGGCGAGCGCGCACGGCAGTCGGAGCGGCTGCTCGGGCATGTGGACGCGTGCGACGACTGCCGGGCGCGGCTCGCGGCGCTGATGAGCGCCAATGACCGGCTGCCTGCGTTCGTCGGTCCTGCGCTGCTTGTGTTCGCGGTGGGTGGTCTGGGCAAGTACCTGCTCACCTTCGCCGCCGGGTCCGCCGGTGCGGCGAGTGCGGTGGGCGGGGCTGCCGGGCACGGCAGCGGGCTGCTGCACGGGGTGCGGCATGCCGCGATCGGCGGTTCGAAGGCGCCGGTGGCGGTCGCGGCCGGCGCGGTCGTGGCGGGCGCCACCGCGCTCGTCCTGGTGCTCGGGTCGGGCGGCTCGGGTACGGTGCCGCCGCAGCGGGTGCCGGTGGCCGACGCGCCCGCGCCTCAGGTGCCGGTGGCCGAGGGGCCGGTGGGGCCGCCGTCGAAGAGCGTGCGGGTCAAGTCGGCCGAGGGGGAACGTACTTCGGAGGGTGCGGCCGTCGGTGGACGGGGGCGGGCGGATGTCGCGGCCGCCGACGGCGCCGGTACGGCCGTATCGGAGCCGCGGGACGGCGACGACACGTCGGCCAAGGGAGGACAGAGCGACGGCGGGCAGTCGGGGGACAGCCCGGCGCCCGACGAGAACTCGCCCGAGCAGCCGGGTGAGACCTCACCGGAACAGCCGGGCGACACCGCGCCCGAGGGGCCGACCAAGCCCGCGCCCGAGGGGTCCGACCCCACTCCGCCCACGACGGGAGGCTCGGATACGGGAGGGTCGGAAGAGGGACCGGAGAAGCCCGGGAAGCCGGACGAGCCGGAGAAGCCTGGGAAGCCTGGGAAACCCGACGAGCCGAAGAAGCCCGGAAAGCCCGACGAGCCGAAGAAGCCGGAGCAGCCCTCGGACCCGCAGGCTCCCTCCGAGCAGTATCCGCAAGCCCCGTCGGCTCCCGACGACAACACCCCGACGACGCCTACGCCCCCGACCGACGACACCCCGGAGGCGCCTACGCCCCCGGCCGACGACACCCCCGAGCCCGAAACCCCGGCGCCGGCGCCGACGCCGACTCCCGTGGATCCCGCGCCCGTTGACGAGACCGACCCGTCCCCGTCCGCGCCGCCCGCCCAGAACCCGTCACCGACCCCCGCGAACCCTGGCGACGACTGCGGCGGCGGACACTCCGACGGCGGTGCCCGGCACCACGACTAGCCCCGCAACACCGCAAGCGCGCAGGCGAGTCGGCGGTCACGCCAACTCGCCTGCGGCATATAGGTCCTGACGCCTCCACATGTACGGCGTCGCGTGGCGCCTCAGCCCACCTCGTTCTCCGCCACGCCTTCCCCGTGCACGACCACGGCCCCGCCGTAGAACATCCCCGTGAAGACCGGGTCGTACGTCAACTGCACCTCGACCTGGACCTGTTGGGCGTCCGCGGCCACGCAGTGGGTGGCCGCGATGTCCGCGCCGGACATGTCCATCTGGCGGGCGAAGGTCTTCACCCGGGCGTCGCAGTTCTGGAAGTTGATCGGCGCGCTGCCGCCCTCGTTCTCGTACAGGTCGTCGAGGTTGATGTCCTGGGCGGCGTAACGGGCCGCCTGTTCCGCTATGTCGGCGGCGCGTTCCCGTTTCGAGATGGACAGGCCGCCGTCGATCACGAAGGCCGACAGTGACAGGAACACGAGCGCGAAGATGATGACCGCGCCGGCGCCCGAGCCACGGTCGTCGAGGTGTGCCCTGCGCGACTCCCACCAGGTGCGCAACTCCCCCATCACGCCTTCCTCTTGTACGGGTCCAGGGGCGCGGTGAACGAACCCGACATGTGCGTCTTGATGTTCAGGCCCAGCGTCGCCAGCCCCCGCACCTCGCAGCTCACCTCGACCGTGAAGAGGTCGGCGTCCTGAAAGCCGGCACTGGTCTTGGTCACGGTCACCGGGCCGCTGCAGACGTCGGTCAGGTCGGCCTCGGCGGCCTTGCGGGCCTCGGCCATGGCATTGCCCTCGTCCCACTGGAGGGAACCGGAGCGCGCCGCGTCCCGGGCCGCCCCGTCGATCGCCCCGCGCCCGTCGACCATCTGGCCGAAGGCCACCAGGACGAGGATGAAGAGGATCATGACGGGCGCGAGGATGACGACCTCGATGGCGGACAGTCCACGGTCGTCCGCGGCACGGCGCCGACTCGCCAGGCACTGCCGGATACGAGACATACGGCTGATGCGAGAAATACGGCTGAGACGAGAAATACGGGAAAGGGGCATCGGCTAGTTCCCGTTCTCCCGTACGAACCGCTCCACCGGCCCCTCCGACTGGGCATGGACCGTGAGGTTCAGCCCCGGGAACACCGCCGGAACCTTCGCCGTGATCTCCACGCCGACCGTGTTCTGCTCGGGCTGGAGCATCTCCACGTTCGGCGACAGCACCAGCTGCGGGCCCAGTTGGCTGATGTAGCTGTCGACCACGTCCCGGGCCTCCCCCCGCCACGCGCCCGGCTGGTCGTGCGCCGTCGCGCGGGCCTTGCGTGCGCCGGCCTGGGCGGCCGCCTGGGCCACGTGGTCGGCGAAGAAGTACAGCGCGAACTGCACGGTGGCGAAGATCATGAAGAACAGGACCGGCGTGAGCAGCACGAACTCGATCGCGGTCATGCCGGAGTCACCGCGGGTGGCCGCCGCCTCGCGTGCGGTCCTCACCCTGCGGCGCATCCATCTGCCCACGTTGGCCGGCATTCCCCTCAACCCCGTTGTGCGTACGGCCCGTTGTCAGCAGGTTCCGCTCGCCTTGGCACCGCTGATGCAATTCGAGACCTTCTGTGCACCGTCGCTCAGCGCGGCGTTGATGATCGCGGCCACCACGCCGACGATCGCCACGACGACCGCGGAGATGATGACCCACTCGACCGCCGAGGCGCCGCGGTCCAGTTCGCCGGAGCGGGCGCGCTGCACACGGCCCTGCAGGAAGGTGACCAGGAAGTCCATCGCCGGGATGCCGGTGTTGAAGTTCCGTCCCATCATGGTGAGTTGTCCTCTCAGAAGCAGTTCGCCGGTAGTCGTTCGTCGTCTTGGGCCGTACGGGCGTGTGTCATTGCGCCGTGTGTCATTGCACCTGGAACACCCGCATCGCCGCCGGAAAGATCAGGAACACCAGGAAGCCCGCGCACAGCAGCAGCTGGGCCACGAGCATCGACTGCGACTTCTCGCCCGCGCTGCCCTCGATCTCGGCGAGTTCGCGGTGCCGCATGGTCTCGGCGCGGGAGGCGAGGGACTCGCGGACCTTGGCGCCGTCGTCCGCGACCAGGGCGAGGGAGGCGGAGAGGTCCTTGAGCTCCTCCACGCCGATCTCCTCGCCGAGCTGCCCCAGCGCCTGCCACTGGCTGATGCCGGTGATGCGGGCGTCGGCCAGCACGTTGCGGATGCGCTGTGTCGCCCAGCCGTCGGAGACCTCGGCCGCGGCCATCAGCGCCTCCGGCAGGCCTCGCCCGCCCGCCAGGCTCATCGACACCAGGTCCAGGTACGCGCCGATCACGCGCCGCAGGTCGCGCCGCTTCTCGGCGGCGTCCCGCCGTACCTCCAGGTCGGGCAGGAAGAAGAAGACCAGGGCGAAGGCGAGGGCCAGCCAGACCGGGATGATCGGGCTCGTGCCGACGCCGAGCGTCCACACCACCGCGAACAGGAACGGGCCGAAGAACAGGCCCGCCACCCCCAGCAGCACCTTGGTCGCCAGGAACTTCTCCCAGCTGCGGTCCAGCACCGCCAGGTCGGCCCGCAGCGAGCGCTGCTCCCAGCCCTGCTGCACGTAGAACTCGGCCACGCGGTCGCCGACTTCGGCCCTGAGCGAGCCGAGGCGGCCCTTGTCGGCCGTGGTCCGCGCGGACTCGTACGCCGCTCCCCGCGCCCGCATCGCGTCGATCCGCGCGACCTGCGAGACCGCGCTGCGCTTCGACGGCATGAGAGCACGTACGAGGGCGTAGATGCCCAGGCCCAGGACCGCGCCGACGACGATCGGCATCGTCAGGTTCACCGACGTACCCCCTCTTCCTGCTGCGCGTGCTGGCCCGGCGTACGGGGCCGTACGAACTGGACCGACGATTCGTCGCGCACGAGGAACCGCTCCGGCGTCTCGATGGTCGACAGCTTGCGCAGCCACCAGAAGCCGAGCGCGAACAGGCCGCAGACGCAGGCGAGTACGAGCTGGCCGACGGCCGTTCCGTACGGCGCCACGAAGTCGCGGTTGAAGATGGACAGGCCGAGGACGAAGGCGATGGAGACGGCGACCACGATCTGGACCGAACGGCGGGTCGACGCACGCTGGGCCATCACCCGCTGGCGCATGTCGACTTCCTCGCGCGCCGACTTGGCCAGGGCGCCGAGTACTTGGCGCAGACCCGGGCCGCGCAGCCGGGCGTTGAGGATGAGGGCGGCGACGATGATGTCGGCCGACGCGTCGTTGATCTCGTCGGCGAGCTGCTGCAGCGCCTCCGGGAGCGGGGTCCGGGCCCGGAGCCGGTCGACGAGCGCGTCCAGGTGGGGGCGCAGGACCGGGGCCGCCGCGCGTGCCGACGCCGGGATGGCCTGCTCCAGGCCGACCGCGCCGGCGATGGTGTCGCGCAGCGACTCCGTCCAGGAGGCGAGGGCCTCGACGCGGCGCATGCCGGCCTTCTCCTCCGAGGCGCCGCCGAAGAGACGGTCCCAGAAGAAGACGAGGACGCCGGCCGCGATGCCGGCCACCGCCCAGCGCGTCAGCAGCAGTACGACCAGACCGACGATGGCCGCGAGCGAGCCGCGCTGTCCGGCGAACCGGATCAGCTCGCTCGCCCGCTCGGCGGCCTTCTGCTTCTCGTGGTCGGGCTTCACGGGCAGACCGCGTACGGCGACCATGAACAGGGCGAGCCCGCCGCCGACGGCGACACCGCAGCCGATCGAGTACAGGACGGTCGTGGAGAACAGGCCGCCCATGGAACCGAGCGAGCCGAGAGCCTCGTAAGTCATGTCACCCCCACGTGCCGGTGGGCCGGTAGCCGTACGCGATCAGTTCCTCCACGCACGCGATGGGCGCATGCGGTACGACCCGCCCGTCCGGCGCCTCGGCGAACACCTCGCTGGACAGCACGCGGCCGTCGACGCCGTTGACCTCGCGGACCGAGGTGACCATGCGCTGGAGGCGGCCGCCCGACTGGTAGTTGTTGCGCCGCTGGATGAAGACGACGAAGTTCACCGCACCCGCGATCAGCATCTGGCTGGCCTCGATGGGCAGCCGCTCGGAGGCCTGCAGGGCGTAGGTGGAAATACGGTTGAACACCTCGCTGGAGCTGTTCGCGTGGATCGTGGACAGCGAGCCGTCGTTGCCCTGCGACATCGCGTTCAGCATGGTCACGATCTCGTCGCCGAGGACCTCACCGACGATGACCCGGGAGGGGTTCATACGCAGGGACCGGCGGACCAGCTCGGCCATGGAAATGGCGCCCTGGCCCTCGGAGTTGGGCAGCCGCTCCTCGAACGCCACGACGTTCGGGTGGAGTTCGGGGAAGGTGTCGAGCCCGAGCTCGAGCGCCCGCTCGACGGTGATCAGACGCTCGTGCGGCGGGATCTCGTTGGCGAGGGCCCTCAGCAGCGTCGTCTTACCGGCGTTCGTGGCGCCCGCGATCATGATGTTCTTACGGGCGCGTACGGCGCAGGCGAGAAAGTGCGCGACCTCGGGGGCGATGGTCCCGTTGCCGACGAGGTCGGAGATGAAGACCTTGCCCATGCGCGCGCGACGGATGGAGAGCGCGGGGCGCCGCGTCACATCCATGACGGCCGACAGACGCGAACCGTCGGGCAGCCGCAGGTCGAGCTGCGGGTTGGCGGAGTCGAAGGGACGGGAGGAGAGACCCGAGTACGCACCGAGCACCTGGATGAGCTCGATGAGCTCCTCGTCGGTCTCGGCGACGGGATCGCCTGTCACTTCCCGGCCGTCGGCGTACCCGACGAACACCTGGTCGGAGCCGTTGATGTCGATGTTCTCGACCTCGGGGTTGTCCAGCAGCGGCTGCAGCCGGCCGACGCCGAAGAGGGCGGCGTGCACGGCGGCCGCGTACTGCTCCTCGGTCTCGGCGTCGAGAGGCGTACGGCCCGCGTTGATCTCGGTGCGGGCGTAGTCCTCCAGGATCTGGGCTATGACCGCGCGGGCGTACTGCCGCTCGTCCTCGGTGGACATCGGCGTGACGTTGTTCGCCTGGTCGAGGCGGCGCTGCTCGGCGATGCGGTCGCCGGCGTCCTGGCGGAACCGCTTGACCAACTGGTGGTCGACAGCGGTCATGCCCCGGCCCCCGCATGGCCGCTGACATGGCCGTGGTGGGCCTGCGCCGAGACGGACCAGGCGGCGCCGTACTGCTGGTAGATGTCCGCGGCGACCTTGCGGGCCGAGCGGATGAGCAGGGACTTGTCGAGGCGACCGCGCTTGCGGCCGGCCAACTGGTCGGCTCCGGCGGGGTCGTCGGCGATGGTGCCGACGACCCGGGCGCCGGTCTGCGCGTGTACGAGCATGTCGTTGACCTGGCCCGAGATCTTGCCCGCGTTGTTCGTGTCGGCGACGAGGATCACGCCGACCAGCGGGGTGGCGAGGCTCGCGGCGCCGCGCGGGCCGCCGTGCAGCCGGTTGGAGAGGGCGGCGGCGCGGTCACGGACGCGGGCGATGGCCTCCGGCTCGGTGCGGCTGATCAGCAGCACGAGGGCGGCGTGCGGGAAGAGGTCGACGGCGGGCGTGTCCCCGGCGATGCGGCCGCAGTCGGCGATGACGTCGGCGGGCGCGTTCGGGGAGTCGGCGAGCGAGGAGAAGGCGTGGCCCAGGGTCGGCCAGAGGCCGGCGAGACCGGCGGCCTGCTCGGCGTTGCCGAGACCGACGAGGACTTCGAGGCCGCCGCTCAACGGCTGGACGTGGTCCCAGAGTTGGTCGGGGACCAGGCCGCGGCGGGCGGTGGCCGCGATGGACAGCATGCCGGTGTTGGGGTTGAGCGGACCGCCGTGCGCGGCGGCACTCCGGTAGACCAGGTCGCCGCCGGCCGGGTCGGTCTCGGCGAGCAGGACGCGACGCGGCCAGACCGCCGCGAGGGCGACGGCCGCGGTGGTGACGCCGGGGGAACCCTTGTCGGCGGCGAGGGCGATGAGGGCCATGGTCTGCTTCCGTCGCCTTCTACTTGCTGGAGACGAGCACGAGAGCGACCTGGCCGTTGGAGGCGGCCTGGGCGAGGGCGGCGGCCTTGTCGCTGTCGACGGTCACTGTGATCGCCTTGTTGGTGCTGCTGACCAGGTCGTCGCCGCCCTCCTTCGGGACGGAAGCGACGGTGGCCCGCTCGACGATCAGCGAGTTGCTGCCGGCGGACGAGGAGGACGAGGAGGAACTGCTGTTGGAGTTGGAGCCGGTGTCGTTCAGGACGCGGTAGGCGGCGACGACGTCCCCGGCCTCGATCCCGCTCGGGTACTGACCCGCCTTGAGGGAGAGACCGACGAGGGCCTTGCCCTCGCCGACACCGCTCTGGTCGCCGAACATCTCGCCGACGGCGACGGCTCCGGCCGGGATGGTGTTGACGGCCTTCAGCTTCTTCAGGCTGGCCAGTTGGGACCACTCGACGTAGTGGATGCCGCTGTCCTTGGCGACCATGACGGAGGTCACGTTGCTGTCGGTGACGGCGCCGCCCGCGGGGATCTCCTGCGTCACCTTGACGACCTCGATCCGGTCCCCGGCCCGCAGTACGAGCATCGTCGCGCCGAGCGCACCGACCAGGATCAGCAGCACCGCCAGCGCGGCCAGCGCGGGTTTGCGCTCGCGAGGCGGAGTGGGAAGGCGGTCACCGACCGACGGCTGAGCCGGAGCGGCAGAACGTCCTGCGCCCGCCCCCGTACGCTCTTGGATCTTCACGCAACCGCTCCCCGTACAGCCAAGAATGTGTCTGACACGTCTGTCAAATACCCTGCAAATCCGGACACTTCACCCCGAGCCTGCCCGGACACCGACGTCCGGGACGCGCCGGACGTACCGCCCGACCTGGGCGATTAGCCACGGCAGGGGCGAGTGTCAAGCCATGGCACCGTATCAGCCGCACATAAGCCCCTCAAGGCGCGTCCTGACCCATGGACCGCAGCCCACCCACTGTTATTCATCTGCAACTTGAAGTGCAGGTTTCCCAGTTGTGGCCTGGCACGGGAAGGCCGCCACCTGTGTCGGTACCTGTGCGGGCGCGAATCCGTTGCCGCACCGACATGTTGCCCGAACCGGGGCGTTCCTCACGGGGCGGCCATGAGGCCTGCACGATTCACTCACGAAGCCTTTGGGCGGCCGTGCCATGATCTTTGCTCGCTGCGGCGGGCTGCGGCGCAGTTCTTCCAGTATCTGCCGTCACATTTCGCCAACTCCAAGGTTGAGCCCGAACAGATGACCAAGCCGGACCTCCACACCACTCCTGACGTTCCCGACGCTCCCGAAGAACCCACATGGCCCGAGCGGACTCCTTTGGGCGCCGCCTGGCGGGGAGCCGTGGCCCTCGCGTTCAACCTCGCCGGCATACCGGCCGGCGCCTGGCTCGCCACGAAGCTCGCAGCGTACGAACCCCGGCTCGGCGGCGGCCCACCGGTGGCCCTGGCACTGATCATGGTCGTGCTGCTGGCCGGGTGGCTGCGCGCGAGGGATCTCTTTCTGGTCGCGACGGCGTGGAGCAACCTGATCGGAACCTTCGGCTGCTGCTACCTGCTGGGAAAGGGCTACATCTCCCTTACAACCCCGTATCTGGTCAACACCACCTGGGCGATTGTCAACGCGTCTCTCCTGGCCATCGGGTCCACAGCCGCAGTCGTGACGGTCGTGTGGGGCACGGTCAGCGGTTACCGGAGGCCTCGCCCCTTCACACCAAAGGGCGACACGTGAAGGCTTCGGCGGGGGGACACCTCAACTGACGGCAACCGCCTCCGCAAGGCCGTCCGTCAGCGTGCACAGCCTGTCGGTGTGGGCCTGCTCCCGCCAAGAAGTCAGCAGCACCAGCCCCCACTTGGCGTCCGGCACGATCCCGTACGCACAGGTCTCCAGGATCGTTCCGGTCCCGTCCCGGTCGGCGTCCTGGACGTACGCGTGCCGGACGCGGACCGCCGGGCCGACGGGGAGCTCGCGGGGCTCGGCCTCGGGTGGGCGGAAGGAGATCGGCGTGGGGGTGGTCAGGTACCGGCGGAGGAGATCGACGGTCATCGTCGGGTACGTGTCGTCCGCGACCAGGGCGGACAGCTCGACACGGGCCAGTTCGCCGAGACGGGGCTCGGGGACGTACGAGAAGGCGGTGACGGGGCCCCGGGTGCGCGCGTCGGCGGCGGCCTCGCGGAGCTCCTCGGCCAAGGCCTCGATCAACCGCTCGTCCCCGCCTTCGCCCACGCGCCGCCGAGCCGCGTCCAAGGCCCAGAAGGCGAGGTCGACCGGTTCGCGCACCGGCAGGGCGACGGCGTCCTCGGGTGCCTTCATACGCACGGTCGACGAGGAGAAGGCGGGCATCAGGCCATCCATTGCAGGGTGCGGGAGATGGAGTCGAACAGGCCGACGAGGGCGTCGGCCAACGGCTCCATGGGCGTGGAGAAGGACAGCAGCAGGCGCTGCTCGGCGTTCGGGACGGCGAGATACACGTCGAGGTGCGTGACGGTGAGCTTGTTGCCGTCGGGGTCGTCGGGCGCGGGGCGGCGACGGTAGAGATGGCGTACGGCGGGGCCGGCCGGGAGGTCGGTCGTGGTGACCTCGGCGTCGGGGGTGGCGCGGGCGGCGAGGGACATCGCGATGTCGGCGAGATCGCCGGGGGCGGTGCCGGTCGGGGGTTGGAGAAGAGTGACGACGAGACCGGCGGACACCGGTACCTGGCCGACGAGTTGATTGACGACGTACATCTCCACGCCACCGTTCGCATGCGCGGCCTGCGCCTGCTCCCGCATCCGCTCCGCGAGCGCCGCCTTGAGCTGCGGGGTCGCCTTCGTACGGCGCAGGCCGCGGTTGACCAGCTTGTCGATGCGGTGGGGCCAGCGGTCGGGGTCGAGGACGATCCGCTCCCAGCCTTCGGGGACGGCCAGGCGGTAGTCGGAGGGGGGTGCCGGTGAGGGTGAGGGATCGGGGTTGATGGCGTCGGTCGCCGTAGCCATAGTCGTGTTCATCTCGCTCGTCTTGTCCGGCTCGTCGGTCATGCCGCAGTACCGATCGCTCGGCCGCGTCTACTGCTCCGCGACTCGCTCACCCGGTTCATGACCGCAGCGGTCACCGGGACGAGGACGAGGACCGCGGCGGCGCCCAGGCAGAGGTGGTCCCAGAAGCCGAACCCGAGTTCCGACCTGCCTCCGAGGAACGGCCGGTAGTGGCCCGCCGGATCGATCACCGCCCGGGTCCTCGTGCCCACCATGGTCCCGTCCGTGCACCACTTGTCGTTGCCGATCACCTGACGGACCGAGCCGTCGGGCAGCCTGACGCGGCAGTACAGACTGGAAACCCCGTGCGACTCCGAACGCTCGGGCTTCGCGTACGTGACCATGGCCTCCTGCCCGCGCAGGTGCAGATACCACTGGTCGGCCTGCCCGGAACCGACCCAGATCAGGACGACGTAGGAGACTCCGACGAAGCAGTACGCGACGATCCCCGCAGGCGACGAACACGCCCGGTACCCGGCCCACCCCACGACCGGTGCGCATGCCACGCCCACGAGCAGCGCGTACGGGCCGATCAAATACGTGGCCGACAGGCAGACGGCCCCGCCCGCCACGGCGACGAGAAGCAGCCGCATCCACCGCCATACGGGGCCGTCGCCCTCCGGGTCCCACCTGTCGGTGGAGGGGGAGAACTCGGAGATGATGTGTCGCACACGCCGCTCACCGCCGTCCTCGGCGGCGATCCGGCGCAGCTCCGGCAGGCCCAGTCCGCTGTGCTCAAGTGTGCGTCGAGTGCTGCCCGGCAGCTGTGCGAACAGCTCGTCCGCTGTATTCGCCTCGGTCACGCCACCGTCCCGAGCACGCGGTTCCGGTCTCGTCGTCCGATGACGACGGCGGTCACCGGCGTCAGCACGAGAACCACCGCGGCACCCAGGCAGACGTACCCCTCGACGATGCCGCCGATGTCGGACTTCGTACCGAGGGAGGGGTCGTAGTGGCCCGACGGGTCGACGACGGCCACGGTCGTCTGCCCGACTCGATCGGCGCAGTTGTCCTTGTTGTCGATGACCTCGTGGACTGAACCGTCCGTCAGCCGGACCCTGCAGTACGTCTCGCGGGTGCCGTGGGTCCATTGGTGGGCCGGGGAGGCGATGGTGACAGTCTGTTCCTCGCCGCGCAGCTGCAGATACCAGGCGTTGGCGAAGGACGTCCCGATCAGGACCATGACGAAGTAGGCCGCCACCGTAAGGAACCGTGCGGCAGGGACTCCACGGGTGTCCGGGGTCTTGAAGGCCAGCCAGATCACCAGTATCCCGAGCCCCAGGCCGACGAACCCCGCCGATTTGCCGATGAACAGGCCGAGGAGCAGGCAGACGACGACCGAGGCGGCGGCCAGCAGGACCAGTCGGCCCCACGGCCACGCCGCCGATCCCCTGCCGTCACTCATCCGCGCGGGCCGAGGACTGGTGGAGAACTCGGAGAGGATGCGCCGCACCCGCTGCATGCCGTCCGGCCCGGCACCGATACGCCGCAGTTCCGGCAGCCCCATGCCGACCTCTTCCAGCGCCCGCTGCCATTTCTCCGGCAGTTCCGCGAACAGCTCGTCGACGGACCGCTCATCCTTGCCAGCCACGTGATCCCTGCTTCCTCGGCCTTGGGATCCTGGGCGGCCGACCGGTGTCAGCCACTGGTGCTCCAGTGCCAGTTGTAGAACGGCGTTCCACCGGCGCCGATCACCGGAAGCGTCTTCGCTCCCTCGAACCAGTTCGGCCCGGTGATGGACGGCTCGTCGGGGTGCGTATGGGCCAGGTTCGCCCAACCGGCCAGGAGAGGCACTGCCTGACTGCCGTAGTAGAGGGCCTTCGCCCGACCTGCCATGGTCTTGAACGAGGAGTCCGCGATCTCCGACATCTTCGGGGCCTCCTTCGCGAAGGCCCTGGCCGCCGCGTGCACTTCCCGGGCGTCGCGAATGTCGTTGACGTATCCCTTGACGTTGAACGTCTCCTTGACCACCGAGCGCATCCGCGGCAGGAGTTCGGCGGGCCCTTCGGACAGCGCCTTGCCGATCTCCCCGGGCCTGACCCCGTTGAGCGTCTCGGCGAGGTCGCGGGCAGCCGTCGGATTCAGCCCGATCTCCCGGGCCAACTGGAAGTCCTTTACGGCGGAGGAGGCGCGGGCCGCCGTGGCCGCCTCCTTGGCCGTCGTCCCCAGGATCCGCCCGGCGCCGAAGGACAGCACGCCGATCACGTCGATGGCGACGTCCAGCCAGGTTCCCTTGCCGTCCAGCGCCGAGATGGTGTCGCAGACCAGAGCGACGACCGAGGCGATGAGCGCCAGCGCGCCGAGCACCTCGCCGAGGATCGGCACCCAACTGAAGATGAGGGCCAGCACACCGAGAGCAGCCGCGGCCACCCCCGCCCAGTGCCCGACCTCCGCGACCCAGTCCTTCCAGTTGTCCCACCAGTGATGCTTGGGATCCTTCAGCCCGTCATGGTCGATGGCGTCCCGAATGGCCTTGGCGGCGTATCCGGCCTGCGTGTCCCGGTAGTCCAGCGCACGCCGCAGATCCCTCTTCGCGGCCTCCAACTCCCCGTCCGCGGCGTCCTTCTGCCGCTTCAGCTTCTGCTTGTCGGGGTGTTCGTCGGGCCCGGGATGCTGATCGATCTGCTTCTGAGCCCGACTGCCGTCCCCGTCCGCGTCCTTGGCCTTCGTCAGCGCCGTACGCACCAGACTCTGCGCGTGGTTGAGGGCGGTGGCCCAGTTCTCCCGCGCCTGATCGGACACGGGTCCGTACGGGACGGAGGAGCCGAGGGCCGTGGCGGCGGCCGCGTACCGCTGGTGCGTCTTGGTGAGCAGCCCGACGGTGTCATGGGTCTTGTCCTGGAAGGCCCGTCCCGCGTCGGAGTCCCACCCGTTCCCGTCGACCAGGTTCTGCAGCTTGCCCGCCTGCTCCTCGATCAGCTTGGCGGTGTCGGCGATGCGCTTGCCGAGCCGGGCCACCTCGTACGGATCGCCCGGGGTGAACGCCTTGTCGTCGTACCGCGCCGTCTGCCAGTCGACACCGGAGAAGTCGTCGCTCACTTGCCCTTGCCACCGTCCCCCGACTGGGCCTTCAGCAGCGCGCCGGCAAGATGCTGGTCGAGCCCGTCATACGCCTTCGCCGCGGCGCCTGCGGTCTTCCCGAGGAACTCCAGCCCGTCACAGAGCTCCTTGCGCTTCTTCTTCCAGTCGTCCGCGAAGTCGTCCAGTGCGGAGGCGACATCGCCGGAGCCGATCTCGGCGTCGTAGGAGTCGACGAGGTCCTTGGCATGCTCGAAGTGCGACTTGAGCTTGCCCACCGACCGGCTGATCTCCTTCAGCTCCGACGTGGACACCTTGACGTGATCCGCCACTCCGACCCCCGTGTACGCGCTGCTCGTCCGACCGCCACTTCAGTCCCGTGGGGCACAGGGCGGCCATGGTTACTGTCCGTCGGGGGTTTTCGCGGCTGCAACCAACGGGGTGCAAAGGGAGGGTCTAGAGGGCATCAGGCCCTTCGCCATATCCAGAAGCCCAATCAGCTCGTACGACCGCCCGCGCAACCGCCCGTCGGCGACTGGGTCTGGTGGCGACTGCACTGCGCCGCACCGCGAACTGCCGGACGACTACAAAGGACCTGGTCAACCGCTACGGCTCCGAAGGGACAGCTGCTCGGCTTCGAGGATCGGGCCTAACGGCGGGGCGGCACCAGGAGTCCACCTTCGTCTACCGGCTCGACCGACGTCGTACCGCCGACTTCGCCGACCTGCTGCAGCAACTGACGGGCTCCCCCCTCATCGAACGAGCTGATCTGCGACAACGGCCAGATGTACATCGCCAACACCGCCGTCTCCTGGCCCGGCTGCAGACGACAGGCCCACGTCTTCTTCCACAGCCGCTCTCGCGGCCAGCTCCTGACCATCGCCGCACCTGGGCCGGCCCCCGGTTCCCGACCAGTTACCGACAGGACTTCAGAAAGCCGCTTGGAGCAAGTCGCTTGGCCCGCCTCTTCGCGCCGCTGGTTCCGGCTGGGGTGGCCTGAGCAGAGCTGAGTAAAGTCAGAGAGTCAACGAGCGGTGGCGGCGATCCACTCGGCGGACTTCACCAGAATCGGACCGGTCACCTCTTCGGCACCGGACACGTAGGCGGCCCAGCGGAGTTCATCGCAGGCGAAGAAGGACTCGCCCCATGAATCCACCCAGACACGCGCCAGGTTCTCGCCCACCTGCGTCAGATCCCACCAAGCCCATCCTCGGAACTCGGATTCCGGGTCGAACTGGTACAGCCATTCCTGCGGCTTCCACAACCCACCACCGATCGCGGCGGAATAGCGCTCCGCACCTCGCCTCACATGCTCGGGGGCCGATGCCGGGGTTCCGGATGCGGCTACGAACCAATCGGGGAGGGTTCCGACGGGGAGTGACCCTTCGTCGAAAGGATGTGAGACGGCGAGTTGCAGAGCAGGGGCGAGAACGGATCGCAGCATCGCGTCGAACTCCGGGACAGAACAGTATGTCCGTACATCGAACGCAGACAGGACGGGCGGTACCTGTTCCGACGACGGTCGGTGCGACAGCCGGTCCCTCTCCTGTTCGATGTCCTCGATCTCGTGAAACATCAGCGCTTCTCCGTCAGCCTTCCTGGACTACCCTGCCCGGATACTTTGCCACTTCTTCCCTAAACTCCTTTAGCATGCCGCTGGGAATCCCGTACAGATCATCTCCCTTGGTCGGGTCCGAGATTTCGGGACAGATCTTCTTGAGCTGCCTCCACTCGTCATCGCTGAACCCGAGCCCATCCGGTTGCTTCTGAGGAATCGCGGTCCTTCTGATCTTGTCCAGGTACTCTGACGAGACCTGGAACTCCACAATCTGTCCACCCTCACCGCGGAACTGGACCGTATGGCTCATGTCTCCGCTCAGATTGACGTAGAGGGCCCCCTTACCGGTGATGGTCACCTTGCCGTCCTCACCGATGTGGATCCGCCGGCTCAAGGGATGATCCGTCTGCTTGCGGTACCCGAGGATGGTCTCTTCACAGCGTGGGGCGAGACCGAGAGGGTCCGTCCACAGGTGGGGATTATGGACGTACACCGACGGATTGGGGGCGGGAGCAAGACCGAGTGGGTCGGGGCTGAGATATCGGGCGGTCTCCGGATCGTAGTGCCGGTGGTAGTTGTAGTGGAGCCCTGTCTCGGGATCGAAGTATTGGCCCGGGAATCGCAGCGGAGTGTACGTAGCGCTACTGGATGCCCAGGACGTCGTCCCCCACAGCGTGCTGCGTGCGCGCCAGGCGACGCTGCCGTTCTCGTCGACCAGTTCGGTAGGAGTGCCGACGAGATCCGTGACGATGGCGAAGAAGCGGGAGTCGACCTCGTCCTGCGTCGCATCGTCAACACCGACCCGCTCGGTCTGGACGATCGGGTGATCATCCTGGTGATCCCACGTCAGGGTGACCGGACGCGGCAACTCGGCTGCCACCGTGGTCTGTTCACAGAGGATGGCGCCATCCCAGGTGAACACTGTCTCTTCGACAACCGTGGTGCCGTCCGCCCCGAGACGCTGTTTGGCCGTGCGGCGCCCGAATGGGTCATAGAGATAGCGCCACTCGGTTCCGTCAGGCGTGATGACGGCGACGAGGCGGTCTTCGGAACTCCATGTGTAGCGCCAGGTCTCGGGTTTGCGGGACAGGCGCGCCTTCTGACGCAAGGTGATGCGACCTGCTGCGTCGTGCTCGTAGCGGACATTCCCCGCGCGGGTGAGGCGGGTACCCGCATAGACACGTGTTCCTGTCGCTTCGTGTCCGGGATGCGCGGCGGGCCACGAGGCATCGGCCTGGTTGCCGGCCTCGTCGTACGCATAGCGTTCCGTCCAGTCGGTCGCACGAACGGCCGTGACCCGGCCTGCGGTGTCGAGGTCGAAGTGACGTGCTCCGTAACGCCGATCGTCTACGCGGATGAGGTAGCCGTCAGAACGGTAGCTGTAGTCCCTCCGCTGGACGCTCTCGCCTTGGGCATTGAGCACGGACTGCGTCGTGAGACGCCCCAGTCCGTCGAACGCTCTGGACAGCGTGACCGTCTCCCCGACCAGACGGGTTAGCAAACGGTCGGCAGCGTCGTAGGTGAAGCTCACCCGGTGACCGCTGGCTTCCAACTCGGCGCAACGACCCGCTGCGTCGTAGCTCCGCCGACTGACGGCTCCAGTGGGAGTGACGCGACTGGTACGGCGGCCCAGCACGTCGTACGTGTACCTCGTTGCACGCCCGTTGACGGTCTCGCGGAGCAGCCGTCCGGCGGCATCGCGTTCGAGGATGAGTGTCGAGTCCCCACTGACAGCCGTTACAAGCCGCCCGCTGACGTCGTAGGTGAACTCGGTGACCTGATCGAGGGCAGTTTTCCGAGTGACGCTGCCCAACTGGTCTCGTTCGAAAGCAGTCGTCTGGCCGAGTGCATCAGTGGTAGCACTGAGACGACCGACCTCGTCATGGCTGTAGGTGACGGTGCGGCCGTCGAAGTCTGTCTCCATGGCCAGACGTCCAGCCGAGTCGTAGGCGTAACTCCACCTTTTCCCCTGGGGGTTGGTTACGCCGGTGAGACGGAGTTCGGAGTCGTGTGAGTAGACGTACCGTGCACCGTCGGGACCAGTACGGGCTAGAAGACGATCGAAGAGACCGTATTCGAAACGGGTGACTGCGTTCATCGGGTCGGTTTGCGCAACGCAGTTGCCCTCCCCATCGTACTTCCACGACTCACTTGTCCCATCGGCAGCGATGCGGCGAGCGAGTTTTCCTTCCACGGTCCATTCCTTGCGAGTCACATTGCCGAGCGGATCGGTGATCGTGACGGGACGGCCGAAGGCATCGCGCTCGTAGGACGTGCGCGCTCCGAGAGGATCGGTGATCTCCGTGAAGAGTCCAGCTCGATTGCAGCGGACGCGTGTGGTGTTGCCAAGTGCGTCGGTGACGGACGTCAGGTGTCCCGAGGCGTCGTAGGTGAAGCGAGTGGTGGCTCCCGCCGGATCCGTGACGGCGGTGCGATCGCCCTTTTCATTGTATTCCTGGTGCCAGACGGACCCGTCGGGTCCCGTGATGGTCGCGGGCAAGCCGAGCGCGGTGTACTCGGACGTCAGTTCCCCACCGTCCGGGCGCACGACGGAGACGACATACCGACTGTCGCTGTAGCGATACCTGGTGGCGCGCCCGAGGGGGTCGGTGATCGCAACGAGTTGCAGGTCCTCATCCCACTCCTGCGCGGTGACGTTTCCAAGAGGGTCGGTCTCACGAATCAGACGGAGGGCCTCGTTGTGTTCGTAGACGCGGGTGTGGCCGAGGGAGTCCGTCACCCAGGTGCTGCGCGTTGCGTCGTCGTAGGTGAGCGTGGAGGCCAGGGCGTTTCCTGTGCCGCCGGTGGCTACGACACGGCCGTGCTCGTCGTAGGCGTACCAGTACGTGGTGCCGTTGCGGTCGGTCCAGGAGGTGATCCGGCCCTCGGCATCATAGGCGTAACGCATGGGCAGGCCCGAGGAGTTGGTCTCCTCCATCAGGTGGCCGTGCTCGTCGTAGCTGAAGGTGAGCAGGGTCGTATCCAGGCGGTCCGGGCGGTCGGGGTCGAGCAGGCGCAGGCCGGTGACGCGGGAGCGGGACGGGTCGTGGTCGAGGGCGATGTGGTAGCCGCCGGAGTGGACGACCGCGGACGGGATGTCGCCTTCGGCGTAGACGATGGTGATGCGGTTGCCGTTGCGATCCTGGATGTGCTGCAGCGGCAGATCCACCGCTTCGTCGCCGGCCGCCGGGACCGGGGAGTGGAAGACGTGCACCAGGCCGCGGTCCGGGTCGGTGACGCGGATGGCGCCGTCCACCTCCGCGTCCCAGGACAGCGTCAGGCGGGAGCCCGGCGTCAGGGGACGGACCGGTTCGCTGTTCTCCGGGTCCAGCGGCGGGAAGCACAGCCGGGCGCCGTCCGCCGCCGCATACACGAAGCCCTCGTCGTCCGCTTGGACGCGCTGGTCGAGCGTCGAGGCCCAGGACGGGCCGAACCAACCGCCCCACCGGTAGGAGGAGATGTGCGTGCGCTCCAGGACCAGCGGGAGCACGCCCGGCAGCTCGACGTCGACGCGGGGCAGGGCCATGTCGCCGGTGGCCACATCGATCGGGTCCCGCACGAACTTCTTGACCATGTTGCGGATCGAGGCGGGCAGCTTGTTGAAGCCCGGATTCAGCTTCAGCCGCTCAAAGGCCGCGCAGTCCAGCCCCATCGACTTGCTGAGCTTGGCCAGAGCCGCCGGCCCCAGCGCCTTCAGGCCCTTGCCGAGCGCCTTGCCCAGTACGCCGAAGCCGACGCCCATCACCGCGCCCTCGGCCAGAATCCCGGCCAGCTTCTCCGGATCCTTGAACGCCCCCGGGTCCTCCAACAGCGTGGTGAACGCGGAGAACTTCACGCCCTCCTTGGCCATCTTCGCGACCGCGGAGACGCCCCGGATCTCCTTCAGCGCCTCCAGCGCCCGCTCGATCCCCCGGATGACCTCCATGACCCCACGGATGACGGAGGCCAGCGCGGTGCCCTCCTTCTCGATCCGGGCGAGCAGCGCGACCACCTTCGCCGCCCGCTCGGTGGCCATCAGGGTGGCCACCACCGAGGAGGCCCCGGCGGTCAGCACGTCCAGCGCCAGCCCGGCCAGCTCCATCTCGGCCATCTCCGCGACCATCACGCCGAGTTCGGAGAGCAGTTCGTGCGCCTTGTCGGCGAACTCGTCCAGCGCCTTGGCGCCCTCGCGCAGCGAATGGGCCATCTCCGTGGCCTGCTTGCGGGCGGCCTTGGAGCGCTTGTTGAACGCCTTGGCGGCCTTGCCCTCCCACTCCACATCCGCCAGCGACTTCCGCGCGGCCTCCGCGGCGTCGTCCAGGCCGGTGGCCAGGTGCCGCCACTTCTTGGCGATCTCGCGTATCCCGTCCGGGTCAACCGCCGGGTCGGTCAGGCCCAGAAACTCCAGGCCACTGGCGAGGGTGTCGCCGAACATGTGGTTGTACTTGTTGACCCAGTGCAGCGGGTTGAGGTCGACCATGACGCTGCCGCTCAGCCCTTCTTTTCCTGGGCCGCGGCCGCGATCAGCACGTCCAGCAGGTCGAAGGCGTCGGAGACCTCGCCGATCAGCTTGGCCTCCGCCTCCCACTCCTCGTCCAGCTGCCGGGCCAGCTTGGCCAGGGTGGTCATGCCCTCGCGTATCTCCTCGGTCGCACTCATCAGCGAGCCGAGAGCGCCCAGCGCGCCCAGGTCATGGGACTGCGCCTTGAACTCCTGCAACGGCTTCGCCGTGTGATGCCCCACCCCGCGCAGCCCCGAGGCCGCCTTGTGCATGGACTTGGCTTCCTTCTTCAGGTCCGACACGCGACCCGACCCCCGTACGTCATCGCTTCACTCTGTGCACATGCCAACCCCAGACAGTACGTAGGGCGGTTATCAACGAGGTATGGCATGCCTCAAGAGCGAGCAAAGCCCGCCGCCAGAGGTTCAGCGCCGTCGGGATACGGCACGAAGGTGCCCTTGCAGAAAGCGTGACCACGAAACCACGCTCGCGGAGGTCACGGATGACTCGGCGGGCGGTCAGATGTGCTGCAGCGACTGTCCGCCGTTTTCTGGGGCCGCTCACCTGCGACATCGACTCGGACGTCGTAGCTCCCGACATCGATGACCGAGCTTCACTCGCCACTCGGGATCGGCCTCGATCGAGTGATCTTCGGAATAGTGGGCGTGAGAAGCGGCGCATGGACCGTTTGGGTGGAGCACCGTACGCCTCACGAACGGAAAGCCCGTGCCGGAACCACCCTCCTCCCTGTACACGATCGAAATCGAGCCCGAAGTACGGGACTGGCTGGAGACACTCCCGCTTCCCGACTACAGGGCGGTCGAACGCTTCGCCGACCGGCTGGCCACCGATGGCCCCATCCTGCCCTTCCCACTGGCCAGCCACCTCGGCGACGGTCTGCGAGAGCTGCGCGTCGGCGCGTTCCGCGTCACTTATTGGTTGGCCCCAGGACGACGCGCCGTACTGCTCACCGTGTTCCGCAAGACGAGGACGCGAGAGGCGGACGAAGTCCTGAGAGCGCAGCGGGCCCGGAAGCAATGCGAGGCCGAGCACCCTCCAGCCGACAAGCACGACATTTACAGTAGGGGCGAGGAGGCCCGATGAGCAGCGGATACCACACCAGCTGGAAAGTCCCACCCGAGCACCGTGAGGACCCGGCATACCGCGCCGCGGGCCGCCGCATGGACTTCGCCCAGGCGGTCTACGACCGACGGTCCGCTCTCGGTTGGACCATCGCCGAACTGGCCCGACGCGCCGGCCTCTCCGAAGAGGACATCGAATCGATCGAGGAGAGCGCTGTGGACCCGACGCTCGAACTGATCGAACGGCTTGCCACCGCGCTGGAAGCCGGTGCCCGTATCGATCCGCGCACGAGTCCGGAGTTCCGCTTCGAAGGCAACGCGGCGTGAGCGAGGCACCGGCAAAGGAACCGCTCTCCGAAATCGACGCCCTCACGCCGGCCTGACCAGGTGCCGTTGCACGTGAGTTGACCGAAGTAGAACGGCGCAGCGTCGATGCTGCACTCATTCGCGTCTATGCCGAGGGTCGCGCACCGAGGCCCACCGAGGCCCCAGAAGGACCTCGCCTCGCGCACGCCGCAGACGACGGTTTTACTCCTCGCCCTCGCCTGCGGCCTCGCCGGTTTCGGGGTACGCGACAAAGGTCCCCTTCGCAGGAAGCGTGACCACGAGACCGCGCTCGCGGAGTTCGCGGGTCGCGCGGCGCGCGGTCAGATGCGCCACTCCGTACTCGGCAGCGAGATCGCGTTCTCCCGGCAGCCGAGCGCCAGGCCGAAGCTCCCCTTTGGAGATTCGGTCGGCAATGTGGTCGGCCATCTGCATGTAGACGTACGCGATCTTGGTCGGGTCAATCGGCGACTGCCCTGATTCCGGCGTCATATCGAACAACGTACGACAGTGCCCAGCACCATGTCTCAGTGGAGTGTGCCTAACTGCTATACACCTCCCAGCTGCACCCTGTAGCGTGCTTGCTAGATCAAAAACCCCGGCGACGGAGGGAAGCCGTCCCGGGGCACGGCCAACGCTGCTAAGGAGCGTCGACATGCTGGACATTACAGTCCGCGCCCTCGCATGGATGCTGAGCTTGTGCACACCAAGCCCCCGAGGCCGCCATCGCCTCGGCGCACTGCCACCTCTGAGGATCACCCCCGTCTCACCACCGCCACGCTTCACCGAACGGCTCGACGGCAACGCATCCCGCCTCGTACGCCCCTACGTCCTCACCCCCACCGAACACCACCGCCAACGCGAACGCCGCCGAGCCGCCTGCCTGGCGACGCTCGGCATCGACGTAGGCCCGAAACACATCCACGGCATCCGCGTGCCGGCGGGAGCCGCCCGATGACCCGCCCGGCAGTACGCATGTGCGCCCGCTGCCAACGCACCACGGACGAACCGGTCTTGGTCCACGAGGTCCACGCCGCCACGGGCCCCGGCTTCAACGTCTACGCCTGCCCGGACTGCGCCGCCCACTACCCGCCCCAGCCGGACGTACTCGAACTCCTGGAACCCGTTCACCGCCGTTCCCGCCTCACCCTGCGCGTCTACACAATCGACAGGGCAGGCATCGTGACCGCCGACAGCGGCAAGCTCGAGATCGTGGCCGGCGGTCGCGCCGAACCGGTACCGCGAACGTCGGCGTACCCGCCGTGCGCGTGCCCAAGGTGCCGGACACCGCGATAGCGAACCGAAATCCCCCTCGACTACGGCAGCCCCGCACGCGTCACACGAACGCGCCTGGGGCCGCCGTCAGTTTGAGCACGATCGGGACACATCCCACACCCCCGAGAACCCCTTACGTCCGCAATTGCTCACGTTCGCAGGGAAGTTCGCTCTGGCGAAACCAGGAACCCCACCGATACCGTCTGTGCTCTTGACGAACTTCAGTCTCACGGGGAGTCCACCACAGTGAAGCGCCGCACTTTGCCCACTGCCGCCGCGCTCGCGGCAGCCGCAGCCCTGCTACTGACGGCCTGCGGGGGCGGGGACGACAGCTCCAAGGCCAACGACAAGATCGCGGGAGCGGGCACGGGGAGCTCGACAGCAGCGTCGCCGAGTGCTTCGGCCAGCAGCGCGGCTGGCCGTCCGAAGATTGAGTTGCCGTCGGATCTGTCGTACACCTTCGACTGGCCTACAACAGGCAACGCGGCCAAGGACGCGGTCCTGTCCGACAGCGAGCAGTCAATCAAGGCCGTGGACCTTGCGATCGTCCACCAGGACGCCCTCGACAAGCCGTACCTCTACTACTACGAGGGTGAAGCGGCAGCCGGCACCCAGAAGTTCATTCAGAACTACGTGGATCACAAGGCCAGCATCACTGGCGCCTACCGCTTCTACGACCCCCAGGTAGCCGTAGCCAAGGATGGAACGGCTTCCCTCAGTTACTGCGAGGACCAAGGCAAGGCGTACGTCAAGTACCTCGCAACCAAAAAGATCAAGAAGACCGAGGTCACTGCCAAGAGCTACGTCATCTACCACACGTCACTCAAGAAGAACAGCAAGGGCGTTTGGGTGATCCAGAAGATCATTTCTCAGAGTGGGAGTGCCGAGTGCCAGCCCTGATGCGCAGATTGAAGCCCCTTCCGCTGGCGTTCGCCGCGGGGGTGTGCCTATCACTCCTGTCCATGTCTGGTCTGGCGCACGCCGACGACACTCTGAACGACAAGACTCAGAATTCGAATGAGCCGGGCGCCAAGGGTGACAGCAACCCCGACGGCACGATCTCGGCCAGTGCCTCAGGTGTCGTCTTCGACCGATCCAACAACGGCACCGGCACCTCCGCCGGACCGGTCACCTCCACCACCTCTTGGACACCACCGGCCTGCTGGTACGCCCCGAAGTACACGCCCGCAGGGCTCAAGGCGTACTTGGAGCCCATCTGGGAGGCCGGCTCGACGGGGTCCGAGTGGGACCTGGAGCAGCGCAACAAGTACGAGAACGGTGGCGAGACCGCCGGCACGTACAAGGACTTCAACAAGGACAAGACCGGCAAGGGCTACTGGTGGGACTCGTACGTCAACGAGAGCTTCCCGCCCGGCTGGGACAAGTGCACCGAGCCCATCTTCTGGGTGGACAAGGGCGATCCTCCACCGGCCAACATCGAGAACGCCGTGACCCCGAAGATCCTTGCCGAGCTCGCGTACAACGAGATCCGCGTGCCTGGCACCAAGGTGACACTGGCCCCCGCCGGTACGAGCAAGGTCAACCTGCCGACTTGGGCGTGGCTGGACGGCGCCGCGTTCAAGCCTGTGTCCGTCACCGCCTCCGTGCCGGTTCTGGGGATCACCGCGACGACGACCGCTGAGCCGGTCTCCCTGAAAATCGACCCGGGCACCGCAGATGCACAGACCTACCCCGCCTCCGGCGTGTGCGAGATCAAGAACGGCCAGATCGGCGAGCCATACGCCAAGGGCAAGGCGAGCCAGACCCCGCCGTGCGGCGTGAAGTACCTGCGCTCCTCCGGGGACGGCACCTACCCGCTCAAAGCCACCATCACGTGGAAGATCCACTGGACGGGTACCGGCGGCGCGGGCGGCGATCTGCCGGACGGCACATTCGGCGCTACCCAGGCCGTCACCGTCCAGGAAATCCAGGCCGTCAACCGCTGATCAAGCGTGGGCGGCCTGTGCCGTTCGGGCCGCCCACCCGCCCATGAAAAGCAAGGCCAGGAGCGACATCACCGCCCCGCCCTCGACCGAGGAACAACGGCAGAAGCTGCTGTACTCACTGTGGAGGGGGTTCCGCAGCCGGCCCTCGGCCCGGTAGGACGTCATCTCGACACAACTCGACGAGATCACCCTTGGCCAAGTTTTCCCCGATAACCCAGAGTGAGCGGGCCACGTAACGAGTCCGCTGACGGCTACTGGGCTTCACGGGCGCGACGGTCGTCCGGCGGTTCGTTGGGGCAAACACGTCAAGCTCCGTCGCCGTGGCTACCAGCACCGCCCAGTCAAGTCACTCGTCGGCACGCTTCTCTGGAGTGCACCGCTGGGCCAGCACCGGTCAGCCCGCCGTCAATTCCCAGCAAAGGATCTCCCACCCTCACCTCAAGCGATCGCCAACTTTCCGTAGCTCAGTTCGGCCGCCTTTGCTATGCACATAAGATCACTGAGGCTGACTTCACCCCTCGGATACCTGCCGACGCCTTCACCCTCGCGAAGCCGACGCAGTACGACCGGAGTTCAGAGATCAGCTCGAACGCAACCACCGGGCCACCCAAAGCGCATCGTGAGTGATCATCGTGAGTGACCTACGGCTCGAAGACACGGTCTTCCAGGACCTGAAGAAGACCTTCTCGTCCATCAGCGACCGGATGGAGACCACCCGCCGCACCCTCAAAGGCACGGACGCCTCCGCGGTCGGCGAGGGCACGCTCGTGGAGGACGTGCAGGACTTCGCCGATGACTGGGCCTACGGCATCAAACAACTCGGCAAGCACACGCACGGCGCCGTGAAGATGATCAACAAGATCGGCGACAGCTTCGGCAAGCTCGACCTGGACCTGGCCCAATCCCTCAAAGCCCCAACAAAGAAGGACAAGTGACGTGGCAGGGCACCGGCCCGCGTTCCCGCACATAGGCTGGGACCCGACCCCGGGAAGTGTGGAGGACACCCGGGAACTCGCCAAGCAGATCGGCAAATTGGCGGGTGAACTCGGCACAGCGGTCAGGGAACTCGACCAGATCGAGGCGGGTGCCTGGAAGGGCAAGACCGCGATCGCCTTCACCGAGTACATCGGCAAGGACGTCACGCCCCTCATCCGCAAGAGCCACGACTCCTTCGACAAGGCGTCGCGTGCATTGCACCGCTGGGCAAACGAACTTCAGGACTTCCAGGACCGGGCAGACAGGCTGGAGAAGTCCGCCGGCGACAAACTCGACGACAAGGCGAAGGCCGAAGGAAAGGCCGACGGCAAGGGGAGCGAGGACCTGGCCAAGGCCTCCAGCGCGGTGGACGGCGTCATCCAGAAGGTCCACGAGCTGGAGGAGGAGTACCGGCAAGCCGCCCAGAAGATCAGCAAGGAGCTGGACAAGGCCGGCGACATCGCTCCCGATGAGCCCGGATTCTGGGACAAGCTGGGGAACGGGATCGCAGATGCCTGGGATGCCACCGGCGACTGGATCAAAGACCACGCCGATGTCTTCAAGGCGATCGGTGACCTCCTCAGCCTGGCAAGCGGCGTCTTGGGCCTCCTGGCCATCATCACCGCGCCCTTCGAGCCGCTGGGTGCCATCTTCGCCGCCGGGGCAATGATCGCAAGTGGAGCGGCGCTGCTGACGCACCTGGTCGCCAAGGCGGCGGGGGCGGATGTCAGTTGGACCGAAATCGGATTCGACGCACTCGGAGTCCTGCCTGGCGTCAAGGGCCTGACGGGCAGTGCTGAGCTTGCGAAGGGTGCCAGCGCCGTGGCCCGTGCCGCCGAACTCGGCGAGGGTTACCGCGGGGTGACGAGCGTGGGAAAGACCTTCCTGCTGTTCGGTCCGCTCAAGGCAGCTCCCGTGGTGAAGCTGGGCGAAGGCGGTAGCCGATTGACGTTGGCGGTCGAGAGTGGGCTGCAGAATTTCCGCAAGGGCCAATGGGTCGGCACCCAGGGCCTCAACCTCGCGTCCAAGCTGCCCTTCATCAAGAGTGCCGAAATCGTTGCCCCCATGGGCAAGGCAGGCCGCACCATCGACGCCGCCATCAAGGGTGGTCTTGATGTGTTCAAGGGGTACAGCATCGCGAAGAACGACTTCGGCTTCGGAAACTGAGCAGACATCATGGACAGCACCGCGACATTCCAGGGCCTGACCATCGAGGGCGTCAACCTGCCTCCGATGGCTTTCCGACTGCCGCACGGCATGCACGCGATCGAGGTCTCGCTGGCCGCCGACGAGCGGGCAGAGGCAGCTAGCCAACTGGTCCGGGACATCTATCCACAGGGCGAGGAGCCTCTGTGGAAGTCCATGGGGTCGCTGTACAGCGCCATGGCCGACGAGATGCTCGCGAACGGAGTCGGCTTCTTCGGTATCGGCCTGTACGACATCGAGGACGGCGGCGGAGTGGCGCACTGTTCGCTCACCGTCGCGGTTTTCGAATCGGACGAGACGGACCAGGACGTCGTCGCCCAAGGAATCCAGGCACTGTTGCTCAACGACCCGCTGCGTGAAGTGACCTGGCTGGACCTTCCCTGCGGTCCAGCGGTCTGCGGCGTCACATTCCAGAAACTCCTCGTGGACAGTGCATACACGAAGACGGGCCAGGACGAGGAACTCGTCATGGGGCAGATCCAGGTGCACATCCCGTTCTCGACGGGCCCGTACACCGCTGTGTTCACCCTCGACACTGCGTCCGTGGAACAGTGGGACGAGTTCTCGCACGCCGTCGCGGGAATCGTCGGCTCGGTGGAATTCCCCTCACCGACCGGCGCCGAGGGTCAGCCTGCCTGATCGAATCGAGTTCCTCCATGGAGAAGTGACGTACAGATGGACTGGTACCCGAGCGCCGACGAAGATCTCCTGGTCCGCACCGCGGCCAAGTTCGCCACCGGCATCGCCCCCGCCGTCGCAGGATCTCGATGGTTCCGGGACCTCGACCGGAACGACATTCAGGGTGAACTGTCAGGCTGGCCCGAAGGCCCGGTCTACTCCCTGCACAGCACCGGGGACCGCGTCGCTCACCGCACCGGCCGCGCTTTCCTTGTCGGGATTCCCGTGATCGCGAACATCATCGCGAACATCGGCGGAGCCGCCGGCTCACCCTTCGGTGACGTACCGGTACGAGGAAAACCGGAGGACCCGGACAACGAAGTCCAGGACTTCCCTGTCATGTGGGCCGCACCTGGCGCCCTGGCGCGCACCGTCCCCTGGCAACTCGATCCGGGCCGCCGCCCCAAGGGCTACGCCACCGACCTCGTCCTCACGAGCCGACGCCTGCTCTTCCTCGGCACCCGGACCGGCACGCTGGACAAGGCCGACGTACTCGCAGAGTTCCCTCGCGACTCCATTGCCGGGGCGAGGCGATTGACGTACAGCGAAGTCGAAGCGGACGTACGGCTGACTTTCACCGACCAGTCCTGGATCCGCCTCTTCGCCGGCAACCCCGACAGCGCCGAGCGCCTGTGCCAGCTCCTCGCCGGCACCATCAGCACTGTCCCCGACAGCGAACTGTCCAGCGGCCAGCGCGACCGACTGACTCGCTTCCTCGCCGAACTCCCGGCCAACGCCCAACCCCCGCTCCTCACCCGGCTGCCGAGCGGAATCGTCATGGTCGAGGTCCGCGTGCCGTCGAAAGCAGCCAAGGATGTACACGAAACCCATTCGATCCTGATGGGTCCCGCCGGAGAGGCAGCCAAGCCGCAGCCGGGCGATCTGCAACAGTGAAGGGTTCCGACACCGGCCCCGGACACTGAACCTCCCACGCCCGGCCGCAGATACCGCGTCAACCGCGACGCCACCTTCGGCAACGTCGTCGAAGAGATCGATTGCGGCATGAGCGACCTGGGCTGCAGAGGTCATAAATCGCCTTCCCCTTGCCCGTTTTCTCCCATCTGGCCCGGCTTGCAAGGAAGTTCGCAGTGGCGAAACATGACCCTTCGAGGATACGGTCTTTACCTTCACCTGACCCTTCAACCCATTAGGAGTCAAACGGTGAGGCCCCGTCCTCTCCAGTCGTCACGGCGCGCCACGCGGCCACGGGCCTACTGTTGTGCGAGCCCTGTGCGGAGGACGGCAACCCATACGGAAACCCACTGCGGCCTGACGACAACCACACGCGCGCCCTGCCGGTTCCTCGGCCTCGCGCCCGCCGCCTGCCGCAGTGCGAATCTCATTGACGCGGGGGCTCCATGAGCGACTTGTACATCGATGGCGCAATGCTGAAGCGGGTGCGTCACGACCTGAGACACATGGATGAGCTCTTTTCCAAGCCCATTCATGCGATGGCGAACATCGACGCAAAAGCCATGGGTGCGTCCCAACTCGAACGCCGCATGGAAGACTTCGGCGACGAATGGGAATACGGCATCAAGCAGCTGCGGAAATTCTCGAAGGGGGCAGCCAAGACCCTCGACGGCATCGAGAAGGCGTTCGCCGAGCTCGACTTGGACCTTGCCAAGGAGCTCTCCAAGGCGGCCAAGCAAAAGTGAGTGCGCCTACCATCGATGATTTTCCGGCGCTCGGGTTCGTCCCCTGCCCCGGAGATCACGTCGCTGTTGACAATGTCGCCGATTCCATCCGTGCTACAGCGGATGCTCTCGGCGAGATCAAACAAGTGCTTCAAGGCGCTGCCAAGGGTGACTGGCGCGGAAAGACAGCCATCGCCTTTCGAGAGCTGCTCGACGATGACTTTCGCCCGAAGATCGAGGATGCGCACGACTCCTTCGACAAGGCCAAGAAAGTCATTCAGGGTTGGTCCGGCTACATGGAGGAACAGCAGAAGAAGGCACGAGGCCTCGAGCGGGAAGCAGCCGACGCGAAGGCGGCGGCCGACAAGTCGAAGGACAAGAGCGGATCGGGGTCCGACAAGAAGCCCTCAAGCGGGAGCAGCGACGACACTGACCCTCTCGAAGACGTCCGCAAACGTGCTCGCACCCTCCACTCCGAGTACGAGGAGGAAGGTCGCAGCTCCGCCAAGCAGTTGCAGAAAGCCATTGACATCGCACCGAACGAACCAGGCTTCTGGGACAAGCTCGGTGATGCCATAGGCAATGCGCTGGATGCGATTGGCGATGCGGCGGCCTGGCTTCACGACCAGGCGATCGAGATCCTGGGGAAGCTTGCGCCGCTACTCAAGGTGATCGGGGACGTTGCTGGATTGCTGAGTGCGGTCACAGGGCTTCTCGCGCTCATCCCCGGTCTGCAGTTCCTCGGCGCCGCATCCCTGATCCTCGCCGGTGTTGCGCTGGGAGCCCACTATCTTTCCGCAGTCGGTACCACCGGAAGCTTCGGCAAAGCGCTGCTGACCAAAGACGTCATCATGGACGCGGCTGGTTTCGGGCTGGGCAAAGTTGCCGCAAAGATCGGTGAAGGGGTGTTGATTGCAGCCAGGGCCTCCGGAGCCCCTACACGCATGGTGCCCCAGCTCATCGGCCCGGCGCAGGAACTCCCCATGGGCTTCTATCAGTTGGCCACCAGTTCGTACGCCATGGGCCAAACCGAATTCCTCTGGCGAACCGGACAGTATTTCTCCACGTGGACAGGAAACGTGATGACGGCCGAGGGCAGCGACGGCAGCATCGAGACGCTCGGAAAGATCTTCTCCTGGGACTTCGGTCCTCTGACCGAAAAGCCGAAGGTAACCAATTGAGCGCAAGTACGGAATCCAGCGGAACGGGGATCGGAGAGGTCAAGCTCTTCGTACCACCGGACTGGTTCGACTTGATGGCAGACGGGCGGAACAGGGAGGCAACGCGGGCCCGGTGTGCCGAGCTCGTCCGCCTTACGTACCCGAACACTCCGGACGAGCGCAGGGAAGACTTCACAGAGGGCCTGCTCTACTGCTACGACAAATATCTCGCCGACGGCGTAATCATGTACGGAGTGGTTACCGCACCGATGCCCAGCAGTGGGTCTCAGGCCGCCTGGCAGGTGTACGGCGGAGTTGTCGCCGTGCCCGAACGCCCCGCCGAACTGGATCTCGGCGTCCTGCTGGAGAGGGTGTTCGACGAACGCCTTGCCCAAACCATGGCATATGTCGAGAGGTTCACTACAGCAATAGGCGAGGGCTTCGGCTTCATTTCACAACCACCGGTGCAGCTCCCGAGAGACTGGGACGACGATTCCGGCACGCAGATGCGAACCGGTCTGGCCGGGGTCCTCTCCTGCCCACCAGAAGGCGGGAAAGGACTCCTGATCATCGGCACCTGCCTGGATCCGGACCAGGTTCGAGAGCTGGCTGGGCTGGTCGCAGTCATTGCCGGCCACTCGGTCTTCGTGTCCCCGGACGCCGAGTGATCGAGAGGACGACACAGGAACGGACATGACAAACACCACCAATGGACACACCTCCACCTCGGCCCGCGCCTCTCTCCCAGAGCCTCCAGGTACGCCCGACGCCTGGCCGGATCGTGCGTCCCGGCTGAGCGACCAGGCGAAGGCCCTCGACACGCTGCTTCGCGAGGATCTTTCTCGTGGCCGCGCTCTCGGCTTCCTCCTCTGTGCGGGCGTTGTGACCCTCGTCGCGGGCATAGTCCCCGCCATGCTGGTCGACGCCGCCACCTCCGACACCAGCGAGGCCACCGACGTGGCCGTGGCGGCCGTACTGGGCCTTGTGTTGCTCGCCCTCCTCGCCGTCCCGGCGCTGCTCGTCCTGCGGGCGTTCAGGAAGCGGTCGGCCAAGCGCTTCGCGCTGTTGCAGCAGTGGGCCGCTGTGGACCGTGGGCACGACGCGGAGTTCCCCACGAGCTACGGGGCCCAGGGGTATCCGCACGGCCGTTTCTTCTACGCGGCCGTAGTACTGGCCATGGCTGTCATCCTCACCGCGGCCGTCCTCGTCGGCCTCTCCGACCCCACCGTCCTGGCCCTGCTTCCCTGCCTGATCGTCGCGGCGCTCTTCGCCTGGAGCACAGTCAGGAAGTACGGGAGGCGGTACAGCTGGTCCGAGCGTGAGCGGGTGATTCGTGCCCGGGCGCGCAGGCGGGAGCTGCACCGAGCGCAGCTCGCGCAGGGGGAGCACGCCACCGCACGTGCCCCCTCGGCCCATCTCTCCGGCGTCCGCATCCACCCCGCCCTGCTCTACGCCGCCCTGCTCTCCCCCACCGTCATCGTCACCCTGGTCTACGTGGTCGCGCGCCCCAAGGGTGCCCTCGGGCTTGCCCTGGCAGGTCTGTTGGCCCTGGCGGTACTGGTGTTGGGGCTGCCCAAGGTCGTACGTATGAACCGTCGTGAGCAGACCGAGCTCGACTCCGCTGCGGGCGCCCTCGCCCAGGGCTTCGCCGCCGGAGCGGTCCTGCACCCGGTTCGCTACGGCCTCGGCGCTCCCGACGGCCAAGCCACCGCGTCGACCGCCGTTGCCTGGGATCTCGGCCCCGCAAGCACCGGAGCGCTGGCAGTCGACGCCGGGGCTCTGCGGCTTCGCGGGACAGACGGAGCCGTACTCGACGTGCCGCTCGCCGAGGTGCAGGGTGCAGTCCTGCTGCCGAGTGGCGTGGCATGGCTCGCCCCGTCGGTCGATCTCCTGCTGCGCTCGGGAGAGGCGATCGAGGTCCGGTCGCACCAGGCCGGGGCTGTCGTGGACGCGCTCTCCGGTGCCGGCGTGCGGGTGGTCGCGGTGTAGCAGCGGTCTGCGGCCTATCGCTGTCGCGCCGCCCTGCTCTTGCCCTTGCCCTTCTTGCGCAGCTTGCGGACGCGGGCTCGTTCCCGCGCCGCCTGGGCCTCGCCTGCCACGTCACTCCAGCGGTACAGGTCCAGCCCAGCAAGGCCGTGCTGATCACGTACACCAGCAGCGCGCTGCCCGCGCCGGGGATGTACCTGCAACTCGAGTCGCACGAACGGCAGTTCTTACCGGGGAGCGCGTACATCAGGTAGAGCAGCGGGCCGAAGGCCGCTGTCCAGCAGCCGGCGCTCCCCGCGGCTGGCAGGGCCAGGACGAAGCCGGCTATGCCCAGGCCGTGCCGTACGCGGAAGCGAGCACCGCCCCGCTCTCGGTCAGTTGTCACGGCCAACTCCGGAGCATCCGGGAAGAACTTCCTACGAGTAAGCCGAGGACAATCCGGGCGTCCGCACCGATGAAGCGAAGGCGGTCAATGGACCCGCTTCCACAGGCGTCCGCCCCCGAGGCCGAGCCCCGGGGGCGGACCGCCGACCGACTGACTAGCCCTTGGCGCTCTTCGCCAGCTGGTCGTCCAGGTCCTGGTACGCCTTCACCGCGTTGGTCAGGAACTTGGACAGGCCCTCCAGGCCCTTGACCGTCTTGGCCGCGCCCTTGGTGAAGTCCTTGATGGAGTCGTCGTAGGCGCCGGAGGCCTTCTGGGTGACGAACCCGTTCTGGACCAGCTCTTCGACACGCTTTTCGACGCTCTTCAGCATGTCTTCCATGTCGCCCATGTCCTTGATGAGCTCCTGCGCCTTCTTCTCCATCTCGGAATAAGTAAGGTCTGTGTCTTTGGCCATGACGGCTCTCCCTCCCGTTGCGGTCGCCGCAGGGCCTTCCCCCGTGGCTTGCCTGTTGCGGGCTGCGCGGTCACCTGCCGGCCGTCCGCATGAGCAAAGATCTTACGGGTGGGGCTGGTGGGATGACAGGGACGCCCGGCAACGGAACCGTGAACCAGTGCACATACCGGACTGTGAAAGCAGTGTGCATCCCGTTGCATCCCGTTGCGCAGGGGAAAGATGCGGCGGCTAAGGTCACTTCCACTGTGTTCAGCGTTCCGGGGGCGGCCTCAGCCCAGCGAGGAGGACGAACGTGCGCCTGAGTCTGACCGTCGTCGACCCCATGGTCGGTGCCAGCGCCGACGTGGTGCTCGACGCCGATCCCGAGTCGTCGGTCGGCGACATCACTCGGGAGTTGGCGCGACATGTCGGTCTCGACGGTGGTGCGCAGATCATCCCCATCGGCGGGCACCACAACCCCGGCGGGGTGCCGCAGGCCTTCGTCGACGGCTACCCGCTCGACCCCGGCGCGAACATCGTGGGCTCGGCCCTGCGCGACGGCGTCGTCGTCAGCCTGCACGATCCGGCCGGCTGCCTGCTCGGCGAGCCGACCGGTGTCGTCGAGTTCCGGGTGGCCGGCGGCCCTGCGGCAGGTGCCGTGCACCGGCTGGGTGTCGGGCGGTACGACATCGGCAGCGGCCCGGCCGCACACATCCGCATCGACGACCCCGAACTCGCCCAGCGCGCCGCCACGTTGTCCATCGCCATCGACGGCGCCTGTGCCGTCACCCTCCACGGCGTGGAGAAGAAGGACGGGGAGAAGAAGGACGAGAAGAGGGAGGGCAGCAACGACGGCGACTTTCCCCGGCTCGACGGTGAGGACTTCGACGGCGGCTCCTGGCCCCTCGGCTCCCAACTCGCCCTCGGCAACACCCTGTTGGAGATCGACGGGTACACCCCGCCGAACGCGGCCCTGAAGTGGTCGGACGACGGCGCCGGGCTCGACTACAACCGGCCCCCGCGGCTGCGCCCGGCCGACCGCACGACGCACTTCCGGCTGCCCTCGCCGCCCAAGGAGTACGAAGCACGCCCGTTGCCCTGGCTGATGGCGCTGATGCCGCTGGTGGGTGCCGTGGTCTCGGTCATGATCTTCGGCAGGTGGTACTACCTGATCATGGCGCTCATGAGCCCGCTCATGATGTTCGGCAACTACATGATGGACAAGAAGACCGGGCGCAAGTCACACGCGAAGCAGGTCAAGGAGTACAAGGAGCACAAGGAGCGGATCGACAAGGACGCCCAGGACGCCCTGCGTCTGGAGCGTCTCGAACGGCGCACCACGGTTCCCGACCCCGGCTCCGTCCTGGCCTTCGGCACCGGACCCCGTACCCGGCTGTGGGAACGGCGGCGCACCGACGCCGACCATCTGCTGCTGCGGGTGGGCACGGGCCGGGTGCCGTCCGAGGTCGTCCTCGACGACCCCGAACAGGACGACCACAAGCGGCAGGTCACGTGGAAGATCGAGGACTCGCCCGTCACGCTGCCGCTGAGGGATCTCGGGGTCGTCGGTTTCGCCGGGCCGGGTGACTCGGTGCAGGCGCTCGGGCGGTGGGCCGTCGCCCAGACCGCGGTGCTGCACAGCCCGATGGACGTGCAGTTCTATGTGCTCACCGAGAACGAGGCGCATCCGCGCTGGGACTGGGTGCGCTGGCTGCCGCACGCCCGCCCGGCGAGTGGTCAGGACGTCAATGTCCTGATCGGGACGGACTCCGAGACCGTGGGTGCGCGGGTCGGTGAGCTGACTCAGCTGCTCGACGCGCGGCAGAAGGCTCTCAAGGAGGGCGGACGCAGCGTTGACGGTCCCGCCTTCTCCGATCCCGACATCGTCGTCGTATGGGACGGGTCGCGACGGCTGCGGTCGATGCCGGGTGTCGTACGGCTGCTCCGGGAGGGTCCGGCCGTCGCCATCTACGCGATCTGCCTGGACGAGGAGGAGCGGTTCCTGCCCGGTGAGTGCCAGGCCTTCGTCGTCGCCGAACCACTGCGCCGCGACGACACCGTCGCTGCCTCGCCCATGAGCGCGCCTCAGGTTTCCGCCGGTGGCTTCCCCTCCTTCCAGGCCTGGCACCAAAGCGGCCGGCAGGACGGACAGCACGCCGAGCAGGTCCTCGAACTGCGGCTGCGGGTCGAGCAGACCGGTGCCCGGCGCAGGACCGGTGTACGGCCCGACTTCGTCTCCAGCGCCTGGTGCGCACGGCTGGCCCGGTCGCTGTCGCCGCTGCGTGACATCAGCGGTGAGACCGAGGACTCCGCGCTGCCCTCCGCCAGCCGTCTCCTCGACGTGCTCCAGCTGGAGCCGCCGTCACGCGACGCGATCGCCGCGCGCTGGCGGATGGGCGGGCAGTCGACGATGGCGGTCATCGGTGAGTCGTACGACGGACCGTTCGGCATCGACATCCGGCGCGACGGTCCGCACGGTCTCATCGCCGGTACGACCGGTTCGGGTAAGTCGGAGCTGCTGCAGACCATCGTCGCGGCCCTCGCGGTCGCCAACACACCCGAGAACATGACGTTCGTCCTCGTCGACTACAAGGGCGGCTCGGCGTTCAAGGACTGCGTCAAGCTCCCGCACACCGTCGGTATGGTCACCGACCTCGACGCGCACCTCGTCGAACGCGCCCTGGAGTCGCTGGGTGCCGAGTTGAAGCGGCGCGAGCACATCCTCGCCGCCGCCGACGCCAAGGACATCGAGGACTACCAGGACCTGGTGAAGAGGGACCCGAGCCATGCGCCGGTTCCCCGACTCCTCATCGTCATCGACGAGTTCGCGTCCATGGTCCGCGACCTGCCCGACTTCGTCACGGGTCTTGTGAACATCGCCCAGCGTGGTCGGTCCCTCGGCATCCACCTCCTGCTCGCCACCCAGCGGCCGTCCGGCGTCGTCTCTCCCGAGATCCGCGCCAACACCAACCTCCGCATCGCGCTCCGTGTGACGGACGCCGGCGAGTCGACGGACGTCATCGACGCGCCCGACGCCGGGCACATCGCGAAGAGCACTCCGGGTCGGGCGTACGTCCGTCTCGGCCACGCCTCCCTCGTCCCCTTCCAGTCCGGCCGTGTCGGTGGCCGCCGTCCGGGCGCCGCCGATCCGGCGACACTCGCACCGTGGGCCGGGCCGCTGTCCTGGCAGGACCTGGGACGGGCCGCGCTCACCAAGCCGAAGACCGAGGCGCGCGAGGACGACGAGATCACCGACCTCAAGGTGCTGGTGGACGCCGTACGGGAGGCCAACCAGGCGCTGGGCATCCCGGCCCAGCACTCCCCTTGGCTGCCTGCCCTGGACGAGATGCTGCTGCTGGACGACATCCCGGCGGTGCACAGTGCGGGGGCGCTGCCGGCGGCCCCGTACGGCATCGAGGACCTGCCGGCCGACCAGGCCCGCCGCCCCGTGGTCGTCGACTTCGCAAACTTCGGGCATCTGCTCGTCGCCGGCGCGCCGCGCAGTGGCCGCTCCCAGATCCTGCGGACCGTCGCAGGCTCGCTGGCCCGTACGCTGTCGTGCGCCGACGTCCATCTGTACGGCATCGACTGCGGCAACGGCGCCCTGAACGCGCTGACCCGGCTGCCGCACACCGGCGCGGTCGTCGGACGTAACCAACTGGAGCGGGTCGTCCGGCTCTTCAACCGGTTGACGGGCGAACTCACCCGCCGCCAGGAGCTGTTGGCCGAGAAGGGGTACGCCGACATCGGGGAGCAGCGGGCCTCCGCCGCCGAGGACGAGCGGCTGCCGCACATCGTGGTGCTGCTCGACCGGTGGGAGGGCTGGCTGCCCACGCTCGGCGAGTACAACCACGGTGATCTCACCGACCAGTTGATGGCGATGATGCGTGAGGGTGCGAGCGTCGGCATCCACATGGTGATCACGGGTGACCGTCAGCTGCTGACGGGCCGGATCTCCTCCCTCACCGAGGACAAGTACGGCCTCCGCCTCGCGGACCGCGGCGACTTCTCGATGCTGGACATCAACGCCCGCAAGATCCCCGAGGAGATCCCGCCCGGGCGCGGGTACGCCAGCGAGACGGCCACCGAGACCCAGTTCGCGCTGCTGACCGAGGACACCACCGGTCAGGGCCAGGCCGCCGCGCTCGTCGCGATCGGTGACGCCGCGGCCGCGCGGGACGCCGGTGTGCCGCGCTCCAACCGCCCCTTCCGTGTGGACGTCCTGCCGAGCCGGATCTCCTTCGCCGACGCCTGGGCGATGCGCGACCCGGCGGTGAGCTCCTCCCCGCTGTGGGCCCTGGTGGGCGTCGGCGGCGACGAGCTCACTGCCTTCGGCCCGGACCTCGCCCAGGGCATCCCGGCGTTCGTGATCGGCGGACCGGCCAAGTCCGGGCGCAGCACGGTGCTGCTGAACATGGCGCGCTCCTACCTCACGCAGGGCGTACGGCTGGTCCTCGCGGCACCGCGCCCGTCCCCGTTGCGCGAACTCGAGGGCCAGGAAGGCGTGTTGAAGGTCTTCACGGGCCGTGACATCGATGAGGACGAGCTGGAGGAGATCGTCGGTTCGGCCAGTCCCGCGCAGCCGATCGTCGTCCTGGTCGACGACGCGGAGGTGCACGACGACTGCGACGCCGAGGATGTCTTCAAGCGCATCGTCGAGCGCGGCGCCGAGGAGGGCCTGGCCGTCGTCATCGCAGGTGACGAGGAGGAGATCTGCGACGGCTTCTCCGGCTGGCAGGTCGAGATGAAGAAGGCCCGGCGCGGCATCCTGCTGTCGCCGCAGGACAGCTCCGCGGGCGAACTCATCGGCATCCGCACGAACCGGAGCATGGTCGGCGGGCAGGTCACGCCGGGCAAGGGCATGCTGCACCTGGGCACCGGGGAGCATGTGACGGTCACGACGCCGATGTGACCCGGGCGGGCACAGCACGCAGGCCGCGGATCGCACCGATCCGCGGCCTGTTCGTCTCACACCGCCGGCATCGCGTAGATGTCCGGCCCGTTGGTCACCGTCAACCGGCTCCCGGAGAGGGCGATCTGCCAGTCGTCGCTTCTGCCCTTGTCGTCGGTCCAGGTCCAGCGGACCTTGCCGGTTCTGGCATCGATGGCGGCGACACCGCCGGCCAGGGCGCTGCCCGCCCCGTACAACGTCGTCCCGGCCCGCAGGAACGTGACCGCTCCCCTGTTGCTCTGGTCGCAGAGCCAGATCCGTTTGCCGGTCCTGACGTCGACCGCCCAGACGCCGCGGTCGTAGTCGCCGGCGTAGAGCACGCCGGCGATGACCGTCGGGTTGTAGAAGCCACGGCGGCCGTTGGGAGACAGTGTCCAGCGGATGTCGCCCGTGTCCACGTCCACGGCGTCGAGTTTCCCGCCCGGCAGGAAGACCAGTCCGTTCGCGACCGTGGGCCGCCAACTCCAGTCGTCACCGATCTTCTTGGTCCACAGCTGCTCTCCCGTGGCGGTGTCGCGCACGGTGAGGTTGTGCTTGGAGTCGGTGTAGACGAGGTGCTTGCCGGAGACGGCTCCCTGGACGTCGTACTCGTCGGTGCCCCAGTCGCGCTTCTGCAACCACACCTTCCTGCCCGTGGTGTGGCTGATCGCGGCGACGGCCGTGCGGTAGTCGGTGGCGCTCTTCGACTCGCTGAAGTCGCTCAACGTGACGTACACGTTCTTGTCGTCGATCGCGATCGTGCGCTCGATGACCAGCTGCTTGCCGAGCCGGCTGCGCCAGGCCTCGTCACCGGTTTCGACGTCATAGGCGACCAGGACGCCGTCGTAGTCGCCGTCGACCAGGAACACCTTGCCGTCGTGGAAGAGCAGCTCGGCTCCGCTGCGGGTGATGTCCGGCTTGGACCAGCGCTTCTTTCCCGTCTTCACGTCGTACGCCACCAGTGGATCCCCACTGACCAGCAGCAGTCCCTGGTGGATGAGAAGCGGTACGTCCGAGTTGGTGCTCTCCTCGGCCGCCGTCTCGTGCCACAACGGCTGCGGCGCCACCCCCGCCGGCGGCGTCGTGAACTCCTCCGCGACCGGCTGCGCCGAACCCCCCTTGCCGCCCGCGGCCGTTGACGAGCCGGACGTCCCGCTGTCCTTCCCGAGCCACCAGGCCGCACCACCGCCGACCGCGGCAACGGCGGCCGCTCCGCCGAGCGCGAGGCCGAGGACGCGGCGGCGGGAGGAGGCGGCAGGCGCCGGGGCGGAGCCCAGATGCATGGTGCCGTGATCGGGGGTGCCGTAAGGGTTGCCCACTGCCGCCGGAGCCCCGTAGCCCGGGGTCGGCGCACCGCCGTATCCCGGCACGGGCGGATACCCGTATCCCGGCACGGGAGTACCCGGCGCACCCGCCTGCACCGGCCCGAACGAAGCCGCAGCCGGAGCCGGGGCGGTCGGCGCCTGCGGTGCCTCCCCCTCCAGGTCCAGGATCCCCGCCGCATGCGTGGCGATCGTCGAGGACACCGCCGATGGAAGCCAGTCACTGAGCAGCCCGTCGACGCCCTGCGGGGCGAGGCCGGACACGATCTCCGCGGGGGTGGGCCGGTTCGTCGGGTCCTTCTGCAGGCATGCGCGGACGAGTCCCATCAGGGACTGCGGTACGCCGGTGAGGTCGGGCTCTCCGTGTACGACCTGGTAGAGGAGCGTCGCGTGCGAGACGGCGCCGTCGCCGAAGGCGCCGCGTCCCGTCGCCGCGAAGGCGAGCACGGCGCCCAGCGAGAAGACGTCGCCCGCAGCGCCGACATCCCGCCCCAACGCCTGCTCCGGCGGCATGTATCCGGGCGAGCCGACCACAACTCCCGTCTGCGTCATACGGTTTCCGTCCACCGCCCGCGCGATGCCGAAGTCGATGACGCGCGGACCGTCGGCTGCCAGCAGGACGTTCGACGGCTTGAGGTCGCGGTGGATCAAGCCTGCCGCGTGTATCTCCTGCAGTGCGGCGGCGAGCCCGGCGGCCAGTGCGCGCACGGTCCGTTCCGGCAGCGCGCCATGGGCTTCGACCACGTCGGTGAGGTCCGGGCCGAGCACGTACGAGGTCGCGAGCCACGGCAGTGAGGCGTCCGGGGCGGCGTCGACGACGGGTGCGGTGTAGCGGCCGGAGACCGCCTTCGCGATCTCGACCTCGTGCCGGAATCGGTCGCGGAAGTCGGCGTCCGCCGCGAGATCGGGGCGGACGACTTTCACGGCGACGGTGCGGCCGCCGGGCGAACGGGCGAGGTAGACGCGCCCCATACCGCCGGCGCCGAGCCGTCTGAGCATGCGGTAGCTGCCCAACTCCCGCGGATCGTCCGGCTGCAGCGCGTCCATGGTGGGGCTCCCCCGTCGTATTCACTTGGCGTGATGGTGTTCGCTAACGCAGACACAGTAGTGATCGACGGTACGAGTGAGGGTGGCGGGGCATGGGCGGGGGATCGGCAAAGCCGAGGCGGAAGAAGGCGGCGGGTGCGGCGCTGCAGTACCGGCATCGGCCCGGTCGGCCTCGGTCGGAGAAGCCGAAGGAGCGCGGGGGCTGGGTCTTCGGGTGTCTGGTGATCCCCGTCTTCCTCGTCCTCCTCGCTCCGTTGATCTTCATCGACCAGTTCTGGGGCCATGACATCTGGGGCCGGTTCGCCCCTGCCTGGCCGGGCGGCGCCTACGCCTTCGCCGCCACCGTGGGTGCCCTCGTGCCGGTGGTCTTCGCGGCCTTCGTGGCGCCTCTGACCCGCATGAACTGGAAGAAGAGCAAGGCCCGTTCGCTGGCCTGGGCCTCCGGGGCCCTTCCCGGACTGGCCGCCGGCTATCTGATCGCGGGCGTGATCGGTGCGACCTGGCGGCCCAAGCAGCGCCGGAACTGGCACGGCGAGTGCCTCAGCCGGGGCGGCCCCTGCTGGGTGCACGAGGAGTACCCGTACCTGTGGGCCGTCGGCCTGCTCGCCACCCTCGCGGTCGCCGCCCTCCTGATCGCCCTGCTCATCAAGTACGCGTCCGAATCCCCTAGTTCACCTTCGACATCCGAGCCGTAGGATTCCCCTCCGCCTCGCTGTCCGACACGTACTTCAGGTCGTCCCCCACCCGCGACAACCGCACCGTGTGCGCCGCCGGGTTGCACCCCGCGTGGTTGGACTTCGCGCCCACCGACGTCGCGACGATCTGCTTCTTCGTCACCGTCTTCACGGTCAGTACGTCGTCGCAGACGCCCCCGAGCTGGTCCGTCTGCCGGAGGCTGCCCAACTCCTCGCCCACGCCCGCCTGGTGGACGGTCAGCCGGAAGGTGCCCACCGGGAGGGTGCCGTCCAGGGCGAGGGCCTGGCCCTCCCAGGTGCCGAGGTAGGCGGCGGGGACGGCGGGCGAAGGGCCGGGCAGCTGGCTGGCCGTGTCGCCCGGTGTCGTACCGGACGAAGCGCTCGGCGTCGTACCCGTCGAAGGGCCTGTCGTACCCGAAGGTCTCGAAGTCGCGCTGGGCGCAGGCGAATACGCCCCCTGATCGCCGCTCGCCGAGCTGTCGCCGCCCCCGCCCGGCAGCAGGTCGAACACGAAGACCGAGCCCACCGTCACCGCCGCCAGGGCGCCCGCGACCGCCAGTGCCACCGTGCAGCTCAGGCGGCGTCCGCGGCCGCCGGTGCCCTGCTCGGAGGTCGCCGCCACGGAGACCGACAGCCTGCCCGGCCGCTGCTCGGCAGGCGGTGCGTCCCGCGGCTCCGGCACCGAGGGCGCCACCGTCGGCGCGGGCGGGACCATCACCGGCGCCGGGCCGAACTCCCCCACCGTCGACTGCCCGGCCCCTTCCCCGCCGGCCGTCACCGCGTCCCCGACCGAGGGACTGCTGAACCCCACCGGCCCCGACGCCGCCTCGTCTTGGGCCACTTCCAGGTTCAGCAGCTGTACGGCACTACGGCTCACCCGCTCCACCAGCGTCCCGGGCAGCCATCCGCCCGCCACCAGCCGAGCCGCTCCCTCGGGAGCCAACCGCCGGGCCACCTCCCCGGGAGAGGGCCGCGCGCCCGGGTCCTTGGCCAGGCACGCCTCCACCACCTCCCGCAACTCGCCCTCCAGCGAGCCGAGTTCGGGCTCCTCGTGCACGACCTTGTAGAGGAGGGCCGCGGACGAGTCGCCCGGGAACGGCGGCTCCCCGGTCGCCGCGTACGCCAGTACCGCGCCCAGCGAGAAGACGTCGGCCGCGCCCGTGGCGCCCTTGCCGAGGATCTGCTCGGGGGACATGTAGCCGGGTGAGCCGATCGAGACGCCGGTGGAGGTGAGGGAGGCCGTGCCGTCCGTGGCCCGTGCGATGCCGAAGTCGATCAGCAGGGGGCCGTCGAGGGTCAGCAGGACGTTCGACGGCTTCACGTCCCGGTGCACCAGGCCCAGTTCGTGCACCGCCGTCAGCGCCTCGGCCAGGCCCGCACCCAGAACTCGTACCGAATGAGCAGGCAGCGGACCCCCGTCCGCCACCGCGCCCGCCAGCGACGGGCCCGCCGCATAGGCCGTGGCGACCCACGGAACGGCCGCCTCCGGGTCGGCGTCGAGCACCGGGGCCGTCCATGCGCCGCCGACCCTGCGGGCCGCCTCGACCTCGCGGCGGAAGCGGGCGCGGAACTCCTCGTCGAGGGCGAAGTGCGGGTGCACGATCTTGACCGCGACCGTACGGCCGCCCGCGCTGCGGCCCAGGTAGACGCGGCCCATCCCGCCGGAGCCCAGCCGGCCGAGCAGCCGGTAGGGCCCCACGACCGTGGGCTCGTCGACTCCGAGCGGCTGCATGGCGTCCACCCCTCCCCCCGTATCCCCCGTATGACGAGAAAAGGGTAGTGGGCCGTTCCCCCGCGGCTACGGCTCCAGCAGATCCACCTTCACGTCCGCCGGGAAGCCCGTCGTCGGACCGACGCGCCGGGCGAACTCCGCGACCGCCGCCAGCTGCGGCCCGCCGAACCGGAAGTCGAGCGTGGTGAAGTACCGCTCCAGGACCTTCTCGTCGAACTCCTCCCAGCGGGCCGCCTGCTCGGCGACCTTGCCGACCTCCTCCAGGGAGAGGTTGCGGGAGGCGAGGAAGGCCTCGTGGACGCGGCGGGTGATGACGGGCTCACGCTCCAGGTAGTCCCGGCGCGCCGCCCAGACCGCGAACACGAACGGCAGTCCGGTCCACTCCTTCCAGAGCGAGCCGAGGTCGTGCACCTCGAGGCCGAAGCGCGGTCCGTCGAGCAGGTTCGCCCGCAGTGCCGCGTCTCCGATGAGTACGGCCGCCTCGGCCTCCTGCATCATCAGGCTGAGGTCGGGCGGGCAGGTGTAGTAGTCGGGCTGGACGCCGTAGCGCTCGGCCAGGAGGAGCTGGGCCAGGCGGACCGACGTGCGCGAGGTCGAACCGAGCGCGACCCGGGCGCCGTCCAGCTCGTCCAGCGGGACCTGCGAGACGATCACGCAGGACATCACCGGGCCGTCGCATCCCACCGCAATGTCCGGGAAGGCGACCAGGTCGTCCGCGTTCCTGAGGAACTCGACCAGGGTGATGGGCCCGATGTCGAGGTCTCCCTGCACCAACTGCTCGCTGAGCTTCTCCGGGGTGTCCTTCGTCAGCTCGAAGTCGAGGAGCGTGCCCGTCCTCGCAAGCCCCCAGTACAGGGGCAGGCAGTTCAGGAACTGGATGTGGCCGACGCGCGGCCGGGTGCGAGAATTGTCCACATCGCGAGGCTAGACCCTGTGGGGTACGCTCCAGACTTCACCCCCGGAGTCAATCTCCACTTGATCTTCAAACGTCCGAGTGACGTGATCTTGACCTCTATTGCTTTCGGCTGCCCACGTGCTAGGCTCGCCGCAAGTTGCAGTTTGGTTTCCCTTGCAGTACAGAGCCTGCGGAGCATGTAACCGCGGGCTCTCGTCGTTTTCAGAAGTATGCAGTTGTGCAGCACTGTTTTCACACTTGCAGGTTCTGGAGCAGGGCAACCCTTTGGGCCCAAGGAGGGCTTATGGCTACCGGAACCGTGAAGTGGTTCAACGCCGAAAAGGGCTTTGGCTTCATCGCCCAGGAAGGTGGCGGCCCGGACGTCTTCGTCCACTACTCCGCCATCAACGCGAGCGGCTTCCGCTCGCTGGAGGAGAACCAGCAGGTCTCCTTCGACGTGACCCAGGGCCCGAAGGGCCCGCAGGCGGAGAACGTCACCCCCGTCTGATTCGGTCTCGGAGCCTGGTGCTTTGATCCGGAACTGATAGCAGTACCCAAGGAGCCCCGTGCCGCAAGGCAACGGGGCTCCTGCCTTTGCCGCGTGCACTCAGATGTGCTGCATGACCAGCACGAACGTCGTCCCGGGCGCCAGCGCCTCGTACGAGTGCGGCACGTCCCCCCGATAGGCCAGGAAATCTCCGGGCCCGAGCTCCACCTGCTCCCCTTCCGGCCCCGCCTTCACCCTCCCCCCGCTCACCACGATGTGCTCCACCGTCCCCGGAATGTGCGGCTGCGAGTCGCGTACGGTGCCGGGCTCCAGCCAGACGTGGTAGATGTCCCGCCGCGCGCCCGGCGGGCCGGCCGACAGCAGCGTGGCCGTGTAACTGGACTGCTCGGAGTGGACGGTGGGGCCCTCGCCCGCGCGGATCACCTGGACGGCCGGTGCGGGCGGCTCGACCAGTGCGCTGAACGGCACGCCGAGCGCCACCGCCAGCGCCCAGATCGTCTCCATGCTCGGGTTCCCGCCGGCCGCCTCCAACTGCGACAACGTCGACTTCGCGATTCCCGCCCGCTTGGCCAGCTCGGACAGCGACAGGCCTGCGCGGGTCCGTTCGCGGCGCAGGGAGGCGGCGATCCAGTCGAGCGGCAGACGGGACGGCGGGGGCGGTGCATCGGGCATGACGTTCGCTCCATCGGTACGATTGTTCGCCTTGACGAACGGGGCGACTGCTGTCCATCGTAGAAAACATGCGTTCGCTGCAACGAACACTCAGCAGACATCTCAGCAGTGACCTCGTCCGTGACAGCTCGCTCGTCTGGCTGGCCGGCGGTGTCGTCGGTGTCTCCTTCGGTGCGATCTCGGTCGCCGGGGGTCTGCCGGTGTGGGTGCCAGTGGTGATGTCGCTCGTCGTGTACGCGGGCTCGGCGCAGTTCAGCGCGGTCGGCGTACTGCTCGCCGGGGGCGGTCCGCTGGCCGCGGCGGCGACCGGGCTGCTCCTCAACACCCGTACGGCCGCCTTCGGCCTCGCGATCGCCGACACGCTCGGCCGGGGGCGGCTCGCCCGTCTGGTCGGCGCCCATCTGGTGACCGACGAGTCGGTGGCCTTCGCACTCGCCCAGCCGGATCCGGTACGGCGACGGGCGGCGTTCTGGGTCTCGGGGATCGGCCTGTTCGTCGTATGGAACGTGGGCGTCCTGGCCGGAGCGCTGGCCGGAGGTGCGCTGGGCGACACCGCGGCGTACGGACTGGACGCGGCCTTTCCCGCGGTGCTGGTGGCGCTGGTGCTGCCGACCCTGCGCGGGGACGCCCGGGTGCGGCGGTGCGCGCTGCTCGGCGCGGTGATCGCGCTGACGGTGACTCCGGCCGTGCCGGCGGGGGTGCCGGTGCTGCTGGCGACGGCGGGACTGGTTCTGTACGGGCGGCTCGGCGGGAAGGGCGCGAATGTGAACGAGGTGGGGGCGGCGTGAGCACCGCCGTGATCATGGTGCTGGCGCTGGCGGTCGGGACGTATGCCTTCCGGCTGGTGGGGCCCGTACTGCACGGGCGAGTCGAGCTCCCGGACCGGGTACAGGAGTTGCTGTCGGCGGGGGCGATCGTCCTGCTGGTCGCGCTGCTGGCGACGGGGGCGTTGACGGAGGCCGGGGGTTTCGCCGGGTGGGCACGGCCGGCCGGGGTGCTGGTCGGGGGTGTGCTGGCGTGGCGGAGGGCGCCGTTCGTGGTGGTGGTGCTGGGGGCTGCAGGGGCGGCGGGGGTGTTGCGGGCGGTGGGGGCGGGGTGAGAGGTCGGTGGTGGGGGCTTGAGGGGCCGGTGGCGGGGGTGGTGTGGGAGACCGGCGGTGGGGGGCTTGGGGAGTCGGTGGTGGGGAGCTTGAAGAGCCGGTGGCGGGGATGGTGTGGAAGACCGGGGGTGAAGGCTTGAGGAGCCGGCCGCGGGGAGCTTCAGGAGCCGGTCGCGGGGAACCTGAAGAGCCGGTCGCGGGGATGGCGTGGGACACCGGCGGTGGGGAGCTTGAAGAGCCGGTGGCGGGGATGGTGTGGGACACCGGCGGTGGGGGGCTTGGGGAGTCGGTGGTGGGGAGCTTGAAGAGCCGGTGGCGGGGATGGCGTGGGACACCGGCGGTGGGGAGCTTGGGGAGTCGGTGGTGGGGAGCTTGGGGAGTCGGTGGTGGGGAGCTTGAAGAGCCGGTGGCGGGGATGGCGTAGGAGACAGGGGTGAAGGCTTGAGGAGCCGGTCGCGGAGAGCTTCAGGAGCCGGTCGCGGGGAACCTGAAGAGCCGGTCGCGGGGATGGCGTGGAGACCGGCGGTGAAGGCTTGAGGAGCCGGCCGCGGGGAGCTTCAGGAGCCGGTCGCGGGGAACCTGAAGAGCCGGCCGCGGGGAGCCTGAAGAGCTGGCCGTGGGCTTGAAGGGCCGGTAGCGGGGATGGCGTAGGAGACCGGCGTTGGGGGCTTGGGGAGTCGGTGGTGGAGGCTTGAGGGGCCGGTAGTCGGGAGCTTGAAGAGCCGGTCGCGGGAGCTTGAGGAGCCGGTACTGGAGGGCCCGAAGAGCCGGTACCGGAGGGCTTGAGGGGCCGATGGCGGGGCTGGCTTGAAAGGGCGGCGGCTCGTGTGGCGTGCGGGGGGATTGTCAGTGGGCGCCTGTACGGTCCCGAGCCATGACCGACAGCGACTTCCTCACCGCCACGCGCACCTTCTACGACGCCATCGCCGAGGACTACGCGGACCGTTTCCGGGACGAGCTCGCCGGCAGGCCGTTGGAGCGGGCCGTGCTCGCGCTCTACGCCGAACTCGTGGGCAGTGAGGGGGAGGTGGCCGATCTGGGGTGCGGGCCGGGGCGGGCCACCGGGTTCCTCGCCTCGTTGGGGCTGGATGTGCACGGGCTCGATCTGTCGGAGTCGATGCTGGCGATCGCGCGCCGGGAGAATCCGGAGTTGCGGTTCGAGAAGGGCTCGATGCTGGAGCTCGGGCACACGGACGGCAGCCTCGCCGGTGTCGTGTCCTGGTACTCCTCCATCCACACCCCTGTGGACCGACTCCCGTCCCTCTTCGGCGAGTTCCACCGGGTGCTGCGCCCCGGCGGCCATCTGCTGCTCGGTTTCCAGGCGGGGGACGTGCCGCGCCGCCACGACAGGCCGTGGGGGCACCCCGTCTCCCTGGAGTTCCAACGGCGGCGTCCGGAGCAGCTCGTGGAGCTGCTGACGACGGCGGGTTTCGCCCTCCACTCCCAGGCCGTGCGCGAACCGGACGAGGCGCTCGAGGAGTCGGTCCAGCAGGCCTTCCTGATCGCACGCAAGGCGGCGTAGCCGTGCCCCTCCCCAGCCTTCTCGCGGTCTTCGCGCACCCGGACGACGAGTCCCTGTCGGCGGGCGGCGTGCTCGCGCGGCATGCGGCGTCGGGGGCGCGGACCGCGGTCGTCACGGCGACGTGGGCGGAAAGCACTTGGCGTGCACAGGAGTTGGCGGAGGCGTTGCGTCATCTCGGGGCCGGGAAGCCGCGGATGCTCGGGTACGCCGATGCGCGGGTGCCGGAGTCGGCGCCGGGCGGTGTGCGGTTGTGCGATGCGCCGCTGGACGAGGCGGTGGGCCAACTGGTCGCGCACATCAGGGAGTTCCGACCGGACATCGTGGTCACGCACGACGCGTACGGCGGACTGAGCGGCCACCCGGACCACGTCCACACCCACCGCTTGACGGTACTGGCGTTCCAGGCGGCCGCCTGGCCCCGCCTCTACCCGGACACCGGCGCCCCTTGGCAGCCGAGCGCCCTCTACCTGGCCACCCACCCCGACTCCACCGCCCGCGCACTGACCCACGTCCTGCTCCGCCCGGGCAGGACGCCGCACAGCGTCCCGGACGAGTGGATCACCGCAGCGGTGGACGTCACCCCCTGGCTCGACCAGAAACTCGCCGCCGTACTCTCCCACCACAGCGAGGTGGAACGAGGCGCCCTCCCGGGCCGCCTCGCAGCACTGCCACCGGAGGACCGGGCGAGGACGATGTCCACCGAGTGGTACATCCGCTACGGCACACCGCCGCCTACGCCGCCGTTGACGGAACTGGTGCCTTGAGCGACTGGCGGCGGGACCGGATCGGCACCGCGCTCCGGGGCGAGAACCCGACGGTACTCAGGCGGCTGCAGGCGGGGTTCGCGGTGATCGGGGACGTGCAGTTCCTCCCGGGGTACTCCGTTCTCCTGGTGGACGACCCTGCGGTGCAACGGCTGTCGGAGCTGCCGAAGAAGAAGCGGCTGGCGTTCCTGTGCGACATGGACCGGCTGGGCGAGGCCGTCGAGCGCGCGTGCGGCCGGCTGGATCCCGCGTTCCGGCGGGTCAATCTCGAGATCCTCGGGAACACCGACCCGTTCCTGCACGCGCACGTCTGGCCGCGGTTCGGCTGGGAGCCGGACGAGCTCGTGGGCAGGCCCGTGTGGCTGTATCCGCGTGAGCGGTGGCAGGACGAGCGCCATGTGCTCGGGCCGCAACACGACCCGCTACGGGATGCGATCGGTGAGGAACTCGACCGGCTCACCTCCTGACGTGGCCCGGGGCTCCGTGGTCGGTGGCCCGCTTCTCACCGCACGTACAGGCCCTCCACCTCCGTCGCGAAGTCCCGCATCACGTTCTGGCGGCGCAGCTTCATCGACGGGGTCAGGTGGCCCGCCTCCTCCGTGAAGTCCTTCGGGAGGATCGTGAAGCGGCGGATGGACTCCGGTCGGGAGACAAGTTTGTTGGCCTCGTCGACCGCCCTTTGGAGGATTGCCCGCAACTCCTCGTCGTCGACCAGGAGTTCTGCCGGGACGGGGTGCTTGCCGTTCATGCGGCGCCAGTGGGTGACGCCCTCCAGGTCGAGGGTGATGAGGGCGGCGATGTAGGGGCGGGCGTCGCCGACCACCATGACCTGGGAGATCAGGGGGTGCGCGCGCAGCCAGTTCTCCAGCGGGGCCGGCGCCGTGTTCTTGCCGCCCGCCGTGATCAGGATTTCCTTCTTGCGGCCCGTGATCGTCAGATAGCCCTCGTCGTCCAGGCGCCCGATGTCGCCCGTCGGGAACCAGCCGTCCGCCGAGGCGGGGATGACCCCGCCACCGTGCGGGTCCCAGTAGCCGCGGAAGACCTGGCCCCCGGCCAGGAGGATCTCGCCGTCGGCCGCGATGCGGACCTTCGTGCCGGGCATAGGCCAACCCACCGTGCCCAGGCGGGGTTTGAGGGGCGGGGTGACGGTGGCGGCGCCTGTCGTCTCCGTCAGGCCGTAGCCCTCGTAGATCTCCATTCCCGCGCCCGCGTAGAACGCCGCCAGACGGCGGCCCAGTGGGGAGCCGCCCGAGATCAGGTGGCGGATGCGGCCGCCCATGGCGTTGCGGATACGGCGGTAGACGAGAGGGTCGTAGAAGGCTCGGGCCGTCTTCAGTGAGGCACCTGGCCCCGAGCCCGTGCCTGCCGCTCGCGCCTCCAGCGCCTCGCCGTAGCGGACCGCCACGCCCGCCGCCCGGTCGAAGGCGCTTGCCCGGCCGCCCGCCTCCGCCTTGGCGCGTGCGTTGTTGAAGACCTTCTCCAGCATGTACGGGATGCAGAGCAGGAAGGTCGGGCGGAAGGTCCCCAGGTCCGCGAGGAGGTCCTCGGACTGGAGGCTCGGGGCGTGGCCCAGGCGGACCCGGGCGCGGACGCACGCGATCGCCACCATCCGGCCGAAGACGTGCGAGATGGGGAGGAAGAGGAGGGTGGCGGGGTCGTCCGCCTTCGATTTGAAGATGGGGTAGAGGAGTTCGATCGCGTTGTCGACCTCGGCCAGGAAGTTGCCGTGCGTGAGGACACAGCCTTTCGGGCGGCCCGTCGTGCCCGAGGTGTAGATGACCGTCGCGAGGGTGTCGGGGACCAACATCCCGCGCCGTACGGCGACTTCCTGGTCGGGGACCGGCCGGCCCAGTTCCGCCACCCGCTCCAGGTGGCCCTTCTCCACGATCCACATGTGCCGCAGGTCCGGCAGCCGGCTCAACTCCGGGCCCAGCGCCGCCGCCTGGGACGCCGTCTCCGTCACCAGGGCCACCGCACCGGAGTCCTGGAGGATCCACCGGGTCTGGTAGACGGAGGAGGTGGGGTAGATCGGGACGGTCACCAGGCCGGCGGCCCACGCGGCGAAGTCGAGGAGCGTCCACTCGTAGATCGTCCGCGCCATGACGGCGATCCGGTCGCCGGGGACCAGCCCCTCCGAGATCAGACCCTTGGCCAGGGACAGGACCTGCTCGGCGAACTCCGCCGCCGTCACGTCCGTCCAACCGCCGTCCTGCGTACGGCGGCTGAGGACCCGCGCGTCCGGCGCCGCGTCCGCGTTGTCGAACGGCAGGTCGGCGAGCGAGCCGTGGGTGGGCGGCGGGACGAGTGGCGGAACCGACGTCTCGCGCACCTCGCCGTCCAGTCGCCGGATCTCGGGCTGCACCAGCTGGGGCACGCCGTCGTAGTCGGACGCGGACGGGTAGGGCACGGGCACGGACATGGCAGCTCCTGGGGCGTGCAGCTCGGTTCCGCTCTGCTGTTGTGATACGTGCAGTGCGTACCGATTCATTCACCGGCGGTGTGCGGCTGGGGAGTTACCGCGGGTTACGACGGCGATCGTACGGCGCTTCGATGGGGAGTTGGTGCGGGTTCGGGGTTGGTCCGGAGACGGGCCTGTGCAGCCTCCACGGCAGGCCGGGCCGACGGCGGCTATCTGCGGGCCGTGCCGTAGGGGTCGTAGAGCTGCTCGATCTGTGCCGCGAAGTCCTCGGCGATCGCCTGCCGCCGCAGCTTCATCGACGGTGTCAGATGCCCCGCCTCCTCCGTGAAGTCGACGGGGAGGACGGTGAAGCGGCGGATGGACTCCGGGCGGGAGACCAGCTTGTTGGCCTCGTCGACCGCCCGCTGCAGAACCGCCCTCAACTCCTCGTCGTCCAGGATGAGTTCCGCCGTGACGGCGGGGTGCTTGCCGTGCATGCGGCGCCAGTGGGCGATGCCCTCCATGTCGAGGGTGACCAGGGCTCCGACGTAGGGGCGGCGGTCGCCCACCACCATCACCTGGGAGATCAGGGGATGCGCGCGCAGCCAGTTCTCCAGCGGGGCCGGGGCGACGCTCTTGCCGCCCGCCGTGATCAGCATCTCCTTCTTGCGGCCGGTGATGTAGAGGTAGCCCTCCTCGTCCAGGCGGCCGATGTCGCCGGTGGGGAGCCAGCCGTCGGCGGTCGCGGGGACGACTCCGCCCGCGTTCGGGTCCCAGTAGCCCCGCAGGACGTGGCCGCCGGAGAGCAGTATCTCGCCGTCTGCGGCTATCCGGACCTTCGTGCCGGGCAGGGGCCAGCCGACCGTGCCCAGCCGGGGCTTGAGCGGCGGGGTCACTGTCGCGGCGCCGGTCGTCTCCGTCAGGCCGTAGCCCTCGTAGATCTCTATGCCCGCGCCCGCGTAGAACGCCGCCAGACGCCTGCCCAGCGGGGAGCCGCCGCAGATCATGTAGCGGACCCTGCCGCCCATGGCGTTGCGGATACGGCGGTAGACGAGGGGGTCGTAGAAGGTGCGGGCCGCCTTCAGCGCGGCGCTCGGTCCCGGGCCGGTGCCGGCCGCGCGGGCCTCCCGCGCGTCGCCGTAACGGCAGGCCACGCCCACCGCACGGTCGAAGGCGGTGACCCGGCCGCCGGTCTCGGCCCGCGCGCGGGCCACGTTGAAGACCTTCTCCAGCATGTACGGGATGGCGACGAGACAGGTCGGCCTGAAGCTCGCCAGGTCCGGCAGCAGTTCCTCCGACTTCAGGCTCGGGGCGTGACCCAGGCGCACCCGCGCGCGGATGCAGGCGACCGCCACCATGCGCCCGAAGATGTGCGACATGGGAAGGAAGTGCAGGATCGCCGCTTCCTCGCTCGTGCGCGCCCGGAAGACGGGGTAGAGGAGCTCGATCGCGTTGTCGACCTCGGCGAAGAAGTTGCCGTGACTGATCACGCAGCCCTTGGGGCGGCCGGTCGTGCCCGAGGTGTAGACGACGGTGGCCACGGTGTCGGGGCCCAGCATCCCGCGCCGTACGGCCACTTCCTGGTCCCGTACGTCCGCCCCGTGCTCCGCGAGGCGCTCCACGTGGCCCTTGTCCATGACCCACAGATGGCGCAGGTCCGGGATGCGGTTCAGCTCCGGGCCCAGGGCCGCCGCCTGGGCGGCGGTCTCCGTGACGAGGGCGACGGCGCCGGAGTCCTGCAGGATCCACCGGGTCTGGAAGACGGAGGAGGTGGGGTAGATCGGAACGGTGACCAGGCCGCAGGCCCAGGCGGCGAAGTCGAGGAGCGTCCACTCATAGACGGTCCGCGCCATGACGGCGATCCGGTCCCCCGGTGCCAGCCCTTCGGCGATCAGCCCCTTCGCCGTCGCCAGGACCTCGTCGGCGAACCGGGCCGCCGTCACATGCGTCCACTTGCCCGACTCGGTACGGCGGCTGAGGACCTTGTCCTCGGGGGCGATGCGCGCGTTGTCGAACGGCAGCTCGGCCAGCGAGCCGTGCGTCAGTGGCGGGGCGAAGGGCGGCACGGAGACCTCGCGCACCGCGCCGTCCAGCCGCCGTATCGCGGGCTCCACGAGGACCGGTGTGCCGTCGTACGTCGTGGAGTGGACCGCCATGGGAACAGCCGGCGGGTGGGGGGTGGACACGGGCGACTCCAGAGGTTCAACGGAGTTGCCCTGCGGGGGAGTTGCCGCAGGTCAGGAGAGCAGATCGTACGGCGCTCGCGTGATGACCCGGTGAGGGTTCGACGATTGTCCGGCGGCGGGGATGCATCGGGGATGTGCAGCCTCGTGGCTTTTCTGGCCGAAGACACCCTACCGGGCGGTATGTTGAACATTTTTCACCTCCCGACCCCCACTTACCTCGGGTAACCTGACTCTGGAGTAAGCAGGCATTCGCGTGGGGAGTACGGACATGGCCGACCGCTACCTGAGCTTCACCGGCACCGCACCCGGCCGCTTCCTGACCCGCAGACTCGGGCTCCCCCAACCCGCCCCGCTCCAGCGCTGGTCCCCGCAGCACCCGTCCCTGACCGGCGGCGGCCTGCTCCATCTCACCGCCGGCAAGTCGGACCTCGACCTCGATCCCGTCCTTTCCCGTACGGGACTGCAGACCGGGACCGAGCGCCCGGCCGCCCTCGTCCTCGACGCCACGGGGGTGCGGGACGTCGACGCGCTCGCCGAGGTGCACGCGGCGCTCCACCCTGTCGTGCGGTCGGTCGCGAGCAGCGGCCGGATCGTCGTGCTGGGCGCGCCACTCGACGCCGACGACCACCATCAGGCCGCCGTACAGCAGGCGTTGGAGGGGTTCGTGCGCTCGCTCGGCAAGGAGATCGGGCGGGGGCGGACCGTGAACCTCCTGCGGGTGACCGACGCGGCCGCCGCCGAGTCGACCCTCCGCTTCCTGCTCTCCCCCAGGTCCGCGTACGTCAGCGGCCAGGTGATCGGGGTCGGTACGGCGCAGGAGGTCACCGTCGACTGGGAGCGTCCGCTCGCCGGGCGCACCGCCCTGGTCACCGGTGCCGCCCGCGGAATCGGTGAGGCGGTCGCCGAGACGCTGGCGCGGGACGGCGCCAGGGTCGTCGTACTGGACGTTCCGCAGGCCGAGGAGGACGCCCGGCGGGTCGCCGAACGGCTCGGCGGCAGCGCCCTCGCGCTCGACATCACGGCGGCCGACGCGGGTGCGCGGATCGCGGACGCGCTGCCGGAGGGCCTCGACGTCCTCGTCCACAACGCGGGGATCACTCGCGACCGGCGGCTGGTCAACATGCCCGCGGAGCGCTGGAGTTCGGTGCTCGACGTCAATCTGGCGAGCGTGCTGCGGACGACGGACGCGCTGCTCGCGGCCGGGGCGCTCAGGCCGGGCGGGCGCATCGTCGGCACGGCCTCCATCGCCGGACTCGCGGGGAACGCGGGTCAGACGAACTACGGCGCGAGCAAGGCGGGCGTCGTCGGCCTGGTGCGCGCCCTCGCGCCGCGGGCGCTCGCCGAGCACGGGGTGACCGTGAACGCGGTCGCGCCCGGGTTCATCGAGACGAAGATGACTGCCGCGATCCCGCTGTTCATCCGTGAGGCGGGCCGCCGGATGAACTCCCTTGCGCAGGGCGGTCTTCCGGCCGACGTCGCCGAGACCACGACCTGGCTCGCGCACCCGGCGTCGGGTGCGGTCAACGGGCAGGTCGTACGGGTCTGCGGCCAGAGCCTGCTGGGGGCGTGATGTCGACGTCCGTGGTCCTGCCCCAGACTCCCGCGCTCACGCCGCTGCTCGCGCGCGGCGCCCTGCTGTCCCCCTTCAAACGGCCGCGCCCGGACGCGGACTTCCCCCGCGACCGGCTCGTCCTGCCCGCCCTGCGCATCGACCTGGCGCGGCTGGCTGCGTACGAGCGGGTGTGCGGCTTCGCGACCGGCGACGACGCGCTGCCGCTGACGTATCCGCATGTGCTGGGCTTTCCGCTGGCCATGCGGCTGATGAGCGACCGGGGCTTTCCGCTGCCGCTGCTCGGGCTCGTCCACACGTCGATCGAGATCACCCGGCGGCGGACGCTGACCGCGACCGGGGAGTACGAACTCGCCGTGTACGTGGGCGGGTTGGAGCCGCATCGGCGCGGGACCGAGGCCTCGGTGATCACCGAGGTGCGGGACGGCGGGGACGTCGTATGGGAGTCGCGGAGCACGTATCTGGCACGGCACCGGACCAAGCAGGCGAGTGAGGCGCCCAGGACCGACCGGGAGCCGCTGCCCGCCATTGCCGAGTGGCGGCTCGGCGCCGATGTCGGACGGCGCTACGGCGCCGCCTCCGGCGACCGCAACCCCATCCATCTGCACCCCCTCACCGCCCGCCTGTTCGGCTTCCCGCGCGCCATCGTTCACGGCATGTGGACGGTCGCCCGCTGCCTCGCCGCACACGGGGCGCCCGAACACGCCCGCCTGGAAGCCGAGTTCAGGGCCCCGGTGTTGCTGCCGGGGACGGTGACGTATGCGGCGGACGGAGGCCGCTTCGAACTGCGCGGCGGGGAGCGCGTGCATGTGACCGGCGCGGTGGAGGGCCTCAGCCGCGGCTGACGGCGACGCCGCCGATCAGTCCCCAGGCGTCGATGCGGACGGTCGGCCCGCCGGGTTCGGTCGGGCCGTCGTCCTTCACGCCGCCCAGGCGGATGCCGTGGACCTCGACGCGCACGTCGGGGCGGACCTTGAGGCTGACGCCGCCGATCAGGCTGAGCTTGGTGATGCGCAGTTCGGCGCCGTCGGGGATGTCGATGTCCGTGAGGTCCACGTCGGCGCCGCCGATGAGGGACACCGTGAGAGTGCGCTCGTGGAGGGTCTCGCCCTTGAGGCGGTGACCGCCGATGACGCTCACCCTGATGTCGGTCTTCTGCGGGTCCGCCCCGTCGCTCTTCGTCATGGGAGAGAACGTACGGGCGCAGGCTCCGCTCCCCCAGTGCCCGGCGTCCGCCTTTGTGCATGACAGCTGTCATGTGAGGAACGCTTGCACCCCCGGGTTCCGAGAACACCCGTGAACATCAGGCGAACAGTGGGCGACCTGCGCCTGCCTGCCGGTCGGGAACTCGCTGGAAAAACCGGGCAATTGAGGAATCTCTCACAGTCACCCCCAAGCTTGCCCAAGGTTCCTTCAAGGGATCGCTCATCCGGCACCCAGACACGGCTCCTAGCCTCGGCGCACCCTCACCCCTCCTGATCCACTGCACGAAGGGCGCCGAGCCATGCCTCCCAGACGTATCGCCGTACTCGCGGATTCGGACACCCGTTGGAAGTGGGGCGCCTCGGTGGCGCGGCAGATCGCTCCCGGGCACGCGCTCGACGCCTGCTTCCTGCGGGGCCGGTCCACCCCGACCGAGCGGCAGCTCGCCGAGGTCGGGATCGTGCCCGACACTCAGCGCGTGCTGTCGGCCGCCGAGCTGGTCGACGACGAGGAGCTCGCGAGCGCCGACATCGTCGTCCTGGCCGTCCTCGGCGGTACGGTCCTGGCGCTCACGCACAGCCTGGGGCTGGCGTGGGAGGGGCGCGAGCACAGGCCGGTCACGGTCAGCGGGTACGTCGGGGTCGTCTACGAGAAGATGGTCGACGGGCTCATGACCCGCGCCGGCACGGACCTCGTGCTCGCCAACTCCGCCTACGACGCCGGGCGTTTCCGCTCCGTGTTCGAGAACGTCGGCGTCGACCCGGACTCGGTGGTGGAGTGCGCGCTGCCGTTCCTGGGCGGCGAGCCGTACCGTCCGTCCTCCGACCGGCCGTTCACGGTCACCTTCGCCGTCCAGCCGTCGGTGCCCAAGGAACGGCAGGGGCGGCTACGGCTGTTGGAGCGGGCGGCGGCGCACGCACGCCGCTGCCCCGACCGGCAGGTGCTGATCAAGCTGCGCAGCATGCCCGGCGAACAGACCACCCACGTCGAGGCCGACCCGTACCAGCTCCTGGTCGACGAGCTGGCCGAGCCCGCCCCCGCCAACCTCCGGCTGGTCTACGGCAACATGGGCGAGGTCCTCGACCGCACCGACCTGCTCGTCACCGTCAGCTCCACGGCCGCCCTGGAGTCGATGCACCGGCGCATCCCCACGGCGATCCTTACCGACGTCGGCGTCCGCGAGGCGCACGGCAACCACTACTTCGTGCGCTCCGGCTGCCTCGCGTCCTGGGACGACATCGACGCGGGCGCGCTGCCGCAGCCGGACCCCGCGTGGGCGGCGGCACAGGGCATCGGCAAGACGGACCCGTACGCGGCTGCCCGCGCCCGCATCACCGCACTGCGCGCCGCGGGCCCGCTGCCGACGCTGCAGCCGTACTACTCCCCGCAGACCGCGGACATCTACCTCACCGGCATCCTCCGCAGCAACGGCTTCGACGAGAAGGGCCGCCCACTGCCCACCCCACTGGGCACGAGCGGCGCAGGCCGAGCCGGCAAGGCCGTACGAAGGGTCGCGGGCCGCGGCGCGATGAAGCTGTACCGAATGGGTCACCAGCGGGTGGCGCCGGCGCTGCGTCGGTGGGGGGCGGGGTGAGCGGGGTCGCGGTTGGCGGAACCTCGGGGCTCGGGCCGGGCGGAGCCTCGGGGGTCGGGCCGGGCAGCGCCTCGGGGCTCGGGCCCGGCGGAACCTCGGGAGTCGGGCCCGGCGGAACCTCGGGGCTCGGGCCTGGCGGAACCTCGGGGCCCGGGCCTGGCGGAACCTCGGGAGTCGGGCCAGGCAGCGCCCAACGGCTCGGGCTGGGCGAAGCCTCGGCCTCGGGAATCAGCCCGGGCAGCGCCCAACGGCTCGGGCCAGGCGGCGCCGCGGGGATCAGGCCGGGCAGCGCCCAACGGCTTGGGCCGGGCGAAGCCTCCGGAGTCGGGTCGGGCAGCGCCCAACGGCTCGGGCCAGGCGGCGCCGCGGGGATCAGGCCGGGCAGCGCCCAACGGCTCGGGCCGGGCAGCGCCGCGGGGATAGGGCTGGGCGGAACCTCGGGGCTCGGGCCCGGCAGCGCCCAACGGCTCGGGCCAGGCGGCGCCCCGGGAATCGGACCGGGCAGCACCCAACGGCTCGGGCCAGGCGAAGCCCCGGGAATCGGACCGGGCAGCGCCCAACGGCTCGGGCCAGGCGAAGCCCCGGGGATCGAGGCGGCCGGGGTCCCTGGGCCCGGGTCGGGCCGCCTCGACGGTGCTGCACACGCTGCCGCTGGTGCCGGCCGGTACGGGTGTCGAGATCGCGGCCTGCGCCGTGGTCACCGGGTGGCTGCGGCCGCAGGCCTGTGAGCGGGCGGTGTCGTTCCTGGAAGAGGTGACGGCTACCGGCTCGCCGGGATCTCCGGTTCCGTCGTGACCGGCGGGGACCACGGCCGCCCCTCCATGAGGTTGCCGAGCCCCGCCCACGCGAAGTTCATCAGCGTGGCCGCCGCCTGCCGGGCCGTGGTGCCCGGGGTGGCGTTGGCCCAGGCGGCGAGGGACTCGGCGGCGCCGACGAGGGCCTCGGCGAGCCCGGCGACCTCGCGCTCGGGCAGATTGGGGTTGCGGTGCGCCTCCCTGGCCGCGACCACGATCAGCTGCGTCACGAACGCGACGATCTCCTCGCGCATCGCGGTCACCTCGGCGGCGAACGGCTCGCGCGTACGGGCCTGGAGATGCAGCACCGCCCAGCCGTCCGGGTTCTGCGCGGTGTGCGTGAAGAACGCCCGCAGCCCTTCCCAGAGTTGGCGGTCGGCGGGCAGCTCGTCCCGGACACCGGCCCGGACCGCCTCGATGAGCGCCCTCGCCTCCCGGCGGATGCAGGCCGTGAACAGGTCTTCCTTCGAGTTCAGGTACAGATAGACCAACGGCTTGGACACGCCCGCCAGTTCGGCGATCTCGTCCATCGACGCGGCCATGTACCCCCGCTGCCCGAAGGTCCGCACGGCGGCGTCCATCATCTGCTGCTCACGGACCGCCCGCGGCATCCGCTTGGTCTTCACGGCACCCATGGGGCAAGGGTAGTTGGGCGGATGTTCAACAGGCCCTCGCTTGCAAGGTCTACGACGCCTGGCCCTGCGCCTGGCCCTGCGACCGCGCGGCGTCGTCCGCGACGTCCTCCTGGGCGGCGTTCGCCTCGAGGTTGGCCTTCATGCGGTCGACCCGCTTGACGACCTGGGCGGAGGCGCGGTCCCGCTCCCCCCGCAGGACCACGAAGCTGATCGGCGCGGAGACCACCAGGGCGAGCAGAACCATCCACATGCCGTTGGAGGCGCCGAAGCCGCGCGGGACGATGCCGAAGTAGACCAGGCCCCAGACAGCCGCGAAGCAGCCCACGAAGATCCCGAGGCGCATCAGCGTGTAGCGGAGCATCTCAATCCACTCTTCCGTCAACGGTACGAACATTCCCAAAGGGCACCGTCCAGTGAAGCACGCCCGGCACCCGATCTTGCAGGGGGGTGCGCGGCCGCGGCTACCCGAGCGGCAGGAGCATGAACACGTCGTCGCGGTCGTCGCCGGCGGCCACGCGGATCGCGCCGGGCACCCGGCCGACCTCCTTGTAGCCGCAGGAGCCGTAGAAACGCTCCAGGCCGTTCCCGCCGCGGCAGGTCAGCCGTATCGCCTCCATGCCGTCGATGGAGCGGGCGGCTTCCTCGGCGGCGGCCAGCAGGTCACGGCCGTAGCCCTTGCCCTGGTGCCGCGGATGCACCATCACCGTGTACAGCCACAGCCAGTGCGTCATCAGCCGGTGCGTGTTGAACGCGAGGAAGGCCGTCGCCGCGACCTGCCCGTCCTCGTCGTGCCCGACCAGCAGCCGGGTGCGGCCCTCCGCCATGGCCGCCATGTGTTTCACCAGCTCGGGGCGGATCGCCTCCCGAGTCACCGGCGGCACGAACCCGACGGATCCGCCCGCGTTGGACACGTCCGTCCACAGGTCGAGGACGCCGTCACGCAGGGCGGGAGTGACGGCGGGGTCGAGAGTGAAGGTAAGGGACACGCGGCCATTGTAGTTATTACGACAGCACGCGCACGGCCGCCTCGGGATCCGAGACGAGCCGCGGCGCGCTCCCCGGCGGCTGCGAAGTCACACCCGCATCGGCTGCGGCGACTCCCGGCGGGCCGGGTCCGGGCCACCGTACTCGCGAATGATCTCGTAGCGCGTGTTCCGCTCCACCGGCCGGAAGCCGGCGTCCCGGATGAGGTCCAGCAGGTCCTCGCGGGTCAGCTTGTTCGGGGTGCCGTAGTTGTCGGCGTCGTGGGTGATCTTGTACTCGACGACCGAGCCGTCCATGTCGTCGGCACCGTGCTGCAGCGCGAGCTGCGCGGTCTGGACGCCGTGCATGACCCAGAAGACCTTGACGTGCGGGACGTTGTCGAAGAGCAGACGGGACACCGCGAAGGTCTTCAACGCCTCCGCGCCCGTCGCCATCTGCGTCCGCGCCTGAAGGCGGTTGCGGATCTTGCCGTCCTTCATGTCCACGAAGTCGTGCTGGTAGCGCAGGGGGATGAAGACCTGGAAGCCGCTGGTCTCGTCCTGCAGCTCACGGAGCCGCAGCACGTGGTCGACGCGGTGCCGGGGCTCCTCGATGTGGCCGTAGAGCATCGTGCACGGGGTCTTGAGACCCTTCTCGTGCGCGAGGCGGTGGATCCGGGACCAGTCCTCCCAGTGGGTGCGGTGGTCCACGATGTGCCGGCGGACCTCCCAGTCGAAGATCTCCGCGCCGCCACCGGTGAGCGACTCCAGACCCGCGTCGATGAGCTCGTCGAGGATCTCGGAGGCCGACAGCCCGCTGATCGTCTCGAAGTGGTGGATCTCCGTGGCCGTGAAGGCCTTCAGCGAGACGTTCGGCAGGGCGGCCTTCAGCTCCCGCAGCGAGCGCGGGTAGTAGCGCCACGGCAGGTTCGGGTGCAGGCCGTTGACGATGTGCAGCTCGGTGAGGTTGTCGCTCTCCATCGCCTTGGCGAGCTTCACCGCCTCCTCGATGCGCATCGTGTACGCGTCCTTCTCGCCCGGCTTGCGCTGGAACGAGCAGTAGGCGCAGGAGGCGGTGCACACGTTGGTCATGTTGAGGTGCCGGTTGACGTTGAAGTGCACCACGTCGCCGTTCTTGCGCGTCCGCACCTCGTGCGCCAGGCCGCCCAGCCAGGCCAGGTCGTCCGACTCGTACAGCGCGATGCCGTCCTCACGGGTCAGCCGTTCACCGGCCCTGACCTTCTCCTCCAGCTCGCGCTTGAGCCCGACGTCCATGCCCACACCTTTCTTCGACGACCAGCCACGACCTTCGACAACCGTACGTCTACGCCTCTTCGGGCAGCTCCCCGACCCGGTTCTCCCACTTCGTGGAGAGCACGATCGTGGTACGGGTGCGGGAGACGCCCTTGGTGCCGCTGAGCCGCCGGATGATCCTCTCCAGACCGTCCACGTCGTTCGCCCGCACCTTGAGCATGTACGAGTCGTCACCCGCGATGAACCAGCAGTCCTCGATCTCGCCGAGGTCCTTCATCCGCGCCGCCACGTCCTCGTGGTCGGCGGCGTCCGAGAGCGAGATGCCGATCAGCGCGGTGACGCCGAGGCCGAGCGAGGCGGCGTCGACGGTGGCGCGGTAGCCGGTGATGACGCCGGCCGCCTCGAGCCGGTTGATGCGGTCGGTGACGCTGGGTCCCGACAGACCGACGAGGCGTCCCAGCTCCGCGTAGGAGGCCCGGCCGTTCTCTCTCAGGGCCTGGATGAGCTGCCTGTCCACCGCGTCCATGCGATTCGATGCCTTCCGCTGAAGATTCCGAGTTGATGAGAGGTACTGCGACTTGCCACTTGCCCTACCGGCCGGCGCTTTCGCCGCCCAGTTCGCCCTTCCAGCGCCGGTACAGGCCGTGCTCGACGCCCGCCGCGTCCAGCACCCGCCCGGCGACGAAGTCCACCAGGTCCTGGATGTGGGTGGCGCCCGCGTAGAAGGCGGGCGAGGCGGGCACCACGGTCGCGCCCGCGTCGTCGAGCGCGACGAGGTGCCGCAGGGTCTGACCGTTCAAGGGGGTCTCCCGTACGGTCACGACCAGGGGCCGGCGTTCCTTGAGCGTGACGCTCGCCGCGCGCTGGAGCAGGTCCTTGGACAGCCCGAGGGCGACACCGGCGACGCAGGCGGTGGAGGCGGGCACGATCAGCATGCCCCTGCTCGGGTACGACCCCGAGGACGGCCCCGCGGCCAGGTCCCCGGCGGGCCAGTACCGCACCCCGCTGATGTCCGCCTCGAAGGTCCCGGGCTTGCCGTCGGCACCCCGCCCCAGCCATTCCCGCAGGTCCGCCTGCCAGTGCGCGTCCCGGAACGAGATCCCCGTCTCGTCCAGCAGCGTGAGCCGCGAGGCCCGGCTGACGACCAGGTCGACGCTCTCGCCCGCATCGAGGAGTGCGCGCAGCACCGACGCGGCATAAGGCGTGCCGGAAGCGCCGGACACCCCTACGATCCAAGGTGTACGCGGCGTCTCTCCTGGCTTGACTGGGTTCACGACACCGAGCCTAGCTGGCGTCGCAGGGTGGGAACCGGTCGAGGGGGTCGGGCCGTTTCCTTGAGGGACGAGTGAACAGTCCGGGGGGTTGCCATGTCAGGTACTGGGCTCGAGTGGTCGCCGGGTGACCGGGCGAAGGCCGCGGCCAAGCTGATGGTGGGCTGGGTCGCGCTGCTGTGGCTGCTGGAAGTGGTCGACGTGGTCAGCGGCCACGCGCTGGACGGGCTGGGCATCACGCCGCGCGAGCCCTCCGAGCTCGTCGATGTCGTGCCCGCCGCGTTCATCCACTTCGGCTTCGCACATGTGGCCGCCAACAGCGTGCCGCTGCTGGTCATGGGCTTCCTCGCGGCGCTGGGCGGGATACGCCGGTTCGCCGCGCTGTGCCTGGCGATCATCGTGGCGGACGGACTGGGTGTGTGGCTCGTGGCCCCGGCGCACACCAACACCGCGGGCGCCTCCGGCCTGATCTTCGGCCTCTTCGGCTTCCTGCTGGTCAGCGGCTTCGTGGAGCGCCGTCCGCTGGGCGTCCTGGTCGGCCTGCTGGTCGGCGCGGTGTGGGGCGGCTCGATCCTGCTCGGCCTCGCGCCCACGCAGTCCGGGGTCAGCTGGCAGGCGCACCTGTTCGGCCTGATATCAGGCGTGGCGGCGGCGTTCTGGTTCCGCCGCCGGACGCCCACCGCCCCAGCGCTTATACGGTGAGCCCGCGCACCAGCAGATCGAGCAGTGCGCACACGAACAGGGCGATCCCGATGAACCCGTTGACGCTGAAGAACGCCCTGTTCAGGCGGGACAGGTCATGCGGCCGGACAATCGAGTGCTCGTACACGAACGCACCCGCGACGATCATCAGGCCCACCCAGAAGAACCCGCCCGCCTCGGTCGCCACCGCGTACCAGACCAGCAGTGCCATCGTCAGCGTGTGGCACACCCTCGCGCCCCAGATCGCCGCCGGGATGCCGAAGCGGGCCGGGACCGACATGACGCCGATCTCGCGGTCGGTCTCGACGTCCTGGCAGGCGTAGATCAGGTCGAAGCCGCCGATCCAGATGCCGACGGCCAGGCCGAGGATCACCGCGTCCCAGGACCACTCGCCGGTGATCGCGAGCCAGCCGCCGATCGGACCCATGGCCTGGGCGAGGCCGAGGATGGCCTGCGGGAAGTTCGTGAACCGCTTGCCGTACGGATAGACCACCATCGGGATCACGGCGATGGGGGCCAGCGCCAGACACAGCGGGTTGAGCAGCGCCGCCGAGCCCAGGAAGACCACGACCGCGACGAGGGCGCCGGTCCAGGCGTGCTTCACCGACATCGCACCGGTGACCAGCTCGCGGTGCGCCGTCCGCGGATTCCTGGCGTCGATCTCGCGGTCGATGATCCGGTTCACCGCCATCGCGAAGGTGCGCAGCCCCACCATGCAGATGGTCACCAGGAGCAGCCGCCCCCAGTGGATGTTCCGGTCCCACTGGAACATCGCGGCGAGCGCGGCGATGTAGGCGAAGGGCAGGGCGAAGACCGAGTGCTCGATCATCACCAGCCGGAGGAACGCCTTGGTGCGTCCTGGCTGCGGGATCGCGGCGGAGGCACTGCTCACAGGCCGTACTCCTTCCAGCGGCGGTCGACCTTCGCCGCCGTCTCGGGGTCGGACAGGACCATGTCGGGCCAGCCGCCGTCCCTGGTATAGCCCTCCTCGGGCCACTTCTTCGTCGCGTCGATCCCCGCCTTGCCGCCCCAGAACTGCTGGTAGGAGGCGTGGTCGAGATGGTCGACCGGGCCCTCGACGACGCTGAGGTCGCGGGCGTAGTCCGTGTTGCCGAGGGCTCGCCATGCGACCTCGTGCAGATCGTGGACGTCACAGTCGGAGTCGACGACCACGATCAGCTTCGTCAGGGACATCATGTGTGCCCCCCAGATCGCGTGCATCACCTTCTGGGCGTGCTTGGGGTACTTCTTGTCGATCGAGACGATCGCGCAGTTGTGGAAGCCGCCCGCCTCCGGCAGGTGGTAGTCCACGATGTCCGGGACGATGATCTTCAGGAGGGGGAGGAAGAAGCGCTCCGTCGCACGGCCCAGGGGTCCGTCCTCCGTCGGAGGCCGGCCTACGACGATCGACTGAAGCAGTGGCCGCTTCCGCATCGTCACGCAGTCGATCTTCAGGGCGGGGAAGGGCTCCTGCGGGGTGTAGAACCCGGTGTGGTCGCCGAAGGGTCCCTCGGGGAGCATCTCGCCGGGCTCCAGCCAGCCCTCGATCACCACTTCCGCCTGGGCCGGGACCTGCAGCGGGACCGTCCTGCAGTCGACCATCTCGATCCGCTTGCCCGCGATGAACCCGGCGAAGAGGTACTCGTCGATGTCGCCGGGGAGGGGGGCGGTGGAGGCGTACGTCACCGCCGGCGGGCAACCGAAGGCGATCGCGACCGGCAGCCGCTCCCCACGCCGGGCCGCGACCTGGTAGTGGTTCCGGCTGTCCTTGTGGATCTGCCAGTGCATGCCGATGGTGCGCTTGTCGTGGCGCTGAAGGCGGTAGAGGCCGAGGTTGCGGATCCCGGTCTCCGGGTCCTTGGTGTGCGTCAGCCCGAGGTTGAAGAAGGACCCGCCGTCCTGAGGCCAGGTGAACAGCGCGGGCAGGGCGTCGAGGTCGACGTCGTCGCCGGTGAGCACGACTTCCTGCACCGGCGCGCCCGCGGACTTCACCTTCTTCGGCGGTACGTGCGTCATCGCGCCGAGCTTCCCGAAGGCCTCGCGCACGCCGACGAAGCCGTGCGGCAGCTCGGGCCGCAGCAGGCCGCCGATCTTGTCGGAGATCTCGCCGTACGACTTGAGGCCGAGCGCCTTGAGCAGCCGCCGGTCGGTCCCGAAGACGTTCATCGCAAGGGGCATGGCGGAGCCCTTCACGTTCTCGAAGAGCAGCGCCGGACCGCCGGACTTCTGCACCCGGTCGACGATCTCCCCGACCTCCAGATACGGGTCGACCTCGGCCTTGATGCGCTTGAGGTCACCCTCGCGTTCCAGTGCCCTGAGCAGGGAGCGAAGATCGTCGTAAGCCATGCGTCCAAGTATCGGCCACCCGCTACCCTGACCCCGTCACCGGGGCCGTCCAGCGCCCCTCACCGCATTCTGGGGGATCGCACGACCATGCTCAGGTATCTGCCGTTCCTGCTGGTCCTGGCGCTGTGGATCTACGCCTTCATCGACTGCCTGAACACCCCCGAGGAGCAGGTGCGCGGGCTGCCCAAGGTGGTCTGGGTCATCATCATCCTGCTGTTCGGCGAGGTGCTGGTCGGCCCGGTCGCCTGGCTGGTCGCGGGCAAGCAGCGCACCGCCCCGGCCGGCGGCTCCACACCCTCGGAGTGGCACCGCAACCACCGTACGGAGTTCGTCGCGCCCGACGACAATCCCGAGTTCCTGAAGTCCTTGAAAGAGGAGAACAAGAAGGACGAGGCGCTGCTCAAGGACTGGGAGGCCGATCTGCGGCGCCGCGAGGAGGAGCTGCGGCGGCGGGAGCGCGGGGAAGAGACCGACAGCTGATGGAACTGCGGCTGCTCGTCACCTTCGAGAAGGTCGCGACCGTGCTCAGCTTCACGCAGGCCGCGGCCGAGCTGAAGTACGCGCAGTCCAGTGTGACCAGTCAGGTACGGGCGCTGGAGTCGTCGCTGGGTGTCGAGCTGTTCGACCGGCTCGGCAGCCGTATCCGGCTCACGGAGGCGGGTGAGCGGCTGCTCCCCTACGCCCGGCAGATCATCGAGCTCTCCGAGGAGGCGCGGGCCGCGGTCGTCGGTGCCGAGGAGCCGGCCGGTTCGCTGGTGGTCGGGACGATGGAGTCGCTGACCTCGTACCGCCTGCCGCCGCTGCTCGAACTCTTCCACCACCGCTACCCGAAGGTGCGACTCTCACTGCGCACGACCATCGGTGACGGGACCCGGGAAGCGCTGCGCCAGGGGACCTTCGACGTGGGCTTCCTGATGGAGCCCGAGACCGAGCACGCGGGGCTGGAGAGCAAGGTGCTCACCCCCGAACCGCTGGTTCTGGTGGCCGCGCCCGGGCACCCGCTGGCCGGCCGTGCGCCCGGGATGAAGACCGAGGACCTGGTGGAGGTCCAGCTGGTCGGCACGGAACCGGGCTGCCCCTACCGTGACCTCTTCGAGTCCGAGCTCGCCCACCTCACCGGACAGGCGCCGCCCTTCATGGAGTTCGGCACGATCGAGGCGACCAAGCGGGGCGTGGCGGGCGGCCTCGGTGTCGCGCTGCTGCCGCGGATGGCGGTGGGCGCCGAGCTGGCGTCCGGCGCGCTCGCGGAGCTGGCCTGGCAGCCGCCGTTCCAGCTGTACACACAGGTGGCGTGGCGGGCCGGGAAGCGGCTGCCACGCCATCTGACGCTGTTCATCGAGGCTGCGGTGCGGCTGGTGCAGGAGCAGACGGCTTCCGGGTCATGACCGTCCGGGGCGACTGCCCGGCCAGGGTCACCTTCAGGCTCGCCAGCACGATCAGCGGCACGCCCAGCGCCTGGACGAGGCCGATGTGGTGGCCGTACACCGCCCAGTCCATGACCATCGCGACCGCCGGGTAGACGAAGGCCAGGACGGCGATCTTCGACGTCGGGAGCTTGGCGTAGGCGGCGTACATGAGGACGTACATCACGCCGGTGTGGATGAAGCCGAGGCCGACCAGCCAGCCCCAGTCCGAGCCGGTGCCGGCCATCGCGCCGAAGTCGGCGAAGGGGAGCAGGAGCGGGATGCCGACCAGGACCTGGACCAGGGCGATGAGGTGCGGGCGGACGCCGGTGATGCGCTTGGTGACCAGGGTGGACAGGCCGTAGAGGAGAGCTGCGAGGAGGGCCTGGCCGACGCCCGTCAGGTAGGTGCCGCCGCTGGTGAAGTCGGCCGGGGTCACGCCCGAGACCAGGATCAGGCCCGCGAAGGCCAGGGCGATCCAGCCGACCTTGGCGGCCGTGAGGCGCTCGCGGAAGAGGAGGGCGCCGAGCAGGACCACGTAGAACGGCTGGGTGTGGTAGACGACGGTGGCGACCGAGATCGACGTGTTCTCGTACGACTGGAAGAGGAGGACCCAGTTGAAGACGATGAACACGCCGCCGAGGACGGCGAGTGAGAGGGTGCGCGGGGTGAAGCCGTGGTCGCGGAGCCAGCCGCGGGCGATGACATAGCCGCCCAGCGCCAGGGCGCCGAAGACGACCCGGAAGAAAACGACGTTGAACGGCGAGGCGCCCGACTCGACCACGAAAACCCCCAGGGTGCCGGACAGCACCATGGCGATGGTCAGCTGGGCGACGCCCCTGCTCTCTGCGGTCTTGCTCTGCGAGGTCATGTCCTGGACGCTACGAGCGGGCGGTGGTGCGGGTCCACGCGCCAGTGGGGCGTCCTGCCGATGCCCCCATCGGTCCCGGCGATGACCCCAGGTGCCTACAGGTTGTACGCCGACGAGGCTCCCGATGCGGACAATGCGCCCCTGTGCCCGGACCGGCCGGAACCGGACACTTACCTCGCATGACGACTGCACCCGCCGACTCCTCCGGCACCCTCGCCCCCGCATACGGTGACAAGGTCATCGCCGTCGAGACGGCGGGCTCCGAGCCCATCCCCGACGCCGAACGCCATGGCTCCCCGCTCCAGCTGCTGTGGACCTGGGCCTCTCCGAACATCGAGTTCGCGACCGTCTTCATCGGCGTGATCTCGGTCCTGTTCTTCGGGCTGAGCTTCTGGGAGGCGACCGCCGCCATCGTGCTCGGCACCGCGGTCGGCGCGATCACCCAGGGCTTCCTCTCCCTGGACGGCCCGCGCTTCGGCGTCCCGCAGATGGTGATCGGCCGGTTCTCCTTCGGCTACTTCGGCAACATCCTGCCGTCCGCGGCCAACGGCCTGATCGCGGGCGTGGGTTGGTTCGCGGTGAACAGCGTGAGCGCGGCCTTCGCCCTGAACACGCTGACGGGTCTACGGCCGCTGCCCTCTCTGTTGCTCGTCGTGGTCGCCGAGATCGTGATCGGCTTCATCGGCCACAACTTCGTGCACACCTTCGAGAAGTACGCCTTCCCGGCCCTCGCGGTGATCTTCCTGCTGGCGGGCGTGTGGACCTTCAAGGACGCGAACCTCGGCGGAGGCGGCACGGGCGGCGGCATCGGCGGGTTCCTGCTCGCGTTCAGCGCGGCCTGGGGTTACGCGGCCGGCTGGAACCCGTACGCGACGGACTACTCCCGCTACCTGCCGCGCACCGCGAACAAGCTCAAGACCGTCGTCTACCCGGCCGTCGGCCTGTTCGTGTCCGTCGCGATCGTGGCGGTCATCGGCGCGGCCTCGGCGACCATCGTGGCCCCGAAGAACGCCACCCCGACGGCGGCCTTCACCGGTCATCTCCCCGGTTGGCTGGGCGACTTGGTGCTCCTCGCCATCATCCTCGGCGCCATCTCCGCCAACGCCCTCAACATCTACTCGGGCGCGATCTCCATCGCATCCTTCGGCCTGAAGCTCCCCACCTATCTGAGCCGCAGCGTGCTGGTCGTGGTGTCCGGGATCGCCGGTACGGCGGCGGCGTGGGCCTCGCTCGACGACGCGGGGTCGGCGTACGAGGCGTTCCTGCTGGTGATCGCGTACTGGGTGGCCCCTTGGCTCGGCGTGGTCCTGGTGGAGCGGTGGCTCCAGGGTCGTACGGCCACGGACGAGGAGCTGTCGGCCCGCCTGGGCGACCGCACCTTCGCCAACTGGCCCGGCCTGGCGGCCCTGTTGATCGGTGTCGCGGTGTCCGTCCCGCTCTTCTCCAACCAGGAGGACTACGTCGGCTACGTACCGAAGCACTGGCCGTCGTTCGGCGACATCACGCCGCTGATCGGGTTCGTGGTGAGCGCGGGGCTGTACACGGTGCTGCGCAGGCGCCAGAAGTAGCGGGAGCCGTCCGGTTTTCGCCAACTGGCGCATAATTAAAAAGAGTTGAACTTGTGAATGTCGCGAGCCCGCCGGTCCGGTGACCTGTGCGGGCTCGCGGCCGTGCACCGTATGGGGACTTCGGCTGCCCGGGTGCCGGAGGCGGCGGAGGATCTGGAGCGGCTGCGGCGTCGGCGGAAGGATCAGCCGGCGTCGAGCAGTTCGGCCTGATCGGCGTACTCGACCCTGATGTACCTGCCGTTGTGCTCCCCGTAGGCCTTCTTGAGGATCGGTTCGGCCTTGCCGGGGTCGTCGACCCCGACGTGGACGAACCCGTGCTCGTCCACGCCGACTTCCCGCATCTGGAAGGTGCCGTCCCAGCGCTTCATGTCGTCGCCGATGCGGTCGGACAGCGCGGCGAGCGTCTTTCCGTTCACGTCGGTGTCGTGCAGCCGCACGGTCACGCCCTTGACGGCGGATCCGCAGACCTCGTCGTCGAGGGCGGCGGAGGGCATCCGCCAGACGTCGGCGGCCGAGTCGTCCTCGGCGACCGAGAGGCCCGTGTAGACGTCGGAGTACTTCTTCTGAGCCAGCTCGTCGATGTGTACGACGACACGCATCAGCGGGGTGCCGTCGTCCCGGTCGGGGAGGCTGTCGACGGGGCGGGTGCCGACGCAGGTACGGTCCGTGGGCGCCGACCTGACCCGGCCGGGATCCGCCCTCAGACCGCCGTCGGTGTGCCCGGTCTCCAGCGCCTGCACATACAGGCCCGTGGCCACCACCAGGGCGACGGTCGCTCCGGCCGACGCGACCCAGGTGCGATTGCGCATGTCCCCCTCCGTCCGTTGGCGTCAGCACTGTGACGCAGGAGGGGGCTCGGGCGTTCAGGCGGCCGGGTCGTCGCGCAGGACCAGGTCCAGCAGTCCCGGGAAGCGGGCCTCGAACTCCGCCCTCCGCAGCCGGTTGACCCGTTTGGGTCCCTCGTCCCGCTGCTCCACCAGTCCCGCGCCCCGCAGCACGGCGAAGTGATGGCTGAGGGCCGCCTTGCCGACCGGCACGTCGAAGCTGCCGCAGCTGCGCGACCACTCGGCGGACCCCGCCAGCTCCCTGACCAGACTGATCCGTACGGGATCGGCGAGCGCGGCCAGCGCCGTCTGGACGGAGACCTCGTCGGGGTGGGTGTGCTCGGGGGCGGCCCGATGAGAGGTGGTGGTGCGCTGCGCCACGCGGACTCCTTCGACGCCTGCAGAGTGTTGGCTTGCCGACTGTTCGATGAAAACCATACACTCGCGACTGTTCGCTTCCCATCGAACACTCAAGAGGGGTGTCGTGTCATGCGCGCGGTCGAGTTCCAGGAGTACGGCGGTCCCGAGGTACTGAAGGTCGTGGAGGCCGACGTGCCCGAACCGGGCCCCGGTCAGGTCAGCCTCGACGTGGCGTACACAGGGGTGAACTTCGCGGACCTCAAGGCGCGCGGCGAGGGCTACCGGGTGCCGAAGCTGCCGTTCGTGCCCGGGCTGGAGGCGTCCGGGCGGATCCGCGCGGTCGGCGAGGGCGTCACCGGCCTGTCCGTCGGCCAGGAGGTGACGGCGCTGACGGAGGGCGGCGCCTACGCGGACGTCGTGCTCGCGAACGCCGCGACCGTGTTCCCGGTCCCGGCCGGCGTCGGTCTGCGTACGGCGGCGACCCTGCCGACCGTGCTGCCGACGGCGTACGCCCTGGTGCACGCGGTGGGGCGGCTGCAGCCCGGGGAGACGGTGCTGGTGCAGGGCGCGGCGGGCGGCGTGGGCACCGTGGTCGGCCAGCTGGCGAAGGCGGCAGGCGCCGGTGCGGTGTACGGCGTGGTGTCGAGTGCGGCGAAGGCGGAGTACGCACGGGAGTACGGCTACGACGGAGTGTTCGTCGGCGAGTTCACCGAGGCGGTGCTCGAGGCGACCGGCGGCCGCGGCGTGGACCTCGCGCTCGATCCCGTCGGCGGCGAGACGTTCCGCGGCAGCCTGGCCGCGCTCGCGGTCTTCGGCCGCCTGGTCTCCTTCGGCAACGCGAGCTCGGCGCCGGCGTGGACCGTGGGGCAGCCGGAGCTGTACCCGTCGGGGGTGTCGGTCGGCGGCTTCTCGATCCTGACCCTGGCGAAGACGGCGCCGGGCGAACTGCGCTCCCTCGCCGAACGCGCCTTCGCGAAGGCCGTGGACGGCACCGTGTCCCTGCCGGTCACCGCCGAGTTCGGACTGGAGGAGGCGGCGGAGGCGCACCGGCTGATGGGGACGCGGACGAGCACGGGCAAGCTGCTGCTGCGGGTGAACAGCTAGCCGGCCGGGGCCCGTCCGCGCCCCCTCCCCCTCCTCCTCGGCTCGTCAGCCGAAGTCGGGCAACTCGGTGCTGCAGATGAGCTGTTGGTCCGTGGGAACCAGCCGCTCCACGGAGCCGGGACGGCCGCCGGTGACCGACAGCTGGTTCTGCGTCAGATAGCCGATGAACAGCTCCGTGTCGGCCGGCATCGCGTCCGGGAGGAAGTCGAAGGTGACCTTGTCGTCCGCGACGCGGTGCCCCTTCATGACCTGGTCCACACCGGCGCCTTGCCCGTGCTCGTCCAGCTTCTGGTCGTCGCTGGGCCCCTTGCAGAACTCGCCGACCTTCATCAGCACGGGGAACCCGGCCTCCCGCAGGGCCTTCGCCAGCCCCGCGTGGTCGTCGAAGTAGGCCCGCTTGTCCCAACTCACCCGCAGCGCCCCGCTCTTGAGACTGTCGATCGTGTAGGCGGCGGTACGGACGTGGACGGTACCCGTGCCGGTCGCGAGCTCGTCGGAGGCCGGCGGCGCCGTCGAAGGGTGGCCGTACGTCGGCACGCCCAGGGCGAGTCCGGCCGCGACGGCGGTGGCACCGGCGGTGAGGGCGATGCGCCGCCTGCGCCGCCGGGCACGTCCGTCGGCGACGATCTGTTCGAGGGGCGTGTCGAGGGTGACGTCGGCGAGCGATGCCCGCAGCAGATCCAGTACGGCGGTGTCGTGTTCGGCGGTCATGTTCCGGCCTCCGGGGTGTCCTTGGCTTCGGCGATGACGAGATGGCCGCGCAGGGTCGCGACGGCCCGTGCGAGGTGGGCGGTGACCGTGCCCGGTGCGATGCCCAGGGCCTTCGCCGTGGCCTCGGTGTCGAGGTCGAGGAAGACCCGGAAGGCGATCACCTCCCGCTGGCGGCGCGGCAGTTGACGCAGCAGTGCGAGCAGCGCCGGGTCCAGGCCGGGGTCGGTGACCGGCGGTACGACGACGTCGTGCCCGTCGGCCAGGGCGACCTCGCGTCGGCGCCGGCGCCACCACGAGATGCGGGTGTTGAGCGCCGTACGCACGACCCAGGCCCGGGGCGCGGGATGCCGGGCGACCTTCGGCCAGGCGACCCACGCCCGGGTGAACGCCTCGGCGACCAGATCCTCGGCCAGCTGCCGCTCGCCGACGCCGGCGAGCACGGCCCTCAGGCACATGTCCCGGCTGCTGCGGTAGAACTCCGCGAACTCCAGCTCCTTCACACCCCCTATACGCCGAGGGGCGGGGATCCGCTTACCTGTCCGCCCGCTCTACACCCTCGTCCAGCGCTGCGACGTCGTCCCGGACACACAGGTCGAGGTGACCGGCCAGCCGGAGGACTCGTCGAGGCACCGGCTGTTGTACATGTTCTGCAGGGTGCTGCCGGAGCCCGTGCGCCAGGTCTGCTGGGTGCTCTGGTCGCAGTCGGCCGCCACGACGTTGTAGGCGCTCACGCTCAGACACTGGCCGGTGTGCTCGTTGACCACATGGAACGTGCTGCCCGACGCGCTCTTGTAGGCCCATGAGGACGCCGGGCCGTCCGAACACGCCCCGAGGAGCGGACCACCGTAGTCGGCCATGACCAGGCACTGGCCGTCGGAGGCGTTCTTGATCCCGTAGTAGCCGGTGGATGCGGGGGCTGTGGTCGAGGAGCCGCCGGACGTGCCGCGGGAACCGCCCGAACCGCCGGATCCGGAGCCGGAGTTGGAGTCGCTGCTGTCGCTGCCGCCCGAGTCGCCCCGCTCGCCCGTTCCCGTGCTGCCCGTGCCACCGGCCTCGGATCCCCCCGCCCCCTTGCCCTTGCTCTCCTTGGCCGTCGGGGACTTGTGCGGGGACGCCGACTTCGACGGGCTGCCCGACGCGGACGGCGTGCCGTCGGTGGACGCCGTGACGGAGACGGACGGCGTGGCCCGTGCCTCGTTGTCGGGTGAGGACGTGTACGGCAGGTACTGGATGGCGAGGGTCGCACCCGTCACCACGACCACCACGGGGACGACGCCGAACAGAATGCGGGTGCGACGCCGTCCGCGCGGCTCCGGTCGGGCCTCGGGCTTGCGTTCAGGCTGCGGTTCGGGCCCGGGAGCCGGTTCCGCCCCGGCCGCGGGAAGGGTGGGTGCGGGCTCGGGCACCTCGTCGATCCGGGCCTCGTCAGCGGCGAACGCGGCCCGCTCGGCAAGCAGTTCGGTGACCGCCTCCGGCCACGGCCGGTCGGCGAACGGCCCGTGCTCCGCGGCCTGTTCGAGGAGTTCCGCGGCGGTCGGCCGGCCCTCGGGGTCCTTGTCGAGACAGGCGGCGACGACCTGAGCGAGCCGCGGATCGAGGTCTCGTACGGGCTGCAGGTCGGGCTCTTCGTGGACGATGCGGTACAGCACGCCGTGCCCGGACTCGTCGCCGAAGGGCGGCCGGCCGGACGCCGCGTACGCCAGCACCGACCCGAGCGCGAACACGTCCACGGCACCGCTCAACTGCCCAGTCCCCGAGGCCTGTTCGGGAGACATGTAGGCGGGCGTACCCACGACCATGCCGGTCCGGGTGAGCTGGCTCTGGTCGGCGGCGCGGGCGACACCGAAGTCGATGAGGGTGAAGCCGTCGAGGGTCAGCATGACGTTGGACGGCTTGAGGTCCCGGTGGACCATGTCCAGCGCATGCACGTCCGCAAGCCCGGAGGCCGCCTCCCGGAGCAGCAGCCACAGCGCGTCGACCGGCAGGGGGCCCTCGTTCAGCTCGACGGCCTCGCGCAGGGTGAGCCCGGGAACGTAGGCGGTGGCCAGCCACGGCGGCCGTGCCGTGCGGTCACTGGCGAGCAGCGGTGCGGTGGCCCCTGCGGGCAGCCGGGAGAGGTTGTCCAGCTCGTGCCCGAAGCGGCGCAGGAAGTCCTTGTCCTCGCCGACCACGGAGGGCAGCAGTTGCTTGACGGCGACGTACCGCCGCTCGTGCACCCCGAGGTAGACGCGCCCCATACCGCCGGCCCCGAGCCGTCCGACCAGCGGAATCCCACCGATCGACCGCGGATCCCCGTCCTCCAGCGGCTCGGCGCCGCTGCCCCGCAGGTCCAGCCCGTCCCGGTTGCCCCCGGTGCCCCCGTTGATCGTCACTCCCGAAAGGTTAGCGGCGGAAGGAATTTTTGGATAGCACCTCTATCCAAGCACCAGGCCCTCGTCCACGTGCGCCCTGATCGTCAACCACCCGGCATGACCGTACAGTTGACGGTCCATCGGGGACGAGAGGGACGTCATGCTGAGGTTTCTCCGCTGGTTCCGAAGCCAGGACACCGGGGTGAGGGCGGCACTGATCGGGCTCGTCGGCACGCTGACGGCGGCCCTGATCACGGCGACGGTGACGTTGGTAGTCGCGCTGAACCGCCCGCCGGGCGGAAGCACCGCCGCGGGCCCGTCCCCGGCGTACTCCGACACGCCGTCCACCCCGGACACCGCGGTCCCCGCCCCCACGACGACCACGCCGCACACGGACCCGCCCGAGCCGTCGCCCACTCCCCCGCCGACGCCCACCCCCACCCCGTCCCGGACCCCCACCCCTTCCGTCTCCGTGGAGAGCCGAACACGCTGGCAGGGGACCCTGGTGCTGGACGGCACCGCCGGGGTGCGGGGCTGGTTCCTGGACGACGTCCCGCCCGGCCGCGCGCCCGTGGGCGACCTGGCCGTCAAGGGCCCCGCCGAGCTCTACGGCGCCTACGCCCTCGCCCGCTGGGACAACTCCGGCCCGCCCACCCGAGCGCAGTGCGCCGCACTGCTCAACACCGCCCTCGGGCAGCAGACACTGGACGTGCAGAAGGGCGACCGGGCCTGCGTCGGCACGGAGAACATGCGGGTCGCCTACGTCGAGGTGACCGGCGTCCCGGACGCCGACCACATCGACCTCGCGGTGACGGTGTGGCAGCGCGCGTAACCGTGTCCGGCTGAGTAGGTGTACTCATGCGCACCCGGCGACCTGCCGGGCAGGGTGGGCCCATGTCCCACGCGCCCTCCGCACCCGCCTCCCCGCGCAGCCGGCCCTGGTCGAGCCGGACGTCCCGCGGCTCGGACATCGCCGCCGGCATCGGGCTGTTCATCGGCGAGACCGTGCTGTTCCTGTGGTTGGCGTTCGGCTACGGCATGGAGGTGTGGGCCGCGCAGGGCGAGCAGACGCGGATCGATGCGGCGCAGCGTGCGGAGCTCGCCATGACGCAGCACTTCCTCCTCGCCGTACTTGCGCTCGCCGGGCTCGCGTTGCTGTCCCGCGCCCGGTGGACGGCGACTCTGCAGCTCCTCGCCGCGGCGATCCTGGCCGTCCTGCTCGCCGACTCACAGCACGCCCACTGAGCGGCACTGCTCGGCACCTGGACAAATCCCGGCGAATTTTGACACGGTTGGGGCCGCCGACCCGTATTCGAACGTGCGGTCGATGAAGCCTGCCCGGGAGGCCCGCCGTGTCCCTCGACTTCCACGCCTCGCAGAGCGTGTTCTCCGACCCCGGCGAACTCGCCTTTCTCTACACCGACTTACCGCGCGATCCGGCCCGACTCGCCCGTATCGTCCGCGACTTGCTGATCCACCGAGTGGAGGGCGAGCTCTTCGGGCACACCCACCCCACCGACCGCCTCCACCACGACGCCGAGACCCGCTACATCGACGACATCCTGCGGATCCTCGTCGAGCGGAACGACGCCCCGCTCTCCCGACGGCGCGAAGTCGGCGACCGCTTCGTCGGCACCTGCCGGGACTTCGCGCTCCTGCACTGCTCGTTCCTGCGCCACTTCGGCATCCCGGCCCGCATCCGCTCCGGCTTCGCCGACTACTTCGCCTCGAACGGCTTCCACCACGACCACGTCGTCACCGAGTACTGGGACGAGGAGCGCGGCTGGCTGTTCGCGGACGCCCAGCTCGCCGACCCGCGCATCACCGCCAATTGGAACGCGGACTTCGACCCGATGGACGTACCCCGCGACCGTTTCCTCGTCGCGGGCCGGGCCTGGCGGGACATCCGGGACGGCGGGGCGGACCCCACGACGTTCGGGCTGCACCCGCCTCAGGAAGGGCCGTTCTGGGGCGAGCGGTTCGTGGCCGGCAACATCCGGCTCGACCTCGCGGCGCTGAACAAGGTGGAGACGCTGCTGTGGGACGTATGGGGCGAGGACGAGGGCAAGCCCGGGGAGCCGCTGCCGGAGCCGTCGCGTGCCTTCTACGACCGCGTCGCCCCCGTGACCTGCGGTGAGGTGTCCGTCGAAGCCGCGCGGAAGCTGTTCGCCGAGGACGACGTCCTGCGCACTCCGCAGACGGTGACGTGCTACGCCCCCTTCAACGGCCCCAGCCGGGTCACCCTCCGCCCGGCTCAGGCGACGGTCCGCAGCCCCCGTACCTGAGCCGTGCCCATCCCCCGCACCACCCGGTGCGCACAGGCCGCCGCCAGCAGCTCCCCCAGCAGGTCGGGGTCGTCGATCTCCAGGCCGAGCAGCGACTCGATGCGCTCCAGCCGCTGGTAGAGCGACTGCCGGCCGATGTGCAGCAGGGCCGCGGTGCGGGTCGGGGAGCAGCCGTGGCGCAGATGGACCTCGAGGGTGCGGACGAGATCGCTGGGGTGGGCCGCCTCCCAGGCCAGCAGCGGGCCCAGGGTGTGCTGCACCAGCCGGGCGAGGCGGTCGCGGTTGGTGTCGACGCCGCCGCGGGTCAGCTCCCGTTCCAGGGCGAGCGCGCGGGCGGAGGTCACCAACGGGCCGTCGGGGACGGACGGTTCGGCCGCCGGCACGGTCAGCGCCAGCTCCAGCGTCGTACGGGCCGCCCGCAACGTGTCGCTCCACCGCAGCCACCCGCTCCCGGCGTCCACGGCATGCCCGACGGCGACGGTGAGCCCGGGGTCGGCGGCGGCACGGAAGGCTTCCTGGACGGCGCGTATCGGGTCACCCGCGCCGGAACCCCTGCCGGGCAGGGTGATCAGTGCCAGCACATCCCCCGGGAACGCGGCCCGCAGCACCCCCGCCCCGCCCAGCAGCCGTACGGCCCGGTCGACGGCACCCGTCTCGCGCGTCCCGTGCACCGACACCCCGATCAGCCGCGCCCCCGGCCCGGGATGGAACCCGGCGAGGGCCGAGCGCGCCTCGACCTCGGGCTGGTTCAGCGCCGCCCGGTCGGCCAGGTCCGCCAGCAGCGCGGCCGTGTGGTCGTCGCCCCACGGCCGTACGACCGACCGCCCGGACAGCCCCCGCGCCACGATCGCGCGGTTGGCCGCCTCGGTGATCCGTACGAAGGGCACGACCCGGTGCATGGCCAGCAGCGGCAGCCCCAGCCGGCGGGCCTCGTCGACGACCTCGGCGGGCATGTGCGGCAGGGACCGCCCCACCTCGACCGCCAGGCCGGCGGCACCCCGCGCGGCCAGTTCGCGCACGTACCGGCGCCGGGTCTCCTCGTCGGCGTCGGTCAGGCCGAACCCGTTGGTGAGCAGCAGTTCCCCGCCGTCCAGGAAGTTGGCGCCCTCGTACACCTCGCTGGAGTGCACCCAGCGCACCGGACGGTCCAGGGCGCCCTCGCCGGCGAGCAGCACGGGCTCGGAGGCCCGTACGGGATCGAGGTCCAGGACCTCGCGGAGGGTGAGTGCGGCCACGGGCACCTCCAGGGCGTGGACAGTTCGTCCGGCGGCGGGATGCCCGGAGAGTACTTTCCGCACGTTGCCCTCGTGTTTCGGCCACAGGAGAGTGAAGACATGGACCCCATGGATCAGGCGACGGCACACACCTGGCTCGCCACCGCCGTCGAGGAGGCCCGCGCCGGGCTCGCGGAGGGCGGCATCCCGATCGGCGCCGCGCTCTACGGCGCCGACGGCACCCTCCTCGGCCGCGGCCACAACCGGCGCGTCCAGGACGACGACCCCTCGATGCACGCGGAGACGGCCGCGTTCCGCGCGGCGGGACGGCAGCGCTCGTATCGCGGCACGACCATGGTCACCACCCTCTCGCCCTGCTGGTACTGCTCCGGCCTGGTCCGCCAGTTCGGCATCTCCCGGGTCGTGGTCGGCGAGGCGGCGACCTTCCACGGCGGCCACGACTGGCTGGCCGAGCACGGCGTGCAGATCGTGCTGCTGGACGACCCCGAGTGCATCGGGCTGATGCGCGACTTCATCAAGAACAATCCGGCCCTGTGGAATGAGGACATCGGTGAGTGACCCGCGTAACCCCCGTATCCCGACCATCGATCTGCGGCCCTGGGCGGAGGGCGACGAGCAGGCCCGCGCCGCCATCGCCCGTACCGTCGACGAGGCCCTGCAGACCGCCGGATTCCTGCTGGTCACCGGCCACGGTGTGGATCCGGGGCTGCGTTCCGCGATCCGTGAGGCCGCGCGGACCTTCTTCCGGCTTCCCGTCGACGTCAAGCAGCCGTACGAGGCGAAGGTCGGCGGCCGCGGCTGGCTCGGGCCGGGCGCGGAGGCCAACGGCTACTCGGAGGGGACCGAGACCCCGCCGGACCTGAAGGAGTCGCTGACCTTCGCGACGCACGACCCCTTCGAGGACCCGGTGATCAACGCGGAGTGGTACGCCCCCAACGTGTGGCCGGCCGAGGTGCCGGAGCTGGAGACGCTGTGCGAGGAGTACCTGGAGCGAATGGGCGAGCTGGAGAAGCAGCTGCTCTCCCTGCTCGGCGATGCCCTCGGGCTCGAACCGGACTTCTTCTCCCGGCACATGGACCACCCGACGTACGGCTTCAACATCAACTGGTACCCGGGCACCGAGGTCATCGGGGAGCCGCAGCCGGGCCAGTTCCGCATCGGCCCGCACACCGACTTCGGGACGGTGACGATCCTCGACCGGCAGGCGGGCAAGGGCGGACTGCAGGTCTACACGGACGAGGGCGGCTGGGAGGACGCGCCCTTCGACCCGGACGCGTTCACGATCAACATCGGTGATCTGATGGCCCGTTGGACCGGCGACCGCTGGCGCTCGGGCCGCCACCGGGTGCTCCCGCCCCCGGCCGACGCGCCCGCCGAGGAGCTGATGTCGCTCGTCTACTTCGGCGAGTGCACCCCGGGCACGCTGGTGGAGTCCGTGCCGGCGCCGGTGGGGCGGGTGGCGTACGAGCCCGTCGATTCGCACGTGTACCTGCGGGCGAAGCTGGACTCGATCACCGTCGACTGATCAGCCGCTCGAAGCGGGACCGCCAGTGCGGCTCGGACTCCTCCTCGCCCCGGAACTCACGGGTGAAGCGGAGCGTCGTACCGCCCTCCCCGTCCCGCTCGAGGTGGAACCTGACGCGGCCGCCGTCGTCCAGCGTGTACTCGGCGACCCGGTCCACGTCCCAGGCGGTGACCCGGCCGCTGCCCAGGTCACGCAGGGTGACCGCGCCGCCGAGCCGGGGTTCGAGGACATCGGCGGCGGTGAGCCACTCCGCGAGCCCCTCCGGCGTGGCGACCGCCTCCCAGACCTGCTCCATGGGTCGGGGGATCCGCACCAGGAAGTGCAGGATGTGCGTGCTCCCGTGGGTCCGGCCGGCGCCCTGTTCTATCGAACCGGTCATGACACCAGCCTGACCCGCGGGAGGCGGTTGTGCACGTGGCGGCTACACGCCCGCGTACGAGTGCTTGCCGCTGACGAAGATGTTGACGCCGTAGTAGTTGAACAGCCAGCAGCCGAAGGCGAGGAGGGCCAGGTAGGCGGCCTTGCGGCCCTTCCAGCCGGCCGTGGCGCGGGCGTGCAGGTAGCAGGCGTACGCGACCCACGTGATGAACGCCCAGGTCTCCTTCGGGTCCCAGCCCCAGTAGCGGCCCCAGGCCGACTCGGCCCAGATCGCGCCCGCGATGATCGTGAACGTCCACAGCGGGAAGACGGCCGCGTTGACCCGGTAGGAGAACTTGTCGAGGGTCGACGAGGAGGGCAGCCGCTCCAGGAACGAGGTGGCGAACTGGCCCGGCTTGCCGCCGCTCGCCAGCTTGCTCTCGTACGAGTCCTTGAACAGGTACAGGATCGTGCCGACGGCGCCCACGTAGAAGACCGCACCGCACAGGATGGCGGTCGAGACGTGGATGTACAGCCAGTACGAGTGGAGGGCGGGAACCAACTGGTCACTGGCGGTGTACAAGACAGTGACGGCGATGCCGAGATCGAGGAGGACCGTCGTGATCAGGAACAGGCCGAGCCAGCGGACGTTCTTCTTCAGCGCGAGCAGCGTGAGGTACACACCGACGGCGACGGTGGAGAAGGTGATGTTGAACTCGTACATGTTGCCCCACGGCGCCCGCTCCACCGAGGCCGCGCGGGCGAGCACCCCGCCGAGCTCGACGAGAAAGGCGACGACGGTGAGGGACACGGCGATACGGCCGTAGAGATCGCCCTTCTCGTCCCCGCCGTGCGCCCCGGGCCCGTCGGGCACGTCACGCGCACCGGCCGCGGCCCGCACCACGACCTTCGGCCGCTCGAGCACGGCGGTGGCGCCGGCCTTTTTCACGGTGACGGCGGGGGCCTTCTTGCCCTCCCCGGTGCCGGTGAGCGCGGCGGCGGTGCGGCCGATCCTGCTGCGACTGCCGAAGATCCATTCGGCGATGTACGCGAAGAAGGCCAGGGTGTAGACGGCCATCGCGGAGTAGATCAGCGTGTTGCTGATGTTCGCGAGGTGTTCGTTGGTCGCGGTGGCCAACTCGGTTCCGGCGGCGAGAGTCACTTCTCAGCCCCTTCGGCAGGTACGACTTGGGGGTCGGGGGTGGTGTTGTCGTCTTCGTCGGGGTCGGGCGCGCCCGGCGCCCGGTCGTAGAGGATTCCGGCGAGGTCGCCGAGTTCCTCGGGCACCTTGGCGGACTCGCTGCGGCCGAGTCCGGCCATCTCGACGACGGTGACGCCGTCGGGGCCGGCCACCGCGCGCGCCCAGACGCGGCGGCGCTGGATGAACAGGGAGCCGGCGAGGCCGAAGATGGCGGTGAGAGAGCCGGCGAGCGCCCAGTCGGTGCCGGGCTGCTGGACGACCTGGAAGTTCGCCCACTGCTTGGTGGTCTCGTAGGTGATGGTGCCCGCGCCGTTCGGGAGCTTCATGGTCTGGCCGGGCTTGAGGTTGTCCCTGAGCTGGGCGCCCTTGGAGTCCTTGAACTCCTTCATGTGCGACTTGTCCAGCTGGTACACGCTCTGCGGGATACCGGAGTTGACACCGAGGTCGCCGTGGTACGGCGTCAGGTTCAGCACCGGGTTGAGCAGCGCCGGGAAGGTGGAGGCCGTCTCGCTGCCCTTGGTGTAGGTCGGCAGGAGGAACGCCGAGATGCCGATCTGCTCGCCGACACCCTTGGCGTTCTTGTAGCCGTCGAGGACCTTGACCACGCCGGTGGAGGTGACGTTGGAGTCGAGCGGGAGGAGGGGTACGGCATCGCGGTAGACGACATTGCCCCTGCCGTCTCGGACGGTGATGACGGGGGCGTAGCCGTGGGCGGTGAGGTAGACCTTCGAGTCGCCGATCTCCAGCGGCTCGTTGACCTTGACGAGGGTCTTGCGGCCCTTGCCGTAGGCGCCCTGGCTGTAGGTGAGGCCCGCCTGGTAGGTGCGCGGGGTGCCCTTGTTGGGGCCGCTCATCTCGTAGGTGCCGGTGAACTTGTTCAGGTGGAAGCTGAACGGCACCAGGTCGTCGCTGCTGAAGAGGTTGCCGGACTTGAAGTCGTCGTACTGGCTGAGGGTGTTGGAGAAGCCGTCCCCCTCGACGATCAGCTTGTTGCCCTCGGACTTGAAGAGCTGGCCCCAGGCGAAGGCGATCAGCATCACGATCAGGGCGATGTGGAAGGCGAGGTTGCCGACCTCACGCAGATAGCCCTTCTCGGCGGCGACGGCGTCACCGGCGAGGTGGGCGCGGAAGCGGCGCTTCTTGAGGAGGGCGAGCGCGGCCTCGCGGACCTGCTCGGGCTCGGTCTCGGTGCGCCAGGTCGTGTAGGCGGGCAGCCGGTTCAGCCGCTTGGGGGCGCCCGGCGGGCGGCCGCGCAGCTGACCGATGAACTGCCAGGTGCGCGGGATGATGCAGCCGATGAGGGAGACGAACAGCAGGATGTAGATCGCGGAGAACCACACCGAGCTGTAGACGTGGAAGAGGCCCAGCTTGTCGTAGACCGGCGCGAGGAAGGTGTGGGCCTTGCGGAAGTCGGCGACCTTCGTCTCGTCGATGCCGGACTGCGGGATCAGCGAGCCGGGGATCGCACCGAGCGAAAGCAGCAGGAGCAGCAGCAGCGCGACCCGCATGGAGGTGAGCTGCCGCCAGAACCAGCGGGCCCAGCCGATGACGCCCAGCGAGGGCAGGTTCGGCAGGTCCTCCTTGGGCGCCGTGGAGAGCTGGGAGCCGGCGGCTCCGAGGTCCTCGTCGGCCCGCTCGGGGGGCGTGTCGGTGCTGGTGGTCTTGCTCATCGATCAGATCCCCACAGTGAAGCCGGCGGACCAGGACTGCATGTCCTGCACGATGCGGTCCCACGCACCGGTCAGCAGCAGCAGACCGGTCACGATCATCATCGTGCCGCCGATCCGCATCACCCAGACGTAGTGGCGCTTGACCCAGCCGAAGGCGCCGAGCGCCTTGCGGAAGGCGACCGCGGCGAGCACGAAGGGTACGCCGAGGCCGAGGCAGTAGGCGACGGTCAGTATGGCCCCGCGGCCCGCGCTCGACTGCTGGGCGGACAGGGTCAGTACGGAGCCGAGGGTCGGGCCGATGCACGGGGTCCAGCCGATGCCGAACAGCGCGCCGAGAAACGGGGCGCCGACCAGTCCGGTGGCGGGCTTCCGGTGGAAGCGGAACTCGCGCTGGGTCATCCAGGGCATCAGACCCATGAAGAAGACGCCCATGAGGATCATGAGCACGCCCAGCGCCTTGGACAGGATGCTCTTGTTGTCCTGGAGCGTGTCGCCGAAGAAGCCGAACAGGGCCCCGCTGGAGACGAACACGGCGGTGAAGCCGAGCACGAAGAGGGAGGCGCCCGCGACCATCCGCCCGCGCTTGGCCTCGGCGAGGTCGGTGCCGGCGACCCCGGTGACGTAGGACAGATAGCCGGGGACGAGCGGCAGGACGCAGGGCGAGAAGAAGGAGACGAGTCCGCCGAGCAGCGCGATGGGCAGGGCGAGCAGCAGGGCGCCGTTGAGCACCGTGTCGTTGTAGCCCGTCGCGGCGAGCGTGGTGACTGAGGTCACGTCACTTCTCCGCGAGGACCGGAGAGATCATCTTGCGCAGCTTGTCCTCGCTGAGCGCGGCCAGCGAGCGGGCGGCGATCCTGCCCTCCTGGTCGAGGACGAGCGTGGAGGGAACCGCCTGCGGGTTGAGCGTGCCCTTCTTGAAGCGGAGCATCAGCTTGCCCGTGGGGTCGTACAGGCTGGGGAAGGTGACGCCGTACGACTTCTCGAAGGCGACCGCGTTCTGGGTGCTGGTGTCGCGGGTGTTGATGCCGACGAACTGCACGCCCTTGGACTTGAGGTCCGAGTAGACCTTCTCCAGGTTGGGCGCCTCGGCGCGGCAGGGCGCGCACCAGGAACCCCAAACGTTCAGGACGACGACCTTGCCCTTGTAGTCGGCGACGTCGAGCTGCTTGCCGTCGACGGTCCTGCCGGAAAGGTCGGGCGCCTGGGCCCGCTCCCCCTTCTTGGCGGTGGAGATGCCGTCCTTGCCCATGACGAAGTTGGTGTCACCGCCTCCGCCGGAGGTCCCTCCGGACGAGCAGGCGGACATCAGCAGCGCGGCGACCGCGGCACCGGCGGTGGTCAGGGCGGCACGTCGACGTGCGCGGTTCGAGCGCAGGGGGGCGCGGCTGGCGGCACTCATGTGAAAAGTTTCGCATGCCCGTTCTGGGGATCTTGCGCACCCCCCTTACGGGAGCCTTGCCACCCGAAACCCGCATTTCAGGCGGCCTGCCCGGTGGGCGAGGAAGAGCTCGACGGAGTCTCCTTCAGGAACTCCTTCCAGCCACCGACCGGCTGTTGTCCGACCTCGAGCGTGCGCAGCTTGGCGACCACCTCCGGCTTCTGTACGTCCATCCAGTCGACGAACTGCCGGAAGGAGACGAGCCGTACGTCCGCGCCCTTCTCCTTCTCCTGCGCGATGTGCTTGAACGCCTGCTCCACGGCGTCCATGTAGATGCCGCCGTTCCAGTGCTCGAAGTGGTTGCCTATGAAGAAGGGCGCCCGGTTCGACTCGTATGCCCGCTTGAAGCCGGATATGTAGGCCTGTGCGGACTGGGTGCGCCAGCCCGGGTAGTTGTAGGCGGGGGCCTGGGTCGAGTTGATCGACTGGTTGGCGAGCATGTTGTAGTCCATCGACAGGACCTCGAAGCTGCGCCCGGGGAACGGTATCTGCTGCAGCGGCAGGTCCCAGATGCCCTGCTTCTTGTCGGGCCAGACCTGGCGGCCGCCGGGCGAGGAGGCGTCGTAGCGCCAGCCGAGGCTCTTGGCGGTGGGCAGCAGGTTGTTCTGGCCGAGCAGACAGGGGGTGCGGCCGCCGACGAGTTCCTTGTCGTAGTCGAAGGGCAGGGACGGCATGTCGGTCCAGCCGGTGTTGGTCCGCCACTCCTTCACGAAGGCCTTGGCCTGCTGGATCTCGCTGCGCCACTGCGCGGGCGTCCAGTTGCCGACGGTGCCGTAGCCGGAGCAGAAGTGGCCGTTGAAGTGGGTGCCTATCTCGTGCCCTTCGAGCCAGGCGCGGTGGACGTTGGTGAGCGTGGCCTTGACGTGCTCGTCGGTGAGGTAGCCGATGTCGGAGGCGCCGCGCGGGTTGTTCGGCGGGTTGTAGAGCCGCTTCTTCGACTCGGGCAGCAGGTAGAGCCCGGAGAGGAAGAAGGTCATGGACGCGCCGTGCTGCTTGGCGAGGTCGAGGAAGCGCGGGAAGAGGCCGTTGCCGACCTCGCCGGCGCCGTCCCAGGAGAAGATCACGAACTGCGGCGGGGTCTGCCCCGGCTCCAACGGCTCGGGCTTGGCGGGCTGGTGGGGCTGCTTGCCGGTGTAGGAGGTCGAGCCGTCACCGAGAGGTCGCGCGGAGTGCTTCTTGCTGCCGGATCCGCCCCCCTTGGAACCCGAGTCATGGGTCGACCCGTCTGACGGCTTGAGGGTGCCGCAGCCCGAGATTCCGACGGCGGCCGCGGCACCCGCGCCGAGACCGAGCATTCCCCTGCGAGTGAGAGCGCTGCGAGTGCGCATTCCAACAACCCCGATTCGTCATGTGCTCTGGCGGTCACCCAGTCAGAGGACATGACGAAGCAGGAGGTTCCTCTCGATCACATGGATCTCGCAACAAATGTCACAAGCGAGTCATGGGAACCCAAAGGGGATTTCTTGCCTCTCAAAAGGGGCGTCTCGCGCCCCCCTTGGAGGATTCCTCAGGCGCCGAAGGCCTTGTCCTTCCCCTTCACCGGCTTGGCGCCCGCGAGCAGATGGGCCGGGACGAGGTCGCGGGCCGGCTCGCTGTAGCCGACGGACACGAGCTTGTCGCCCTGGTACGTGAAGGTCGTCAGCGAGGCGAGCGTGCACTGCCGCTTGCGCGGGTCGTGCCACAGCCGCCGCTTCTCTGCGTACGACCGCACGATCCAGATGGGCAGTTGGTGGCTGACGAGCACGGCCTCGTGCCCCCGCGCCTGCTCCTTCGCCGCGTCCAGCGCCTGCATCATCCGTACGACGATGTCCACGTACGGCTCGCCCCAGGACGGCTTGAACGGGTTGATGAGGTGCTTCCAGTTCGCCGGCTTGCGCAGCGCTCCGTCACCCACCCCGAAGGTCTTCCCCTGGAAGATGTTGTCGGCCTCGATGAGCCGCTCGTCGCTCGCGAGGTCGAGCCCGTGCGCCTTGGCGATGGGGGTCGCCGTCTCCTGCGCCCGCTCCAGCGGGGAGGAGCAGACGTACGTGATGTCGCGCGGGGCGAGGTGCTCGGCGACCCGGTCGGCCATCTGCCGGCCGAGCTCGGACAGGTGGTAGCCGGCGAGGCGGCCGTAGAGGATCCCGTCCGGGTTGGCGACCTCTCCGTGCCGCATGAGGTGGATGACGGTGACGTCGCTGCCTGCCGTGTTGGTGCTCTCGCTCACGCGGTTGCCTCCGCCGCTGCTCGGGCCGCCGCCGGGAGGGCGTCGGCGATGCGCTGTACGGCCTGCTCGTCGTGGGCCGTGGACACGAACCAGGACTCGAAGGACGAGGGCGGGAGGTAGACGCCCTGCGCCAGCATCGAGTGGAAGAAGGCCGTGAAGCGGAAGGACTCCTGCTTCTTGGCGTCCTCGTAGTCGCGGACCTCACGGTCCGTGAAGAAGACGGAGAACATGTTGGAGGCGTTCTGCAGCCGGTGCGCGACGCCTTCCTTGCTCAGGGCCTCGGTCACGAGCCCCTGGATGCTCTCCGACACGGCGTTGACCTTGTCGTAGGCGGCGTCGTCGAGGAGGCGCAGCTGGGCGAGGCCGGCCGCGGTGGCGATCGGGTTCCCGGAGAGGGTGCCGGCCTGGTAGACGGGCCCGGCGGGAGCGAGGTGGGCCATGACGTCGGCGCGCCCGCCGAAGGCGGCGGCGGGGAAGCCACCGCCCATGACCTTGCCGAAGGTCATGAGGTCGGGCCGCACGCCGTCGATGCCGTACCACCCGGCGCGGCTGGTGCGGAAGCCGGTCATGACCTCGTCGGAGATGAACAGGGCGCCGTTCTTGGAGCAGGCGTCCTTCAGCCCCTGGTTGAAGCCGGGCCGGGGCGGGACGACGCCCATGTTGCCGGGCGAGGCCTCGGTGATCACACAGGCGATCTCGCCGGGATGCCGGTGGAAGGCCTCGTTGACGGCTTCGAGGTCGTTGTAAGGCAGGACGATGGTGTCGCCGGCCTGGGCACCCGTGACACCCGGGGTGTCGGGAAGGGCGAACGTGGCCACGCCGCTGCCCGCCGCGGCCAGCAGCGAGTCGACGTGACCGTGATAACACCCGGCGAACTTGATCACCTTGGAGCGCCGGGTGAACCCACGGGCCAGCCGGATGGCGCTCATCGTGGCCTCGGTCCCGCTGCTGACCAGCCGCACCTGCTGCACGGGCTCGACCCGCCCGACGATCTCCTCCGCGAGCGCGACCTCGCCCTCACCGGGCGTACCGAAGGAGGTACCTCGCGAGACGGCGTCCTGGACGGCGGCGATGACGTCGGGGTGCGAGTGACCGAGGATCATCGGACCCCACGAACAGACGAGATCGACGTACTCCCGCCCATCGGCATCCGTCAGGTACGGACCACGACCGGACACCATGAACCGGGGCGTACCGCCCACGGCGCGGAAGGCGCGCACCGGTGAGTTCACGCCACCGGGCGTGACGGCGGCCGCACGGTCGAACAGCGCCTGCGACACGGGTGCTTCGTATGGATATGGCAGTTCGCTCATGACCAGCGACTTCTCCGACCTTCTCGGACTCCGGTTGGCTGTGACCTCCTCAGGGTAGGCCAGCAGAACCGCACGGCAGCGGGCACCGCTGCTGACCGCGGGGACAGTCGCGGCCCGGTTCGATCTGCGAAACTGGGACCTGATACACACAGCTCAAACGACTTCGGCGTACGTATAGATGTACGACAAGGTCTGCGGGGCCTTGTTCAGGGACTGCGAAGATCCTGCGGACAGGTGTTTCAACGCACGTTTCGGCGGGCGGCCGTGGGGGAGGTCACTGACACGATGATCGGGTTGCGCAGCGGGGCCTGCGCGTCCTAGAAAAGCAGTCGGGTGGAGATATGCATCGCGGTGGCGGACTGGGCGAGGGGACTGATGACCTCGGTCCTCGGCGTGCCCGGCGGGGAAGGCACCGACGCGAGGCGGAGGAAGCTGCCGAGGCACGTCAGACACAGGGTGTACCGGGTGAGCCCGAGCAGATCGACCGGCGGATCGACCGCCGGGTCGAGCAGCTCCGGGCGGGGAGCAGGAATGGTGGTCGGGTGGGGGTGACGTACAAGTACTTCGGCGCGCCGGACGGCGCGACCGCGGCCCGCGTCCCGATCTCGATGCGCCCCGAGGAACTCGGCGGCGACGAGCTCGGCATGAACGGCATGTTCACCAAGATCAAGCCGGAGACGATGGCGGCGATGGTCCTGACGGGCATAGAGGGCGTCCCCCTCCACAAGGTCCCGCCCCTGGAACTGGTCGTCCTGCACCCCGACTACGCGGTGGTCAAGCTCCCGATGACGGTGGTCGACCCCCTGCGCGGCATAGGCGAGGAGGCGGTCGGCGCGGCGGCGTTCATCTGGTCGACGGTGCCGGACCGGGGTGGACCGCGGGATGCGTTCAACGTGTACCAGCTGCTGCACGAGTGGCAGGACTTCAGCCACCGCCTTCATGAGGCGGGGCATCAGCCGTATTGCCTTGTCTGGCCCTGAGGCGGGGTCTGTCGAACAGCGGGCGGGGTCTTGGGGCCCCGCCCTTTGTCGTAGGTCCGGTCGGGCTCAGAGAGGCCATGCGTCGAGGAGGTCCGCCGGGTCGTACTCGGCGTCCAGCCCCGTGCAGTTCGTGCCGCTGCGGGAGATCGCGACCAACGGGACGGGGTCGGGCGTGAGCACGGCGCGGTGCCGCAGGAGGGCCGCAAGGTCGTGGCGGTCGAAGGGGGCGTTCTCCAGCCACTTCACCGAGCCGACGAACAGCAGTTCCTTGGCGATGGGCGCGCGGTCGGCTCCCACGATGTCGATCTCCACGTCGTTGGTGCGGGTCCAGTAGGCGCCGATGGCAGGCGCGGCAGCGAGCTGGTCATCGGGCAGGAGGCGGGCCAGTGCTTCGCGGACGAGGGGTTCGACGGCCCTGCCGCGCCAGCTGGTCCAGTTCTCGTGGACCCGGTGCAGCGTCAGGTCACCCCGGCCTCGCTCGATCTCCTGCATCGCCGGGCCGAGGAATCTGAGCCAGAAGCGGAGGTAGGGGTCCGAGACGCGGTAGCGGCGGTCTTTGGACGGGCGCGTGGAGACGGGGAGTTCGGCCGCGACCACTCTCTTGTCCACGAGGGTCGCCAGCGAGCGCTGGAGCGGGGTGGCCCCGATTCCGCCGGCGGCACGGGCGATATTGGTGAAGGTCCGCTCTCCGCTTCCGATCGCCGAGAGCACCATGCGCGCCTGCACCTGCTGTGGGAATTCGGCGGCGAGCGACCGCTCCGCCGAGACCAGCAGGGCAGACAGCGGGTCGGTCAGCGCCGCGGACAGGAAGTCCCACATCCCGGCACCGTGCGGCCATTCCGCACAGATCAGAGGCAGCCCGCCGGTGATGAGCGCCGCGTCGAACGCCTCGGCCGCGTCCAGACCCAGCATTCCACCGACCTCGGCGGGGTTGAGGGGGCCGAGGACCATCTCGCGTCCGCGCTGATGGAAGGGGCGGCCGTAGCCGTTCAGCGCCTCCATCATCGACAGGTCGGAGCCGATGAGGATCAGCAGGACCGGCTTGGTCTCCAGCACCCTGTCCCACGCCCGCTGCAACGTGCCCTCGAAGGCACCCTCCGCGTCCATCAAGTAGGGCACCTCGTCCATGACCACCACGCTCGCCCGGTCGTGGGGAAGGGCTGCCGCCAGCACGTCGAAGGCCGCGTCCCAGCTCGCGGGGCGGGCCGATGCCAGCAGGCCGGCCGACAGAAGGTTCGACACCTGCGCGTCCTGTCCGAGTCGCTCGAGATCGGCCCGGGGAGACGCTCCCGCGGCGGCGTAGAAGAGGAAGGGTGCGCCGGACCGCTCGGCGAACTGCTCGACCAGGCGCGACTTCCCCACTCGCCTGCGTCCCCGCAACATCACACACCGGCCGGGCCGCTCCCCGCCGACGCCTGACGCCACCTTCCCGAGCTCGCGATCCAACGTCTCAAGCTCTCGGGTCCTGCCTACGAAGTCGCCCACGCCATCGCCCTTCCGTTCGCCATGAAGAGACTAACCTCAATGTTACAAACATCAAGGTTAGTAACTTTCAGTGGCGCCCTCAGGTCGCCGGACGCGGCTCCCGATCCGTGAGCCTGCGGGCGAGGAGGCCGATCAGTGCTGCGTTGACCAGGCCGGACAGGGCCGCCCCGGCGGTGAAGATCAGCGGGCTCAGCCAGGCCAGCGGGGAGTCCCCGTCCGGTGACACCAGCATCAAGGGCACGGTCACGAACATGCTGAGCGGTGCCGTGGCCATGATCGGCCAGATGCCGGCGAAGCCCGGGTCCGGCGACAGATACACGGCGTACAGGAAGAACCCCAGCGATGCGGCGACCACCGCGAGGTAGCTGCGCGCGGGCCAGTTGTCCACCGCGGGCGCCAGCAGGGCCCGGATCCTGTGCAGTCGGGGGCGGGCGGAACGCGCCATGTCCGTTCCTTTCTCTTGGGAGCAGTACGAGGGCTTCACGCGTGCCGGACGTCGCGGACGTGGTGCGCCAGGGCGCCGATCGCTGCGGCGTTCACGAGGACGCACAGGAGCAGCCAGCCGCCCGTGGCGGTGGAGGCGAGCACCGCGGCCGGGCCGCTGCCGTCCACGCTGCCGGGGCCGACGGGGAGGGCCACCCCCAGGAAGGAGAGAGGCTCCGTGAACAGCATGGGAGTCATGGCCCAGACGCTGTCCGGGAGGACGAACGCGACCGGGACGGAGGCGGCGAAGGCCGCCAGATAACCCCGGGCGGGCCAGTTGTCCGTGGCGAGCGCGAGCAGCCGCCGCAGCCGCGGGAGGCGGCGCGGGCGGGAGGCTTTCGGCATCGGCATCGCGGGTCCCTTCGGTCGGGTCCGTGGGGGTGTTCTCCACGGTGGACCGGGGCGCGGGGTCAGGCATGAGTACGGGTGCTCATCTCCGCGGGGATTTCAACCCGGGAACCCCATCTCCCGCGGGATCAAGGGCAATTGGCCCGGCGTATGTTGCTGAGCATCCTCCGAACCCGCAGACAAGGACGGCACATGCACCAGCAACGCGTGGTCCCCTGGCACGAGGCCGCCTGGCTCAACCAGCCCCTGCACACCGAGACCGACGGGACCGATCTCCTGGTCACCGCGCGTGGTTGCAGTGACTTCTGGCGAACCACCAGTTACGGCTTCGTCCGCGACGACGGGCACGCGCTGCTCCACGACTTCCCTCAGGACGGCGCGATCGAAGTGACCTTCCTCGCGGACTTCGACACGTTGTACGACCAGGCCGGCCTGATGGTCCGCGTCGACGCCGGGACATGGATCAAGGCGGGCATCGAGATGTCGGACGGTCTCCCGCAGCTGGGCGCGGTCGTCACCCGCGGGGTTTCGGACTGGTCGGTGGCGCCGGTGCCCGAGTGGCACGGGCGTCCGGTGACGGTGCGGGCCAGCCGCGCCGCAGACGCGGTGACCATCCGCGCCCGCTGCGAGGACGGCCCCTGGCGCATGGTCCGGCTGGCGCCACTGCCGCCGGAGGCCCCGGCAACGGCCGGCCCCTTCTGCTGTTCGCCCGAGCGGGAGGGACTGCGGGTCCGCTTCACCCGCTTTGCCCAGGGCCCCGCCGACACGGCATTGCACGAGCCGAAGGAACTCACCTGAGCATGGCGCCGGTGAGGCCCGTGGCGTGAGCACGCCCGGGGCGGGACCCATTCGAGTCCCGCCCCGGGGCTGTGTCCGGCCGAGGTCCTACGACACGTGGAACGTCGTCGTCTGGTCGTTGGTCCTGGGGACGTACTGCTGCTTCCAGGTCCACCCCCCGTTGCCGATCTTGTAGTGGAGCTCGACCGAGGAGTTCTGCTTCCACCAGTAGTTCCAGCCCGTGGCGCAGGTGTGGGGGTTGGCCCTCCAGACCGGGGAGTCGTCCCAGTCGTTGTGCTGGTTGTAGCCCTTGACCCAGAACTGCAGGGCCCCGTCCGAGTCGTTGCAGACCGTGATCTGTACGGCGGAGACCGGATCCGCGCTGGCCGTCGCGGGGAAGACCAGACCGCCGAAGACTGCACCCGCGGTGAGCGCCGCTACGGCGAACTTCCTTCTGAGGTCACGCATTTCACTACCACCGTCCTGTTCAAGTGAGGGGGATCAGCTGAGCAGCCCCTTGGACTTCAGCCAGGTCCGCGCCGCCTCGGCGGCCAACTGGTCCGTGGTGAGCGCCGAGTTGACTCGGGCCAGGGCTTCTCTCGCGGCCCGGCCGGCGTAGGGGGCCTGGATGAGCGGGAAGACGTGCTCGGGCGGGATGACGCCCTCGGGGTCGGTCAGCACGACCAGCTGGTCCTTGGTGATGGACGGGTCCGTGCTGCGCAGGGCCAGTACGTCGGCGGTGGCCGAGGTGCCGGCGGTGGTGAGAGTGACGCCGTACGCCTTCTTCAGTGAGGAGGGGGTGGGGGCGTCGGGGGCCGAGGACGCGGAGCCGCCGAGGGTGAGGCGGCTGCCGGTCCTGCGGAGGTCGGAGAGGCTGTGCAGGTCGTGGCGCCGGGCCGTGGCCGGGGTGACCGCGAGGACGACGCCACGCTGGGCGGCGGCCGGGGGCAGGGCGGTGATGCCCATCGGCAGTGCCATGCTCAGCGTCGCCGACATGTTCCCGGGCAGGGTGTCGCCGTCCGGGAACGTGCGCAGCAGGGTGCTCTCGTAGGCGGGAGCCAGCCCGAGCTTTCCCGCCACCACGGCCTTGGCGGTGGCGGCGGGGGACGAGTAGCGGGTCTTCGCCGTCTCCACCTTCTGCCCGGCCCCGGTGAGGAGTTCGCCGTACAGGGCCGCCACCACCCGGCTCTCCGCGGAGGTGTCGGTGCCGATCACCGTCGGTCCCTCGCCGTCCGCGTAGGAGGTGTTGGGCTTGTTCTGCGCGCCCGCCGCGCACCCGGTCAGCAGGACCAGGGAGCAGACGGCGGCCGCGGCGAGGCGGAGCCGGGGGCGGATTCCCGGAGTCACGGAGCACCACATGCTGTCGTCCGGTCTCAGTTGCAGTGCGCGGAACGCTCGCCGGAGGTCATCTTCGCGTCCTTGAAGTTGACGTAGCCCTTGTTGGGGCTGTCGGAGTTGAAGCCGGACGACTGGTAGTTGTTGACGTACCAGATGTAGTGGCCGTAATAGCGCTTGCCGAAGTGGATCTCGTACCAGCCCGTCGCCTGCTGCTTGGCCGTACCGCGCTCGATCCAGCCCTTGTAGCCGGCCGGGACGTTCACCGTGTTGCTCTCGGTGTCCGTGTGCGAGGCCTCCCAGCTGTGGCTGTAACTGGTCTCGACGCCGACCGTGAACACCTTGAAGAACTCGTAGCTGGCGCTGATCGAGATGCCGAAGGTGTTGGTCGAGCCGGTCGTGTCCGACCAGTCGATGCGGTGCTGGTTGGTCTGGCTCGCGCAGTTGTACGCGGTGGTGCCGACCTGGTGGTTCGGGCCGGTGTACGTCCAGTAGTTCGTCGCGTGGAACTCGCACAGGTCCGCCCAACTGCAGGCGTCCAGAAGCTCCTTGGTGGTCGGGCTGTCCGCGGCGGAGGCCTGCGGGGCCGCCATCAGCGAGGCGCCCAGGGTCAGGGCCGCGACGGCCCCGGCGGTGCGGAGGGTGCGCTTGGGAGAGGCGGGCTTGCGGCGCGCGAATGCCATCGATCACTCCAGTGAGGGGAGAGGACGGATACCGACGGCAGCGAACGTCGGTGTGGGGGGTACAGCTGGTTTCCGGGCAGCCGACGGGGTTGCCGTCGACTGCCCGCCGGGTTCACTGACCGGGGAGTGCAGCGGACCGGTTGACCCCCACTCTTGGCGTTCCGGATTTGTCTATCAATGCAGGTCAGAGGCGTAAACAACCCAACAGTGGGCGGAAATCGGACTGTGACCGCCCGTTCACGTCCCATTGATCGGGGGCCGCGGTCCGTCCGACTCGGCACGGGCGGCTTTCCGCGATGTGGCGTGCGGCTGCGCCTTGGCGGCCGAGGGGGACGTGGCTGCGGCGCGCTTCGGGGGACTTCACGGGGGTGTGCTTCCCGGTGCCGTGCACATGCGTGCCGGACCTCTGAGACGCGTGCTTACGGGACGCGGGCTTCCGGTCGGCGTGCGCGGACGAGGCGGCGCCCTCCGGCGCCGGAGCCGCGGTCGGGTGCTGAGTCGCGGCCGGTGCGGGACCGGCTTCCGCGACCGGATCGGCCGTGCCGGAGACGTCGCACAACCGCCGGTAGGGCACATCGGGCAGGTAGGTCCGCCATTCGTTGGCGGTCAGGTTCCGTCCGGCACGCGCGCAGAGCCGGGTGACGACCTGGGCGGGACCGACGGCGTACCGCTGGACGGGGACGTGCGCGCTGCTGGCGTAGACGGAGTCGCCGTGTGCGCCGAAGGCGAGTGAACGGATCGCGTCGCCCGGCGTGTCGAGGCTGCCGCCGAGCGGCTGCCGGGTGTCGGTGTCCCACAGGCGGAGCGCACCGGAGCCGTAACCCACCGCGAGGGTGCGGCCGTCGGGGCTGAAGGCGAGCGCGGTGACCCGGGCGGCGGAGACTCCGGCGGCGGCCGGGATGACCGCCTCCCGGTGGCGTTCCCCACGGCCGTGCCACACCGTGACGCTGCCGAAGTCGCCGCCGGTGGCCAGGTGGACGCCGTCGGGGCTGAGGGCGAGGACGTTCTCGTCGCCGTCCGGACCGAGGGGTACGTCGGTGTCCAGGCCGTAGGGCAGGGCGGTGGCCGGGCCCGCGAAACCGGAGGCCAGGGCGGACTTCAGGGTGGCGGCCAGGGCCTCGGGGCGGTCGGTCCGCGTGCCGCGGGCGGTGTTCCACACCTCGCCGGTGGGCGAGCCGGTGGCGGTCGCCCGGGAGAGCAGCAGTTCCCGGCCGCGCGGGGCGAGCGCTATCGAGCGGACGGCGGACGAGCCGCTCGGGTGAACCGCCGCCTGTATGCGGTGAGTTATGGCATTCCATACGACGAACCGGGCGCCGGGCGTGTCCGGGTCGCCGATGCCGTAGGCGAAGGCCCGGCCGTCGGGGCTGAACGTCATGAGGGGCGCGGTACGGGGGCGTCCGGGTGCCTCGAGGGCGGGCAGTTCGGCGACGACACGGCCGGTCCGGGTGTCGCGCAGGTGGAAGCGGTAGCGGTCGCCGTGTCGTTCGGCGGTGGCCAGCAGACGGCCGTCCGGGCCGAGGGTCTCGTGGTCCAGCGGCCGGTCGAGCCACGGGGAGGTGAGGGGCACCGTGAGGTCGAGGGAGTGGACCGTGCCGCCGGTCAGACAGCGCAGGGTCGGGGCGGCGGGGTCCCAGGCGAGGGCGGTGACGGGCCCGTCGGTCAGGGCGTGGCGGAACACCGGTGCCGTGGCCGCCGATATGCGCCAGACCGTCGTCCCGTCCTGCCCGGCGGCCGCCAGGAACCGCCCGTCCGGGGTGAACGCCAGGTGGGAGGCGCCCGGTTGGGCGAGGTGCGCGAGCTGCCGGCCCGAGGCCGTGTCCCAGACGCGTATCCCGGTGTCGGAGACCGCCGCGAGCCGTGTCCCGGCCCGGTCGAAGACGAGGGAGGCGGACGAGCAGTCCACCGCCGGCGAGTCCTGCCAGGCGCCCGGCACGGTGCGGTGGTGGACCAGGTCCCGCAGCGTGAGCGGCCGGTCCTGCGCGCAGACGGCCGCCAGCTGCGCGTCCGCGCTCGGGATGACGGCATCGGCGGCGGATCGTTCCAGCACCACGGGGTCGTCCGTGAACGCGCGCAACTGCGCCGTCGTGTCGGGGCCGTTGACGACGTAGGCGTCGACACCGAGGTTCGACTCGGCCGCCGTTCGGTGGCCGACGGGGTCCTGTCGATACCCGACGGGATCCTCCAGGCCTGAAGGGTCCTGCGTCTCCGCGGGGCCCTCCGTCACTGCCGGCAGCCGCCACAACCGTCGCCCGGCGTGGGAGTCGGCGGCGGTGCCGGCCAGCGCGAGGGTCCGTCCGTCGAGGCTGACCGCGGTCACCGGAAGGTCCGGCAGCCGTCCGGAGCCGGTGCGGCCGTGGGTGGCCACGTCCCAGGCCGACCAGCTGCCGCCGCCCACGCTGAGCAGGGTGCGCCCGGAGTCGGTGAGGAAGTCGCGGGTGCTGTCGTTCTGGTCCGGGTCGGTGAAGGCGTCGCGCTCGGGTTCGGCGAGGGCGTCGAAGAGGGCCGCGCGGCTCTCGGGCAGTTGGGCGAGCCGCCAGGCGGCGATGCTGAGCAGGGTCCTGGTGCGGGGGTCGGTCACCCGCTCCCGGTCGGCGAAGTCGGCGGCCTGCCGGGCCCCGGCCAGGCTGCGCTCCCCCTCGGCCACGTCGCTCTCGTGCCAGGCGATCTGGCCGGCGACCAGGGCGCCGGCCATGACACAGGTGAGGGCGAGGACGAGTCTTCGTATGCGGCGCTGCATACGGGCGGCCGTCCAGCGCTCCATGCGGTGGGCCACCCGGGAGGCGCAGAGGAAGGCCCGCTCCCGTGCGGTGAGGTCGTCGTCGTGCCGCTCGCGGGTGAACAGGACGTCGGCCAGGGCGAGATGGATGCCCCGATAGAGGGTGCCGGGGTCGCGGCCGTGCTCCTGCCAGTTGCGGGCGGCCTCGGTGAGGTGGCGGTGCATGCGCAGCCGCTCGCGGTTCTCCTCGATCCAGCACTGCAGCCGGGGCCAGCCGGTGATCAGCGCCTCGTGGGCGAGCTCGACGTTCTCCTCGTCCACGGTGATGAGCCGGGCGCGGGCGAGCCGTTCGAGGACGACGGGTACCTCGGGGTCCGGCCACTCGCGCAGATCGGCCCGTCGGACCGGACGGCGGGAGTCGGCGGTGCCGTCGCCGGGGGCGATGAGGGCCAGCAGAAGCCCCCGGGCGGTGCCGGTCTGGTCGGGGGAGAGTCCGCCGTAGACCTCCTCGGCCGCCGCGGCGATCGCTCCGTGGACGCCGCCCGCCTCCTCGTACGCGGCCAGCGTCAGCACTCCGCTGCGCCTGCGGCGCCAGGTCTCGCGCAGGGCGTGCGAGAGCATCGGCAGCGCGCCGGGCTGGTCGTGGACCTCCTCGACGATGCGGGCGGTGAGCTCCCGCTCGACCCTCAGGCCCGCCGCCGTGGCCGGTTTGACGACGGCGTCGCGCAGTTCCTCGCGGGTCATCGGACCGACCGTCAGGCTCGTGTGCCGCAACGCCTCGGCCAGGCCCGGGTGTTCGGCGCACCGGCCGTGGAAGCCGGCACCCACCGCGACGACCACGCGCAGCCGCCCGCCGGAGTCCTTGGCAGCGAGCAACTGGTCGACGAACAGCCAGCGTTCGGCCCGGTCCCGGCAGAGCGTGAAGATCTCCTCGAACTGGTCGACCACGACGATCCGGTGCGGCTCGTCCGGCCCCGGTGCCAGCAGCCGGCCGTGCGTGGCGACGGGCCGCGCGCCGGGAGTGATCAGCCGGAGCTCCGCCGCGCAGCCCGCCTCCTCCACGACCTTCTCCAGACGGGGCAGCACGCCGGCCCGCAGGAGCGAGGACTTGCCGCTGCCGGACGCGCCGACGAGCACCGCGAACAGGTGCTCCTTCATCAACTGCACCGCGTCCTCGGCCAGTTGGTCCCGGCCGAAGAACAGCTCCTGGTCGCCCGGTTCGAACCGCGCCAGGCCCTGGTACGGCGACTCCCCCTCGGCCGTGTCGCAGGAGGCGACCTCGTCGGCCGCCGCCGTCAGCCGGCTCTCCCATGCGTCCGGATCGGCCCCGCAGGCCTGCGCGTACGCCCGCACGACGGTGACCGACGGCAGCCGCTCGCCGGAGGCCGCGCGGGACAGGGCGGCCACCGAGACACGGGCCCGTTCGGACATCGTCCGGTACGACGGGGAGCCGGCCTGCGCACGCAGTGACCGCAGCTCGTGGGCGAAGCGCTGCACGGGTCCCGCGTCGGGATCGAGCGGCCGCTCGGGGCGTCCCCGCTGCCGGCTGGTCACGGATGCTCCCGCAAATGGCTTCTCACGTTCACAGGCATTCGCTCTCACAAAAGGCCGGGACGATCACATGCCGAGCGGCGAGTATGTCAGGACATCTTGAGAGTTCAAAGGGCCGGAATGTGAAGCAGATGCAAACCGGCCATGCAGGAAGCGCCGTGGGCGAAGTCACGTACGCGAAGCCGGGTTTGCGGCGTCGTCGCAGGCCGGATGATGTCCGCATGACCTCTCCCCGCGGCGAAGACGCCGACTCCCGGCCCCTGACGATCGACACCACCAGGCCGCACCCGGCCCGGATGTACGACTACTTCCTCGGCGGCAAGGACAACTACGAGGTCGACCGGGCGGCGGCCGAGCAGTTCATCAAGGCGGCTCCGGAGGTGCGGGAGGGCGTCCGCGCCAACCGGCGCTTCATGCACCGCGCCGTCCGGCACGTCGTCGCGGAGGGCGGCATCCGCCAGATCCTCGACATCGGCACCGGCCTGCCCACCGAGCCCAACGTCCACCAGGTCGCGCGGGCCGTCGCCCCCGGCACCCGTGTCGCGTACGTCGACAACGACCCGATCGTCAGCGCCCACTCCAGGGCCCTGGTGGACGACGGCGACACCTCGGTCGTCCTGGCCGACCTGCGCGACCCTCTGGCCGTCCTCGACCACCCCGACATCCGCCGGGTCATCGACTTCGACCGGCCGCTGGCGCTGCTGCTGGTGGCGGTCGTGCACTTCGTCCCCGACGCGCAGGACCCGGCCGGCATCGTCGCCACCCTTCGCGAGGCACTGCCCGCCGGCTCCTACCTCGTCCTGTCGCACGCCACGGGCGACATCCACGAGGACCGCCGCGAGGACGCTGCGGCCGTCTACAAGGCGGCCACCGCCACCATGAACCTCCGCTCCCACGCCCAAGTCGCGGACTTCTTCGGCGACTTCACCGTCCTGGACCCGGGCCTGGTCCAGGTCCCGGACTGGCGCCCGGAAGAGCCCCCGAAGCGGGACGCACCGCCCATCGGGATCTACGGCGGGGTGGCTCGCAAGGACGGGTGAGCGGCCGGGGCGGGCGGTCCGCGGAGCCCGAAGGGCGCTCAGCGAAGACACGTACTCTTGCCCCCGTGGAGGACGAAGACATCCTGGACACCGCGGACGGCGACCTTGCGGACGGCCCGGCGCCGCGCCCCCAGTCGCTCATGCTCGCCTTCTTCGGCAACCACGTGCTGGAGGAGGGGGATCTGTGCGTCTACTCGGGCAGCATCATCGACGTGCTCGGTCGCGTCGAGGTCGGTGAACAGGCCGTACGCTCCACGCTCACCCGCATGGTCAACCGCGGCCTGCTGCGGCGCCAGCGCGAGGGCCGCAGGATGTACTTCAGTCTCACCCAGCAGGCCACCCGTGTCCTCCAGGACGGCCGTACCCGCATCTGGAAGCAGGGCGCGGTCAACGACGACTGGGACGGCTCCTGGACCCTGCTGGGGTTCTCCCTGCCCGACTCGTGGAAGCGGCAGCGCCACGACCTGCGTTCACGCCTCACCTGGTCCGGCTTCGGCGCGCTGTACAGCGGGCTGTGGATCGCGCCGGGGGACGTGGACGTCTCGGGCCCGGTCTCGGAGCTCGGTCTTTCGGCCCACGTGAAGATCTTCCACGCCCGGGCGGCCGAGGTGACCGACATCGAGCGGATGGTCAGCGACACCTGGGACCTGGAGTCCATCGCCGCCCGCTACGTCACCTTCGACAAGCGCTGGACCGCCCACCTCGGCACCGGTTCCGGCGAGGACCCCATCGGCACCCGTCTGCGCCTGGTCAGCGAATGGCTCTGGACCATCCGCACGGACCCCCGCCTCCCCGCCCGCCACCTGCCGCCCGCCTGGCCGGCCCGCCCGGCCCAGGAGACCTTCCGCCGGGTCGCCGAACAGACGGAGGCGCCGGCCGAGCGGATGGCCAGGGAGCTGCTGGAGACGACGCGCCTGAACACCTGAGCGCGTGTCACGGCTGCGGACAAACCGACGTATCACCAGGTCACCCCAGAGTGCCCCTCTGTCATAATGCCGCTCTACCGACGGAACACCGCACACTGACCAGTGATCAACTCACTTGCCAGGATGGGAGACTGGGGGACTCTTCCACGATGGGCACGTTACGAGCGCTTCTGATCGCGTCGCCGAAAGAGCTGGACTTCGTCCGCAAGGACACGGCACGGATCAAGGAGGCGCTGCTCGGCTCGGGCTACGACGAGCCCGACGTCACCGTGCTGGACACCGTGGACAAGACCGGACGCACCAGCTTCTACACGCAGCTCAACACCTTCTTCGGCCGGTGCGAGGACGACGACTTCGCCCTGGTCTACTTCTCCGGTCACGGCGTGAACATCGACGGCATCGACTACATGGTGCCGAGCGACGCCGCCCGCACCGCGGGCCGGCAGAGCCTCATCGCCGTCGTACCAGACGAGTTGCTGGAGAAGCTGACGACGCGGGCCACCGTGATGGTGTGCGTCGACGCGTGCCGTGACGACGCGGGTGAGGAGTTCCTGCCCCCGCCGGCGGCTCCGTCGTCGTCCCGCCTCCGCGAGAACGTCGTCCTCCTGCAGTCGTGCGCCGCCGGCGAGCAGGCCATGGGCACGAACGAGGGCAGCTTCCTGGGCCGTGCGCTCGCCGAGGCGCTCGCGAACGACTCGCCCCCGCGCACGGTCGGCGAGGTCCTCGACCACGCGCGCCGCCGCACCGAGCAGATTGCCGGCGACAACGGCTGCATCACCCGCCACCGGGTGGACATCCGCTGGCTCAGCGGCTCCATCGGCCAGGCGCCCGCCGAGCACGCCGGGCGGGAGATCTGCCGGACCGGGCCCGGAGTACAGGAATGGACCCGGGCCATGCACGCGTCCCGCCTGTGGAAGATGGTCCCCGACGGTGAGGCGGACACCGGGAGGCTGAGGGATCTCCTCAGCCATGTGATCGACAAAGTGCTCGCCATCCGCCGGGCCGCCGAACGCAGGAACACCCCGGATTCCTGGGAGGACCCGCAGTTCCCCGAGCGGGTCCTCAAACAGCTCGACCGCCTGGTCCCGGCCGCCCCCGACGGTCGGCTGAGCCCGCTGGAAGCCGTCACCCTGCTGGGGACGCCCTTCGTCCGGGAGGCGGCGGTAGCATGCGGGCTGCGTGCGCTTGCCGAACTGCACCCGCCGCAAGGGCCGGACGCCGGGGAGGAGCTCCCCTCTCGCGAACCGGGCGACGAGATCAGACACCATCTCGCCGAGGACATGGCGGACGTCCGCAACGCCTATCGACACATCGAGACCAAGCGGCGAAGGCTCCGGGACGAGGGAGCCGCTCCCGACGTCGTGGCGGCGGCCGAACAGTGGTTGCGTCATCGCCTGCTGGCCGACTGGGACCAGCTCTGGTACTCGGCCACCGGGTCGGGCCGGTCCACCGGCGCGCTGGACAGCCTGAAGTCCGTGGTCGAACTGCTGACGGACGTTGCCGAGTACGCCGTCCAGCCGGACGAACAGACCACGCCGACCAGCCGCGAGCGACTGCGCTCGGCTCTCATGCAGGTGGTCATGCAGATGCGCACGCGCCCCGCGGAGACCGCCCCGAACGGCGAGGTCTGGAACACCAAGCTGCCGAAGATCCTCAGCATGAGCCGCAGGATGTGGTGGCGGCCGAGGGAGCTGGCGGGGCTGCTGCACATCGCGGAGCTCCTCGCGATCGACCCTCGCACGCTGGACGGCATCGTCGTGGACCACCTCGGTGCGGATCACCACCAGGTGAAGCCGGGTGACCTGATCCAGCAGATCCGCGACAGCGACTTCCGCCCCGTCCGCGAGAACCGTGCAGCCCCGTCCGACTGGACCCTGCAGGCCGACTGCGGCAACGCCGCCCTGCACGTCGCCCTGGAACGCCAGACCGACGCCGCCGCCGACGCCGCGCGCGGGCTCTCCAACGACCTGTCCGACGCAGACCTGTTCGCGGCGCTCCCGAAGCACATCAACACGGACGCCCTGGAGCCCGCCGGCACGGCCCGGTACGAGGCACCGCCACCGCGCTTCCAACTCGCGGAAGACGGGATCAAGCCCCTCATCATGGGCACGCAGTTGTACGGCGACCGCATGCTGGCCGTGCGTGAGCTCTACCAGAACGCCCTCGACGCGTGCCGCCGACGCCATGCCCGCCAGAGGTACGCCGCGCTCACGGGCGAGATCGACGAGTCGGACGTGAAGGACCTGGCGGACTACGCCGTTTCCTTCACCCTCGGTCAGGACGCCGAGGGCCTCTACATCGAGTGCGTGGACGATGGAATCGGCATGACGGTGGAGGAACTCCGTGACCTCTTTTCCCGGGCCGGTCGCCGCTACGAGCAGTCGCCCAGGAGCGTCCGCGAGATCCGTCGCTGGCGCCGGGTGGGCGTGATCCCGGAACTCAACAGCCGTTTCGGCATCGGCGCGTTCAGCTATTTCATGCTCGCCGAGAAGATCAGGGTGACGACTCGGCCGGCCGGTCCGAACGGGCAGGGGGACGGCGGTCCCGGGCACCGAGTCGACGTAGTGGCGGATTCGGGACTCATGCACATCCGCGGCGACGGGACGGAGAGGGTCGGGACTTGTGTACGGCTCTATCTGCGGCCCGAGTTCTGCCTAGGGGAGATTCCGTCGTTGATCGAGGCGTTGCGGGAGCAGGTCTGGCTGAGCCCGGTGACGCTCCGCGCCGAGGAGAAGATCAACGGCAAGGACATGAAGGACCAGTGGAGTCCGGGTGTGTTGCGGCCTGATGCCACACTTGCGGTGCAGGAGGAGGAGACCGGACAGGACATTTGGTGGGTGCAGGGGCGAGGTGCTCGCCTCGTGGACGGGATCTTCGTGGGCGCAGAGCCCCGCCCGCACGGCTATGTCATCAACCTGCGCCACCGGCACCGGCCCGTCCTCAGCGCCGACCGCAATCGCCTGCAGGACTACGCGGTCGACCAGGTCCTCGATGAATTGGTTGCGGCCGCCGAGAAGTTGACACAGTGGAAGCCGATTCCAATCGAATGGCTGTGGGAACTGGCAAAGGATGACGTCATCCTGGCGGAACTGGTTGTCGGACGCCTACTGGCCACCGATATCAGAGTCTCCGTGAACAAGTGGTATGGCGACGGCCACTATTTCGACGTCGGTGGGAACGACTGGCGCTTCGCGCGGTACTCCTCCTCACTCGCCCGACTCGGTTGCCTTCCTTTCGACACACTGAGTCGCCACGACATCATGAAGAGCGACCACGACACGGCAGGCACCGGACTCGGGCTCTTCTACCTGTGGCGTTCACAGCTGGTGGACGTGGGCGCTATCTTCGACCGGGAAAGCAGCCCCGTCATCGGCTGGCCGAAAGGGTTCCCTGAACCAACGGCTGTCGACACATTGTTGTTCCGCGATCTGCCGGACTTCTGGATCTGGAATCCGCTGGCAGCGGCCCTGCAAGCAGCCGAGGGCAGCATGCACAGTCTGCGGTCGACAGTGCGTACGCTGCGGAGATACGCCGTCGCAGGTATTCACGTTCCCGAGACGGACGACATCCGAGGGCTGGACGACGTGGACTGCCCTGCGATGCAGACCCGTCTGTACGCGGGATACGACCGTGCACTCACCCTGCAGACACGTGCACAAGGCACCGAACCTCCGGTTCACGCCCCCTTGCTCCTGGAAGCCGGCCGCGAGCGCAAGACAATCGGGGAAGCTACACGGCTCGTCCGGCAGCTCAGACGCCTCGACGCGCGGATACCGGATCCCCCGGATCCGGGCGACCTCGATGAGCACATCCCTGATCAGGCCGAGGGGGTGGTGCTGAGCGGAAGTCGCACGCCGGGGCTCGACGGACTGCCGGCCGTGGTCACACCGATGGTCGCCGCCTACATGGCGGTGCACTCGAATACGGAGCCGGCTGATACCGCATCGACTGCACGCCGTTACGCACGATTCGGATACCGCGTCGCGGGCGCCCTCGAGTCAGCCCACATCTCCATCGAGGAAGCGCGTGCTCTGGGCCTCACGGATTCATGGAGCGCGCCCGAGAGGTTCAACAAGTACTTCGGCGTCCTCGGGTTGGTCCGCCTCTCGGCCGAACGTGGGGACCCGGACGTAGGAACAACCGTCCAGGACCTGGGGGATCTCGCCCAGCGTCTGGAGTTGGGGTGGTCTGCTCCCGAGGCGCTCCTGTCCGTCAAGGCGCCCTCGTGGTGGGCCTCCCTGAGTACGTACGACACAAGACCAGCGCAGCCTGTCGGCAACTGGACGGTTCTCCAGGCTCTGAACCTCACAGCCGAGTCCGAGTCCCTGGAAGCGGAGGATGAGGCCGTCCGAGCCCTGGCCGAAGCCGGAGTCGTCCATGCGAGCGCAGCCGACGCTGTTCGGACCGCGCGGGAGAGCGAGCGGCGTCTCCTCCACCTGTCCGTGCCTTTCGGATACGTCTCCTCCGAACGGTCCGGAGGTGAAGCCTGGCGCTACACCATCGACACCGAGACCGACCACGTGAGTACCGCGTTGCTCGTAGTGATGAGCGCAGAAAACTTCAACAAGATCGGTGTCATGGCCGAGGAGGTGCAAGAGGAAGCCGCACCGTACGGCATCAGTGTCGCCGACGTTCCCCCTGAGACACGCGACCTGCAACCGGAGAGGGCGGAGTGCAAGGCGCTGTGCACCTCTGACAACGTCACCTGGAAGGCCGCGATCACCCACAGAGAGATCATCACGTACGCGGACGAATGCGGGGTCGACCTCGTCGAGGCCATGTCCCAGCTACGCGCCTATGAGCCCCTTGGTGCCCCCAAGGTCCCGGACGCCATAGCGGTGCCTGCGAGCGAGGCCGGCGATCAGCAGCGGCAGGAGACCGAGGAGGTCCACCGGGCCATTCGGAAGCTGTTTCTGTTCGAACCCCTGAGACAGGGCACCGTAACCCCCCTGGCCCTCACCATCACCGCCGCCCGCCTGGACCGCGGCCTGCGCGCAACCTTCCGCGCTCTCGCCCCCTACGCCGCATGCGGCGTCACCTTCGAGTGCCCCGAACCCGCCGACGACCACGAGCCCGACTGGCGCGACGTCATCATCCTCACGCAACGGCTCACAGGCCGGGAGCCCGCGCTGTCCGGCACGGTGACGGACGATCACATCCAGCTGGCCGCGGAGGAAACCGAGCTGACACCCGACGACGTGCGCGGGCGACTCGCCTACTATGCGCCGCTGTTCGGGTTCCAGCTGCCGCAGGAGGGGGACACACATGCCGGGTCATGACGACGTGCCGTACAAGGAGCACAAGGTCGATCCGCCGAACGACCTCGACTGGCACCGGGACGACGCCGGCTTCCTCGTGTTCACCGGCACCTGTCCCGTCTGCCAGGGCTGGACCGAGCTGCCGCTCATCGACATCGCCCCCGGCACCATCCCGAAAGCCTGGCCGTGGGGAAAGAAGGAGGACGCAACGGCGCGGGAGCGCAGGATGGACTGCGAGTGTCCGATCACCCACCCTCAGAATGCCGACGAACTGCCCGGCTGCGGTGCATGGTGGCCGGTGACCGTTCCCGTCCGTAAGGCGTCCTGATGGCTGCCTCTCCGCGCCCGACGGGCCGCGCGCTGCGGCTCCAGGCGCGGCAGCGGCTGCACGACATGCTCCAGTCCCAGCTGGAGATCGCCCGCCACCAGGCCGAGGGCTGGCGCAACTTCCTGGCCACGGCCACCGCGCTGCTGGCAGCGGTACTCGTCCTCAAGGGTCGCGAGAACGTGGCCGATCTGACTTCGGGGTACCGGAACTTCGTCGTGGTGATGATGTCGCTGGGGCTGGTGGCCCTGCTGGTCTCCGCCTTCGCCGCAGCATCGGCCGCGCACGGGCGGCCCGGCCGTAGAAACAAGTTGCTGGACGTCGACGGGGCCCAGCTGCTGCAGTGGGAAGCGGCGGAGTGCAAGCGCATCGGAAGGATGGTCAACCTCGCCCGCTGGCTCGCGGTGGCAGGCGTGCTGGCCACTGCCACGGGTGTGATGGCGACCTGGCTGGCTCCGGCGGACGAACAGCCGGCCGCGCCCGTCACCGTACACACCCGCGACGGGAAGGTCTGCGGCGAACTGGTCGAGGTGGACAGCACCGGCATCACGGTGAAGGTGAAATCCACCGGCGCCGCGGCTTCCGGGGACGCCTCGAAGGACACGCTGCGGAGGCTCAGTTGGGGCCCCCAGGCCGTGAGCGTCAGCCCCAAGGACGCCTGCTGATCCAGGAACCCGGCGCGCGGACGTCCTCGTCACCGAAACATGTCGAGGTCTGCTCGATCAGCCGCACCGCGCGGCTCGGCACCGAATCCCTCACCCCTCGGTCCCGCCCCCCGGCACCCCGCCCACCGTGAAGCCGATCACCGAGCCGCCCCCGTCCCGCTGGAGTGCGAACGGGGCGCCGCCGTGGGCCATGGCCACCTCGCGGACGATCGACAGGCCGAGGCCGGAGCCCGGCAGGGAACGGGCGTCCGCCGCGCGGTAGAAGCGGTCGAAGATGCGGATCAGGTCGCAGTCGGCGATACCCGGGCCGCGGTCGAGGACCTCGACGCGGACCGTGCCGGACCGGGCGGGCCCGGAGACGGAGATCTCGATGGGGCCCGTGCCGTCGCGGTCGAACTTGGCCGCGTTCTCGACAAGGTTGGAGATCGCGCGCTGAAGCATTCCGGGGCGCCCGTCGGTCGTCGTGTCGCCGCTCGCGCGGACGGTGATGTGACGTCCGGAGCGGCGCCGGGCGAGCCCGGCCACGTCCTCGGCGATGTCCGCGAGGTCGACCCGCTGCGGCGGCTCGGTGTCGGACTGCCCGGCCGCAAGGTCCACCAACTCGTTGACCAGATCGGTGAGTTCGCGCGCCTCCTGGGTGAGGTCCGCGACCAGCTCGTCCCGGGTCGAAGGGGGCAGTTCGTCGATGCGGCGAAGGAGCGAGATGTTCGTACGGAGGGAGGTGAGCGGCGTGCGGAGCTCGTGCCCGGCGTCCTGGACCAGACGGCGCTGGTCCTCCTCGGACTGGGCGAGACGGCCCAGCATGCGGTCGAAGGCGCGTCCGAGGCGGCCCACCTCGTCGTAACCGGTGACGGGCACCTCGATGCCGAGCCGCCGGGTGCGCGCGACGTCCTCCGCGGCCGAGGTCAGGATGATCAGCCGACGGGTGATGCGCCGCGCCAGCCACCAGCCGAACAGGCCCGCGGCGGTCACCACCGCGCCCATCAGGATCAGCGTCCGCTGCTGCAGCGCCCGCAGCAGGTCCTCGGTGTCGCTGAACTCCTGCGCGACCTGCACCGCGCCCCGCCGGTCACCGAGGGAGACGGTGGCGATGCGGTACACGTCCGCGGCGACGTCGACGTCCTTGTGCTCGACCATCTTCCCGGCGGTCCGGGCGGCCGCGATCGACCGGTCGGCGGCGGTGACGGGCAGTCCCGGGCTGCCGGTGTCGACGACCTTGCCGTCCGCCCCCAGCACCTGCACATCGGTCCGGGCGGGCCGCACGATGTCGTGGCCCGGCGCCGAGGACGAGAAGTCGTCCGTCGTCATCCGGTGCTGACGCACCTCGTCGCGCAGGTCCTGCACGACCTGGTCGAACACGGATTCCTGGTCGACCCGCACCAGCCGCGCGGCGGCGCTGTACGACAGGACGCCGACCAGGACGGTGACGGCGGCGGTGACGGCCGCGAAGGACACGGCGAACGTGGTGCGCAGGGAGACCAGCCCGGGCCGCCGTCTCGCCAGCAGCCGCCTGAGCCGGCCCATTCAGTCCTCCCGCAGCACGTAACCCACACCGCGCACCGTGTGGATCAGCGCCGGTGCGCCCGGCTCGTCGAGCTTGCGGCGCAGATAGCCGACGTACACGGCGAGGTTCTTGGAGCCGGGCCCGAAGTCGTAGCCCCAGATGCGGTCGTAGATGGTGGAGTGGTCGAGGACGATCCCGGCGTTGCGCACGAGCAGTTCCAGCAGCTCGAACTCGGTCCGCGTCAGCTCCAGCTCGCGCTCCCCGCGCCAGGCCCGCCGGGCCTGCACGTCCATGCGCAGTCCGGCGGCCTGGATCTGCCGGTCGGCGGAGGCCGGGGGCTCCTTCGGTACGTCGGCCACGGGCGCGCCGTCCGCGCTGGTACGGCGCAGCAGCGCACGCAGCCGTGCGAAGACCTCCTCGACGTCGAACGGCTTGACCACGTAGTCGTCGGCGCCGGCGTCCAGGCCGGCGATACGGTCCGCGGTCTCGACGAGGGCGGTGAGCATGAGGATCGGGGTCCGGTCGCCCTCGGCACGCAGCACCCGGCAGACCTGGAGGCCGTCGATGCCGGGCATCATCACGTCCAGCAGGAGCACGTCCGGTGGGGTCCGGTGGGCCTGCGCCAGCGCCTCGACGCCGTCGGCGACCGCGGTGACCTGGTAGCCCTCCAGGGTCAGGGCGCGCTCCAGGGCGTGACGGATGGCGCGGTCGTCTTCGGCGAGCAGCACAGTTTGGGACACGGCTCCAGTCTGCCAAGGTCCAGGTGTCGTACGACGTGATGAGCAGCTCACCGGGCGCCCTTCTTACTGGCCTCTCACCCCTGGGGCGCAACCAAGGCGGCGCCCCTACCGTCCTCTCACCCTGTGGGTCGAAGAGCGGCGAGCTGCTGCTCGAAAGGCACCAACCCGGGCTCCGCCCTCTTCGTGGTGAGCCCCGCCATCAGCCCCGCGAGCTCCCCACCTGCCCGTTCGATCCGTCCGTCCAAACCCTCCGCGCCCCAGTCCTCCGAGGCGGCGTAGACCCCCGTCGGGACGACCACGGCCTTCAGGTACGCGAACAGCGGACGCAGCGCGTGCTCCAGGACGAGCGAGTGCCGGGCCGTGCCGCCGGTCGCCGCGATCAGCACCGGCTTGCCCGCCAGGGCGTCCGGCTCGACCACGTCGAAGAAGGACTTGAACAGCCCGCTGTACGAGGCGGAGAACACCGGCGTGACGACCACCAGCCCGTCCGCCTCCGTCACCGCCTCGAGCGCGGCCGACAGATTCCGCCCCGGGAACCCGTTCGTGAAGTTGTGCGCTATCTCGACCGCGAGCTCGCGCAGCTCCACGACCTGCACCTCCACCGGGGTCTGCCGGCCCACGGCCGCGGCCAGCCGGTCCCCCAGCAACCGCGTGGACGACGGCACGCTCAGCCCCGCCGACACGACGACGAGCCTCATGCCACGACCTCCTTCTCCACCGCGGCCAGCAGCGACGCGTGCGTCGGCGCCTCCGGCACGTCCGCCGGACGGCCCTTGGCGAACTCCTCGCGCAGCACCGGCACGACCTCCTCGCCCAGCATGTCGATCTGCTCCAGCACGGTCTTCAGCGGCAGCCCGGCATGGTCCACCAGGAAGAGCTGACGCTGGTAGTCACCGGCGTACTCCCGGAAGGACAGGGTCTTCTCGATCACCTGCTGCGGGGAGCCGACGGTGAGCGGCGTCTGGTCCGTGAAGTCCTCGAGGGAGGGCCCGTGGCCGTACACCGGCGCGACGTCGAAGTACGGGCGGAACTCCCGCACGGCGTCCTGGGAGTTCTTCCGCATGAAGATCTGGCCGCCGAGCCCGACGATCGCCTGCTCCGGCGTCCCGTGCCCGTAGTGCGCGTACCGCGTCCGGTAGAGCTCGACCATCCGCTTGGTGTGGTCGGCCGGCCAGAAGATGTTGTTGTGGAAGAAGCCGTCGCCGTAGTACGCCGCCTGCTCGGCGATCTCCGGCGAGCGGATCGAGCCGTGCCAGACGAACGGCGGGACCCCGTCCAGCGGCCGCGGCGTGGACGTGAAGCCCTGCAGCGGCGACCGGAACTTCCCCTCCCAGTCCACGACGTCCTCGCGCCACAGGCGACGCAGCAGCGCGTAGTTCTCGATCGCCAGGTTGATGCCCTGGCGGATGTCCTGGCCGAACCACGGATACACCGGGCCGGTGTTGCCGCGGCCCATCATCAGGTCCACCCGGCCGTCGGCCAGGTGCTGGAGCATCGCGAAGTCCTCGGCGATCTTCACCGGGTCATTGGTGGTGATGAGCGTCGTGGAGGTGGACAGGACCAGCTTCTCCGTCTGCGCGGCGACATAGCCGAGCATCGTGGTCGGGGACGATGGCACGAAGGGCGGGTTGTGGTGCTCGCCGGTCGCGAAGACGTCGAGGCCGACCTCCTCGGCCTTCAGCGCGATGGCGACCATGGCCTTGATGCGCTCGCGCTCCGTCGGCGTACGGCCCGTCGTCGGGTCCGGCGTGACGTCGCCGACGCTGAAGATCCCGAACTGCATGGTCGCTCAACCTCCAAGTTGTTGACCGTTCAACTATAGCGGTGAACGACCTCCGCGACCCACGTATTCCGCCGACTGTCGGTGCCGGACCGTACGCTCCCCTCATGGCCGCCCCACGCCGTGACACCCGAGGCATCGTCGGCGCCGCGGACTTCCTCGCGCGCGTGGACTTCCGCCGCCCCGAGCCCGCCGAGCAGCTGCGCCGGTACGTGGAGCACTACTGGCTGATCGACTGGGACCTCGCCGAGCCGTACGTCTCGCACGTGGTCCCGCATCCCGCGGTCCACATCGTCTTCCAGCACTTCGAGGGCCAGGAACCGTTCGTCGAGGTCGCGGGCGTCCAGCAGGGCCTGTTCACCCAGAAACTGGAGGGGCGGGGACGGGTGTGCGGCATCAAGTTCCGGCCCGGCGCCTTCCGCCCCTTCGCACCCGGGCGGGCGGTGAGCGAGTGGACGGGCCGGCGGGTCCCCTCCCCAGAGGACTTCCCGACGGCGGACCTCGCGGCCGTCCTCACCCCGGACGACGAGGCCGACCGGATCTCCGCCCTGGACGGCTTCCTGCTCTCCCTCGACCCCCACCCCGACCCCCAGGCCGACCTCGCGACGGCCCTGGTCGACCGCATCCGCACCGACCGCACGATCCGCCGCGCCGGCGACTTCGCCCGCACCGAGGGGATGTCCGTACGAGTGCTGCAGCGCCTGTTCGCCGGGTATGTCGGCGTCGGCCCCAAGTGGGTCATCCTGCGCTACCGCATCCACGAGGCCCTGGAGCGCGCGGAGACCGACCGGGACGTCGACTGGGCGGCCCTCGCGGCCGACCTCGGCTATGCCGACCAGGCCCATCTGGTGCGGGACTTCACGGCGACGGTGGGGGTGCCGCCGACGGCGTACGCGGCCGCCGCCAGTCCGGCTTCACGGAGCGGAAGGCCGTGATGTCCATCCGCTCGCGCAGTTAGAAGCGGCCCTCGGCGATATCCCCTTGACGGCCGGGACGGCACTCCCGATATTTATCTGCGTGACGCAGATTCTTCGTAACGCAAGAGAAAAACCCGTCCTGACCGCCCGCGCCCGCTGGGCCGTGCTCGCCGTCGTCCTGGCCGCCGACGTTCTCGACCTGCTCGACGCGACGATCACCAACATCGCCGCGCCGACCATCACGAAGGACCTCGGCGGCGGCCCGAGCCTCGTGCAGTGGCTCGGCGCCTCCTACGCCCTCGCGCTCGGCGTGCTTCTGGTGCCCGGCGGCCGGCTCGGCGACAAGTACGGGCGCCGGCGGCTGTTCCTGCTCGGCCTCGCCGGTTTCGTCGCCGCCTCCCTGGCCTGCGGGCTCGCCCCGGACCCGGCGGTGCTGGTCGTCGCCCGGCTCGTGCAGGGCGCCTTCGGTGCGCTCGTCATCCCGCAGGGCTTCGGCATCCTCGGGGCGACCTGGCCGCGCGAGGAGATCGGTAAGGCGTTCAGCCTGTTCGGGCCCGTCATGGGCCTGTCCGCCGTCGGCGGTCCGATCCTCGCCGGATTCCTCGTCGACGCCGACCTCGCCGGCCTCGGCTGGCGCCCCATGTTCCTGATCAACCTGCTCCTGGGCGGCGCCGCACTCCTGGCCGCCGCTCGACTGCTCCCGCGGGACACGGGCGACCCGTCCCTCTCGGTCGACGGCCCGGGATCAGCGCTCCTCGCGGGCGCGCTGCTCGGCCTCCTCGGCGGCCTGATCGACGGCTCGGACGGCGGCTGGGGTACCCGCCCGCTCGCCCAACTCCTCCTCGGCCTTGCCCTGTTCGCCGCCTTCTGCCACCGCCAGCGCACCGCCCCCGAGCCCCTGATCCGCCCGAGCCTCCTGCACAACCGAGGCTTCACCTCGGGCCTGATCCTCGGCGTCCTCGCCTTCGCCGCGGTCGCCGGCCTCCTCTACGTCGTCTCCCTCCACCTCCAGCGCGGCCTCGGCCACTCCCCCGCCGGCACCGCACTCGGCCTGATCCCGCTGTCCGCGGGGATCGTCGTCGCGTCCATCGCCTGCTACCGGCTGATCCACACCTACGGCCGCCGACTGGTCGTCGCCGGACTGCTGTTGATCCTCACCGGCTGCGGCTGCCTGGCACTGCTCTCCGACTCGTCCGGGTGGGCGCTCGTCCCGCCCCTCCTCCTCGTCGGCCTCGGCATGGGCACCTGCTTCGGCACCGTCTACGACGTCACCATCGGCGACATCGCCCCCGAGGAGGCCGGCAGCGCCAGCGGCTCGCTCAACGCGGTGCAGCAACTCGCCAACGCGATCGGAGCGGCGGCCGTAACCACCGTGTACTTCAAGGCGGTCGACGGCGGCGAGACCCACGCCCTGCTCGCGAGCCTCGCCGTGGTCGCCGCGGCCGTCGCCCTGTGCCTGCCCCTCGTACGACTGCTGCCGCGCAAGGCACCGGCGGAGCAGCACCACTAGGGCACCAGCACCAACCGGCCGCGCACCCCGCCCTCCGCCAGGCGGGCGTGCGCCTTCGGTGCCTCCTCGAGGGCGTACGTCTCCGCCACCCGCAGCGTCAGCACCCCCTCGTCGACCAGCGCCGCCAGCTCGGCCAACTGCGCCCCGTCCGCGCTCACTTCGACCGCGCCGGTCCGCACCCCGCGCACCGGGGCCGGAGCCGCCTGCGGGATGACACCGACGTAGACACCGCCGTCCCGCACCCACTCCAGGGCCGCCTCCCCCAGCACCGCCGCGTCCAGCACGGCGTCGACGCCGCCCGCCCCGACGGCACCGGACGCGAAGTGCGCGGCCCCCAGCGACCGCAGAAACTCCTCGTCGCCCTTCCTCGCCAGCGCGGTCACCGAAATCCCCCGGCGCGCGGCGAGTTGGACGGCGAATCCACCGACCGCGCCCGCCGCACCGGTGATCAGCAGCGACTGCCCCTCCCCCAACTCCAGCAGATCCAGGGCCTGTACGGCGGCCAGGGCGTTCAGCGGCAGCGTCGCCGCCTGCACGGCGTCGACCGTGGCCGGCGCCTTCGCCACCGCGTCCGTGTCGACGACGACGTACTCGGCGTGCGTGCCCAGCGGCTTCACCATGCCGTAGTCCAGCGCCACCACCTCGTCGCCGACGCTCCAGGCGGTGGCCACGCCCGTCGCGTCCACGGTCCCGGCGACGTCCCAGCCGAGCCCGATCTGTTTGCCGCCGCCACCGAAGACGCCCTGCCGCACTCCCGCGTCCACCGGGTTCAGCGCGGCCGCCGCGACCTTGATCCGCACCTGCCGCGCGGCCGGCTCGGGCACGTCCACGTCCACGACCTCCACGGCCTCGGGGCCGCCGAACGTCCTCACCACTGCAGCACGCATGGTCATTTCTCCCGTAATGAGACTCTTCGAACGGTTCGCTCTGCTGCAACAACCCTAGGAAGAGTTACTATCCAGGAGGAAGTAGTTACCTCGAGGTGCCTACCTCACCGAGGGGAGAGCCATGGCGACCATGACAGCGGCCCAGAAGCGCGAGCAGGCCCGCGTGGAGTACGACGCGTTTCTCCGCGCGTGCCCCACCAACCAGCTCCTCGACCGGCTCAGCGACAAGTGGGTCAGCCTCGTCCTCGCGGCCCTCGCCTCCGGCCCCCTGCGCTACAGCGACCTCAGCCGCAAGATCGCGGGCGTGAGCCCCAAGATGCTGACGCAGACACTGCGTTCACTGGAACGCGACGGCATCCTCACCCGCACGGTCACCCCGTCCGTACCGGTCCGCGTCGACTACGAACTCACCGAACTCGGCAGCAGCCTCGCCCAGTTGATGACCGCGGTGAAGAGGTGGGCCGAGACCCACTTCGACGAGGTGCACGAGGCCCGCGAGCGCTACGACGCGGAGAGCGCCTGACCGCTCAGACCTCGCCGGCCCGCAGCCGTGCGACCTGTTGCCCGCTGAACTCCACCGTGCGCCTCATGTGCCCGATCACCACGGCGAGTTCGGCGTCGTCCAGCTCCTCGAACAGGGCGGACCAGCCGCCGCCCAGCCGCTCCCACATCCGCCCGAACTCGGCGATCCGGTCCGGCACCGTCGCCACCAGCACCTTCCGCCGGTCGGCCGCGTCCCGCTCCCGTACGACATAGCCCGCCTTCTCCAGCCGGTCCACCAGCCGCGTCGCCGAGCCGGTGGTCAGCCCCGTCAACGCGGCGATCCGGCCGGTCGTCACCGGACCGCCCTCCAGCGTCAGCAGGTTCAGACACTGCAGATCGGTGGGGTGCAGGCCCAGGTGATCGGCGACGGCCTGGTTGAAGAGGGCGTACGAGGCCATGTAGCGGCGCGAGACGGCGGACAGCTCGTCCATCAGACGCTCACGCGCGTTCCCGGCCATGCCCTTTGCTCCTCCGCTCCTCTTCGCCTGCTCCGTCTGCGCGGTGCAGAGATCGTACGACGCAGCAGCCGCACCCCCGCCAACCCGAAGCGGGCCCCGTCAGAAGTAGTACTCGTCCCCGGTACCCAGCACGAGTACCCGCTGCTCGTCGTTCTGCCGGTTCCGGTCGACGGCACCCCCGGCCCACACCGTGTCCACCTCGAGCCGCAGCTCGGAGGGCCTCCCCTGCAGCCGCACCCGCACCGCGACCTGCGCACCCACCTCGCCCGCGGCCAGCGGCCCCACCCGGCACAGCAGCACCCGCGGCCCCGACCGCGCGCACCCCGGCGGCAGCACCTGCCCGTCCGCGAGCGGCACCGACCAGCGCAGCCGCACCGTCACGTCCGGCACGTCCGACGGCCCGTGGTTGCGCGGCGTGAACCGCACGAAGACCTGGCCGCCGGCCATGGACACGGCACCGTGATAGGCCAGATCCGCCTCGGCGCCGTCGACGGCACCGGCAGGCAGAGCCGCTGCCGCCACCGCCGCCAGAGCGGCGCCCCCCGCCGCAAGAACCCGCATCCTCCGCATACCGCCGCTCCTCGCTCCGCATGGCCGCCATGTGGTCGCACGGTGTCGCCGCATGGTCGTACGGATGTATCCCACGCGCAGCACGCGGCAGGCGCCGTCCATCAGGTGACAGCAAGCACGCAGCTGACAGCGGGCATGCCAAGCTGCGGGCATGCTCGTCGCACGCTCCGCCGCCCTCTTCGTCGTCGCCGCCCTCTTCGAGATCGGCGGCGCCTGGCTGGTCTGGCAGGGAGTGCGCGAACACCGCGGCTGGCTGTGGATCGCCGGCGGCGTCCTCGCCCTCGGCGCCTACGGCTTCGTCGCCACCTTCCAGCCGGACGCCCACTTCGGCCGCATCCTCGCCGCGTACGGCGGGATCTTCGTCGCCGGGTCGATCCTGTGGGGCGTGGTCGCGGACGGCTACCGCCCGGACCGCTGGGACGTGACCGGCGCGCTGATCTGCCTGGTCGGCATGGCGGTGATCATGTGGGCGCCGCGCGGCGGCTGAACCGTTCTCAGGACGGCTCGTCGGGCAGCAGCCCCAGCTGCGTCAGGAACTCCATCTCGTCGAAGTAGAGCCGGTAGTCGACGATCCGCCCGTCCTCCCCGACGGTGGCGAGATCCACCCCGCGGATCCTGACCTCCTTCTGTGTCGCAGGCAGCGTGTCCCCGGAGGGCAGCTGGAGCGGCCCGGTGTTCCGGCCGCTGAAGAACCCCTCGTCTATGGCCGTGTTCCCGATCTCGTACGAGTGCACCGTCTCGAACGACCCGTCCGGAATCGCGTCCGTCATCTGCCGCCAGTACTCGGCGATGTTGTCGCGCCCTCGGATCTCCCCTTCGTCAGGGGTGAACGCGACCGCATCCGGTGCGTAGAGCTCGCCGATCGTCTTCGGATCCGCGTGCGTCGTGACCGCCTCGGTGAGCCGGTCCATGACCTCTCGTGCCTGCCCCATGATCCACCTCCACAGGACCGGAGGATCACCCTTCTCATCGTCCCACCCGGCGAAGTCGTCCGCGCATCGAGTGTTCGCGCATGGTGTCCGCGCATTGAAAGGGCGCACCGCCCGCCGACCGACGTCACCTACCCTGGGCAGCAGCCAGCCGCCGTACCGACCGCCTCGAGGAGCCCCACATGGCCACCGCACCGTCCGCCGCCTCCCGCATCGCCGTCGTCACCGGTGCGAGCAGCGGAATCGGCGCCGCCACGGCCCGGCAGCTCGCAGCGGCCGGCTACCGGGTCGTCCTCACCGCCCGCCGCAAGGACCGCATCGAGGCGCTCGCGGAGGAGATCAACTCGGCCGGCCACTCGGCGACGGCCTACCAGCTGGACGTGACGGACCGCACGGCGGTCGACGAGTTCGCCACCGCCTTCAAGACGATCGGCGTCCTCGTCAACAACGCGGGCGGCGCGCTCGGCGCCGACCCGGTCGCGACCGGCGACCCCGCCGACTGGCGCACGATGTACGAGACGAACGTCCTCGGCACCCTGAACGTCACCCAGGCCCTGCTCCCGAAGCTCGTCGCGAGCGGCGACGGAACAGTCGTGGTCGTCTCCTCCACCGCCGGCCACGGCACCTACGAGGGCGGCGCGGGCTACGTAGCCGCCAAGCACGGCTCCCACGTCCTCGCCGAAACCCTCCGCCTGGAGATCGTCGGCCAGCCGGTCCGCGTCATCGAGATCGCGCCCGGCATGGTCAAGACCGACGAGTTCGCGCTCACCCGCTTCGGCGGCGACGAGGAGAGGGCGACCAAGGTCTACGAGGGCGTCGCCGAACCCCTCACGGCCGACGACGTCGCGGACACCATCACCTGGGCGGTCACCCGCCCCCACCACGTCAACGTCGACCTCCTGGTCCTGCGCCCGCGTGCCCAGGCGTCCAACACGAAGGTCCACCGGGAACTGTGATGACGGACGACGCCGAGCGACAGGCCGAAGCCGAGCAGCGACGCCTGTCGCTGGAGAAGAAACGCGAACGCTACGTCTGGTACTACCTCGCGTACTTCCTCTTCGGCATCCACATCGTCGCGTTCGTGATGATCTACGCCGTGCTCCACGCCAAGTAGCCGTGCCGCACGCCGAGTAGACGTAAGGTCACAGCCTGTGGACAGACACATACCTTTCGACGCGCTGCACAACTTCCGTGACCTGGGCGGCTACACGACCCCGGACGGCCGGCGGATCCGCCCCGGACGCCTGTACCGCGCGGACTCGCTGGGCAAGCTGCGCGAAGGCACTCCGGACTGGGACCGCTTCCTGTCCCTGGGCATCCGCACGGTGATCGACCTCCGCCACCCCTGGGAGATCGAGAAGCGGGGCCGCATCCCGGACGACACGTCCTTCGGCTACCACCACCTCAGCATCGAGCACCGCCCGTACAACCAGCCGGCGTTGCCTCCCGAGGTCGACCCGGGCCCGTACCTCGCGGAGCGCTACATGGAGGTGGCGGAGGACGGCACGAAGGAAATCCGCCGCGCACTGGAACTGGTGGCGGACGCGGCGGAGTCGGGGCAGCCCCTGGTCTTCCACTGCGCGTCGGGCAAGGACCGTACGGGCCAACTGGCGGCGCTGATCCTGGAGTTGCTGGGCATCCCGGAGCCCACCGTCATCGAGGACTACAGCCTCACGGAACTGGCGACAGAGGCGATGGTGGCGGCCTGGACGGCGCGCGAGGGCCGCGAGCCGACATGGCTGGGCTTCGGACGGGCGCCGGCGTCGGTGATGCGCACGTTCCTCGCGTCCATGAAGAAGCGCTACGGGTCGATCGAGAACTACGTGACGCAGGAACTGTCCCTGGACGCGGAAGCGCTGGCGACAACCCTCCGCACGGCCCTCCTGGAACCCAACCCCACCACCTTCCCGCCCCTGACCTACCGCAGGGCAACACCGTCGGACGCCGCAACCCTGGTCCGCCTCCGCGACTCGGCAGCCCTCTGGCAACTGGCCCGCGGAATCGACCAATGGAAGCCGGGCGAGAAGGACGAGACCCACTTCCGCACCCGCATGCAGCAGGGCGAGGTCTGGCTGGCCCACACGGGCCCCCACCTGACGGGCGCCTGGGAAATCTGGTGGGAGGACGAGGCGGCCTGGGGCCCCCGCCCCGCGGACGCGGGCTACATCCACCGCCTGATGACAACACCGCACACGGCACCGCCGGGCACAGGCCGCAAGATGCTGGCGGAGGCGGAGTCCCGAATCACCGCGACGGGCCGCCCGTACGCCCGCCTGGACTGCCTGTCCTCCAACCCCCAACTCCGCGCGTACTACGAGGCGGCGGGCTACAAGGTGGTCGGCGAACAGTCGGCCAAGCAGGACGGCACGGGCAGCCCGTACGCGGTGACACTGCTGGAAAAGCGGCTCGCGTAACCCACAACTAGTGATGGGCGCGGCAATCCTCGCGCCCATCACCGTCTCTAGCCCTTCACACAGACGACCTGCTTCAGCTTCGCCACGACCTCCACGAGGTCCCGCTGCTGATCGATGACCTGCTCGATCGGCTTGTACGCGCCCGGAATCTCGTCCACGACGCCGGAGTCCTTACGGCACTCCACGCCCCGCGTCTGCTCTTCCAGGTCCTTCGTCGAGAAGCGCCGCTTCGCAGCGTTTCGGCTCATGCGCCGACCGGCGCCGTGCGAGGCCGAGTTGAAGGACTTCTCGTTCCCGAGACCCTTCACGATGTACGAACCCGTGCCCATGGAGCCCGGGATGATCCCGTACTCACCGGAGCCGGCCCGGATCGCGCCCTTGCGGGTCACAAGCAGGTCCATGCCCTCGTAGCGTTCCTCGCTCACGTAGTTGTGGTGGCACGAGATCTCCGGCTCGAAGGTCGGCTTCGCCTTCTTGAACTCCTTGCGGATCACGTCCTTGAAGAGCGCCATCATGATGGTGCGGTTGTACTTCGCGTACTCCTGCGCCCAGTACAGGTCGTTGCGGTAAGCCCCCATCTGAGGAGTGTCCGCCACGAACACCGCAAGGTCACGGTCCACGAGCCCCTGGTTGTGCGGAAGCTTCTGGGCCACGCCGATGTGATGCTCAGCCAGTTCCTTACCAATGTTCCGAGAACCGGAGTGGAGCATGAGCCACACCGCGCCATGCGTATCTATGCAGAGCTCCGTGAAATGATTCCCCGAGCCGAGGGTCCCCATCTGCAAAGCCGCCCGCTCCCGCCGGAACTTCACCGCATCCGCAACCCCGTCGAACCGCCCCCAGAAGTCATCCCACCCCCCGGTGGCAAGCCCATGGAACCGCCCCGGCTCAACGGGACTGTCATGCATCCCCCGCCCCACCGGAATCGCCTGCTCGATCTTCGACCGAAGCCGCGACAGATCCCCCGGCAGATCGTTCGCCGTGAGCGACGTCTTCACCGCCGACATCCCGCAGCCGATGTCCACCCCCACCGCCGCAGGGCACACGGCCCCCTGCATCGCGATGACGGACCCGACCGTCGCACCCTTCCCGTAGTGCACGTCCGGCATGACCGCGAGGCCCTTGATCCAGGGCAGGGTCGCGACGTTGCGGAGCTGCTGCAGGGCGACGTCCTCGACCGTCGTCGGGTCGGTCCACATCCGGATCGGTACCTTCGCCCCCGGCATCTCTACGTACGACATATCGTCCTCTTTCCCCCGAAACAACAACAGAAGTATGGAAACGCAAAACCGGCGCCAAGGTCGAAGGAAAGGGACAACGGACCGGCGTCCACGGCAGTGCGTGCGATACACATTGTCTGCCGGGGGCGCCCCCGTGCGGCAAGCGAATAACCAGCGGGGACACTGGTGGACCGATCGCCAGACCCCACCGTCGAGAGGAGCCCGACCGTGCAGCGGAAGGCGTACGTATCCGGTGTCGCGGCGCTCCTCGCCGTGCTGCTGGCCGGCTGCACCGGCGGCTCGAGCGACGACAGCAGCACGGACAACTCCAACCCCGGTGACGCCGGAACGGCCAGCCCGGCCGCCCAGCCGGGCAAGTACCGCACGCTTCCGGAGCCGTGCAGCGCGGTCGACCAGGACACCCTCGACTCGCTTCTGCCCGGCATCGCGCAGATCACCGACGAGGAGCAGCGGGACAAGGCGTACGAGGGCGAGGCGACGCTGACGTTCGACACGGACCGCAAGGTCGGCTGCCGCTGGAAGGTCGACTCGACGGATGCCACGGATCGTCTTTACGTCGACTTCGAACGTGTCGTGTCGTACCACAACTCCGTGAGCGACGACAGCGAGGCGGAGGAGGTGTTCGGGACGAAGGAAGCGGCGGCCGACCTGCCCGAGCCGGCCACTTCCGGTTCCAGTTCCGACGGTGATTCCAGTTCCGATTCCGGTTCCAGCAGCACCGATCCCAGTTCTTCGGCCTCGGCTTCTTCCTCTGCCTCCCCGGCCGCCGACTCCTCCGAGTCCGCCTCGGATTCCGCTTCTCCGTCCGCCACTCCGTCCAGCCTGCTGCCCCGCACCCTCTCCGATCTCGGCGACGAGGCCTTCCTGGACGACGCGCTGAGCGGGTCCGGTTCGACGGTTCAGCAGCGGACGGTGACTGTGGCGTTCCGCACGTCCAACGTCATCGTGACCATCGAGTACGAGGAGCAGCCGGCCACGGTCGGGGCCGTGCCGGACAGCAAGGAAATGCAGGACAGGGCCCGGAAACTGGCCGCCTCGCTGGCGGACACGCTGGCCGGTTAGCGGCCGTTCGGTCCCCCCTCGCGTCCGTCCGCAAAGCTCGCGAAGCAGAAGCACACAGTTTCCTCACCGCGTACCGTGGCCCCTCGGACCCGACCCGCCGACCGCAGGAACCACAGCGTCATGAGTGAAGGAACCATGCAGCGAGCAGCAGAGCGAGACCAGCGGACCCAGCGAGACCGGCGAGTGAAGCGCTCAGGGCGCTTCCTTGTCTGCGCGGTCGCAGTGCCCGTGATGGTGCTGGCCGCCGGTTGCTCCTCGGACTCCGACTCCGGTGACGGAGGCAGCAAGGGTTCGGGCAGCGACTCTTCGTCGTCCGCGTCCGGTGCGAGCGCGTCGCCGACGGTGCAGGCGGCGGCGTACAAGAAGTTGCCGGATTCGTGTGGGGTGTTGTCGAAGAAGACGCTGGCCTCGCTCGTGCCCAAGGGTGCGAAGTCCGGCAAGGAGGGCAAGTCGGGCGACGCGGCGACGCGGGCGAGTTGCTCGTGGAGCAGCCTGGACAACAACGGTGTGAAGGGCTCGCAGTTCCGCTGGCTGAATGTCTCTCTGCTGCGTTTCGAGTCGGACGCGACGCGCGGCGAGGGCGACCAGTTGGCGCACGCGTACTACGAGAAGCAGGTCAAGGACGCCCAGGCGGTTCAGGGCGCGAAGAACACGAAGTCGGAGCCGGTTGCCGGGACGGGCGACGAGGCGACGCTGGTGCGTTACGACCTGAAGAAGAAGGAGGGTTCCTTCAAGCAGCAGACGGTCGTGACGCGCGTCGAGAACGTCGTCATCACGCTGGACTACAACGGCGCGGGCCTGGCCGGTGAGAAGACGCCGAGCGCGGACACGCTGGCGAAGGTCGCGGAGAACGCGGCGAAGGAGGCGGTCGCCTCGGTGGCGGCGGCGAACGGTGACGGCAGCGGGAGCACGGGTTCGGGCTCGGATTCGGGCACGGCGAAGCCCTCGCCTTCGAAGTCGGCGTCGAAGTCTCCGTCGGCGTCTCCGTCGAAGGCCTCGAAGTCGTCTTCGGCGTCTCCGTCCTCCTCAGCGTCGAAGAAGAGCTGACTGTCACATCTGGACGCCAACTCGCAGCTCAGCACCGCTTTTTGACGGAGCCCGGCCCCCTGCGGGGACCGGGCTCCACCCGTTCCGTTACCTAGTGGGGCGCACACATGTGCCACTCTGTTGCGCGCAACAGCACGCAATGGGAGGGGAGTACGGGTGGCCGCGCCACTGCAGCTGACTCGGATGCACCGGATTCTCATCGGCGTGGTCGTGACCGGCGCCGTGATCATCGCCGGCATCGGCTTCGCCGGTTCGTATGCGGCGGTCCGCGAGTTGGCCATCAAGAAGGGCTTCGGGAACTTCTCCTATGTGTTCCCGATCGGCATCGACGCGGGCATATGTGTGCTGCTCGCGCTGGACCTTCTCCTCACCTGGATCCGCATACCGTTCCCGCTGCTGCGGCAGACGGCCTGGCTGCTGACGGCGGCGACGATCGCGTTCAACGGTGCGGCGGCCTGGCCGGATCCGCTGGGTGTGGGTATGCACGCGGTGATTCCGGTGCTGTTCGTGGTGTCCGTCGAGGCGGCCCGGCATGCGATCGGCCGTATCGCCGACATCACGGCGGACAAGCACATGGAGGGCGTGCGCCTCACGCGCTGGCTGCTCTCCCCGGTGCCGACGTTCCTTCTCTGGCGCCGGATGAAGCTTTGGGAGCTGCGCTCCTACGAGCAGGTCATCAAGCTGGAGCAGGAGCGTCTGGTGTACCAGGCGCGGCTGCGTTCGCGGTTCGGGCGTGCGTGGCGTCGTAAGGCTCCGGTGGAGTCGTTGATGCCGCTGCGGCTGGCGCGGTACGGGGTGCCGCTGGCGGAGACGGCTCCGTCGGGTCTGGCGGCGGCGGGCATCGAGCCGGCGCTGCTTCCGCCGGCGCCTCGGGTCGAGGCGTCTGCGCCTCCGCGGGCTGTCGAGGCGGCGCACGTTCCGCAGCAGCAGCCGGCGCCTGTGGAGGAGCAGTACCAGCAGGGACCGGATCAGAGCCCTTGGTTCAACGTCCCGCAGCAGGTCCAGTACCAGGGCGACTACGACCCCGCGTACGACCCGGAGCAGTACGCGCAGTGGTTCGCGGAGCAGCAGCAGGCCGAGCAGTACCAGGAGCAGTACCAGCAGGAGCAGTTCCCGGAGGAGCCGTTCCGGGAGCAGCAGTTCCAGGAGGAGTCGTCTTCGGAGGAGACGGGCAGCTTCCAGATCCCGGTCAGCCCGGGCCGCACGCGTGAGCTCGGTGAGGGCGGCGGTGCTCCGGAGCCGGACGACGAGTCCTACTACCAGGTCTTCAAGCAGTCGATAAACGGCAGCTACCCGACGCCGAACCAGCTCATCGACAACATCGAGGCGGAGTTCGGTCACCGTCTCGAGGGTGCGGAAGCCAAGCGCATGGTCGATCGCTTCAGCAACCGCCACTACAAGGAGCTGGAAGAAGAGCACATCGCATGAGAAAGCGCCCGGTGCCGTGCGGCACCGGGCGCTTTCTCATGACGTCACTCCCCGAGCAGGGCTCGTACTCGCTCCTGCCCCACTGCCAGCAGCAGCGTGGGCAGTCGCGGACCGGTGTCGCGGCCGACCAGCAGGTGGTAGAGCAGCGCGAAGAAGGTCCGCTGGGCGGTCTTGATCTCGGCCGGCAGCTCCTTGGGCGTGGCGTCGGCCGGGAACCCGGCCTGGACCTTGGGCACGCCGTACACGAGGTGTGTGAGCCCGTCGAGCGACCAGTGCGACTCGAGGCCGTCGAGCAGCAGCCGCAGTGACCGCTGGGAGGCCTCGTCGAGGGACTTCAGCAGGTCTGTGTCGGGTTCGTCGCGCACGATGGTCCGCTGGTCGGCGGGGACGTGCGTGTTGATCCAGGCTTCGGCCTTGTCGTAGCGCGGCCGTGCCTCGTCGAGGGAGCCGAGCGGGTCCGCGGGGTCGAGTTCGCTGAGGATCCGCAGTGCCTGGTCCGCGTGCCCGGCCGTGATGTCCGCGACCGAGGCGAGTGTCCGGTACGGCAGCGGGCGGGGCGTCTTGGGCAGTTCGCCGCCGGCGGTGCGTACGGCGCGCGAGTGCGCGGCGACGTCGGCCGGGAGGGCGGAGCCGTCCGTGACCTTGGCGTCGAGCTTGTCCCACTCGTCGTAGAGGCGCTGGATCTCCTGGTCGAAGGCGATCTTGAAGGACTGGTTGGGGCGGCGGCGGGCGTAGAGCCAGCGCAGGAGCTGCGGCTCCATGATCTTCAGGGCGTCCGCGGGGGTGGGGACGCCGCCCCGGGAGGACGACATCTTGGCCATGCCGCTGATGCCGACGAAGGCGTACATGGGGCCGATGGGCTGCTTGCCGCCGAAGATCCCGACGATCTGTCCGCCGACCTGGAAGGAAGAGCCCGGGGACGAGTGGTCGACACCGCTCGGCTCGAAGATCACGCCCTCGTAGGCCCACCGCATCGGCCAGTCGACCTTCCAGACGAGCTTGCCGCGGTTGAACTCGTTGAGCCGGACGGTCTCGGAGAAGCCGCACGACGTGCAGGCGTACGTCAGCTCGGTGGTCTCGTCGTCGTAGGAGGTGACCGTCGTGAGGTCCTTCTCGCAGTTGCCGCAGTAGGGCTTGTACGGGAAGTACCCGGCGGAGCCGCTGCTGCCGTCGTCCTCGCCGGCCGCGCCCGAGCCCTCGGCGGCCTCCAGCTCGGCCTCGTCGACCGGCTTCTGGCCCTGCTTCTGCTTCGCCGGGGCCTTCTTGGTGCGGTACTGGTCGAGGATCGCGTCGATGTCGGCGCGGTGGGCGATGGCGTGCAGGATCTGCTCGCGGTACACGCCGGAGGTGTACTGGGCGGTCTGGCTGATGCCGTCGAACTCGACGCCGAGCTCGGCGAGCGACTCGGTCATGGCGGCCTTGAAGTGCTCGGACCAGTTGGGGTGCGTGGACCCCTTGGGGGCGGGCACGGAGGTCAGCGGCTTGCCGATGTGCTCGGCCCAGGTCTCGTCGACCCCGGCGATGCCGGCCGGCACCTTGCGGTAGCGGTCGTAGTCGTCCCAGGAGATCAGGTGCCGGACCTGGTGGCCGCGGCGGCGGATCTCGTCGGCGACGAGGTGCGGGGTCATGACCTCGCGGAGGTTGCCGAGGTGGATCGGGCCGGAGGGGGAGAGGCCGGACGCGACGACGACAGGTTTGCCGGGGGCCCGACGCTCCGACTCCTCGATGACGTCATCCGCGAAACGGGAGACCCAGTCGGCGGTCTCGGTGCTCTGAGCCACGATCGGCACGTCCTTCTTTCTCCGGGGCAGCCTGTACGGTCAACGGCTGACAGCTCATTCTCCCAGACCGCCACGCGCCCGGGAAAACGGCTTTACCCCCCATGGGATACTGGTTGGGTCTATCGATCCCCACGAGGAGAACGGCACCCCTTCCTATGGCCTCGGTCACGTCCCTCAGCGACTCCGTCCAGCAGCACCTCGCGTCCGCCCTCTCGGCCACCCTGCCGGAGGCGGCCGGCGCGGACCCGCTGCTGCGACGTAGCGACCGGGCGGACTTTCAGGCGAACGGCATCCTGGCGCTCGCCAAGAAGGCCAAGGCCAACCCGCGGGAGCTCGCGACGCAGGTGGTCTCGCAGGTCGTCACCGGTGACGTGATCAAGGACGTCGAGGTCTCCGGTCCGGGCTTCCTGAACGTCACGATCTCCGACAAGGCGATCACCGAGAACCTGGCGGCGCGGTACGCGGACGACACGGGTCGTCTCGGTGTGCCCCTCAACCCGGCTCCCGGCATCACGGTCGTCGACTACGCCCAGCCGAACGTGGCCAAGGAGATGCACGTCGGCCACCTGCGCTCGGCGGTGATCGGCGACGCACTGCGCGGCATGCTCGACTTCACCGGCGAGAAGACGATCGGCCGACACCACATCGGCGACTGGGGCACCCAGTTCGGCATGCTCATCCAGTACCTGTTCGAGCACCCCGGCGAGCTGGCTCCGGCGACGGACGTCGACGGCGAGCAGGCCATGTCTAACCTGAACCGGGTGTACAAGGCCTCGCGCGCGGTCTTCGACGCGGACGAGGAGTTCAAGGAGCGCGCCCGGAAGCGGGTCGTCGCCCTGCAGTCCGGCGACAAGGAGACCCTGGAACTCTGGCAGCAGTTCGTGGACGAGTCGAAGGTCTACTTCTACTCGGTCTTCGAGAAGCTGGACATGGAGATCCGCGACGAGGAGATCGTCGGCGAGTCCGCGTACAACGAGGGCATGCCCGAGACCGCCCGCCTCCTGGAGGAGATGGGCGTCGCGGTGCGCTCCGAGGGTGCGCTCGTGGTGTTCTTCGACGAGATCCGCGGCAAGGACGACCAGCCGGTCCCGCTGATCGTGCAGAAGGCCGACGGCGGCTTCGGCTACGCGGCCTCCGACCTGACCGCGATCCGCAACCGCGTCCTCGACCTGAACGCGACGACGCTGCTGTACGTCGTGGACGTCCGCCAGTCGCTGCACTTCAAGATGGTCTTCGAGACGGCCCGGCGGGCGGGCTGGCTGAGCGACGGCGTCACCGCGCACAACATGGGCTACGGGACGGTGCTGGGCGCGGACGGCAAGCCGTTCAAGACGCGTGAGGGCGAGACCGTACGGCTGGAGGACCTGCTGGACGAGGCGGTCGAGCGGGCGACGGCGGTCGTGCGTGAGAAGGCCGAGAAGGTGGGCCTGACCGAGGAGGAGATCGTCGAGAACGGCCGGTACGTCGGGATCGGCGCCGTGAAGTACGCGGACCTGTCGACGTCGCCGAACCGCGACTACAAGTTCGACCTGGACCAGATGGTGTCGCTGAACGGCGACACGTCGGTCTACCTCCAGTACGCGTACGCCCGTATCAGGTCGATCCTGCGCAAGGCCGAGGGGTCGTCTCCGCTGGCGCACCCGGAGCTCGAACTCGCCCCGGCGGAGCGGGCGCTGGGGCTGCACATGGACGCGTTCGGCGACACGGTGTACGAGGCGGCTGCGGAGTACGCACCGCACAAGCTGGCCGCGTATCTGTACCAGCTGGCGTCGCACCTGACGGCGTTCTACGACCAGTGCCCGGTCCTCAAGGCCGATACGCAGGAGCAGATGGAGAACCGTCTGTTCCTGGTCGACCTGACGGCCCGCACCCTGCACAAGGGCATGGCCCTGCTGGGCATCAGGACGCCGCAGCGGCTCTGACCGGCCCGTGAGGCCCTACGCGATGTGGTCCTCCTCCAGTTCCGCGGTGAAGCGGTTTTGGAAGCGATTGACCATGCGTAGGGCCTCGTCCATCCAGAGATCCTCCTCAGGCGTCGGCGTGGCGACCTTCACCGCCAGCGGTGCACGCTCATCGTCTCCCCGATGAACTTGCTTCCGGCCGACCGAGGCCGAGTCGGCCGGCGAGGAGGAGTGCTTCAGCTTCGTCGCGCACTGACCGCCACGGTCGCGTACGGCATGGTGAAGCGGCCGCCGTGTGCGTCGATGGCGGCCCCGACCCCCTCCAGCAACCGCGCGAGCCGGTCGGCGGGGAGCCTGGTGAAGGCGCCCTGGGTGGGCATGACGTCCAGCCAGGCGTCGCGGGTGTACGTGAACTCCCAGTCGTAGCGCCACTGTTCGGGTTCGCCGAAGGCACGGGCGGCCCGCATGCCGTCGGCGGCCTTGTCGAACCCCGACCGGTACGTCTGCAGGGCGGGCCGCGTCAGGGCCCCGCGGAAGTCGAAGGGCAGGCCGGTGACTTCGCGCTCGATGACGTCGGCGAAGGCTTCCCCGAGCTCGGACGGCAGCTGGGCCACGTTCCAGAAGGGGACCAGCAAGCCGCCGGGCCGAAGCACACGCGCCGCCTTCGCCGCGCCCACGACGGGGTCGACCCAGTGCCAGGCGGTCCCTGCGACGACGGCGTCGAACTCCCGCCCGCCGGGCTCCCATTGCTCGATCGTCGCCACTTCCACGTCCACGTCGAGCTTCCGGGCCACTTCGGCCATACGTGCGTCGGGCTCGACCCCGAGCACCCGGCACCCGGCCGCCCGGAGCTGCCGGGCGACGATCCCCGTGCCGCAGCCGACGTCGAGGACGTCCGTGCCCGGAATGTCGGCGACGATGCGCTGCATCAGGGCGGCGGGGTACCGGGGGCGGGCCCGGTCGTAGCGCTCGGGATCCGCGCCGAAGGACTCGGCGATGTCCCGGCGCCGGTGGGGTTCGTTCCCGACATCCGGTGACTGCGGCTGAGACGGTAAAGTGGGCATGCGCCCACTATGGGTGGGCACCCGCCCACCGGTCAATGGGCAAGCGCCCACTCACTGCGAGGAGAGACACCCGGCATGCCAACAGGTGTGGCCATGCGCGACCCGCGCCGACAACTCTTCGACGCCGCCGAGCGCATCCTGCTCCGGGACGGCCCGAACGCACTGACCAGCAGGGCGGTGACGACGGAGGCGGGCTGCGCGAAGGGCGTCCTGCACCGGCACTTCGCGGACTTCGACGCGTTCCTGGCGGAGCTGGTGCTGGCCCGTATCCACCGGCTCGAGGACCGCTCCGCCGCACTGCGCGCATCGGCCGGAACCGGCACGCTCACCGGCAACCTCACGGCCGCGCTGACGGACCTGTTCGACCCGGTCGCGACCGCAGTCGTAAGCCTGGTCATCTCCCGGGACGAGCTTCGAGCCCGCCTGCGCGCGGCGGGCTCGACGGGCATCCCGCTCATGGGGGAGGCGGCGGCGATGCTGGCGTCCTACCTCACGGCGGAGCGCGACCTGGGCCGCCTGAAGCCCGACACAGACGTGGGCGTCCTCGCCCCCACCCTCCTGGGCGCGGCACATCTGCTGTACGCGGACCGGGAGGCGCGGTCGCCGGATGCGGAGGCGGTACGGCGGGTCGTGACGGCGGTGGTGGCTGGGGCACTGCGGGGAGAGGAGATCGGCTAGGACCTGCCCACGGGACGCCCGGGCGTCCCGGGCTCACGACCGCGCTTCAGCGGCCCGCCGAGCTGCCGTCGCTGCCGTACGACCCGCCCGCCACCCGGCGCAGTCGCCGGGCCTCGTCCTCCAGGCGGCGCGCGACGCCCCCGGCTCCGCCCGTCCCCGAGTCCAGCCCGCTGGCGAGGAGTTGGGCGGACAGGCCGTCGAAGTAGTGAGCCGCGTTGAGGAGTTGGTCGTCCGCGTCGAAGACGGCCGCGGTGCCCATGCCGTTGACGTCGTCGAGGACGCGGTTGATGCGCTGGTTGATCTCGTCCCGGGCGTCCTGGGCAAGGCTCACCGCGCGGCCGGTCTGCGCGAGGACGGAGTGGCAGGAGCGCCGGAGTTCCGTCACCAGCCGGTCGTCCCGGTTGAAGAAGGTGTTCCCCAGCTGGGCGGAGCTGTATGTGATGCCCTGCGGAACGCGGGAGCCCACCTGGAAGGCGTCGTAGGGCTCGTAGCGCCGCAGGTCGATCGCGCTCGTCGCACCGAGCGCCGCCCGGAAGCAGGGGTGGACGTGGAACTCCGTCTCGTGCGGCTGCACCGACAGGTCGTCGTCGCCGACGAACACGACTGTTCAACACCGTAGCGGCAACGCAAACGCCGGACCGCCTGCACCGCGGCGAGGTGATCCCGTCGCCCCGGCCGGCCGTCGGGATACCTCACGGCGACCTCCTTTCGCCGCAACCCGCCCTGGATGAACCGCTGTTGCGTCGATGGGGATACGGCGGCTCAGGTCGCCGCGAGCAGTTCGAGGCCGAGGGGGGTGCAGATGTGCCAGACCGCCTTGCCGTCCCGGCTCGTCGTGATCAGCCGGGCGTCGCGCAGCGCCTTGGTGTGTTCGGACGCCGAGGACCTGCTGATGTCGAGCTCGCGCGCCACCTCGCTGGTGGTGTGCTCCCGGGTGAGGAGTTCCAGCGCGGCGGCCCGGGTACGGCCGAGCAGGGCCGCCAGCGGACTCGGGCGACCGGACGTGCGCTCGCCGAGCAGCGGCAGCGACGCCGCACCCTCGTAGATCAGGATGCTCGGCGCGTCGTCGTGATGGGCCACCAGCGGGCGCCCGGTCCAGAGGGTGGACGGCAGGAGGATCACTCCGTGTCCCGTCAGCGACACCTCCCGGTCGGCCGGATCGTCGAAGACGAGCGTCGTCCCCTCCCAGCGTCCGCCGGGGCCGAGGCCGGCCAGGGCGGTGCGGATGCCGTGCTGCGCCAACAAGCGGGTGCGCCAGGCCCGTTCGGCGTCGAAGGCGGACTGGATGTCGGGCCAGCAGGCCGACAGCAGACCGCCGTACGCGGCACGCAGGGCTCGTTCCAGCTCCTCCCACGCCTCCCGTTCCTTGCCGGCGATCCGCCGCAGCCAGGGTGTGGGCCGCAGCACCTCGGGGATACGGCCGTCCAGCTCGGCGCGGACCCGGGCGGGCGGGGTCGACAGGACGGTGTCGAGGCCGGCCTCGAGGCCACGGCTGAGCGGGTCGAGGAACAAGGGGCCCCTGGCCGTGGGCGGGATCAGCTGGAGCAGGGGACGGGCCTCGGCCGGAAACGCCCTGCGGGCCGTGTGCCGCCAGCGGCTCAACGCCGGGCTCGGGGGCTGCCGTTGGAGGACGGCGACGGCCAGGCCCAGCTCCATCAGGGGCGCGGGTTCCGGAGCGAAGGTCACTGCGAGCAGGTCCTCCGCCGTGAAGCTCAGCCGCAGCATCCGCTCACCCACATCCCCCACGTTTCGGCCAGAACCGAAACCATCGCGGTCCCCGCTCGACCCACGGATTATGGGGGAGGCGTCCGGGCTGCCATAAGGGGGGAACCGGTCCGGTCGCCCGGGGGGAGGCGGGATCCCGGCAGGCCGGTGCAAGAGTCGGCGCGGTACCGGCCCGCCGGGATACGTCCGTTGTCAGTGGCTGCCCCTACAGTCACTGACATGGCGACTCTTCCCAACCCGCTGCCGAGGCTGGCGTCCCTCGGGCTCGACCTCCCGCCCGGCCGGCTGATCGACGAGACCGACGACGGCCCCTGGCACGAACCGCTGCTGTGGCTGGCGGACGAGCAGCCCGCTCCCGGCGCCTGGTCGGCGCTGCAGACCGCCGCGCGGACGGTCGGCCTGCTCCCGCTCGTCGTGGACGTGGGCGGCGGCCTCGGCGAGCCCGAGAAGTGGGAGTTGATGCCCGGGGAGATGTCGTACCCCGGGGACCACGACGCAGAGGAAGTGCTGGCCGAGTTCTGGGAGTCGTACGCGGCGGAGGACGACGAATGGCCCGGCCTGGCCGACGCCCTGCCCGACACCGCCGACCCGGACGCCACCGCCGCCGACGTGGTGGAGTCCCTCCTCGCCGGTGGCCGCCCGCTCAGGGACCCGCACCTCGCCCTCGTCCCGGCCCGCCGTAGCGCCGACATCCCCACGGCGATCGGCTGGTTCGGCCCGGCGAACCATGAGAACGACACCGCCCGCCTGTCGGCGGTACTCCGCTCCTGGGAGGACCGCTTCGGCATACGAGTGATCGCCCTCGGCTACGCCGACCTGCTGGTTTCCGTCGCCGCCCCGCCCAAGACCCTCGCCGAGGCGGAGGCCGTGGCCGCCGAGCACTTCGCGTTCTGCCCGGACAACATCCTCCAGGGCAGCGACACGACACTCACCACGTACGCCGAGAACCAACTCCTCAACCAACCGGCGTGGCACTTCTGGTGGGACTGACCAGCGGGAGCTGACGTGCGGCCCGGACCGTCGTCAGAGAACGCCGAGAAGCCCGTGCAGCAGGGCACCGACAGAAAAGAGCAGGCCGCTGACGAGGATGCCGAGCATTTGAGACCTCCAGGAACGAAATGTGACGTTTCTACCGCCCTCGATAACGCCCCCTGCCCGCCCGCGTTACGGGTCCGGTCCCCTCAGGCCTTGTTGCCCACGCCCGCATAGACATTGATGTCGGCGTCGGTCACGTCGTTGATGTCGGCGTACCGCACCTTCTCGATGTCGTCGAGCGCCGCCAGATAGGAGGCCTCCGGCTGCTCCGGAACAGGAGCGGCATTGTCGGCACGCCAGTGATGCGCGGGCACCACACCGGGCTCCGCCAACTCCAGCGCACTCTCGGCGAAGAAGCGCTCGACCTCCGCCCGGGACCGCAGCACGAAGGTGAACCCCCGCTCGGTATAAGTCCGTTGAACTGCGCGAATGTTCTCGGGATTGAGATCCTCGGTCAGATGACTGAGCACCAGCCGACTGCCGGCCGGCAGCGAATCGACGAGCTCACGCACGATCGGATACGCCTCCTCGTCCTCGACGAAGTGCAGGATCGCGACGAGGCAGAGCGCGACGGGCTGGTCGAAGTCCAGCGTCTTGGCGGCCTGTTCGAGAATGTGGGCCGGATTCTTGAAGTCGGCGTCGATGTAGTCGGTACGACCTTCGGGCCCACTGGTGAGCAGAGCCCGCGCATGCGCCAGCACCACGGGATCGTTGTCGACGTACACCACCCGCGAGTCGGGAATGATCCGCTGGGCGATCTGATGGACGTTCTCCGCGGTGGGCAGCCCCGTACCGATGTCGAGGAACTGCCGAATGCCGTCCTCCCGGGCCAGCGTCCCGACCGCCCGGCGCAGGAAGTCCCGGTTGTGCCGCACGTCGAGATAGCCGCGCGGATTGGCGGCGAGCGCGGCGGCGGCCGCGGCACGGTCGACGGGGTAGTTGTCCTTGCCGCCGAGGAAGACGTCGTAGACGCGCGCAGGGTGCGCCTTGGTGGTGTCGATCCTCCTTCTCAGCTCGGCGGGATCCTGGCTGAGGGCGTCACCGGGCATGGGCGTCTCCCTGGAGAGTCGAGGCGTCATTCAAAAGACAACGAACCAGTCGCCAACAACCTAACTCCCGACGGAACTTGATGGTGCCCAAGCGGCTCCACACCCCACCGGACGTCCCGAATCCAACCCCCGGGACACAACATCCCCGCAGGCCAGAGCCCATCCCACCACCCCGGCGTCCCGAATGGCGCGCGAAGTATGGCGACCCAACCGACTCACCGACCAGGCTGTGCCCCGACCCCCAGTTCACCATCGAGAGGGCCACCCCATGTCCGCGTCCAAGCCCCCCACCCGCCCCCGTTCCCGGCTCCTCCTCGCCGCAACGGCCGCAATCGCCGCACTGATCCTCACGGCATGCAGGGACGGCGAGGGCCTCCGGGACGAGGGCCCGTCCTCGATGACCACCCCCACCACACACTCAGCACCGGCACCATCACCGAACGCCCGTTGAGACGGAGCCCGGTTGCCGACTCCGCACACTCACCCGCGGCGGAAAGGCGGACGAGCACCCGCACTCACCCACGGCGGAAAGGTGAACGGACACCGGCACCCGCCCACGGCGGAAAGGGGACGTGCCGGGGGGTGTCCGCCCGCAGCGGCGGGCGTCCACCGCCGGCCACAGCCACACAAGACAGCAACCGCCCGACCGAGGACGGACACCCCCCGGCGCGGCCCCGACCCCAGACGCACGGGCAGGCGCTACACGCACCCCCACCGAACCCGCAGATGCGCCGCAGGCACCCCTCAGCCCAACATCTGCGCAGCCTCCACAGCCCAGTACGTCAGGATGTTCTGCGCCCCCGCCCGCTTGATCCCGGTCAACGTCTCCAGGATCGCCCGCTCCCGATCGATCCACCCCTTCTCCGCCGCAGCCTCGATCATCGAGTACTCCCCGGAGATCTGATACGCAGCGACCGGCACATCCACCGCATCCGCAACCCGAGCCAGAATGTCCAGATACGGCCCCGCAGGCTTCACCATCACCAGATCGGCGCCCTCTTCAAGATCCAGCGCCAACTCCCGCAGCGACTCCCGAACATTCGCCGGATCCTGCTGATACGTCTTCCGGTCCCCCTGCAAGGACGACCCGACAGCCTCCCGAAACGGCCCATAGAACGCGGACGCGTACTTCGCGGTGTAGGCAAGGATCGCAACATCCTCCCGCCCGATCTGATCGAGCGCATCGCGAACGACCCCGATCTGCCCGTCCATCATCCCGCTGGGCCCCACCACATGGGCCCCGGCATCGGCCTGAACCTGCGCCATCTCCGCATACCGCTCAAGCGTGGCGTCGTTGTCGACACGCCCCTGCGAGTCCAGCACCCCACAGTGCCCATGATCCGTGGTCTCGTCGAGGCACAGGTCGGACATGACGAGCAACTCGTCCCCCACCTCGGCCCGCACATCACGGAGAGCGACCTGCAGAATCCCGTCCGGATCGGTCCCCGGCGTCCCCAGCGCGTCCTTCTTCGACTCCTCCGGCACACCGAACAGCATGATCCCGGAGACCCCGGCCGCCACCGCCTCCGCGGCCGCCTTCTTCAGGCTGTCACGCGTGTGCTGCACGACGCCGGGCATCGCCCCGATCGGCACAGGCTCGCTGACACCCTCGCGCACGAACGCCGGAAGGATGAAGTCCGCCGGGTGCAGCCGGGTCTCGGCGACCATGCGCCGCATGACGGGGGTGGTCCGCAGCCGCCGCGGCCGGGTGCCGGGAAAGGATCCGTACTTCGTCATGCCACCTACGCTACGCCCGCCCCGGTGGCACCTTTGCCGACGGGACGTCGGCGCGAAAAGGCCCCCACATGCGCCCCCCACACCCCAGGTCCATCCTGAAAGAACCGCCCTGCAAACACCGCACAGAACACAACCGCACAGAACAAGGACCCCGACGGCCGCTCCCGCCCCGCCGCCGTCCCTCCGTCACGCACCGCGGAGGACGCGATGACAGCCATCCACCACACCCCCGACCTGTTCGCCCTGTCCGAGATCCACGGCCCCGTCCTGCGCCCCGGCGACGACGCCTACGTCGCCGAGGTAACCGGCTTCAACCTGTCCGCCCGCCACAACCCCGACATCGTCGTCGGCGCAACCGGCACCGACGACATCGTGACCGCGATGCGCTGGGCCGCGGCCACCGGCACCCCCGTCGCCGTCCAGGCCACCGGCCACGGCGCCAACTTCCCCATCGACGGCGGCCTCCTGATCAGCACCACCCGCATGACGGACGTACGCATCGACCCCACCGAACGCACCGCGACCGTCGCGGCCGGCGCGAAGTGGCGCCATGTCCTGGACGTGGCCGCCCCGCACGGCCTGGCCACACTCAACGGCTCGTCCACGGACGCCGGCGTCGTCGGCTACACCCTCGGTGGCGGACTCCCCGTACTGGGCCGGGCATACGGCTACGCGGCCGACCGCGTCCGCTCCCTCCAGGTCGTCACCTGCGACGGCACCCTGCGCACCGCGGACCCCGACTCCGAACCCGACCTGTTCTGGGCCCTGCGCGGCGGAAAGGGCAACGTGGGAGTGGTCACCGAGCTGACCTTCGACCTGCTGGAACTCCCCACCGTCCTGGGCGGCGGCATCTACTACGCCGGCGAACACGCGGAGGCGGTCCTGCGCACCTGGGTCGACTGGACGACCACCCTCCCCACCCAGATGTGCAGCGCCTACACGCTGCTGCGCCTCCCCCCGATCCCGGAGATCCCCGAGCCCCTGCGCGGCGGCTTCTGGGCCCGCATCGCCCTCGCCTGGACCGGCGACGTACAGGAGGGCGAGAACCTGCTGACGCCCATTCGCGAGGCCGCACCGATCACGATCGACACGGTGGAGGAGATGCCGTACGCGGCCATGGACCGCATCTACATGGACCCACAGGACCCGCTACCCGCCCGCGAAGCCTGCAGCCTGCTGAGGGCCCTGCCCCCGGACGCCCTGACGACGTTCCTGGCCCAGGCGGGCCCGGCGGTCCCGGACCTCCCGCTGCTGCTGATCGAAATCCGCCACATGGGCGGCGAACTCTCCCGCCCCGCCGACATCGAGGACGCCATCTGCGGCCGCGACGCCAGCTACATCCTGGAAACGGTCGGCGTCCTGCCCGGCCCGGAGGTCGCGGCGGCCGTGGAAACGGCCACGACAGCCCTGCACACCGCCATGGCCCCGTACGGCACGGGCCACACGATGGTCAACCTCCACGGCACACCGGGCGACGAGAAGGACCGCGCCCGCGCGTGGACCGAAGAGGTCTACGACCGCCTCACGCACACGAAGGAGACGTACGACCCGAGCAACCTGCTGCGCTACGGGCACACGGTGACCCCACAGCCGGCGTGAGCGCGCCCCAGGGACGCGCACCCCCACCCACCTCAGGTCGTACGACGCCGCCGAGCCCCCGGCCGCCGCTCACTCGGCCGAGTCACCGCGTCGCCCGCCTCGAGCGCGGCAGCCCGGCGCCGCAGCCCGAAGTCGGCAAGAGCCTCCGCCAGCTTGTGAACCGACGGCTCCGGAGCCATCACATCCACCCGCAGCCCATGCTCCTCGGCGGTCTTCGCGGTGGCCGGCCCAATACAAGCGATCACCGTCACGTTGTGCGGCTTCCCGGCAATCCCGACCAGGTTCCGCACAGTCGACGACGAGGTGAAGAGAACGGCATCGAAGCCACCCCCCTTGATCGCCTCCCGGGTCTCCGCCGGCGGCGGCGAGGCCCGCACGGTCCGGTAGGCCGTGACGTCGTCGACCTCCCAGCCCAACTCGATGAGCCCGGCGACAAGAGTCTCCGTGGCGATGTCCGCACGCGGCAGGAACACCCGGTCAATGGGATCAAAGACGGGGTCGTACGGCGGCCAGTCCTCAAGCAGCCCGGCAGCCGACTGCTCCCCCGACGGCACCAGATCCGGCTTCACACCAAACGCAACCAGCGCCTTGGCGGTCTGCTCCCCCACCGCGGCGACCTTGATCCCCGCGAAGGCCCGCGCATCGAGCCCGTACTCCTCGAACTTCTCCCGAACCGCCTTCACGGCGTTGACCGACGTGAACGCGATCCACTCGTACCGCCCGGTCACCAGCCCCTTCACGGCCCGCTCCATCTGCTGGGGCGTCCGCGGCGGCTCGACGGCGATGGTCGGCACCTCGTGCGGCACGGCCCCGTAGGACCGCAGCTGGTCGGAGAGCGAAGCCGCCTGCTCCTTCGTACGCGGCACGAGGACCTTCCAGCCGAACAGCGGCTTGGACTCGAACCACGACAGCTGGTCGCGCTGGGCGGCGGCGGAACGCTCACCGACCACGGCTATCACCGGCCGCCCGCCCTCCGGCGAGGGCAGCACCTTGGCCTGCTTCAGCGTCTGGGCGATCGTCCCCAGCGTGGCCGTCCAGGTCCGCTGACGAGTGGTCGTACCAGCCACCGTGACGGTCATCGGCGTATCGGGCTTGCGTCCGGCCGACACCAGCTCACCGGCGGCGGCGCCGACGGAGTCGAGCGTCGTCGACACGACCACCGTCCCGTCGGAGGCGCCGACCTCGGTCCAGCACCGGTCGGAGGCGGTACGGGCGTCCACGAACCGCACGTCCGCGCCCTGCGCGTCCCGTAGCGGAACACCGGCGTACGCGGGCACGCCGACGGCCGCGGCGACGCCCGGCACCACCTCGAAGGGCACGCCCGCGGCGGCGCAGGCAAGCATCTCCTCGGCGGCGTACGCGTCGAGCCCGGGGTCTCCGGACACCGCACGCACGACCCGCCTGCCGCCCCGCGCGGCCTCCATGACAAGATGTGCGGCATCCCGTACCGCGGGGACCCCAGCGGTTGTTGACGAACCGTCAACAACCGCCAGCTGAGGCGTGCCCGTGCCCGGAAGCGGGTCCGACGAAGGACCCGTGTCCGTGTGCACTTCGGCCACGCCTTGCCTGGCGTGCTGACGCACCACGTCGAGCACGTCGTGCTCGGCGACGAGGACGTCCGCGTTCGCCAGCGCCTCGACGGCGCGCAGAGTCAGCAGTCCCGGATCCCCGGGTCCGGCACCCAGGAAGGTGACGTGCCCGTGATCGAGGCCGGTGGGTAGGGTGGTGGGGCTCAATGTGCTCGCTCCCCCATCAGACCGGCCGCGCCCTGGGCAAGCATCTCGGCAGCGAGTTCGCGACCGAGCGCCATCGCCTGGTCGTTTGTCTCGGGCACGGGACCGGTGGTGGACAGCTGCACCATGCGCGCGCCGTCGGTCGTGCCGACGACGCCGCGCAGGCGCATTTCCTTGACAATCTGCCCGTCGGCCAGCAGGTCGGCCAGCGCGCCCACAGGGGCGCTGCAGCCGGCCTCCAGGGCGGCGAGCAGTGACCGCTCGGCGGTCACGGCGACCCGCGTGAACGGGTCGTCGAGCTCACCGAGCGCTGCGATCAGTTCCGCGTTGTCCGCGGCACACTCGATCGCCAGTGCCCCCTGGCCGGGGGCGGGCAGAACCGTGTCTATCGACAGGAAGTCGGTGACCTCGTCGATGCGGCCGATCCGGCTGAGGCCGGCGGCGGCCAGGACGACGGCGTCCAGCTCGCCGTCGTGCACGTACCCGATCCGGGTGTCTACGTTGCCCCGGATCGGCACGGTCTCGATGTCCAGCCCGTGGCTGCGCGCGTATGCGTTCAGCTGCGCCATGCGGCGCGGCGAGCCGGTGCCGATCCTCGCCCCGCGGGGCAGGTCGGTGAACTTCAGCGCGTCCCGGGCGACGATCACGTCGCGCGGGTCCTCGCGCAGCGGGACGGCGGCGAGCGCCAGCTCCTCGGGCTGCGCGGTGGGCAGGTCCTTGAGCGAATGAACCGCGAAGTCGACCTCGCCCCTCAGCAGCGCGTCGCGCAGCGCCGTGACGAACACTCCCGTGCCGCCGATCTGCGCGAGGTGCTCACGCGACGTGTCGCCGTACGTGGTGATCTCGACGAGCTCGACCGGCCGTCCGGTCACCCGGCTCACGGCGTCCGCCACCTGCCCGGACTGGGCCGTGGCGAGTCTGCTTCGCCTCGTCCCCAGTCTCAATGCCTTGCTACTCATGCGGGCCCTCGGTTCTTGCTGTTCTCAGGTTCGTCGTCGGCGCGATCGGCCCGGGAGACGGCGGCGACCGCCTCCTGGTCGAGGTCGAACAGGGTGCGCAGCGCGTCCGCGTACCCGGCGCCGCCGGGCTCGGCGGCGAGCTGCTTGACCCGTACGGTCGGCGCGTGCAGCAGCTTGTCGACCACGCGCTTGACGGTCTGTGTGATCTCGCCGCGGTGCTTGTCGTCGAGCCCGGGCAGCCGCCCCTCGAGCCGCGCGATCTCGGTGGCGACCACGTCGGCGGCCATGGTGCGCAGGGCCACGACGGTCGGCGTGATGTGCGCGGCCCGAAGCGCCGCCCCGAAGGCCGCGACCTCGTCGGAGACGATACGGCGGACCTGGTCGACGTCGGCCGCCATCGGCGCGCCGGCGGAGGCCTCGGCGAGCGACTCGATGTCGACGAGCCTGACTCCGGCCAGCCGGTGCACGGCCGCGTCGATGTCACGGGGCATCGCGAGGTCGAGAAGGAAGAGCACGGGCGCCGGACGCGGCGGCTCGGCGACCGGTTCGGGCTTGCGGCGCTCGGGGATCCGGCCGCCGGCGGCCACGGTCGCGGCGAGCGCGGTGATCAGCTCGGCATCGGCCTCGGGCGCCCGGCGGGCGGCCTCACGGCGGTCGACGGTGCCGTTGTCCACCCAGGCGGCGTGCTGCTCCAGCGTCGCCGCATCCATCCCGGCGACGGCGGCCTCGCCCATCACGGAGAAGCCCTGCTGCACGGCGGACAGGTCGAGCGGACAGTTCTCGTCGTTGCCGACGCTGGTGGGCGGCAGCGCTCCGGGGCGTACCTCCGCCTTGTCCGCCGTACGACCACTGCCGTCGAGTTCCGCGACGACCGCGCCGGTGCGGCCCTCGACCGCGCCCGCGATCGTCTCCGCCGTCAGGACCAGGCCCGTCGCCCCGGTACAGGACACCGCGACGTCGGCACGTGTCAGCTCGGCCGGCACCGAATCCATCGGTACCGCGCGGGCCAGCACGTCCGTGTCGTCGCCCTCGGTGAGGATCTGTGCGAGGCGTTCGGCGCGGTCGGCGGTGCGGTTGGCGATCACTATCTCGCGGACCCCGGCCCGCGCGAGCGTCGCCGCGGCCAGCGAGGACATCGAACCGGCGCCGATGACCAGCGCCTTCTTGCCGCGGGCCCAGTCCAGGACGTCGGCCCCGGCGGACAGCTGCTCCAGGCCGAAGGTGACCAGGGACTGCCCGGCGCGGTCGATGCCGGTCTCGGAGTGGGCGCGCTTGCCGACCCGCAGCGCCTGCTGGAACAGGTCGTTCAGCAGCCGCCCGGCCGTGTGCAGGTCCTGCGCCTTGGCGAGGGAGTCCTTGATCTGGCCGAGGATCTGCCCCTCGCCGACGACCATGGAGTCGAGCCCGCAGGCCACCGAGAACAGGTGGTGAACCGCCCGGTCCTCGTAGTGGACGTACAGATAGGGCGTGAGCTCCTCGAGGCCCACCCCGCTGTGCTGGGCGAGCAGCGTGGACAGCTCGGCGACACCGGCGTGGAACTTGTCGACGTCGGCGTACAGCTCGATGCGGTTGCAGGTCGCGAGCACCGCGGCCTCGGTGGCGGGCTCAGCGGCGACCGTGTCCTGCAGCAGCTTGATCTGGGCGTCCGCGTTCAGCGCGGCCCGCTCCAGGACGCTGACCGGGGCGCTGCGGTGGCTCAGCCCGACGACGAGGAGACTCATGCCGGCATCACGGCGGGTACGTCCCCGTCTGGTCCCTGCTCGGCGGACTCCTTGCGGGTGGCGGCGACCGGGGCGGTGCCGTCGGTCGACGCGGCCTCCTCACCGGCCTTGCGCTGCTCGTGGAAGGCGAGGATCTGCAGCTCGATGGAGAGATCCACCTTGCGTACGTCGACGCCGTCCGGGACGGACAGCACGGTCGGCGCGAAGTTCAGGATGGAGGTGACCCCGGCGGCCACGAGCCGGTCGCAGACCGGCTGGGCGGCACCGGCGGGGGTGGCGATGACGCCGATGGACACCCCGTTGTCCTCGATGATCTTTTCCAGATCGTCGGAGTGCTGCACGGGGATCCCGGCCACGGGCTTTCCGGCCATTGCGGGATCGGCGTCGATGAGGGCCGCGACCCGGAAACCACGCGAGGCGAACCCGCCGTAGTTGGCCAGGGCGGCACCGAGGTTTCCGATACCGACGATGACAACCGGCCAGTCCTGGGTCAGGCCCAGCTCACGGGAGATCTGGTAGACGAGATACTCGACGTCGTAGCCGACACCGCGCGTGCCGTACGAACCCAGGTACGAGAAGTCCTTGCGCAGCTTGGCGGAGTTGACCCCCGCCGCGGCCGCGAGCTCCTCCGAGGAGACCGTGGGTACCGAGCGCTCCGACAGTGCGGTCAGGGCTCGGAGGTACAGCGGAAGCCTGGCGACGGTGGCCTCGGGAATCCCTCGGCTTCGGGTCGCCGGTCGGTGAGTTCGGCCAGTTGCCACGGTGCTCCTGCGGGTAGAGCGGGGCTGCAGGCGGTCACACGTACCCAGACCGCCCCGTCGACAGCAGGCTATGTCTTTGTGAACGCGTGCACAAAGATGGTGTCCGATTTGCCCGGCCAACGTGACCGGGGTCACGCACACGCGTCCCAGGCGCATCCCAGGGGGCAAAACCGACACACTCCTCGTGAATCCCGCCCCCCAGACCAGACCGTCACCGATCCTAAGCGACGTTCGGTACGGCCTTGTACTACTCGGTCAGTTCTTTGCGGAGGCGGCCCTCGTCCACCCGCCAGAAGGTGTGCTGCCTGCCGTCGACGAGTACCACGGGGATCTGCTCCCAGTACTCGTCGTGGAGTTCCCGGTCCTGGGTGATGTCCTTCTTCTCCCAGGGCACGCCGAGTTCCCCGCAGACCTTCTCGACGACCAGCTGCGCGTCCTCGCACAGATGACAGTCGGGCTTGCCGATGAGAGTGACCAACCGCTCGCTGGGGGCGGGTTTACGCCGGAAGATGGGAGCCATGTCGGCCATTGTCGCGCTTGTTTAACGACACAGTCGCGGAGAGTTCACAGCGTTCAAACCTCTCGCGTCTGGAGGCACCGAACAAACTGGCTATGCTCACGGGCATGGCCGCTCTCGGATGGCTCACTCCCCGTAGGCGCTCCGCCACGGCGCGGAGCGTGTTGGCAGGCGAGGCCTCGGCGGAGGCTGCGCGCAAGTCCTCGCAGGAAGTCCAGGACGTCCACGACGCCCAGGACGGCACAGAAGAGGAACCGGAGTTCCCGGTACTCGGCGACGACAAGGCTGCTGCCTTCTTCGACCTCGACAACACCGTGATGCAAGGTGCTGCCCTCTTCCACTTCGGGCGGGGTCTGTACAAGCGGAAGTTCTTCGAGACCCGCGACCTCGCCAAGTTCGCCTGGCAGCAGGCATGGTTCCGCCTCGCCGGCGTCGAGGACCCGGAACACATGCAGGAGGCCCGCGACTCGGCCCTGTCCATCGTGAAGGGCCACCGCGTCGCCGAACTCCAGTCGATCGGCGAGGAGATCTACGACGAGTACATGGCCGAGCGCATCTGGCCGGGCACCCGCGCCCTCGCCCAGGCGCACCTGGACGCAGGCCAGAAGGTCTGGTTGGTCACAGCGGCACCGGTCGAGATCGCCACGGTGATCGCCCGGCGCCTCGGCCTCACCGGCGCCCTCGGCACGGTCGCCGAGTCCGTCGACGGCGTCTACACGGGCAAGTTGGTGGGCGAACCGCTCCACGGCCCGGCAAAGGCCGAAGCGGTACGGGCGTTGGCCGCCGCGGAGGGCCTGGACCTCTCCCGCTGCGCCGCCTACAGCGACTCCCACAACGACATCCCGATGCTCTCGCTCGTCGGCCACCCCTACGCCATCAACCCGGACACCAAGCTCCGCAAACACGCCCGCACCCTGGACTGGCGCCTGCGCGACTACCGCACGGGCCGCAAGGCCGCCAAGGTCGGCATCCCGGCGGCGGCCGGCGTCGGCGCGGTGGCCGGCGGCACGGCTGCGGCCATCGCCCTGCACCGCAGGCGCCGTTAGGACCTCACAACCCACTCGAACAGGGGCGTCGCACCGCGACGCCCCTCTTTCGTTCTCGGACCCCTCCGCCGCAAACACGCCAATCCGTACGAGCGGACCGCACACCCGCCCTGTCCAGTCGCATTGGCTGCACACGGCCACAACACGCCCCGTTCTCAGCCGTAACCCGAACTCAATCGATCAACAACCGGTCACGCTACGGCACTTGATCGTGCGTCAATCGGTTACAGAAGCGACGTAATCGATGATTTGAGCAACTGGGTGTAGCAGCGCCTGCACGAAGCGTTATTCTCCTCAGACGCAAACCGGTACCCCTCCGTCGCTACGACGGGTGAACGGTCCCGCACTGCACGTGATGGAAGCTCTGCCTCTGGGAGTCCCGTGTACCCACACGTCGGGGTTGACGCCTCGGGCCTGGCTACGCTGCGCGCAACGGTCCACAACCTGTTGCGCGGCTTCGTCCCCACCGCGTACGCCGTCCCTGCCTTCGCCGCAGCCACCACCCCCGTCGGCCCGTGCTACGCGCTCGCCGACGGCAGCGCCGTCGCCGGGAGACGCGGCCGTGCGGGCGGTGCCACCACCACCCGCCGCCCGGCCGCGGACAGCGACAGCGCCCGGATGATGGACCTCGTCGAACGCGCCCAGGCCGGCGAGGCGGACGCCTTCGGCCGGCTCTACGACCAGTACAGCGACACCGTGTACCGCTACATCTATTACCGGGTGGGCGGAAAGGCCACCGCCGAGGACCTCACCAGTGAGACGTTCCTGCGCGCGCTGCGCCGCATCGGCACCTTCACCTGGCAGGGCCGCGACTTCGGCGCCTGGCTCGTCACCATCGCCCGCAACCTCGTGGCCGACCACTTCAAGTCGAGCCGCTTCCGCCTCGAGGTGACCACCGGCGAGATGCTCGACGCCAACGAGGTCGAGCGCTCCCCCGAGGACTCCGTCCTGGAGTCCCTCTCCAACGCCGCGCTGCTCGACGCCGTGCGACGCCTCAACCCCCAGCAGCAGGAGTGCGTGACACTCCGCTTCCTCCAAGGCCTCTCGGTCGCCGAGACCGCCCGCGTGATGGGCAAGAACGAGGGCGCCATCAAGACTCTCCAGTACCGAGCCGTACGCACCCTCGCCCGCCTCCTCCCGGACGACGCGCGCTGACGGAACACACGGACCCGGCAGCGGACCCGGCGATTGGCCGACCGACACACTCAGTGACGTCCAACTCGCTGTCTGTGAAAGTCCGTTGACTTCCCGATCCGACCATCCGTCGTCCGTAACCCAAGTGCCGCGCCGCTCGTTGTGCGGGATGCAGGCTCCCTGTGGTCACTCCCTGGCCGACTCCGATCACTCGATCGTGTGGTTGTGGTCAGGGTGTGCAACCCTCAGGACCCCCTGGGGAGCCGACCGTCATCACGAGAGGAGGTGCCGCCAGTGATCGCGAACGTATCGGCACACCGGCGGGCGAACGCCTTCGCCCAGGCCCTGGAGGAGCAGTCCGACCGGGACACGGCGGCCGAGCAGTCCGAAGGACCGGCCCCGGCGGCCCCGGCTGCTGCGGAACAGACCGAGCAGGGCCGCCTGTTGGCCCTCGCGGACCGTCTCGACGAACTGCCCAGACCGGAGCTGGACCCCGAGGTCAAGGTCGTTCAGCGCGCCCAGCTGGTGGCCGCGTTCGAGGCCATGCTGCAGGAGGGCGCCGGCGGCGAGGCGGCGGACCCGTCGGTACCGGGGCAGCGCTCCCGGGGCGCGCACCGGGCGAGCCCGCTGGGCAAGCTGCGACCCCGTTCCCGGCTCACCAAGGGCCTTGCCGCGGGCGGTCTCAGCGTCGGTGTCGCCGCGGGGGCCTTCGGCGGAGTCGCAGCAGCCAGCTCGGACGCGCTGCCGGGCGACTCGCTCTACGGCCTCAAGCGCGGCATCGAGGACTTCAAGCTCAACTACATGTCCGACGGGGACGACGAGCGTGGCGTCGCCTACCTCGACCAGGCCTCCACCCGCCTGAGCGAGGCCCGCCGCCTCATGGAGCGCGGCCGCAGCGGCCACCTCGACCACGAGTCCCTCGGTGAGATCCGCCGCACCCTGTCCGGCATGACCCACGACGCCTCCGAGGGCCACCGCCTGCTGCACGAGGCGTACGAGCGCGACCCCAAGTCCCTCGGCCCCATCCAGGCCCTGTCCACCTTCTCGCTCGCCCACCGCGATGCCTGGGGCGCCCTGCGCGACCGGCTCCCCGTCCAACTCGTGGACGTCAGCCAGCAGGTGACGTCGGTGTTCGCCGCCATAGACGAAGAGGTCGCCCCGCTGCAGTCCCTGCTCCCGCAGCCCCCGGCCAAGGGCGGCGGGGACAGCAAGCGACACGGCTCGGGTACGGCGTCCACGAACACGTCCGGCTCCGGCCGGGGCTCGGCGGCCCCCAGCACCGGCGACGGCTCCTCCGTCGGCAACCATTCCAGCAGCCCGAGCAAGTCGGCCGAGTCCACCGGCGGCGGCCTCATCGGCGGCAGCACCGGCGGCCTGCTCGACCCGCCCAAGGACACCGACAGCGCCTCCCCGTCGGCGAGCAAGACACCGTCCACCGAACCGCAGGTGACGATCCCGCCACTCCTCCCGGGCCTGCTGCCGGGCCTCGGCATCAACGGCGAGGACACAGGCCAGTAGTCCGTACGACGACGGGGGCGCCCTTCTCAGGAGGGACGCCCCCGTCGTCGTACAGAAAAGCCTGTAAGAACGGTCAGAAGAACACCGACCTCCGCTGCACCAACAACTTGTACAACGTGTGCTGGATCTGCTCCCTGACCTGGTCCGTCAGGTTGAACATCAGCATCGGGTCCTCGGCCGCCTCCGGCGGATAGCCGTCCGTCAGGATCGGCTCGCCGAACTGGATCGTCCACTTGGTCGGGAGAGGGATCGCACCGAGCGGACCCAGCCACGGAAACGTCGGCGTCAGCGGGAAGTACGGGAAGCCCAGGACGCGGGCCAATGTCTTCGCGTTGCCGATCATCGGGAAGATCTCCTCGGCCCCGACGATCGAGCACGGGATGATCGGCGTGCCCTTGCGCAGGGCGGTGGAGACGAAGCCGCCGCGGCCGAAGCGCTGCAGCTTGTAGCGCTCGCTGAAGGGCTTGCCGATGCCCTTGAAGCCCTCCGGCATGACCCCGACCACCTCGCCCTGCGCCAGCAGCCGTTCGGCGTCCTCCGCGCAGGCCAGGGTGTGCCCGAGCTTGCGGGCGAGCTCGTTGACCACCGGCAGCATGAAGACCAGGTCGGCGGCGAGCAGCCGCAGATGCCGGCCGGCCGGATGGTTGTCGTGGACGGCGACCTGCATCATCAGGCCGTCCAGCGGCAGCGTGCCGGAGTGGTTGGCGACGATCAGCGCGCCGCCCTCGGACGGGATGTTCTCGACGCCCTTCACCTCGACCCGGAAGTACTTCTCGTACACCGGCCGCAGCAAGGACATCAGGACCTGGTCGGTCAGCTCCTCGTCGTAGCCGAAGTCGTCGACCTCGTAGTCACCGGTGAGGCGGCGGCGCAGGAAGTTCAGGCCGCTCGCCACACGCCGCTCCAGGCCGCCGCCGTCCTGCGGCCGCTGGGGCGGCTGTTCCTCATGCGTCACGGGAACATCATCCTGCGCGGGCGCCCGGCTGGGCAGGGGCTGGACGTCGCCGACCAGCGCGGGTTCCGTGGCCTTGCGTCGGCTCCCCACGCCCCGGCGCCGCGACGGCCGCTGTACGGCGCTCCCGCGGGACCGGTCGTCGTCGAACGGAATGACCTTGGCATCCGCCATCGTTGATGCGCTCCTCAGTTGGCGCTCTGCGTCGGGGGGTGGCCGCTGCCCGGTAGGGGCAGCGCGGCGATCCGGTCGACGGCCCCCGCAAGGGCCTCCGGCGGAAGGAGCCCGGGTCCACGGCTGCGCGCGAACTCCGCGAAGGTCTCCGCCGTCGTGTACTTCGGCCGGAATCCGAGCGTCTCCCGCATCTGGTCCGTCGCCACGACCCGGCCGTGCGTCAGCAGCCGGATCTGCTCGGGCGAGAAATCGGTCACTCCCAGCGTACGGACCAGCGAGCCTGCCCAGGTGACGGCCGGCAGCAGCAGGGGCACGGTGGGCTTGCCGAGCCGCCGCGAACACTGCGACAGCAGCAGGACGCCGTCGCCGGCGATGTTGAAGGTGCCGCTGTTGAGCGTGCCCCGCTGCGGTTCGTGCGAGGCGATGCGCAGCACCTCGATCACGTCGTCCTCGTGGACGAACTGCAGCCGCGGGTCGTAGCCGAAAACGGTCGGCAGGACCGGCAGCGAGAAGTAGGAGGCGAGCGGCGTGTCCGCCGTGGGCCCCAGGATGTTGGCGAACCGCAGCACGCACACGGCGACATCCGGCCGCCGCCGCGCGAAGCCGCGCACGTACCCCTCGACCTCGACCGTGTCCTTGGCGAAGCCGCCGCTGGGCAGGGACTTGGGCGGGGTCGTCTCCGTGAACACCGCGGGATCACGGGGCGCCGACCCGTACACGTTCGTACTGGACTTGATCACAAGCCGCTTCACGGCCGGCGACTTCTGGCAGGCACCGAGCAGCTGCATGGTGCCGATGACATTGGTCTCCTTGATCGCGGTCCGGCTGCCACTGCCCAGCCCGGTCGCGCTCACATCCATGTGTACGACGGTGTCCGCACCCGTCTCGGCGAGCACACGCGCAATGGTGGGCTGCCGGATGTCCGCCTGGATGAAGTCGGCACCACCGAGATGATGCTCGGGTGGGACCGCGTCCACGGCGACAACCCGGTCCACCTGCGGGTCACGCTGGATCCGTCGTACGAACCGGCCCCCCAACCTGCGGGCCACTCCGGTCACGAGCACGACCTTGCCCAAGATCTGCGCCTTCCTTCCAGCCCATTCCGGTATTCGTAGCGTGCCGCGTTCCCCGTGTGTGGCCAACTTAGCGGGTCGATGTTGCGCTGTGATGACCACCCAATGCACGAAGTGACGACATCCACAGGCCTACGAACAGACCAAGCCATGTGAAAGACGTGCGTAGGCTCAGGGCTTGTGCGAGGTCCCGTGCGCTTCTGGGAGCTTCTGTGAACCGCAGACGCGTGTGGCCCCCCACCAATTGCGGTGGGGGGCCACAGAACACGCTCTTACGGCGCCGCTTACTTCTTGTTGCGACGCTGAACGCGCGTGCGCTTGAGCAGCTTGCGGTGCTTCTTCTTCGCCATCCGCTTGCGCCGCTTCTTGATAACAGAGCCCACGACTACCCTCGCTCACTTCTCATCACTCGGTGCTGGGCGCCGGGGCCCATACGACCTACGAGGGGCCAGCCTACCCGTCCGAGCGCTGAGCTCGTAATCGAGGCAGAGCCGGGGGAGATCCCGAAGTGCCCTGAGGATCCCCCCGGGACGCCGTCAGGCGGTTTCCACCCCCACATAGCTCTCGCGAAGGTACTCGTGAACCGCGTTCTCGGGGACGCGGAAGGACCGCCCCACCCTGATCGCGGGCAGATGACCGCTGTGCACCAACCGGTACACGGTCATCTTCGACACTCGCATCACCGAGGCGACCTCCGCCACGGTAAGGAACTGAACCTCGCTCAGAGGCCTCTGCTCTGCAGCCATGACACACCTGAACCTTCCGCACTCGACGGCCACCGGCTTCCCCTTCCGGTGACTCTTCGTCGCTGCGTGCTCACTCCCCAATGTAGGGGCGGGTGATGCGAGTGGGGAAGAGGTGCACCCATCGGCGGCCTACTGTGACAGACACGCTCGATTGAGTACGTAGCGGGTAAGCGGCCGGTAGTAATCAGACCGCACAGCGTCATCAAGTGGAACTACGACGGACACGGACCCCTCCGCCTCCCCCACGAAGAGCGCGGGGTCGTCCGTATCGGCAAGACCAATGGCCTCGAACCCCAGCTGACCTGCCCCGCAGACCCAGCCGTGGTCCCCGACCACCAGCTCGGGAAGCGGCCCGCCGGCCTCGGCCGCCGCGGCCAGCGCGGTACGAACCGGGAGCGGCGAGTGCGTGTGTGCGCCGGTCGCACAACCGGGGCGAGAGGCGCCGGGTTCCCGCACCAGCGCGACTCCTTGTACGTAGTCAAGGTTGTACGTGCGTAGACCGAACCGGGTCGTTATGTCGACACAGTGACCATGCGCCGGTGTGAGGACGGTACATCCAGCCGCCGACAACGCGTCCGCCAAGGCGGCGTAGAAGCCGAGCAGGCGGTGCGGATGGCCGGTGCCGAGGAGCACGGGGGCGCTGCGCTGGGCCGCAGCGGCGAGACGCTCGGCGAAGGCATCCAGAGCGCTCAAAGTTCGCTCCGGATCGATCACATCATGGCCGGAGACATGCTGCGGATCGGCCGAAACCCCGCACTTGTCCGCCATCAACTCGATCAAATCCCGCTGGCGCCATGTCCATTCGGGATCAAGACCGATCAGAACGCGAGGATCCCGAGCGGCGAAGAGCCGGTAGCTACGGAGGCTCTCCTCCCGCGACGTGGCCACCGGCCCGGCGAGACGGGCAGCCAGCAGATGGGCGCGCAGGGCTCCGGTGCTCAACACGTCTCGATGGTGGCCGAGGGGACTGAGCGCAGCCATGCGAACGGGCAAACACCGCACAGTTGGCGTAACGGCCCTCGTGACACCGGTGACAGAACGGCGACACAAAGCCCCACAACTGTCAGGGGGCCACCCGGGTCTCACCCTGCGTGGACGGCAACGACCAACCGTTCACAGCGCATTGACCAAGACATCAACAGGGGGAACACCATGAAGCCGATCCGTCGCAAGGCAGCCACCGCCGGCGCCCTCGCCGTCCTCGCCCTGGGCGGCACGCTCGCCGCGACCACGCCGGCCTCGGCCGCCACGCCCACCGCCTACAACGGCGCCTGCGGCAAGGGCTACGACGTCATCCGGGCCACGCCGATCCACAGCTCCCAGTCCACCATCCCCGCCACCACGTTCGTGACCTTCAACAAGGACGCCGGCAAGGTCTGCGCGGTCACGGTGCGCACCACCCCGGGCACCCGCGTCTTCATGGAGGTCACGCTGGACACCTGGCCGTACAGCAGCGGGGAGGCCAGGGACTCCGGCTCCTACACCAGCTACGCGGGCCCGGTGTACAAGGACGCCCCCGACGACGGTCAGTGCCTGACCTGGAGCGGCTCGATCGACATCTACTACAACTCGGACAACGGCCTCTGCACCTGATCCGACGCGACGGCCTGTCGGCGTGGCCCCGGCGTCACGCCAACAGCCCCCGCAACGGAAACACCGCCCGCCGAGTGGCCAGCACCGCCTGGTCCAGCCGGTCCGCCGGGTCGTACCCCGCCTCCCACTCGGCGTACGACACGGGCCACCGCCCGTCCGTCATCCGCGCCGGCGCCAACTGCCGCGTCCGCGCGAACACTTCCTGCCGCCAGTCCTCCGGGATCATCGCCTCCGGCGCGATCTCCCGCCCCGCCGCGATCGCCACGAGATGCGTCCACGACCGCGGCACGACCTCGACCACCGCGTATCCGCCCCCGCCGAGCGCGACCCACTTCCCGTCGGCGTACTCGTGCGCCAGCTCATGGCAGGCGACCTGCACGGCCCGCTGCGCGTCCAGCGACACCGCCAGGTGCGCGAGCGGGTCCTCGAAGTGCGTGTCGGCCCCGTGCTGCGTCACCAGCACCTGCGGCCGGAAATCGGCGATCAGTTCCGGTACGACGGCATGGAAGGCCCGCAGCCACCCCGCATCCCCGGTCCCGGCAGGCAGCGCGGCGTTCACCGCCGCCCCCTCCGCCGAGTCCGCCCCCGTCTCCTCGGGCCACCCGGTCTGCGGAAACAGCGTCCGCGGGTGCTCGTGCAGCGAGATCGTCAGAACCCGCGGATCCTCCCAGAACGCCGCCTGCACCCCGTCCCCGTGGTGCACGTCCACATCGATGTACGCGACGCGCTCGGCCCCCAGCTCCAGCAGCCGCGCGATCGCAAGCGAGGCGTCGTTGTAGATGCAGAACCCCGAGGCACCCCCGGGCATCGCATGGTGCAGCCCGCCCGCGAAGTTCACGGCATGCAGCGCCTCCCCGCGCCACACCGCCTCCGCGGCCCCCACCGACTGCCCGGCGATCATCGCGGAGACCTCGTGCATCCCGGCGAATGCGGGATCGTCCATCGTCCCGAGCCCGTAGGCCTGATCGGCCGCCTCCGGATCGACCGAGGCCGCCTTCACCGCCTCGATGTAATCCTCCCGGTGGACGAGCCGCAGCGTCGACTCCCCGGCGGGCTTCGCCGCCACCACGTCGACGTCCTTGTCCAGCCCGAAGGCATCTACAAGACGCCTGGTCAGGGCGAGCCGGACCGGATCCATCGGATGGTCCGGACCGAAGTCATAGCCCGTTACTGCCTCGTCCCACATCAGCTGTGCGCGGCCGCTCATGCCCGCCACCGTATCGGTCCGGTTGAGGAGCGAACGACCGGGCGTAGACCAGGGTCACCAGCACCAACACCATCGGCACGAGCATGGCCCAGCGATAGCTCCACGCGTCCCCCAGCGCACCCACCAAGGGCGAGCCGATCAGAAAGCCGACGTAGTTGAACACGTTGAGCCGCGCGACGGCCGCATCGGAGGCATTCGGGAACAGCCGCCCGGCCGCCGCGAAGGTCTGCGGCACCAGCACGCACAGTCCCAGCCCCAGCAGCGTGAACCCGAGCATCCCGACCCACGCCCCCGGCGCCACGGCCACCACCGCGAACCCCAGCGCCGCCACCACCGCCCCGATCCGCACGACCGCCACGGCCCCGAACCGCCGTACACCGGAGTCCCCCAGCGACCGCCCCAGCAGCGTGGTCACCATGTAGACGTTGTACGGCACCGTCGACAGCTGCTCGGAGCTCCCGAGCACGTCCTTCAGGTACTTGGCGCTCCAGTTGGAGACGGTCGAGTCCCCGATGTACGCGAAGGTCATCACCAGACACAGCGGCAGCAGCAGCTTGAAGACGACGGCCTGCCCCTCCCCCTTCACCGGCTCGTCCTGTACGGCCGCGGAGGCCTTCCCGTCGACGTACCAGAAGCTCGCCACCAGCGCGGCCGGCAACAACACAGCCACGACCGGCAGATACGACACCCACAGCGCGAGATGCCAGTGCGCCCCCGCCCAGGCCAGCGAGGCCCCCACGATCCCGCCCAGGCTGAACGCCGCGTGGAAACTGAGCATGATGCTGCGCCCGTATGCCCGCTGCAGGCTCACCCCGAGCATGTTCATCGACGCGTCGAGCCCGCCCACGGCAAGCCCGAAGGCGGCCAGCGCGATCCCCAGCTCGACCAGCTGGTCCCCCGACCCGACCCCGACCAGCGCCAGCATCACCACCGGCTGCAGACAACGCAGCAACAGACTCGGAGATATCCGCTTCACCAGCTGCTCGGTCGTCACACTGCCGACGCCGGCGAGTATGGGTACGGCGGCCAGGAACACGGGCAGCAACGCGTCGGAGACCCCGTACCGGTCCTGGATGGCCGGAATGCGGGTCACCAGCAGGGCGAAGGTGGCGCCCTGAGCGAAGAAGCTGAACGCCAAAGAGGCCCTACCGCGCCGCAGCACATCTGTCATGGCGGCGAGCGTAGGGCCCCTGACTACCTGTGGGTAGATCCGGCCAAAGATGAATTTCCTTCAGCTTTACCTTTGTCACTCGGATCACTTGGCGAGAGCGACCGCAGGCTCGGCGCCCTCGGCGGCACCCTTCGCCTCCTCGGAGAGCAGCCTCTCCATCGGCTCGGCGGCAAGACCACCACCCACGACCATGCCGATGACGATCGCGCTGATCAGGAAGACGGTGCCGAGCCAGACCATCGTGTCCACCGGGATCGTGTACGCCCCCACGACCCGCGCGACGCACTCCGCGAGCAGCGCCACACCCCAGACCACGGAGTACGCCCGCTCGTGCCGCCGGAAGGCCACCGACCCGGCCGCGGTCCCGGCCGCCAGCCGCTCCCAGGCGGCCTCCTTGGCGACGTTCCCCTTCACCAGGAAGGGCTTGAGCCCCGCGGTCATCATCGGCTTGCCCAGCGCCACGGAGACCAGGATCCCGATGCCGACGGTGCTGCTGACCGCGCCGTCCTTGGCGAGCATCAGCCGCGGGTCGCCGGAGACGAAGCTCAGCACCAGCCCGACGACGTTCACGACGAGGATGAGGGCGGCGAGCCCGTTGGTCTGCCGCTCCTTGACCGCGCTCCACACGGTCCGCAGCGCCGGCACCACACTGCTCCAGGCGAGCGCCGCGAAGGTGCTCATCCCGAAGCCGTCCTTGAGCAGGTAGTACGACCCGAGGGGCACCGCCACATCCACGAGCAGCGGCTTGAGGTTGGTGAGGAGGCTCTGGCTGCTGGACTGACCCTGAGGAACCGCGTTCGTCGTCATGCTCATAGCTTGGCGTCCGGCACCTGAGCGCCAGTAGAAACGATCGTCCGGAGCTCGGCGTGACAAATGTCAGTGCAGCAGCCCTGACAACTCCCCCATGCCGGAGAAGAGTTGAGTGGCTCCGGTGAGCCGCTCGGCAGGCGTCATGGCCGTGAACCCGTACACGTCCATCCCGGCCGCAACAGCCGCCTGCACCCCCAACGGCGAGTCCTCCACCACCAAACACCGCTCCGGCGCGACCCCCATCCGCTCGGCCGCGTACAGAAAGAGATCCGGCGCGGGCTTCCCCCGCCCCACGTCCTCGGCACTGAAGATGCGCGAGTCGTCGAACCACCGATCCAGCCCGGTCGTCCGATGCCCCACCCGGATCCGCTCATGACTCCCGGAGGACGCCACACAGTACGGAACCCCGTCGGCCGCCAGCTCCTCGAGCACGTCCGCGGCGCCGGCCACCGGCTTCAACTCCCGCTCGAACGCGGCGAACACGCGCGAGTGGAATACGTCGTCGAAGTCCGCCGGCAACCGCTGCCCGCTCCGCTCCTCGACCAGATCATGTATGCGGTGCATGGCGGAACCCATGTAGTCCCGCAGGGAGTCCTCGTACGACGTCGGATGCCCCAGCTCGGTGAGATAGGCGGCCAGGAGCCGGTTGGAGATGGGCTCACTGTCGACGAGGACGCCGTCGTTGTCGAAGATGACAAGGTCGTAGCGCGTTGGCATGACACCACCCTAAACGCAGAAAACCCCGCACCGAATGGTGCGGGGTTTTCTCACAATTTGTTCGGCGGCGTCCTACTCTCCCACAGGGTCCCCCCTGCAGTACCATCGGCGCTGTAAGGCTTAGCTTCCGGGTTCGGAATGTAACCGGGCGTTT